>PBAS01000055.1 GCA_002716625.1 Phycisphaeraceae bacterium | reverse complement strand
GAGTGGTGATATTTCGTACTGCCCGGATCCGTTGACCTCACCGGAACCCGACACGACTTCCAGGCGATCTGCAGTGCCGTCATCAAAGTCTTCGGAAAATGGGTATGTAATCGTTGCGTCTGGATCATATTCATAGATCGTGACATTTCTGAACACGCTTTCTGCAGAAGGTTGAGGTACATCATGGTCATTGACGAAGGTCATGTAGTCCATCGTCCCGGCAAAAAATGAGCCGACTGGGATCGTATAGTGCTTGTTCTCTGGCGCTACGTCATAGTCATTGAAGTCATTGTGCGCCTGGTCAGACTGTTGTGATCCGTAAAGATTGAAGCGATAGGAAGGTGTATTTAATAGATTGTCATCAAAGCCGATGCCATGTATCTCACCTTGCACAGAACTTGCGAAATCGAATTCAAGAACAGTATTGGATGTCACTTCATAGGACATCTCAAGCGCAGTCCAGATATTCCCAGTTAGGCGTAGCGTGGTATTATCTTCTTCTACCAAAAATGATCCATTCATCTCCTGCTGTGTATCGTAAACCAAAAGCGGCCATCTTGGCGCAAAGGACAACCCCTTGGACCGGTGCCCGAGACTGCCGGTATGATTTACCTGGCCATCGGGTGAGATGGTGTACAGTTTCTGGTTGAAATCAACAGTGAGGAATACCCCGCGTTCTTCATGATATGCCAATGCCATTGCCTTGTTGTAGTTGTCGCCATTTAAATTCACCTTTTCGAACTGTAATGTTTGGGGGTGAACGGTCTCGAATATTTCCGAGGTGTTAGGTGCGCCGGAACCGGATGCGTGGTAGATTAGATCATCATCGGGGTTGAAGGCGATTGCCTCGCCTGCATTGCCGTGCCCCAGGTGAACAAGATGTGTTGCACTGCCATCGTCAAGGTTAAGTTCAAACAGTATTTCAGGTTTTGCTGCAGCGTCGCCGGTGACGGCATAAAGCGTAGCGTCATCACCAAAGGTCAAATCCACGAACTCATGACCGGTGTCTCCCAGTGATACCGCATTTCCTGTCAGGGTATCGAGGGTGACCAACTCCCGGCCTACTTGCCCGTCGAGTTTAAGTAATGCGTGCAGTTGTCCTGTCGTAGGATGCGTGGCCAGCCCCATTGCGCCTTTGATTGTGTGTTCTGGCAGGTCAATGGTTTTTGTATCCAGTGTTTTTCCGCTCAAGGGGCTGATCCGCCGCAGAAAGTGGTCACCTGGTGCAATTGAATACAGGGCCTGCTCAACCGAGCCACCATGCTTGGGGTCAGCAAAATTCACCTTGATCGGTTTGGGCTTTGCCGCCCCTTGTCCGTACCGAACAGCCAATGTTTGATTGATCGACGTTTGAAGTGCAAATGTTTCTCCATTGGGCCACGTGACTTGCACGTTAACCGGATCAGATTCCTGCCCCAACCCGAAATGAAGGGTGAGGTCATTCTGATTACCCTCGCCGGTGGCTCCCTCTACCTGTCGGGTGATGGTCTTATTGCCCAGTGCGATCCGCACCTGAGCACCGATTGCGGCACGATTCACCGATCCGCCACCCTCCAGGCGAACCTTCAGCCAATTGTTTGAGTTACCGTTATTGCGATAGAGCCTGCCACCGGTAAGTAAGTCAAGGTCACCATCATTGTCGATGTCCGCCCATGCAGCTTGGTAGTTCTCCGTAACAGAGATTCCTGCTTCAGTATCTACTCGTGAAAAGGTCCAGTCTCCGTTGTTGCGATACAGGACATCGTGGTCACCGGAGTACCCTGTGGTTAGGAAGAAGTCGAGATAACCGTCATTGTCGAAGTCGGCAAGGCTCGGGGATACATAGGACTCTTGCCATGCTAAACCAGCCGAACTGGATCGGTCTTCAAATTTATAATTGTCTTCTGGTCCAAGATTGCGATAGAATTTGGGGCGGTCCTGCCACTCGGCAGGGTGGCTGAAATTACCTACGAACAGATCTAGGTGTCCATCGCTGTCCAGGTCCCCCCAGGCAGAACCGATCGTGTGCCCGTAGGAATAACTCCAGCCATCATAGTCCCCCGCAACCCCTGCAGTGGGGCCGACATTCGTGAAGTTCGCATGGCCATCATTTTGCCACAGTTGATTCTGTTCCACGCGGTAATTTGAAACGTAAATATCCTGATCACCATCTTCATCATAATCCGCAGCTGTGATTCCGCGTGACGGATCGATGTCACCCGACTGCACCCAAATAATCTCAAACCGTTCGGACTGCTGATTGAGAAGTATTAGATCGGGATGATAAGGTGATTCGTAGCCACCTACATAGAGATCAATATAACCATCCCCATTCCAGTCACCCCAGGTCGCACCACGACTCCTTGGATTCAAGCTGTCCATCTCATCAGCAGGGAGTTTATGGGTGGTTTCGACAAAACTCATCCCGTCAACACCTTCATATAGACGGTAATCATCTGAAAAAAGAAAAAGGTCAAGATAACCGTCGTTGTTGTAGTCGGCCCAGATACCGCTATTGCCAAATCCATCCTCATTAAGTTTTGTGAAATGACCCCGGTCGTTTCGCCACAAGTGATCGCTAGCGTAGAGGTCAACCCAGCCATCATTGTTGTAGTCAGCGAACGCCGCCTTGCCGGCCAATACATTGTTTAATCCAATCGACGCAGAGATATCAGTAAACGTTGGAATCGTTTGCACTGCCAACTGGTATTCAGGTTTTTCGGGAGGTTGCGTATCGGTTTGAGTGACGGCGGAAAGGAGAACGCGCTTCTCAAGTTCTTCAAGCAGAGCAGGGTTTCGGTAGATGGCATTCTGGTTGTCAATTCGGCGCATGTCGGCAACAGTGTGGCACGACAGGCATAACAATCTTGCTGCTTCTCGAAGATATTTCATGGAGTTATTAACTCATCCAGAACACGGATGATGCCAGTGCGATGGTTTGCCAACACATCTATTGTATTGTCACGGTGGAGCAATAATCAATAGGCGCAATGGAGCATTATGAACACTATTTCCATGTCTTCGCCGGTTTGGCATGGTTTCAAGGGAACAGGGCTGCCCAGGAGGTTGGGGGCATGCCAATCGTGCCGTTATTGCGGCCCCGGTTTTGCTCAGTGAAGTCGCTAGGTGTTCTGTAACTGTGGATGGACTAATCTTTTGACTTAACCGGAACGTGTTTCAACTGAAGGTCTTTGATCTGTCGATACTTTTCATCTGCCTCTTTACGCGTGAGGTCACCGCGCTGAACGGCGGACTCGATGCGTGTTTTGATCGCTTTCCAATCGAGTTTGCCCTTGGTCCTGTAGCTGTAATCGCCTTTCTTGATGCGGATCATTTTGATCGTGATTGGTTCGGGTAGATCGATGATCACAAGCATCGTGTCATCACCTTGAAGTTGGTGCCGGATTCTTAGTGCACCTTCTTCACCTTTGCCGGTGACAAATAGCAGTCCAAGAATCGCCTCCGATTTTGTAAGTTCCCATTTACCAATGCTGCTATCGCCGGTACTGCCAGCTGACATGTGAAAAATGTCGCCTGATTTTGGGTTGCGTCCCATCAGTGAGAAAGATTCCTTTTCAGAATCCCAGGTTGTGATTTGGACCAGGTGATCCTTGAATTTCCAGGCAAAGGTGCTTTTGAGGGCATCGCCTTTGGTTTCTGCGTCCACCCAGGTCCCGATAAGGCGGTCCCATTTAGATTCGCGCAAAACCTCTCCTAGGGTCATGTGGTCAGTAGACTCATGAGCATAAACCCAGCCCAGAGGTGAGGTGATGATGGCGCATAACACAAGAAGAGTCGGTTTCATGTGATTACCTTTGATAAGTAATGGTGTGGAGCTGAAAATACATGTTTGCCTTCTGGTTTTCAATAATTGTTGTCCGCAGGCCAGTTTCCGCCATTCAAAGATCAGGTGGACTCCACCCAGAATGCATACAGCTTTGCATCGGTTAAGCTGAAACGTAGGCTCAGTGGCTGTCCGGGTGCCGGCTCAATGATGGAGTGCTTCTTCCACGTCACGGGGATTCGGGTTGAATCGTCGCGAATTGCCAAGCAATCGCTCTGATAAAAACCCTTGAGCGGTTGTCCATCGGCAGACAGAACCTCGACGGTGATCGATCCGCCATCAGCTACTTGGGCGTTGATAAACAGGTAGCCAGCGTTAAAGGTTAAAGGGCGTGTCAAGGCCCAGCCAGGCTTGCCAGCGGCATTCAGTGACACGAATCGATCACGTTGTAGCGTGGCCAGTCCAATGCATTGTGGCGTATCGTCCGTCGGCTCAGGCCCGAGCCAGGCGCCATGGTAGTAGCACCGCAGTTCATCCCCGACGAGGATTGGTTCAGAGGTTGGATCCACATAGTTTCCGTCCCAATCTTCAGGGGTCCCCAGTGGCATAAACTCCTGTCCACGCGCGACCCGCGTCCAGTGCCGTCCGTCGCGGCTTGCCGTCAGCTCGACTGATGTCTGTTTACGCCCGGCGTCGCGCTCGGAGTGCATCACCCGTAGAAAGCCCAGCCACATGCTCTGGTAGCAAAACCCCGTATGACCGTAGATCTGTGAGTCCGGATCGTCCAATGAGTCGGGGTAGAAGGTCATGTACGGGCGCGACCAATGAACCATGTCATCACTTTCCATCATCCCGCGGCATCTAAACCGCCGACCTCCGGCAGCGGGTACGACAAACTTGACATCACCAATATACTTTCCCAGTTTCTCGTCAAAATAGAATCGGCTGGTATCACCCACCCCCCCAACGGGATAGGTGCGGGCGCCCTTTGCCCGCCCGCCGAACACAACACAATGCGGATATTCCTGTGCACGTTGCCAACGCAGGCCGTCGTGCGAGGTGTATGGGTAATACCCGCCGCGTTTGCCATACTCCAACTTCACCATCGCCCTGTATCGCTCACTTTGTTCTTCCGGTTCTACAAACAGCCCCCAGATGTACCCCCCGTGAAACACGATATTGTTCTGTTTTGATCCCTTCCACGCATGAAAACCTAGCGTTGGCTTATCCCAAACGATGCCGTCCTCGGATTCGGCGAAGAGACCTGGGAAAGGGATCCTTTCGCCTGAGGGCAAATCGTAGCGCCCTTCACCGCGATACCACATGCGCCATTTTCCGGTTGTTTGGTCAAGATGGACGAACGGGAAAGTAACACTTTGCCGGCCCTTGTCTTGTCGGATCTCCCACGGTTGATCAGGAATGATCAGCGGATTGGCAGGGTGCAGGCTCGGTTGGTGAACCTCACGTTTCACCGCATTGGTCTGTGCCAATAGATAGTCGTCTACAAAAAGCTGACGAGAAGAATCAATCTTTACCGGCCAGTCCTGCTGGTCAAGCGGGAAGAACAGATGTTCATTTGCCATTAGACCAAGGGCGTCTGGGTAAAGGCTGCGGTCAATTTCCTTTCCCGGTGCGATCAACTGTTCAAGGTTTTCGTCGAATTGATGTTGGTTGGTATTTCCCATGTGTACTCCTGCGATGGAGGCGCCTCGTTTCAGTGAGACTATTTTAATCATTTAACATATGCCGCAATAGGGTTATTCATCTAGCCGGGCAGCATCCAGGTGCATTGGCGCAGGACAGCCATTGGCGAATTGGACATTCGTTCATACCAAACGGTGATCAATGTTCCGTTATCAACCTGCACGGTTGACGGATAGCCTAGGTCATCATGAGTCCCATCGTCTGAAATTGTGATGGGCGCAGACCAACTGTCGCCATCGTCGTCACTTAAGCGGGCCAGGTTGCCTCGTGGCGGTCGTCGGTGACCATAGGACATCAGCAGGCGATTGTCTTGAAGGCGGAGGAGATGTGAAGGCAGTCCCCATACGCCGATCTCATGTGGCGAGGACCATGTTTTGCCACCGTCAGTTGATTCTGATTGAAGTGTTTCTGCCAGGTTGTTTTGATTGTGATTACGGATGTGAATCACGATGCGGCCACTACTAGCCTCCACTGCATGTAATTCATGGTAATCTACTTGGTCGTCCCCAGGTCGCGTGGGGATACCAGAAAGCCATTGCCATGTTTGGCCATCATCAATAGAGTGACAGGCTCCAATGTGTTCTTTCTTCCACCGGGATTTTCCAACATACAACAGTCGACCGTCAGATATCTGTATGGGGCCGTGTGGACTGTTGACAAGGGAGTCATATGGCGCTGACCAGCAAACCCCACCGTCGGTGGAGCGAATCATCCAGACGCCCAGTAATGCCCGCTGTTGTTGTCGGGTGATTTGCTGGTATGCATTGGCCCAAAGGTTACGCTCTTTATGGTCTTCAGGGAGATGGTTGGTGTAATCCAAAGACGTAAATGTTGTGGTCAGGATACTGCCTTGTCTTGTTTCCAGGATTCCTGCGTCACGATCATCAATTGGACTGTTTATCAGTATCGTGGGTGGCGTCCATGTTTTGCCACTGTCATGTGATCGCATGAGTTCAACGCGACCAAAAGGGCATACGTGAGCTCGGCGACCACCGGAGTAGACCAGCAGCAGCTCTCCATTTTTTCGACGGGAAAGTGTTGGCCAGCCATGATAGTAATCCGGCATATGACTGATGACTGTAAGGTCACGCAATGCAGGTCAATTCCAGGTCAAGTGCAGTTGTGTCAATATTCGAATTTTCACAAGGTACAGCAAGCAGCATGGGGTTGCATTAGGATGAATCGATTTATTGGGTGCACCATGCATAAGGTCCTGCTCCATTGCGCTGTAACATGTCTTTGAATGTGCCCCGCATCATGTCGATCTTATTTTCCTGTTCACTGTGACCTGCCAAGTTGGCCATCTCCAGTGGGTCATCCTCCAGGTTATAAAGCTCATCAAGGTCATCTCGATGCCATACGTATTTAAAGTTGCCATCCAGCACCATCGCTGTTTCCGCATTTTCGGGACCGCAGGCTTTGTTATAGCTGATCTCGGAAAATATCGGTTGTAGTGTCGGCTCGCGTTTGCTGCATATCGCTTCCGCGACGCTTCGCCCATCAATCTTCTCATTTACTGGTTGCCCGGCTAAATTCAGGAGTGTGGGCATCAAGTCAACGCCCCCAAGTGGTGTGCGTATCCGTTGGTTTTTTGGCAGGCCGGCTGGCCAGTGAATCACGCATGGGACCTTGACTGAATTTTCATACATCAGTCGTTTACTTACAAAACCATGTGACCCGAGCATTTCGCCATGGTCACTCATAAATACAACAATCGTGTTTTCTGACCGGGATGTTTGGTCGAGGTATTTTAGAAGGCGTCCAACCTGTTCGTCGATGTGCGTGATCAGGGCATAATAGTGCGCCATCATGCAAAGAAAATCACGGTCTCGGACGCTCGATGCTACTCGGGTTTTTCCCTCAAACTGGTAGCGTGGCTTACCCTTGAGTGGGTCCCGCCATGTCGGGTCGAGTGGAATTGATTCAAGGGGATATAGATTTAATAAATCCGGCGGAACAATCATGACCGGATGCGGATCCTTGATACTTGCAAATAGAAAGAATGGCTGATCGTCACAATCCTCAAGGAACTCAATACTTCGGTCCACCGTCCATGTTGTGCGTTGTTGCCGCGGATCGGTCCATGCGGCATGTCGCATGTACTGTACGTGTTCATGATGATCCGGTACGCCGCGACCGTACATGTCATTAATACCATGTTGGTTGAAGTATTTGTTCAGGCGATCTGGGTGTTTCCCCTGATAACTATAGGTACACCAGAAATCGGTCAAGCCATGTTGTGGCATGTGATCATGACCAAGGTGCCAAGGGCCTGCAATGCCGCATCGGTAGCCGTGATCTTTCAGGACATCGCCAATTGTTATGCAGTCGTGATGTAATACGCGACCGGGTTCATCCACGAGATCGTGGCTATAGTTATCAAGTTGACCATTCCTGTGCGGGTACAGCCCAGTCAGCCAACTTGCTCGTGCCGGTGAGCAGACAGGCGAGGCGCAGTAGGCATTTTCAAATACGACACCTTGCGATGCAAGGGTATCGAGATTCGGTGTTTGGACTAGTTCATGCCCGGCGAAGCCGGTGCAGTCATGGCGCAATTGGTCGCACATGATCCAGAGGATATTTGGGCTACGCGTATTCATTGCGAGAGCCCGGCGAACGCACCGGCGTTGCATTTAAACAGGTCCCCGGTGCCACCGGGCAAGGTCACGAATATAACACCATCTGTTGCATTCAGAATATCAACTTGCCCCGTTTCTCGTGACAAGCGTTTGATCTGGTTGATCCCTGGTGTCAGATGAATCTTGAAAGTTGTGGTCTTGTCGCTTGCCGGGGCACCTGGACCGTGCCAAAGGTTGACTAGCATGAAGTAATTCTGGTTGTCATCGTCTTCAAAGAAGCCAATAAGTGCATCTCGACCCGGGCCATGCTCTGTAACTTCAATATGTTGGATGCCATAATCAAGGCCAGCCCCGGGTTCCCACAGTATGTCATGCGCCCCAGGTTTGTTGTTGGTCATTGTGCCATTAGCGGTATGGTGGCCAGCGACTATCTGCACGCCCGTGCTTCGTAGAAAGCGCAGGGTTTGGCCGATATTAAGAACCTCTGTATTAACACGTGCGATGTCATAGTAAAGCCGGGTGGGAGATCCATCCTCGTTCAGTATCGAGCGTTCAAAAGCGGGACTGTAAATAAAATAGCTGAGCCCCGTGAATCCGTAAGCGAGCGTGGTGAATACCTGCAATCGTAAATCTGATTCTGAGGGATAGCGTCGGTTGTTGGTGTTTCCCACTGTATCTTCAGAATACGCCTGTATGAACATCCAGTAGGGCACGTCGGCTTCAAGTGCGGCATTTCTGATCTGTTCACACAGGAATCGGAAATAAGGGATTCGATCGCCCCATGGTTCTTTAAAGAATGGATAAAAATCCACCATAAGAACATCGGGTTTTATCGTTTCTGTAATGTCACGCAGATATTGGGTGTAGTAGTAGCCATTTTCCGGTTCCTCACCCCGGAACTCCTCATGTCCACCTGGGTTGGCATCCGTATAGACAAGCATATTGGGCCACGTTTCTCGCACCCATTTTGCTATCTGTCCAGCCAGCTTGATTTCTTCGCGCTCTGGTTCGTCCCACACGAGCCAGGCTTCGCAGCCGGGATAATCGTTTACCAACTGCTTCATGTGCGACTGCATCTCTTCATCGAACCGGTCAGCCCCTTCGTTTCCGTAGAAACGCCTGGATTTGGCGTGACCGTGCCAAGGCAGCCCCGCCCGAACTGTTTCCTTGAATAATTCGATCTCTGGTTTCCATAGCAACGCAGCATTTAGATTGCATGCGGAGTACACATTTGCATCATATGTTTCATGCTTCAAAACAAGTGATGTAAGAGTAAACGGGCGGGATCGGATCCACTGGTAGCCACGTTTCATGTGGTCATCGAGCATACCTTTGTTGGTGAACGGCTCCGAATTTACACAGGCCGAAAGACATGCAATCAACAATAAAGACGATAGATAGAGCCAGATAAATATTTTGCTCATGATTTGTATTCTCATTTCCTATGCCGCATGGTTGGCTGCGGGATGATGAGCTACCGACGGTCTGTCCTATGTTTTTGGCCATGTACATTCATCTGGATGGAGTACAGACTTGTATGCGCAGTGATAAATAGTGTGCGGCGATCAATGCCGCCAAATGTGACATTTGTCGTGCCCTCGGGTACAGGGAGTTCAGCTATTTTTTCCCCGTCCGGGGTATAAATCTGAACACCAGGACCTCGTGTTAAGTATAGATTCCCCTGTTCATCCAATGTCATGCCATCGGATCCTTGTGGTGCCATGACTTTCCGATTCGTAACGGAACCACCAGGAAGTATTTGATAGACATAGGTCTGCAGGGCAATGGTATCCGTGATGTAAAGGCGTCTGCCGTCGGTGGTGCCGATAATCCCATTTGGTTTTTTAAGATCATCAATCACACGAATGACCTTCTTGGTGCCGGGTGGAATGTAGTAGACGTGAAATCCATTTTGCTCGACTGTGTCCTGCCCGCCGTATCTTGGATCAGTGAAGTAAATGCCGCCATGTGGATCAACCCAAAGATCATTGGGGCTATTGAGTTTTCTGCCACCATATTCTTTGACCAGAACTTCAAGTTTTCCATCAGGAGCAATTGATACAACACGTCGATTGCCACCTTCACATGCCAGCAAGTTGCCATGCTTATCAAAATATAGTCCGTTGGAACGTCCCGTGTTTTCACGATGGGTTGTCAATACTCCATCCGTTGACCACTTGTATATTCGACTGTGAGGGATATCAGAAAAATATATGTTGCCGGTCTGATCACATGCAGGGCCTTCGATGAAGGTAAATCCAGTGGCAACCTGTATGACCTTTGCGCCCGGTGCGATAAGGCTAGTTGTCGTATTGGCGTCATTGGCAATAAGTGATGTTGACCCAAGGCATACCAAGAATGCAGCCTGGATGGTGTGGTGAATATTAGACAAAGTGAGTTTCTCCTTGTCAGCTGCAGATAAAAACTAGATTAAATCAACATATGCATCCCAAGCACATGTAACCTCGTCTGATATTTAGCCATAATAACAGCACTTCGGCTGCCCAGATGCAAATTTGATGGTAGTGGGCTGTTCTGGATCGTCATTTGGAGGATTGTTTTGGGATCCCAATAAAGACCGCCGTCTATGATGATCCAGGCCCGTATTGTGCAAAATTACTTGTGCCAGCCGTGGAGGCATCTCAGGCGGTCATCATCCAGTATGAGTAGGGCACCGTGGCAGTTATTCTAAACTGGTAGGTTTTGGTGGGATCAAGTGATATGGATCCAGGCAACGGTTTGCCATTGCCGCTATTGCGGCAGATACGCAATAGCGCCCCAGGTGCAATGATTGTCATATCTGGCCAGCAGTCGGCTGATGGCGAACTTGTGGTTAAGCCGAAATCCTTTTTCATGGCCGATTCGAGACTCTGATTTGGTCGATAAATTAACAAGCCACGCGGGTAGTCCCATGAGCCAATTAGAGTTATCGGCCTTGGATGTCCAGATAAAGGGGTGAAGCCATTTCGGCTTTGAAATGCTTGGTAGACATAGGCAATCCGGCCTTACCTTGATGGAACTGGTTGTCAGTTTGGCGCTGGTCAGTCTCATTGTCGGCGCACTGGGCGCAGCAATGATTGCGGCTTCCCATGCACTTCCAGATGGCAAGAGGACAACGGATATCCTTGAGCAAGCTACTGGAGTACTTCAACGTCTTGATGACGAGCTTCGTACGTCAATCTATATCACCGAGCGTGCGGCCAGAGCAGTGACTTTTGTCATTGCAGATCGCAGTGGAGATGGTTTACCAGAGACATTGCGGTACACCTGGGGTGGCAATGACGGCGACCCATTGATGCGAAAATACAATGATGAACCGGAGATTTCAGTTGTCGATGGTGTAACCAGGTTTGTTCTGTCTTACGAGACGAATACAGTTGTAGAGCGGTACCCCGGGCCTCATGTTGAGTCAGCCGAGCAGGAGTTCAGTTCTTGCATTGATCAGGTATATAGCGAAGGGGTTCGCGCCAATGGATGGTTGGCTCAGCACTTTAAGCCTCTATTGCCGGCAGAGGCGATTTCCTGGCGTATGACCCGAGCATATATCAAGGCCAGGCAGGATGGAGAATATGGCGGGTCGACATTGGTTCAAATTAGGGGAATCAATCCTGATTTGACGCCATCCAGCACCGTTCTCCAGCAGCAGTCCATGTCGGAAACGGATTTGACATCTTCAAGTACCTGGCAGGAATTTTCCTTTAGTCACATCCAAAACCGAATTCCCGGTGAATCATTATGCCTGGTATTGCAGCATGACAATGGCGATGTTGCCGCAAAGGTTGGTGTGGGTAATGCCTCAGATGGAAAGCTTTCAACAGTCGACAGCGGTGCCAATTGGGACCACCATTCTGGCGAGGCACTTGTTCATTACATCTATGGAACATATTTCGTATTCGGGCAGGACCAGGTAGTTACAAGAAACTATATCAGTAGTGTGCAATCGAAACTAGAAATATCTCCAGATGGTTCTGAACACCAATTGGTCAATGTTGTTCAGACACTAAACTTGCCTGAAGTGTTAACGGCAGTTTGGGATGCAGAGTTTACGGGTGCTCCGACCCAATTGGATCTTAACTGCAATGGCATTGCGGATTGGGAGTTGGCTCAAGGGATCTTTGAACTTGGCGATCTAGTCAATGGCGTTTGGTACATGCCGGGTAATCGCCTGCGAACAATTACCGAGCAGGATTTCAGTGAGGTGACAACGGTAAACATTCGCTGCCGCGACACCGTGGCAAACGGTAATCCGGTACGTTTTAGAATATATGGCGATCGAGTGGAAGATAGCTGTGCGATCATCACAGTACTAGTGCAACTGCAAGAAGATGGCACACAGACAGTAAAGCTAAAACATCATGTTGCACCAATGACCGGGGAAATACTTGCTCGGCTTGATGGTCTAGAGGATCAATTTGTCAACATGAGGCTAATTTTTGATCCAGGACATGACACGGTTGCCATCTTTATAGATGGCAAGCACCATGGCACCTACAGATACGACATGGTGCATCATTCATCCAGCTCCCATGCGTGGATCAATGCGCCCGCAGCGGATGGTGAGGTTGACGTATTTAGGATTCGAGTTGGAGGGGCTGGATTATGAGCCGGTTGAATCCACAAAACGATGTGTCATCAACTTGCCGGTCTTCCTATAAGTGCCGTGGTTTCACGATGATTGAAACGGTTCTGGCGGTAGCCTTGATCAGCATAATGTTTTTGGCGGTTATGCGGACTATTGGTGCTACCAAGGCAAATGAATTCAAGATTACTCGCCAGCATGGGGCCCTGTTGCTGGCCCAGGGACTGATGTGTGAAATTCTTAATCAACCGTACGAGGAGGTTGACGGGGCGGGCGTGTTTGGGTGTGAAGCCGGCGAGGCAACCGGAAACCGTCAGCATTACGACGATGTGGATGATTACGATGGGTGGTTGTCATCCCCGCCGGTATACGCTGATGGTACGGCGATTGGTCATGCGACTAAATATCATCGTGAGGTAATGATCGAATGGATTGATCCTTATGATCTCAGTGTGGTGTCATCTTCGGAGACCGGTGCTAAACGTATCCGTGTGGTGGTTAGATTCAATGATCAGCCAGTCATGGAATTACATGCCATCCGTACCAAGGTATTGGAGGACCCTTACAGGTCCCAGAAAACATCTGACTTAAGACAATGAGTTCAAGAACGATAACATCCTGCAATCGTAATCGCGGCAGCGTTTATGTTCTTGTCCTGTCGGTGTCAATGGTGGTGACCGTTGTTGGCCTGTCAGCTATGAATATCAGTCGTATTCGTGTTGCCAGTGCAGTTGGTGATGTTGATGCCGCAAAGGCAAAGTTGCATGTTCAGTCTTATGTTGAATTGATCGTGCACCGATTGGGAAAAGATGTTGCCTGGCGCAACGGTCATGACAGTGGTCAATATTCAGCCTCTGAGGCTGTGGGCAACGTGGCGATTCAGTATATGCTTGTCGATGAAATGGATAATGATCTGGCAAATGATCCGATGCACGATGCCCGGCTCTACGTCAGGGCAAAGGTTAATCAACATACGCGCATCTACAGCGTGCTGTTGATTGCAACAACGCCACCAAATTTACTTAGGAATCCAGGTTTGGAAAACGGTCTTCATGGTTGGTCGGGGGTTGGGCCACTGGGATCGTGCAGCCTCGTTTGGCAGTCTGGTACACCGCATAGCGGGTTGGGATGCGTTCTTGCGGGTAGTCGCAGCAATACCTTTGCCGGTCCACATCAAAACATAACAGGCGAGATCGTCAATGGGCAGTCCTATTACACGGAAGTGTGGATTAAAGGCACGCTTCCCTATAACAAGAAGTGGGTTGTTTTGGACCTTGACACAAGTGAGGGTATGAAACAGGCTGCTTTCTACGATGCCTGGGCTGGTCCCGGATGGCGCAAGGTTTCGGGTATCTTGACTCCCACTTGGACAGGCACTCTCCATGGCGTGTACTGGAAGGTTGGTACTGAGGACTTAACGGATGATTTCTATATCGATGATGCCTTGTTGGTTGAAGGTACGGGTCCGCTCCAGGTGACGATGAGGCCAGCTGCGGGTACTTGGCGGCAAGAGATCGAGCAGCAGTGATCGGAGCGATACGGTTAGCGATATTTTCGGCCCGGACGGTTGCCCATGTATTCATAGATTCTATGATCCAGTCGAAGGTTGGCCGGTATTCGTAGATTGTGCATCATTCGGCTAGAAACTTCCCAGGAAAAAGAAAGATATAGCATGCCCCTTAATGACACATGGGTGACACCCAATGACCCAGACTATGGCAAGCAGTGGGGTTTGGAGATGGTCCGCGCTGAAGAGGCATGGAAGATTGAAAAAGGGTCTCCGGAAATCGTTGTCGCAGTGATCGAAGGAGGCTTCGACCTTCACCATCCGGATCTTGAGGGCCAGTGTCTGGAGCCATATGACGCCACCGGGGGGTATGAAAGATCTGGAAAGAAAACGCCTCGTGATCATGGCAGCCATGTCTGCGGGATTATTGCCGCTAAAGGGAATAATGGAATTGGAATTGTCGGCCTTGCACCCCAATGTCGTTTATTACCGATTCTGATGGGAGCATCAAATGATGAGGCATCCCTTGCAGGTGGTATTCGTCATGCTGTAAAAGCAGGCGCCCGTGTCATTAATCTAAGTGCTGCCTGCTATTTCAATCCGATCAAGGTACATGGGCAACGTCCCGAACGAACGATCCACAAGAAAATGTGGACCCCGCCTCCCAGTGAGGAGTTGTTGGAAGCGATTTATGAGGCGGATCAGGCGGGGGTGGTGCTTGCCTGCACTGTTTCCAACAATGAAAACAATAATTCCATTCACTGGCCGTCGGCAGTTGATGTCATGCTGCGCGTGACGGCTGTAAATCGTGACGGAAAGAAATCAAACTTTGCCTGTTTCGGTGATGGGGTTGAAGTGGCTGCGCCAGCTGGTCAACGGTCGGTGCCTTATCCCAGTGATGTAAAGGATGATATGGGGATATACAGTACGATCGGAAATGCTGGGTATCGATACTGGGCGGGAACCTGCCAGGCAGTTCCGCATGTATCAGCGTTGGCCGCACTGATATTTTCCCGGCATCCCGAATTTACATCTGAAGAGGTTCGCCAGATTATCCGCAACACAGCAAACGGTTATGGTTGGAACCCCTACTTGGGCCATGGGGTGATTGATGCGGGTAAAGCGCTTGCATACGACGAGCCTGTTCCAGATCTCGCCATTTCACCAGAGGATATCAGCGTCAATTATGAAAATGCATGTTATCGTGATCCTGGTGCAACTGTTACGGTAAATGTTAATGTAAGAAATGATGGTCCGATTGACAGCGGTAAGGTGCTCGTTGCCCTTTACGAGGGTATTCCAGATGACGGGGGTTATATGCTGGGCTACTACTATGTTAAGGTGCGTGGGCTTGAGGCGACTGCGGTAGAGTTCCATGCCGGCCTTGATGCAGGCGAACACACCCTAAGTGTCCTGGTAGATCCTTTCGGAAAACTGCCTGCTTCAAAACGAAGTCGGGGAGAGATCTATGCCAAAGCGTATACAAAGTGTGTAATTGAGTAAGCAAAAAATGTTCTCCTATGGAAGAAACCATTGCGGTGGAGTTCAAGCATGAAAGATCATGAATGGGGACGGACCGCAGTTGCCTACTACGATTGGGTCAATTGTGGTGAGGCTTATTGGGACGAGAACTACCCGGCGTTCAAAGTAGAGCGGGCGGCATCTTTTGGCGCCAATGTATTGATGCTGTCTATGCAGATTGGCGGCTACAGCGTGTACCCCTCGAAATGGGCCGCCACCGTTCCACGACTAGGATATGACATGCTTGCCAAGTTCCGTGAACTGACGCACCAGCGGGATATGCGTTTAGTGGTTTACTGGTTGGGGACTACGCCGGGTGCTGCGCTGCAACTTGAATTGCATCCGGATTGGCAGCAGCGTGACGAGGAGAACAAGCCAATTGGCTGTATGTGTTACGTATCGCCTTACGGGCGTCACACTCTGGGGCAAGTCAAGGAAATATTGGCAGGGTATGACGTGGATGGCGTTTACTTCGACCAGATGCCGGTAGGTTGTTTTTGTTCGTTCTGTCAGGCCAAGTTTAAAGTAATGTTCAATCGCGATCTAATGGAACTGGTAGGTGCGGTACGTGCAGATGGGGGTGGTGGCTTTTCGCATTTAGAGGCTGAAGATTATGGTGAAGCGGCCCTGTCCGGCGGCAGTCAGATTCGACAGTTTAATCAGGCCAATACCGACTGGTGGATCGGGAGCGTACGTTCAATTATTGACCAGACGCGCCCCAAGACCATCTATCAGCAGGGCAAGCTGTTTGGCCCAGACCTGGCCCGTTACGCTGACCAGGTCGATGCGGTATTGCCAGAAGTCCTTTGGTGGTCCGTTGGTGGGGATCTGGATCGATTGGCACTGAGCCGATGGATATGCAAGGCGTACAGTGCAGGTAAACCGGTTTACGACGAGGCCAAGTACGACGATACAAACATAGACAGACGATGCCTTGAAGAGGTCAAGCTCCTTTTAGGGCATGGACTGACCTGCGATGGGCAACCGCTTCTAAGAGAAGCACGTGTTGCCGATTTGGCTCCGCGACGGTTGGACGACTTGCAGCAATACATGGGACAGCTTCGTGCGCTTGTAGAACATCGTGCGAAATCAGAACCCATTATCACTGGTTCACTATTACACAGCCAGGCAGTTGAGATGAAACATGATCGTGAGATGGGCCCATCGATATCCGGTGCATGTAGGATCCTGCGCGAGAATCAGATCCTGATGGAATTGATTACCGAGGGGGATCTTTCTATCACCATGACGGAGCAGCGTCCATTGATCGTTGTGCCCGAGTACGGGTCAATGGGCACGAAAGTTGAGCACCGGCTTGTCGATTATATTGGGGCGGGTGGTAATGCAGTGGTAGTTTTGGGTGATTTTGATCATGGCAGTGCGATCAATATTCAACAACGCCCGCTCATGAAAATGTTGGGCATGCGATATCTCGGTCTTGGCGGCACGCGCTCGGTTGGCGGCTGTCCAAGTTTGCGTAGCGTTGGGCCAATTCCATCCTGGTCGAAGCGATATTTGAACTATGGACAGATCACTGACGCAGCACCGTTGACTGAGAACATTGACCAAACCAATTTCACCTTTCTTACGCCGTATCTTGAAGCTCAGTACAACGATGCATGTCGTGTTCTGGTCAATGCGTTGGATTTTGATCATGAAAAGGCTAATGCACAGCATTTCAACCGACGGGCTTTTTGGCCCGGAGATGTAATTTGTCCCATTGCGGTTGCCTATGAAGGTTCGGGGCGTGTGGTTTTTATCTCCACATCAGCATTTGATATGGAGTTTCGGCGACGTGCTGTAGAGATGGACACGTTGCTGGCAAGGGCCATGCGCTGGGCGGCAGGGAAAGGTCAGGAGATTGAGATGATTCAAGGTCCTGCAACGATCCGAATAGCGGGTTATGTTAATGAGAAAGAAAGGGAATACACGATTCTTCTGGCCAATCTAGCGACCAATGATCTCAAGGAGGGTGCCATACGGCAGGTACACGCTTCAGGTGAGATTGTCTTGCGCATTGCGGCACGATTTCCAGTTCAAACCGCCACGGCGTTCATTGGTGGCCGCTGTGTCGTGGAACCATCAGGTGAGGGGGTGACGTTGCGTGTTCCATTGGTTCGGTTTCTCGAAGGTATTGTTTTGAAATAATTGATGTTTTGTGTGTCTGCAATGCATTTCCCTGAATATCTATTGGTTTTTGGATCTTCGTGTAAGCCAGTTCCTGGCAAAATAAATAAATGCCAGGCAAGTTCCATGGTGCTCTCAGGACTGATCCAAGAACATCATGAATCTGAATCGCTTGGCGAAGAAGCCATGTTCACGGTTAGATATCACAAACCTGAAAGGCGAACAGGTCGCCTCGCATCCAGCTAAATCGTAAGCTCACTCGATGGTCGCCAACGGCTTGGGCCAGGCTTTTGCTTGCACCATTGCATTGCCATTCAACTCGGTAGCGCAATGCATTATGCCGTTGTAAACGACAGGCAGTTTTATCTAAGCCGTTAAAAATAGAACCGTTTTCATCAACCACTTCTACAACCAGGTCTGTATCATTCTCCAGATTGGCATTAACCAGCAATTCCTTGCCACTGAATGAGAAACTCTTGGTCTGCAGTACGGCCTGTTCAGCTTGATTGTCGCATTGCATTGCTTCGAATCGATCAGCCTGCAGTGTTGCCAGGCCAATTCCACAGCGCAGTTCCGCCTCATGCACCTTGCCCAATGGGGTCTTTGATTCGCCATGTCGACCATTGTTGCCGGAATAGTAAATGCGGATTTCATCTTCAATGCACATCAATGTACTGCTGGGATAACAGTTGTTATCCCATGCCCTGTCTTTGATGGGGCCGCCATGGCTTGGGTCAAAAATGACTGCACGGTCACTCACGCGATGCCAATTACGTGCATCACGACTAACCATTAACTGTGTTTCCATATCCCCAACGGAGTTGTTGCCTTGTGCGGGCTCAAGCCGCAGTAGGGGTAGCAGGCCGATGAGTAGATCACCATAAGTCGACACACACAGGCCGTAGGGTTGTGACCACGGATAGCCATCCTGTTCGTCTGCCGTCCAGGTTAATTCTTTTTCGGTCCACTGTTGGAAGTCACTGCTTTTCGTGATGCCCACTGCACGCTGTAGATTTCCCTCAGGTCGATTATCCCACTCTTGCTTTCGTACAAAACCCAGCCACTGATCATTCCATCGTACGACTGATGTGCCGGTATCATTTTTCCCTACGGCGTCCCTCCACCCGTTCATATCCCACTCGATTCCATCCGGCGAAGTGCCATACACGCCACCACCGGCAGCCTTGAAACGCCTTTGGGGGTTGGGGTCATCGGGTGTGTCAATCACACAAATACTGTGAGTTTTGGGAATCACCACGTTATGGGGTTCAAAACCAGAAAATGAACCTCGCCCCACCATGGGTTTCGTCCATTGGATCCCATCCGGGGATTCGGCATAACAGGTATAATATTTTGATAGCGTGGATCCTTCTGGTGTATCGGGGACATCTGGTTTGCCCCGGCTGGCGAGGTACCAGCAGCGAAACCGCCCGGTTTTTGAGTCGTGTAATACCGTTCCATATGTTGATATCATCTTCGCTTCCCACGGGAAATCCTGTTTAATGAGCGGATTGGCGAGGTGCTTGGATGGCTTCTGAAGAGACCTGCGGATGTTTTGCAGGCGATCGATCAAATAATCATCAAGAAAGAGCTGGGGATTTTTGGAAATAGCAAGCATGTAAGCACAGTCCTATGATTGGAAGGATTTATTTGATTTCATTTATGTTTTTCTTCGCTCGGCACATCTTCTGATGTGCCACCATGGTATGTGATACAGTTCCAAACTGCTCCATGGTTGTCAAATATTAACCATGGCAAGACGAATCCGCATGGGTGCCCGGCGTTAAGGTCATGCTAGGGTACGTTGGCATAGCCTCGATATAAACCGTATGACCCTTGCCATGATGACGGTAATCGGCATAGGCAACAGGCTTCCGATGCGGCCACCAAAGCAGGATGGATAAGCGTCAGCAACACGAGGCGCCGGGTGCGGGTACTGGATCCGGCTCAAGTTGACTTCGTGTGTGAATTCATAAATGCCAGCACCATAATTTTTATTCCGTCATTGTCCGCGCTGGCAAGAGCCAAAACTTTTTTTGAATCCAATCGGACCCTGTTTTTTAAGCGGTGATTGTGCTTTTTTAGTTTCCCAGATTGCTCTTAATCATTGCTTCACCGCATCGCCACAAGACGGTTGTCAGAAGATCACTAACAAATAGTCCAACAAAAAATGGGCGCAATACCCGGCGTACCAGTTCCACGCCACCGAAGCGGAGAGCCATTGCCTTGATGCCCCAAGCCACTGCAACGCAGGCCCACATGCCATACATGGCGGTTGTCATGGCAACCGCTAGCCCGATCGGGTGCAGTGGAAAGCCCAGCCAGATAACCCGGGCCAGTGCGATCAAACTTGTGAGAAGGAAAGAAACACCGACGATGCCAAATACCGGCCAACGTGGTTCCTTGATTTCATCGGCAATCTGTGGCGTAATGATTTGGTTCTGATCAGGGTGGCTCAGAAAATACTGGTCCATGAGCTGGTTATCATGTTCGATCATCGGTGTCATGATGTTAAATTCACCGCGTTTCTGCATTACGCTGTGATGCATATTTTGAGCACCTGCAGTGTATCGCCAGGACATCGAGGTGATGCCACCTGCTACAACTGCGATCACGAAACCTATGATCAGGCATCGTCCCAGCTTGCGAAGGGGGACGCCTACCCGTGATGCAGCGGCCATTGCTTCGACAAGAATTGCACCGATTAACAGGAAGTTTCCAGCCTGAAGAAATAGTGCATGGCCGGTGAAAATTGATTCTTTCAATCCCCAAAACAGTACTCCACCTGCAGCAATCATGATCCATTGCGGCCAGGCCACTATCAATGCAGTGGTGGGAAGTCCCGTTTCTGCACGGATTCTCGCCGCGGCAATACAGTACAACAGCAAGATAGCCAGATAGCACCAGACAAACCAAACATTTAGTTCAGCCCACTGGGAAAAAATGTAAATCATCGAGGCAGATGCAAGCAAACCGATTACCGCGCTACGATAGCTGATTGCCTGCTCACGATCATTTAATGCTGGCCGTTTTGTTAATGCAAAAGCCGTAGCCAGGACCCCAAGCAGATGCTTACGCGCTGCAATAACTGTCATCATGGCGATGCTCAACAGTCCGCCAGCAGAGACCAAGACGCCGTATGGCCATTGTGAGTTGATTCGGTTAAAGGTACGCATTGGTGTGAAGTAGGAAATATATCGATAGACAAGCCCAAGAAGGAAAAAGACCGTCAAGCTTCGTAGCATCTCCCGACTCATAAAGAAGGCTGCTGCAATAACTGCAAGGCGGATGTTGATTTCTAGGGATGGTCCGGATGAGCCATAAGGTTGCTTTTCAAAAGCCTCTCTTGCTGGGCCGGCGGGGAGCAGGTCTACCACTCGAATATTTTTCAGATTAATAAAAGGCAACTCTGGCCAGAATGCCGTGTTCGCATGTTGCAGCGATAGATGCACAAGGCTGACCAGGGCACCAATCCAAAATGGATGGCTTCGAAAGATGGCGAGAGCGCCCTTTTCATCACCTTTGGTGAGGTCAACAATGAAGTTGGTTAGCGGGAATGTGAGCCTGTCATGCCGTTCCCATTGCTGAAAGAAGATTGTCATGAGACAAAACATGGCCATAAACACTGCAATAACCAGCGTGCCCCAGATAAAAAATGGTTTGGTCCAGTGACGCCAGGGTGCTTTGCCAAAAAAGGTATATTTGAGATAGGCGATTGGATCACTTCGGTCGGGCTTTAGTCGAACACGCGCTCGTTCAGCTTCACTGAGCTTGGCCCATACCTGTGGCGTTGCTTCCTCGTAGCCTTCGAGGTACCTAGGCACTTGCTCGGTATCGATAATCGAGAAATCCTTGGCCCATAAAGTCCCTTTTCCTAAGAATTGGATCTTGATATAGAAATCATCTTTAAGTGTATCTGGAACGGAGTAGTCGATACGTCCCTTGGTCATGAATCGGATCGGCGAGATTACTTCAACCTTGGTGTCGGCACGCAAGAGAGCAAGCTGTGCATCCGGGTTAGGGTTGACGCCGGCGGTTAAAACAACTGACGAGGAGGTGGTGGCGTTGTCTAGGCGAAGCTTGGCTGAGATTGCATACCGTGTCGAGGGAATCAAAAATGGTTTGCCAGCCCTTCTTTCCAGTTTGAGAAGAAGAACAGATAGATCAGTGTCAGATTGGTGCACCATTTCGACACAAGGGCCTGCGTTGTCAGGACCGTCTTTGACGGGGATTTGATCGGTTTGGTTATAGCTCCAGTGGATACCGGAGATGGATGAATTATTGCCTTGATGTTCGGCACTGGCTTCTTCTAAGATATCCCCTGAATTTGGCCAAAGGTTCTTCGAGAACGTCATGACGCGGTCGAGGTCTCGTGAACGGTGCATCTCGAGCAGGCTTGGCGGCAGTTGTCCCCACAAGGCGCCTGAATAGATCGGAATACCTAGTACGAGCATGCTGAAGATCACCACCAGTTCACCACGGGTGACAGCCCATCGGCGGCGCATTACCGGGATTATGCCCATGAGTAATAACACTGGGACAAACAATCCCATGACACCGGGTGTCGGTACATCGTTGATCTGTCCGGGCACGTTGGGGTAATCAGAAAAGGTGCCGATGTGCGACTGGGTGCCGCCGTTGAGGTAAGCATCGAGCACTTCGGTTGCAATGGCGCCAACGACCAGAAGTGGTAGTGCGATCATGATGATGCGCAGCACCGAGATATTTTTGGGGTCATTGCCCCCATCATTGGATGAAGATAGTTGCGTGTAGTCCGACACGGGCGGTGATTCTCAACGAGTAATGGTTCTTGATGATTGTAACCGTTTGGCTATCTGGGGTGCTTACGGATCTTTTCTAGTTTACACTCAAAGAGACATCTTCAAAGGGGCATTCTGTGATCAAATGGTCTGAGCTTTCAACCAATTTGGAGTTGTCAAGATGAATTGATGCCGTCGATCAATTCATCATCGTTCTGGATATGTCATCACAATTTCGATCCATGGATCATATCAAAACGACAATGATAGCTATTCCATTATTAGGCAGGAGCGACCGGCGCCCCGCATTGTTCAAGCATTTGGCGGGCTTGGGTTCGGTATTCATCGCGCACATCGCGTGTCGGTGGTCTGCAGCGACTTGAGGGCAGACCAACTAATTCCATGCAAAGTTTGTCAAGATAACCATCGCCACTTGTATGGGTGGCCTCGATATGTCGCCATAGGGCATAGAAGGGCACAACCACTCGGTTGATTTCTTCCTGTGCCTCGCGGTACTGCCCTGCGTTCATTAGATTAAGCAGGTTCAATCCCCACTGTGGCCAGTAATTGATCGTGTGGCATTCAAACGCACTCGCGCCCATCATATGGCTTTGTATATAGCGGATCTGGTTGTCGATAATGCTCAGGCGATTGCGGTAGGCCATGATCATACGCTCGAATTCAAGATCGAAGATGCGAGGTGACGACCACTTGATCGCTACAATGTTGTTGAATTCGATCATCCGTTGGGCATGGTCCAAGGATAAACTGGTAGACGTCCAAAAGGTGTTGTAGATCACAATACCAATGTCGACTGCCTCGCTGACCGCTTTAACATATTCATAAAAATCCTGCTCGGTATGGGGAAAGTAGTACGGGCAGGACACCTGGATGTATTGAGCGCCTACCCGCTTGCCAGCTTTGGCAAGTTGAATGAGTTCGCGGGTGCTTGTGGTTTGGGTACCCATGACCACCGGGATGCGCCCTGAAGCTTGATCGGCAACTGCTTCGGTTACCGCAACACGTTCATCAAACGTCATCGTTGAAAAATCACCTGCCGCACCACCGGCGAGGATCACGCCGTTGCCAGTTTGCATTCCATTCTCGATGACATATTCCACCACCTTTCGGGTGGCATCAAGATCCAATTCTAGGTCGGGATCTCGAAACATGGTTGGAATCGTAATATAGAACCCTTTAATTTGATCGATCAATTGTTGATAGTCCATGTCAATTCCTAGATAAATATGCGTTGTTTTTAGTGGCCGGGTGTTGAACTGACCAGAAGTTGTTCTCGTTCGATGGGTTGTTCCAAATAGCACATGCGTGTCGGTGATGCAGTTTCACGCATCAGGTCAGAATGAACTTGACCGCCACCCTTTCGGAGGCAATGTCGTGGGATGTATTCATCAAGCTCCTTGATCTCATTGGGTGTTTTGGCCCGGCTTGATATATTCATCGCCACGTGGCGGCGTGCTGTTCCACCACCAAAGGCAGCATGGTAGATATTGTGATTGAAAATCAGCACATCACCAGGATTGGTTTCCACGGTGACGGAAGGTATGTTGGCCCCATTGATACCCATGGCGTCCGCAGGTTGTTCAAGTATCTGGCGAAGTTGATCTCGCCACGTTCCGTGGAGATGGCTGCCTGGAATAACACGGAGTGCCCCAGTGTGATGGGTCAGCGAGTCCAGGTAAATATGGAACTTGGCATAAAGGCCAACCTGGTGCCCACCATCGGTGTGCCAAGCGGTATCCCCTGAGTGCATATTGCCATCCCCCCCAATATAGTTGAAATCCTGTCCCAGCAGTGAACCAATCGTGCCAGTAACCTTTTGGTTGTCCAAAAGGGTACAGAGTTTTTCGCGTTGATCGATAAAGGGGACAACAACAGATCGCCGACTGCCATCATGTTCCATTCCCTTGTCCTTGAACACGGCGTGGAACTCAGAGGTAATCCAATCAATTTCTTCAGAAAGTAGTCCGGGGATGACCACATATCCAAATGTCTTAAATACTTCGCATTGCCCAGTTGTCAATGTCATCTCTTTTTTCCCTTAACAAGTGTCGCAGTAATTGGGGGGGGGACCTGCTCCGCAGAGGTTCAACTGCTTGCGTCAACTTGGATTGGACAGCATGCCGCCGTTCCTCCATCCACAGGCAATACGAGCCCGGTAATCATAGAGGATGCATCGGAAGCCAGAAATACAACTGGTCCAACAAGTTCATTGGGTTTGCCGATCTTCCTCAGGGGAACCTTGGTATAAACCTGGTCAACAAAATCAGGCATGGCGAAGATACTCTTCGTATTCATCCCTGTTTCAAACCAGCTTGGCGCCACCGCGTTGACACGAATTCCCTTTTCGGCCCACTCGGTTGCCAGGTCTCGTGTCAGGGCCGCAATAGCGCCTTTGGTTGCACAGTAAGCTGCATTGCCTCGTCCCATTCCGAGTATCCCACCGCCTAGTGCGGACATGTTGATAATACTTGCCTTGCCGCGATTCATCATGCAGCTACCGAATTCCTTGCAGCACCAAAATGTGCCATGGTAGTTCACGTCGGTAAGTTGGCGCACTTGTTCCGCTGTGATCTCATGCGTTAGAACTCGGTTTGTGATACCCGCAATATTGGCCAGAATATCAACCTGTCCAAAGTCATTAAGCACATGTTTAGATGCTTCGCGAACGGCATTTTCATCAGATACATCACAGGGGTATATTTCGCAGCGTACTCCAAATTTAGAGATACGTTCCTTTGCCACCCGCATTTCCTCGTCAAGCACATCAATAACCGCCACATCAGCTCCAAACTCCGCAAGGCCTAATGCAATTTCATGGCCCAGTCCTCGCGCGGCTCCAGTAACCACTGCCACGCGGCCGTTTAGTTGAAAAATATTACGATTCATCATTTGGCTCCTCGCAATATCCTACCAACTGTCACCAGATCGAATTGGATTTCAACCGGATGGTTCGGAAATTGTTTTCTCTACGGTTGTTGCAGAAGAAAAAAGGGATACCAGATTCATATTATGACTAGTGATATGCGGAATAAAAAAAGTCGATCACCGAAATGGTTTGACGACGTCCATGCACGCTTGCATGCATTCACGTGTTTCCAATCGTGTATTGTAAACACCCAAAGAGCAATAACCTTTGTAGCCAATGGTTGTTAATTGTTCGAAAAATGATCTACAGTTCCAGTGACCCTGACCAAGGATGTCCCGATTGGTTTCCGATAAATGTACATGTTTGATTAGGTCCGCGATCCCAATGAAGCAGTCAGCCATGGACCGCTCTTCGATATTCATATGGAAGGTGTCAATCATCATCTGGACCCCGGGCAGGTTTAAGTTGCGAACAATCTGCTCCAATTCACCGATGGTATTGCAAAAGGCCGTTTCCAGGTGGTTAACGGGTTCATATGCCAGGACGACATTCCTTGATGTGGCATAGGTTCCAATCTTTTCTATTGCTTGCACGATGCGGTTTAGGCCCTGCTGGTAATTTGGTTCATCACTGGACCTTCCCTGCAGAGATCCAAAGACCAAAATTGATGAAAAACGTTCTGCAAAATCAATAAAACGTTCAAGTAACTCAACGGTTCGCTGGCGTATTGCGGCGTTAGGCGTACACAGGCAATTGCCGTGCGTGTAGTAGCTCGTGCCGGTCTGTATGGCGATAAGGTCGAATCCAACATTGTTTAGGCACTTACAAATTGCAGCTTCATCAGTGTATTTTGGATCTTCAATCTGCAATTCAACTGCGTCATATCCCAGCTCTTTCATGTAAGCGATATCACCGGCAAAGGCATTCAGGGAGCTATAGGTCTTGGGATCTGGAAGGACGTAACTAAATTTCATCTGGGGGCCTTAATTTTGGCTGGTAGCCATGGCAATGTGTTCTTGGCAGTCAAAATACGGATGCAAACAATATCACGGATTCATGATCAGGCAACTTATGGGTTCAATTCACGCGTGGCTGGTTTAACTCGTCATGCTATGGGGACCCACTTAAGACTGGCTGGCCTTGGCACATTAAGTTGTTGTCCTGTGGGTTGGAGCATTCCCGATTCACCGTCAATATGGAAAATCACAATCGAGTCCGTGTATTCATTGGCTGCGATAAGAAACCGGCCGGATGGGTCCAGGATAAATGCGCGTGGGAAATCGCCTTGGGTGGAGGTATGTCCAATGGGTGCCAGGTGTCCGGTTGCTTGTTCGATTGCAAAAACAGCGATGCTGTCGTGTCCACGATTCGAGGTATAGAGGAATCGTCCGTTGGGGTGGATGAGGAGTTCGGCAGATAGATTATCCTTTTGAAAGTCAGGGGGCAACGTTGAAACAGTTTGCAGTTCAGTGATGTAGCCGCTGTCGATGTCGTAGGCGTATGTGACGATCGTATTGGATAATTCATTAACCAGGTAGGCTCGGTGAGCATGGGCGTCGAATCGAAGATGCCGTGGTCCGCCGCCGGGGGCCACTTTAATGTAGGGTGGATTGTTTGGGATCAGGCCTTTGCAACTTGCATCCACCTGATACAGGTAGACCCGATCAGCACCTAGATCCGGGGAAAAGGCATGTCGGTTGTCTGGAGATAGGACGATTGAATGTGGATGCGGGCCTTCCTGTCGTGCGGCATTGACACTTGCACCTTCCTGCTGGTAGGTGGTTGCCATCGTACCGATATGGCCATCGGGCGAAATGGGATAGACCTTGATCGTGCCTGAGAGGTAGTTGGCTAGCAGGAGAAGGTCACCGTTTTCTGTCACACTGAGATAACAAGGTGCGTCATCTCCGGCAGGTTGGCGATTAATAAATGACAACTTTCCGGTTGTTCTATCGATGGCAAATGAACAGATCCCTCCTCCAGATTGGTCGTTACAGGCGTTCATGAAGTCCGTTGCGAATAGGAACTGATGTTTGCAATCAGTCTCAATATATAAAGGTTGCAATAGGCTATCCGTATGGCCCAGGACAGGATCGATGTCCCCCGTGTCGCCATTCCACCGGAAAACCTGGATGGATTCAGACATAGTTGCATCGTGGCTTGTCACATACAGGTAAAAACTTTTCTTGTCTTCCGTAGTCATGCCAATTTCCCATTTTATCTTGTTGGAGGTCCGCGCTCAATAAAAATAAGTATTGAGTTGATGCTTTATCACACCATGATAATAAGGCATGGTGTCCGTGTGTGTTATTTCCCCCTGGTGCGTAATCTTGACTTTGGCATGATCAAACTTGGTTTGGCGTTAGGAAAATTCCGGCAAATGGTTTATTCTTGGACTACGTTTATATGATCGATTATCAGTGTTAGGCTAAGGAAACCGACAGATGAATTATCGAGTGCTTGCCGGTACGGGTGTGCAGGTGTCGCCAATCTGCTTTGGAACAATGTCATTTGGCGGTGATGCGGATGAGGAGATGTCAGCTGCCATGTTTCGTCAATGTCGTGAAGCCGGGATCAACTTTTTCGATTGCGCTAATGTGTATTCAAATGGCATGGCTGAACAGATTCTGGGAAAGCTATCTGCTGATTGTCGTGATGAATTAGTGATTACTTCGAAGGTGTGCATGCCAATGGAAGAAGGGCCCAATACACGAGGTCTAAGTCGCCGCTTTATTCTTCTCAATATAGAGCAGAGTTTGAAACGGCTTGGAACCGATCGCCTTGATATTTACTTTGTTCACCACTATGACCCCCTGACGCCCATGGACGAGACCTTGAAGGTGCTTGATGATTTGGTCCGTCAAGGCAAAATCCTGTATCCGGCAGTTAGTAACTGGTCGGCGTGGCAGACTGCCAAGGCGCTAGGTATCAGTGACCGCAACAAATTGGCTCGGTTTGTATGCCTTCAGCCGATGTACAGTTTGGCTAAACGACAGGCGGAGGTGGAACTGCTGCCATTAGCTGAGTCCGAACAATTGGGTGTTATTTCCTACAGTCCACTTGGTGGAGGTCTGTTAACGGGCAAGTACACGGCTAGTTCCAAGCCAGATAGTGGCCGCCTGCTGGATAACAAGATGTATACCAGGAGATATGCTGCGTCCATAAACTACGATGTTGCCGAGAAGTTTTCTGCTTATGCCAAGGAGCAGGGGAAACATCCGGCAACATTAGCGGTTGCTTGGGTAAAGTCTCATCCGGCAATCACCGCTCCGATTATTGGTGCGAGAAATCTTGAGCAATTGGGACCCTCATTGGCTGCGCTTGAGATGGATCTAACAGATGGCCAGCGTGAAGAAATCACATCATTATCAATGGATCCACCACCTGCTACTGATCGTGCAGAAGAGCGGTGAATTGATTTTCCCGGCGCGGTATCTAAAGACCTGAAGCCGAGAAATGGATTTATTGGCTTGTAGGGTGATATCCGCCGTCGTGGTCAATCAAGCGTTGCTTGTCGGTTTCATTTGCCCCGACTTGTAGCGTGTCCAGTAATCCTTAGCCTTTTCTTTAACCATCGGTGCGAGGATAAGTCCCCCAAGTATGTTCGGGAATGCCATGCAAAGGATCATCAGGTCGGAGAAATTCAAAACGGCCTTGAGGGGAATAACCGCCCCGATGAATACGGCAACTACAAAAAGAATGCGGAATATGATTACGGATCGGTTTCCAAATAGCGAGTCCCATGCTCGTTCACCGTAATAACACCAAGAAATCATTGTCGAAAAAGCAAAGAGAATGATGCATATGGAAAGAATATAAGGGAACCATTCTCCGATACCAGGCAACTCTTGAAATGCATGCATTGTTACTGCTGAGCCGCTGACGTTTGCTGGCGCATCCTTATAAGCGCCTGTGATAATGACAACCATTGCGGTCATGGCGCAAATAACAATGGTGTCGATAAATGGTCCTAGGAGCGAGACAATGCCCTCGCGAACAGGTTCTTCAGTCTTGGCTGCTGCATGTGCAATCGCTGCGCTGCCCAGCCCCGCCTCATTTGAAAATGCCGCCCGCTGAAAGCCGATAATCATTACGGCAATAACACCACCCAGTGCGGCATCTGGATTAAATGCGCTATTGAATATCAGCACGATGACATTTGGGATTTCCCTGAAGTTGACGGCAATGATGATAACTGATGCAAGCACATAGAGGCCACACATGCTTGGGACAATGCGGCTTGTGGCTGCTCCGATACGTTTAATCCCACCAATAATAACGGCTGCAACAAGTCCGGCCATGATGATGCCAAACCCCTGAGATACCAGTGCACGGCTTTCCCCGGAGATCTTAAATGCACTGGCAAAAGCCTCAAAGGATTGATTGGCTTGGAACATGTTCCCGCCGCCAAGGGCGCCCCCGATACACATAACAGCAAAAAGGATGGCAAGAAATTTTCCAAGGCCACCGAGAAGGGGATGAACCTGGCGCAGTCCTTCATGGAGATAGAACATGGGGCCACCGGAGATGGACCCATCGGCATTGCGCCGTCGAAACATTTGTGCCAAGGTGCACTCGTGGAACTTGGCAGTCATGCCAAAAACAGCAAGTATCATCATCCAAAAGACGGCGCCGGGACCACCCATTCGAACCGCAATGGCGACACCAGCGATATTGCCCAGTCCTACCGTTGCTGAAAGAGCGCTGGTTAAAGCACGAAAGTGCGTGATTTCGCCGACATCCTCAGGTCGGTCGAACTTGCCGCGGACGACGTCTATGGCATGCTTAAATGCCCGGATATTGATCAATCCATGCCAGAAAGTAAAGAACACGGCGCCAAACACAAGGAATGCGATCACGAATGGGATTTCAGGACCCTGAAGCACAGGTTGACCTTGTGCATCGGGTACCAGACTTTTAAGTTGACCGAACGTGACATCCCAGAACAGCACTTGTGCCAAAACTCCGTTGATACGGCTTAATTTATCATCAAGCCAGTGATTCAGAGCTTCTGCGGATCCCTCCCGCGGTTGATTATCCTCAGCAGGAATGCCCACCTGCTCTGTTGGCATGTTTGATGATTCGTCGGCGACTGCAGGCTGGGCCAGCGACAGGGAGCTGAATACCAGCATCATGCTCATTGCAGTAAACATCACCGTGCGATTGAGATAATGTCCCGAATTCCTGATCATTAACTTCATACCGTTACCTCTTGATGTTGCCATCTTTTTATCGATGTTTGATATTTCATGAAGCCGCTTGCGTCATTCTCTTCTTAAAACTACTGGTTATCAGTTCGAACATACGGTGGACCACCAAGCATTTGGCCAACACGTCTTCTCAACTGGCTCATTGCCTGGTTCATTGCGCCTGGGTCATATTCGGCAGTAAAATTTCCATGAAGTTGAGCTTGGTCAAAGTGCTCTTCGAGCCCTTTGCTGGAATCCGTTATTCTTAGGCTGGCCTGCCATACGCTTGCATTCAGGCGATCCTGGCCAGGCGTGCTATTGGGATATAGATAGCCGGCGCCGCGATACACGGCAACATTTTTCTTGTCATTACCCCCCCCAAAAAAATTGATGTAACGGAACGTGGCATTTGTTGCTTTAGAGGTAATCGGTGTACTTGCATTTGCAGGGATCCACTGGGTATGGATAACGAGCGCTTGGTCTGGCTTGGTTAGTTTTCCATCGTAAAGCATAACAGTGATGTTATTCATGTCACTGAAACGGTAGAGTCCAGATTCGAAACCGCTTTTAATTGTGATGTTGGGGCTGGAAACGCCAAGGATCGTGATTTTACTTCCCGCATTGCAGCCTACAAGTAAAGTGGGGATCATCATGATGGAAACAATAGTCCGATTCACGTGATAGCGCCCTCTCTTGATAACAGTTTTACGCGTGAGGTTTCCGGCGGGTGGTTTACAGGGTGGGATTCCAAGCCAAGGCAAGCCAAGGCATTGCGTTCAACTATATTTCGTATTTTCCGCCGTGAGATATGCGGCAGGTGTGTGTTAACGGCATATTGATTAACTGAATAGAGGTTGACGAGTGCCATTTTGGGAGTGCAAAATGGGAAGCCGCTGGCAAACAGCAGTTTTTCGGTTGCCCTATATTGATCTGCCAGTAACAAGGATTGATAAAGCATCCATGGCTGGCCAATCAACCCGTCGATGCTGGCGTACATGTGGGGATGATTGCTGATGAGCGTGAGGACCGGCTCAATCCATGGCCGGCCCACTTCACCCATGACCAGGTGCAAATTAGGAAAGTCACGAGCAATCTGATCAAATTGTTCGGGCTGGGCGAACGGCATTGTTGCGGCGTTACCAAACAGGCTGCTGCCAAGCACAAAAACCGGGAGCTTTTCGTGTTCACACCTTTCATATAAGGCCATCGCGCGGGTGTGACAAGGGTGCATGGATGCTGCTGCTGGGCAGATGGTAATGCCAACCATTCCAAGTATTTTCGCATGATCGATCAACTCGTTGGCCCTAGGGCCCGCGGCGATCGGATCGATGCCTGCAAAACCCATAGTTTTTTCCGGGGCGGCATCGATTGCCATCGCCACATCTTCTGTCCGGACCTTGGCCCCGGCCTGCTCAGCCGCCAATCCATGCAGAATGACCCAATCAACATTTGCCATGGCAGGATGGCGCGCTGAAGGACCTGCATCCAAATGCTGCTCGGGGGAGGGCGTTAGATTCTGGATTTTGTGGTAGGCAGCCGGACCTAATTGCTCCGGTGATGTCCAGGCATGTGCATGCACGTCGACAATCATGATGTGGCCGGTTCCCAGACGCGGTAATCGAACGGGCTATCATCCTACCTTTGGGAGCTAAAGTCAGCCACCATTCTCATGATCAGCAGGCATTGATAATACAAGAATCCATTAGCATCTCTTGATGCTTAGGTGGGGATGATTGCCCTGGTATTTTGCCGATGCTTTTTTATTTTGGGTAAATCGTTTGGACATTCCAATGTTTTTCGTCCGTGGATCATAATTCAACCCCAATATACGGGTGGTACTGGATTTCCACCTGCTATGTGCGTGGCCAGTTTTGTGTCATGATTCCTTTATCTAGGGGATATTTTCCGATCCACAGGTGGCCTTGGAGGGTTAAGGGCTCCTGTATCTACAGGATCAGATGCTGCTTTTGCAATTGCTAGGGTAATCCACTTGCTTTCTATGGCTCGCTGTGGATTGAGTAATAAATAGTCCAGATGCCTGCGCAGACCCTGGGTCCTATATTCACCTCGTTTAATTGCAACCTTGGATGGCAGGCCCCACCGACCTGCCGCCCAAGATTGATACAATGTAGCACGATGGTTTTCCGGAATGGATTGGCGCCCTCATAGGTATTCGGATTGGTATGTTTTAGGCTTGAAATTTCGTCATACCTTGACTCCATCGCCATTCCAATAAGTGCAATAGGGGCTAGTTGCCCGTAACATTGACAGGCAGGTAAATTTATTATTCAGCAAGACTTGAGTAAATTATTTCTATGAGCCAGCAAGACACCACGCAAGTAGACCAGCCGACATTAAATGACTTGGTGGATCATTTGACGACCTTCGAGGGGCCGCCGGAGGAGTTTCTGTTACGTTTGCTGGCGGTGCAATGTCACATTGCTTCGGCGGCTGGCGGTGCCATCTTGCGTCCAATTCCAAAAGGGCCCCCTGAGGTGCTGGCGGTGTTCCCGGCGCCACAGGAAAACGAAACAGCTCCCGTCTGGCTAGCGCAGTCAGTGGAACTGGCCCCACGCGTGGCGGAGGCCACGGATACAGTCGTTACCGCACTTCAAGCGCCCGAAGGCTACTATGACCAGTCGCCCCAGCAGCATTTGGTTATGATCCCAATCCGCGCATCAGGCAAAGTCCGTGGTGTGGCGGCATATGCAATTCATTCAACCAAGTCATCCTTGCTCGCTGAAAGTCGCCAGCGTTTGGAGTTGACGATCAGTCTTCTGGGCCTTTATGAGATGCGGTTGACGCTCCAGCATCGCCATGGTGACCTCAAGCGTTTGCGCCAAGGACTTGAACTGCTTGCAGCTGTCAATGAAAACGATCGCTTTAGGGCTGCTGCCATGGCGTTATGTAATGAGATTGCCAGTGTCTGGCAGGCGGAACGGGTAAGCTTGGGTTTTCTCAAGGGACGCTATGTTCGTGCTGTTGCCTTGAGTCATACAGAAAGATTTACGCGCAAGATGAAACTTGTGTTGGATATCGAGTCGGCAATGGAGGAATGTTTTGACCAAGATCTGGAAATCATGCATCCACCGCCGGCGGAAGCAGCTTTTGTCACTCGGGCTACGGGAACTCTCGCAAGCCGACATGGTCCCACGGCGATTTGCAGCTTGCCATTGCGGCTCAAGCAAAAGACCATTGCGGTCCTTACGGTTGAGCGAAATATAGATCGGCCATTTACCTCTGAAGATATGGAGGTGTTGCGCCTTATTTGCGAGTTGTGTACTGCCCGATTATCTGACCTTTATGAGCATGATAAATGGATAGGCGCAAAGGCAGCTGGTATGACCCGCGATGGCCTGGCCAAGCTGACGGGCCCCGAACATACATGGATAAAAGTGATTGCGGCGGGGGTATTCATTGCAGCTGTGTTTTTTACATTTGCCAAGGGCAATGACCATGCTGAGGGCTCTTTTGTAGTTGAGGCGATTACGCGGCAACTGGTTCCTGCGCCGTATCCGGGTCACCTGGCACGGGTTGAGGTTGAAGTTGGTGACGAAGTGGTGCAGGGAAAGTCGCTTCTGGCGGCACTTGATACCCGGCAGTTGCTCAGTGAATTGATGGCATTGCAGCAGGAGCGGAGGCGTGCACTTAAGGAAAAGGATGTGAACCTGTCACTCCCAGGGCAGCAGGCACAGGTTCTCATGGCTGAGGCCGAGGTGGAAGGGATTGATGCTCAGATCAGGCTCAAGGAGTTTCAACTTGGACAGGCTGAGATCTATGCGCCAATCAGTGGGATTTTGATCAAGGGCGATCTCAAGAAGGAATTAGGGGCGCCTGTTGACACAGGTCGGATTTTGTTTGAGATCGCGCCCCTGGATACTTTTCGCGCGGAAGTGGCGATGCCGGAGGATCGTATCACCGATCTTAAGCTCGGACAGAAAGGCCAATTAGCTCCAGTTGCCCAGCCTGGTCTGTATTTACCGGTGATTGTGGAGCGGATCACCCCGGTGGCGCAGGTCATCAATCAACGGAATGTTTTTAACGTCCGCGTTAAGTTTGATCAAAACAATAACCAGTGGGCAGAAGCAGTGGACCAGATTAATCTCACCCAGGGACTTGAAGGCGTGGCCCGGATTGAGGTGGGACGTGCCCGGTACCTTTGGTTATGGACACGGGATATGGTCAACTGGGTACGCATGAAACTTTGGTGGTAGCCGTAAAAGGGGCTACCCCCTTTGATGGCGAGGGATGATAGATGACCGTTGACCGACCAACGTTTAGTGAATCGTGGTATCGCGTCACGGCAATGCGCCCGCGGTTGCGTTCAACGGTTCAGACATATCGCCAGCATTACCGTGGCCAGATGTGGCACGTTCTTCGTGATCCGTCCAACAACCAGTTCTTTCGCCTCAATGACGCAGCGTATCACTTTGTGGGCCTCTTGGATGGCCAGCGAATGGTGCAAGACGCGTGGGAGATATGCAATCGTGATTTGGGTGATGATGCGCCGACCCAGGTTGAAGTTGTTCAACTATTAGGCCAGTTGTATACATCGAATCTACTTGCAGCTGAATTGCCTGCTGATGCAGCGGGGATGTTTGATCGCTACAAGAAGCGTGTTCGCCGCGAGGTGGGTGGCTATTTCAAGAATCTATTGTTTATACGCGTACCACTGATTGATCCTGACGTGTTTTTGGATCGATGGGTCAGGGTTTTTGGGCTTGCCTTCACCAAGATTGGTTTTGTCGCGTGGATTATATTAATTGGTATTGGATTTTGGTCGCTGTCGGGTCAAGCGGCCAATCTGACACGGCAAGCCGGCCAGGTTCTTGATCCTGATAATTTAATTTTCCTTTATTTGTCGTTTGCTTTTATCAAAGTGTTTCATGAGTTTGGGCATGGATTTGCATGCAAGAAATTTGGGCGTGACACGCAGTCCGGCGGCGAAGTTCACACGATGGGCATTATGTTTCTTGTGTTCATGCCAGTGCCTTATGTAGACGCATCAAGCAGTTGGGCGCTACGCAGTAAGTGGCAGCGGATCACCATTGCGGCGGCAGGGATATATATCGAGCTGGCGGTTGCAGCTATTGCTGCTGTGGTCTGGTCGCGGACCTCCGAGGGTACGGCAATTCACGCAATGGCACACAATATGATGCTCATTGCAAGTGTTTCAACCTTGGTGTTCAACGGTAACCCACTGTTGCGATTCGATGCGTACTATATGCTCTCCGATGCATTGGAAATTCCCAATCTTGCCCAGCGGAGCAAGGAATATATCTATTATTTGGTCAAGCGGTATGCCTATAAAGTCGAGCGGGCACGGACGCCGGCACATACAGAAGGTGAGCGGTATTGGCTCGTAAGTTATGGATTGGCATCCTCCATATACCGTGTATTTATCAGTGTGAGGATATTACTGTTCGTTGCGGACAAGCTGTTCTTTGTTGGCGCGTTGCTTGCTATTAGCGCTCTGTTCGCCTGGGTGATCATGCCATTAGGTAAATGGATGAACTATCTGGCAACTAGCCCAGATTTGATGCGCAGCCGCTCTCGAGCTGTTGGATTAACAGGGGGTGCATTTGTTGTTTTTTTTGTTGGCATTGGCCTGATTCCCGTTGATGAGCATGATCGCGCTGAAGCGGTGGTTGAGCCTCGACAAATGGCCATTGTCTTTATGAGAGAGGATGGATTTATTCAGTCAACACTTGCTTCGGACACGCATGTTGAACCAGGTGATCACGCCCTCGTAGTGGCGACCAACCCTGCCCTCGAGGCAGAGCGAGACCAGAAGGTGGCGGAGCTTGCCTGGTTTGAAGTACAGCAGCGAGAAGCACTGGCTAATGAAGATACTGCAATTGTCCAGGTTTTAAACAATGCGATTCAATATCAAAAGTATGATTTAAAAGATATTGAAGAACGGATCGCCACGTTGAATCTTCGTGCACCTATCGTCGGGCAGTGGATTGCACCAAACATAGAGTACATGCAGGGCGCGTTCTTACGGCGTGGTGACCAGGTGGACAAAGCCGGTCTCGTTGCGGATTTGGATAGTTTATTCATCCGCGCTGTGGCAGATCAAGAACTGGGGCCACGTATTAAGACGGAGGTTGGGGAAGATTCTGTGGTTGAAATCCGTGTGAAAGGCCGGCCGGACTTAATGTTCTATGGCAAGATCCGGGCGGTTAATCCAGCTGGGCAAGAGCGCTTGCCATCACAGGCGCTTGGATATGCTGTCGGGGGAACCGTACAGACGGCTATGGACGACCCAGAGGGAACCCGTACCGCTGAACAGTTCTTTGAAGTTCATATCGATCGGCTGGAAGACGATGAAGGCAGGGTTCCACCTCTATTTAGCGGCCAACGTGTGATGGTACGGTTCAAGTTGCCCAGCCGACCACTTGCAGCACAGTGGTGGCACCAGATTCGTCAGCTGGTGCAGCGGCGGTTCTTCATGTAGTGAAGTCATGAAAAAAAGTTCGCAAGCAAATGAAGCGGCAATGGTTACCGCATCACCTGGGATTCCCAGTGCAATCTGGCGCAATCTTGCATATCGACCGCGTGCAACCAAACTTCCCAAAGGCTTGGATGCGGCTTGGAATGCCGCGGTGAGCATGGGGGTGCCATTCGCGCCACGTCGTCGTCGCTTTATGCAGCGGGCTGAGCAGGTGGTGGCGCTAGCAGATAATTACAAGGATCTAAGTGATGATCGCCTTCGTGGTCAGTGTGCTGATATGCGGGATTTATTCAGGCTCGGCCGGCAGACAGATGATGATTTGATTCGGGCATTTGCAATCGTTCGTGAAGTGGCAAAGCGCCAGATGGGCATGACGCCGCACCCGGTTCAGGTTGCTGCCGCGATGGCCATCGAATCAGGGTGCATTGCCGAGATGGTAACCGGTGAGGGCAAGACCTTGTCGGCAACCATGCCGGCGACAATCGCTGGTTGGCGTGGTCGAGGATGTCATATCATTACCATCAATGATTACTTGGCTGCCCGTGACGCTGAATGGATGAGTCCAATTTATCAGTTTTGTGGTCTTCGGGTGGCATCGGTTACTAGCCAGATGCAGTCTGATGATCGTCGCCGTGGCTATGATGCTGATATCACCTATACCACAAATAAGGAAGTGACGGCGGACCTGTTACGTGACCGCCTAGTCCTTGGTCAAAAGGCAAGTTTGCCGAATGTGCTTCTTGGGCGGCTGGTTGACGGTGTCAGTGGAGGCACCGAGCGATTGGTAATGCGGGGCTTGGAATATGCGATTATTGATGAAGCGGATTCGGTTCTTATTGATGAAGCAGTAACACCGCTCATTATCTCCGGCGGTGGCGGTAATGATGAACAGATTGAAGCTTATGAACAGGCCGCGGGCCTTGCAAAAGAGATGGAAGTATCACGTGATTATGAAATCAACCGGAGATTTAGGGAGATCAAGTTTACAAATGTTGGGCGGCAGCATTTGGCGGAATTAACGCAGAAGATGTCGGGTTTATGGGCAGGCGCACGGAGGCGTGAGGAGTTGGTTAACCAAGCACTGACTGCGCGCGACCTGTACGAAATCGATAAACAATACGTAATTCAAGAGGGAAAGATTGTCATTGTGGACGAATTTACCGGCCGTCTTATGCCTGATCGAACGTGGCGTGATGGTTTGCACCAGGCGGTTGAGGCAAAAGAACATCTCGAAGTTACGCCTCCCAAGGATACCCTGGCACGCATCAGTTTTCAGCGATTCTTTCGGTTGTACCGCCGCCTCTCCGGTATGACGGGGACAGCCATAGAGGCCCAACATGAGCTGTGGCAGGTCTATCGTTTGCCGGTTGTGGTGATTCAAACCCATCGACCATGTATTCGTCAGCAGGAACCTGATCGCGTGTACGCTACCGCTGACCATAAATGGCGGGCAATCGTAAGTAGAATTAAACAAACTCATGATACCGGGCGCCCAATCCTGGTTGGCACACGTTCGGTTGGAGCCAGTGAATTACTTAGTGGGCTGCTTCACAAAGAACGTCTAGACCATCAGGTACTCAACGCGGTTCGTCATGCCGAGGAAGCGGACATTATTGCGGGTGCTGGTCAGGTTGGCCGCATTACTGTGGCGACAAATATGGCTGGCCGGGGTACTGACATTAAGCTTGGGGAAGGTGTGGCCGCTAAGGGTGGGTTGCAGGTGTTGGCTACAGAGCGTCATGAGTCAGGCCGGATCGATCGTCAGTTATTTGGTCGTGCAGCTCGGCAGGGTGATCCGGGTGGCGCGGTGGCCTATTCCTCATTAGAAGACGAACTTGTCCAGCGTTACACCTCCCGTTGGCGGCGGCTGCGTGTGTTGCACAAAGCCAAGGGCGAGGGGCCCTTGGAGGATAGTCAGCCGCGACGCTTGTCTGATCAAGCCCAGAATCGGGCAAGTCGTATTACATTTCGACAAAGAAAAGCAGTGTTAAAAGCAGATGACTGGCTTGATGAATTCCTTGGTTTCGCCGGCGCTGAACATTGAAATCTGCCCCACAAACGGCAGGTGATGTAATAGATCGAGATTGCTGTAACTCAACGTCACCCCGTTCTTATACAAGCCTTTGGATTTTCTCAATCCAGATTTACGATATACGCTTCAGGCACATTGGTATAAGCCTTATGAATAATAAATATCCGGAGGCAGGTAAAGGCGTTTGAATGCGGGTCATCGAAATGTGATATCGCAAAGAAATCAATAACGCCAATCAGCTCAGCAGTTCATCCAAGGTTGTAGATGAAATACTCATTGCTGTCATGATGAAATCAAAACGCATTTCCAGAGGATCGTAATTCACATTATTAAGACCGATAATGAACCGTTGCTATCTTATACGGACGATGTTGATTCCATTGCACCATTTTAATGTTCATTTTCTGTAGATACTTTGCGGGCGAATGAACTTTGCGCTTGATTTCAGGTATATAATTGCTGTTTGTCGTTTACATTTATATGGATGTATTTTGATGCATGAAGCAGCCCTTGAAGTTTGCCGTGTTCCCCAGCGGTTTGCTGCTGATGATAGTCGGGTGATGACTCGTTTTTTTTTCCCGGGTGATGAGCATCGCGCTAAGTCCATTGTGCAACGCGTAATGGAGTTGTCAGATGTTGAAGTCGACGATCTACTGGATCAGGTGTTGCGCAATTTTAGTTCTCGTCATCATGATATTGAATCTGTGCTAAGCGAGCATTACGTACGCTTGGGTAATCATTTACCACTTAATGGTTATATCGACCTACAAAGACAGTTGTTGATCGGCGCGTACTTCACGATGGAGTATGCTATCGAAGCGGCCGCACTATTCAATCCTTCAATTGTTCAAGCACCAAATCAGGGCGCTGTGCCAGATGGTGCAATGCGTTTTTTAATGAGTCTGCGTGCAACCGGTGAAGGGCATATTTCCTCGATTGTTTTTCGTACCGGTATTCTCGATCGGAAGGGTGTTTTACGTTTTGACCCACCAAGTCGTTTTGCGCGTCGCGTACGTGTAGTTGAGGATCGTCTTTACGACAATAAGACATTCAGGCTGAAACTGGACGAAATGGGGGCATATAACCAACTGGCTCAATCTATTCTAGATCGACTGGACCCTCAATTTCCTATGTCTGGACTTAATGATGTGATCGATGGTCTGCGTAATGAGCTTGAAGTGCCGCAGGCGTTGCAGGAAACGTCAGACAATATGATCTGGTTGGCACGGTCAAACTATCATCTAAAGGTGCCGCCGGATGCAGATCCATCTGAATTAGTTATTTTCCCGTCATCTGAAAATGAATCGCATGGTATTGAGGATGTGAGGCTCGTCCGGTTTATTGAAGATGATGGATCGGTCTTATATTTTGGTACCTACACTGCATATAACGGCCATTGCATTCTGCCGCAGATTATTGAGACGGAAGATTTTCAGTCCGTGAAGGTTCATACGATGAATGGGCGGTATGCCCAAAACAAAGGCATGGCCTTGTTCCCGCGGCGTATTGACGGTTGGTTTATGAATATTTCTCGTATTGATGGCGAGAATCTCTATCTCATGAGGTCGGACAACATCCGATTCTGGAATGAGGCTCGGATTCTTCAAACACCTAGATTCCCTTGGGAGTTCGTTCAAATTGGTAATTGCGGATCTCCATTGGAAACAGAAGCTGGATGGCTCTTGCTCACGCATGGCGTTGGGCCGATGCGACAGTACTGTATTGGGGCATCTCTCCTTGACTTGAATGACCCGTCAAAGATTATCGGCCAGCTACGTGAACCAATGTTGGTGCCTACGGAAGGTGAACGTGATGGCTATGTGCCCAATGTGGTGTACTCCTGTGGAGCGTTGATCCATAACGGCCAAGTGGTTATCCCTTATGCAGTCAGCGACTCGGCAACTACGTTTGCAACAGTTCCTCTTGATAATCTACTTTCACATCTAGCTGGGTAATTCCCCCGACTTATAGCCTATTCATGGTTCATGAAGCAGTTAGACTGGCGATTATCCAATCTTGCCATGGGTGGCGCGGTGCCGTTGTGCGCATATGTTGTATGATAGAGCCTCTTGTAATCACCTAAATTCACGGGATACCGACCTAATGGCTGAATACCAGATACTTTCATGGCACGAAATACCCGCACAGATTCGTGTAAAGGACGATGAAGGACGTGTGCAGTTTGAGTTGTCACCTCGCTTCCAGGAAAAGATTGATGAAGAGGCAATGAAACGAGGGCTTGCCGGTTCAGACGAATATCTTGAGGGTTGGAAGTGGGGGAAGAAGGTGCAGCGTGAAGGTTCAGCAAAGGAGGTTGCCGAGGCATTACGGCAGGAGTTGGAAGCAGCATTTGAACAATAGCTGTGGTCTGTTCTGTCTTGAATCCAGTGAAGGTGATGAATGATTTGGCATTCAAGTGTCTGATCAGGCGTACTCGTATATGTTCTTTTGGATTGGCACGATCATCGCTTCTTCGGTCTATGCTTGTAGTAGATTCATGAAGTTGGTGACAGGCATTTCATCCAACCGTTGTGGATCTTCGAAAAGAGAACACAGCATTTTATTTTGAGAATCTTTTCCACTTGGATTTAGGTTTGATTTAAACTTCATTTTGAGTAGTGGAATACATTCATCACGGCGTCGCTGGTGTCCGATTGGGTATTCCACCGAAACCAAATCCGAGACAGTCCCATCATCAAAGAATATCTGGATGCTATTTGCAATGGATCTTTTGTCAGGATCAAGGTAGTCCCTTGAGTAGGCCGGGTTCTCTACCACCTCCATTTTCTGGCGAAGACGATCGATGCGTGGGTCGGCGGCGGTTTCCTCTTCGTAATGGTTGGCTGTGAGGGTGCCGTGCAGCAGTCCAATGGCAATCATGTATTGAAGGCAATGATCACGATCAGCAGGGTTATGTAGTGCTCCAGTTTTATCAATGATGCGAACAGCTGCGGACTGCGTCTCGATTTTTATTTTTTGGATCCCACCCAAGCGGTCGCGAATGGTTGGGTGTAGTTTCAAGGCAGCTTCCACAGCGGTTTGGGCATGAAACTCGGCAGGAAATGATACTTTGAAAAGGATGTTTTCCATCACGTAGGTGCTAAATGGTTGGCTCACACTCAGTTGATTGCCACCCAATAACGCATCACAGAAGCCCCATGTCTTGGCACTTAGCGCTGTTGGATATCCCATTTCCCCACCCCGTGCCATAAACGCAAGACGGACTGCGCGACTTGTTGCATCGCCGGCAGCCCAGCTTTTGCGCCGGCCGGTGTTGGGCTTATGGCGATAGGCGCGTAGAGCCCCGCCATCCAGCCATGCGTTGGACACCGCATGGACGGTCTGTTGATGGCTACCGCCCAGTAGCTGCGTGGCAACTGCGGTGCTGGCCACACGTACAAGCAGGACATGATCAAGCCCTACCTGATTAAATGCATTCTCCAGGGCAAGAACACCTTGAATTTCATAGGCCTTGATCATGGCGGTAAGGACATCACGCACGACAAGCGGTGTATCTTCATAACGACAGCGGTAATCAGAACAAGCCAATAGGGCACCAAGATTGTCGGATGGATGCCCCCACTCAGCGGCAAGCCATGTATCGTTATAATCCAGCCAGCGAATCATACACCCAATATCGAATGCGGCCTTGACAGGATCCAAACGATAGTTGGTCCCAGGAACCGGAACTCCGCCAGGGGGTGTCGTGGGATGTGGAGTCAGGGGTCCCATGAGCTTTGTGCAGGCGGGGAACCGTAGCGCCAGCAAGCCGCAGCCGATACTGTCCATCAGGCACCAGCGGGCTGTGTTGTAAGCTAACTCACTGTCGACCTGATGATCGGCAACGTAATCAGCGATATCAGTGAGAAGTTTATCGGGGGTTTGGGGCTTTTGATCCAAGCGGCAACTACCTGCTCGACGGTCGTTGGTCGATCGGCACAACGGATCTGGGTTTGGGCCCAACATAATCTGCCACGGGCCGAATAAGCTTATTGTCAGCACGCTGCTCGATCATATGGGCAGCCCAGCCGGCGATGCGCGAACATACGAAGATGGGGGTAAACATGGGAACTGGAATTCCCATGAAGTGGTAAGCCGAGGCGCTATAGAAATCAAGGTTCGGAAACAGCTTCTTCTCATCCCACATTACCTTCTCAATGCGCTGGGAGACAGGGTAAAGTCGCGTATCCCCGGTTTTGGCAGCCAACTGTTGCGCCCATGATTTGATGATGTTCGATCGTGGATCATTATCACGGTACACACGATGGCCAAATCCCATGATGAGTTCTTTATTAGCCAGCGCCTTGAGTGTGCCATCCTCGGCTTCATCAGGTGTTTTAAAGCGGTCAATAAGGGCCATGGCCGCTTCATTGGCGCCACCGTGCAATGGGCCACGCAGGGTGCCAATCGCTGCGGTGATTCCAGAGTAGAAATCGGATAGTGTTGCCGTTGAGACGCGGGCGGCGAAGGTTGATGCATTGAATTCATGTTCGGCATAAAGTGTCAGCGACACATCCATTGCTTGCTCGAACATTTTATTAGGAGGTTGGCCGTGGAGCAGATTTAAAAAATGCCCTGCGATTGATGGGGCATCGGATCGTGTTTCGATACGGCGATTATTTTCTGAAAAGTGATGCCAATAGAGGAGTATTGAAGGAAATACAGCTAGAAGACGTTCTGCAATAGTATGTTGGTTATTGAAATTATTTTCTGGCTCAATGCAGCCCAGCATGGAACAACCGGTACGCAGTACATCCATCGGATGCGCAGTTGCTGGAATGTTCTCCAACGTGTCTGCTAGTGGTTTGGGTATATCTCGACTATTGATTAAGCGGGTTCTAAAATCATCTAATTCTTTCTGTGAGGGCATCTCATCATAAAGTAAAAGATAGGCTACTTCCTCAAAGGAGGCGTTCCCTGCTAAATCTTCAATGTCATAGCCAAAATAGGTTAAGCCAGCACCTTCTTTGCCGACAGTAGCGATGGATGTTTTGCCGGCAACAACACCAGCCAGCCCCCCGGTTTTCGTGTCTTTAGGTTTATCTGTCATTGCTTTTTTTCGGTTAGGGCGTGATTGATTTGAAGTTCATGCTCATAGTAATCCAGTACATCATATAGTTCCTCACGAGTTTGCATTGTATTCAAGAGGCTGGATTGTGTGCCGGATTTTCGGATTGTGTGGTAGGTGTTTTGAGCTGCTGCGCTCATGGCGCGAAACGCGGAGAGTGGATAGAGTACCAAGCGAATACCCGTAGCCCGCATCTCATCTAATGAGAACATCGGTGTCCTTCCAAATTCGGTCAAATTTGCAAGCACCGGTGCATTAATTGCTTTGGCAAAGCACTCCATGTCCTTCAGGTCGGTCAACGCTTCAGCAAAGATCATATCAGCGCCAGCGTGAACGTAACGATCTGCGCGGCCTATTGCCTCATCTAGGCCTTCAACCTGCACGGCATCAGTTCGCGCCATGATCACGAACGGGTTGTCTTTTCGGCTGGCGACGGCACCGGCCAACCGGTCAACCATGTCATCAATTGACACCAACACTTTACCAGGGCGATGCCCACAGCGTTTGGCCGGGACCTGATCTTCAAGATGGAATCCAGCAGCACCAGCATCGATCAGGCATCGAGTGGTCTCATGAATCCCTACGCTATCTTCCCAGCCGGTATCTGCATCAACAAGAACGGGCAGCTTGGTTGCGGAGGTAATCCGCCGGACATCCGTTAACACGTCATCAAGGGTTGTAGTTCCCAGATCCGGAATACCACATGATGCGTTTGCGACTCCAGCGCCTGATAGATAGAGCGCCTTGAAACCTACTCGTTCGGCAAGTCGTGCACAGTAGGCATTGATCACACCCACAACCTGTAGCGGGTGTTCAGATTTAACTGCATCGCGTAAACATGCCCCGGCTGTATTTCCAACTGGGCTGTTCAAATTGCCTGATTATCCTTAACGGGTATGGTTTTCAAGATATCACCTCTATTGTTTATTTTAATGAGCTATCAGTCGATTATATCGGTGATTTTGAGTCGTTACGCGAGCAAGAAATGGCCCAAATAGATTTGCTGGTGAAGCGAAAAAATTGTTTAGATCCAGACAGGCACTGTTATACGCGTATACTCGGGGGTCCCTATATTCAACGGGGGAAACATCGTTATCGCTATAATGACAGTATTGTGACCATTAAACAGTTGGACAAAATAAGTGCTATGGATCAAGCTGAGCCTGGGCAGCCAAGCATTTGGAAATTTGCGACAAAGGTTGCCGCCGCAGCAGGTCTGGCGGGAATTGTCTGCTGCGTGGCCCCCGCCGTGCTGTTCATGCTCGGGCTTGCCGGGGGAGTCTGGGCGATCTCATTTGCAGACTTCTTCTACGAGGGGTCGGGGGGGGTGGGTAAATGGATCCTCCGCAGCATGGCAGTGATGATCGGTCTCGTTGGGCTGGTGATCTACAAGCGCAAGCAGGATCAGTGCTCGCTCGATCCTAAACGTAAACGTATGAATTTGATTCTATTGAGTACCTTGATTGCGGTCTTGGGGGTGGGGTTGTTTTTTATCCTGGATCGTGCAAGTGCCTGGTATTTCGACAAGTATATTGTTCCTGCCCAGGAGGCAGAACTGGCCGAGAAGTCGCCATAGTAGAGTGACCGTTATGCCACAAGCCCTAACTCTCGTGGTGATGCGGATCTCCAGTATGCCCTGAAACCGGAGATGTTGGCCGGCGGGAACTTCGGTGGCCTCGGTAGTGGCGTCTGCATGAAGGGCGGTTCATGGGTTGCTCGCTTTTGGCCAAAGTGGAAAGTCGGTAAGCTTTGGGACTGCCGCGGTATGACCATGTGGCTGATGTGATGGTAGGCAGGCAATGAGGCCATGCGGGTAATTGAAAAATGGATGAGGTACGGTTTTTTACAAATATGACCCAAATGGATAAATATCACTAGGGAACGGCAGCATTCGGTTCCGTCTTCGGATGAGTCACAATGCGGCTTGGACGAAGGGTTTCGATGATTTTCGGGGGAAGGGTATGGTCGCCAGAATGTCCCACAGTAGCAATATAAGCCTAGAGGAATGTATTCGGTTGGAATCGGATTGGGCAAACCGTCATCATGGCGCATGCGTACTGATCCATAGTAATCAAGCAAAGTGAAAAGAGGTATTTCCTTGTCTAATTCGGTTATCCATGATGTGGTTATTGTTGGTGGCGGTGGTGCAGGTTTACGTGCTGCTATTGCAATTGCTGAGCACAATCCCCAATTTTCTGTGGCCATGGTCTCCAAGGTCTATCCCATGCGTAGCCACACAGTGGCAGCTGAAGGCGGTGCTGCTGCGGTGATTAAGCCAAATGATAGTCTTGAGGATCATATCTATGACACAATTAGTGGCTCAGATTGGCTTGCCGACCAGGATGCAGTTGAACTGTTTGTCAATGAAGCGCCACGCGAGATGCTCCAACTGGAGCATTGGGGCTGCCCTTGGAGTCGTGATCCCGATGGATCCGTCGCGGTGCGTCCTTTTGGCGGGATGAAGATTGAGCGCACCTGGTTTGCTGCGGACAAAACCGGGTTCCATATGCTCCATTCATTGTTTCAGACCACCTTGAAATACAAGAATATCACACGTTATGACGAACACTTTGCCACAAAACTTCTAATCGACGAAGGCCGGTGTTGTGGTACGGCAGCAATAGAACTTCGCACGGGCCAGATGCATGCAGTCTTGGGAAAATCGGTCATCATCTGTACCGGTGGGGCGGGTCGTGTATTCCCATTTACCACCAATGGCGCAATCAAGAATGGGGATGGTATGTCGATGGCCTACCGTGCTGGCGTGGCACTCAAGGACATGGAGTTTATCCAATACCATCCAACAGGCCTACCCGGGACCGGCATCCTGATTACAGAAGCATCACGAGGCGAAGGTGGGATCTTGGTGAACAAGCACGGCGATCGATATTTAAAGGATTATGACCTGGGTAATCCACTTGACGTGAACGATCCAAGCCATCCACAAAAGCGAACTATGGAATTGGGACCGCGTGACAAGTTAAGCCAATGTTTTATCCATGAGATGGAGAAGGGGAACACGATCGAGACTAAATATGGGCATGTGGTCTATTTGGATTTGCGGCATTTGGGAAAAAAGAAGATCGATAAGAAGATTCCGTTTGTCCGCGAGCTTTCAACAAATTATGCCGGTGTGGATCCTGTTCACGAGCCCATTCCGGTCCGGCCGGTCGTGCATTATGTGATGGGGGGGATTGATACAGACATCGAAGGCGCCACATCAATTAGCGGATTGTTTGCAGCGGGTGAATGTGCCTGTGTATCACTTAATGGTGCCAATCGCCTTGGGTCCAACTCTTTGACAGAGCTGTTGGTTTTTGGCGCCCGTGCTGGCCATGGGGCGGCTCGTTATGCCACCGACAACCCTGAAGTCAATGTCAACACCCTTGAGAAGCAGGCTGATGATGAACAAAAAAGAATTAGCCGCGATTACATCAATAAAACAGGTGGAACCGAGCGGATCGTAACAATTCGAAATGAAATGCATGAAGCAATGGAGGGTGGTGCGGGCATTTACAGGGATGAAAAGTCCTTGACCGCGACCTGTAACAAGCTTGCAGAGTTGCGGGAACGGTTCAAGAAGTTGTCACTGGATGATCATACGCTTAGTTTTAATACGGAACTTACAGCAGCCATCGAGCTGGATTACATGATTGATGTTGCGCAGGCAATTGCCCATTCAGCATTAGCGAGAACCGAGTCGCGCGGTTCTCATCAACGTCTTGACTACACTGGCCGTGATGACGAAAAGTTCTTGAATCATTCGATGACTTATCACGATGGCGACGATGCCAAGCCGCGCATCGATTACAAACCCGTGACAATCACGAAGTGGCCACCAGCAAAACGCACCTATGGTGCCGACTCGGGACTCAGTAAAGAAAATTCTGCACAGTAGGCGCTCATCATATGAGTGGTTGTCTCATGGGACTAAAACCGGCAAAGATTACCGATGTCAAGTTCATTGGTATAGCTATTCAACATGACAATTTGGGGGTTGTGAAGATCGAAACCGATCAGCCGGGCTTATATGGTTACGGTTGCGCTTCAATGACAACGAGGCTGCTGGCAGTCCAGACGATTGTTGAGGAATATCTGCGGCCATTTCTCATGGGGAAAGATCCTGATTGCATTGAGGATATCTGGCAGGCAGCATATCTGAGCAGTGTGTATCGAAGTGGTCCAGTTCTCAACAATGCTCTCAGCGGTATGGACCAGGCGTTGTGGGATATCAAGGGACGGCGGGCGGGAATGCCGGTATATCAGTTGCTGGGGGGGAAATGTCGAAATGCCGCAGATGTCTACCGTCATGCGGCGGGCCGAACACCGGAGGCGGTTGCTGAATCTGCGCTTGACTTTATGAGGCAAGGATATCGGAATGTGCGAGTTCACATGCGTGGTACAGGTCAACCTGAAAAAACAAGTGCCACCGCAGATAGCACTATGCTGTTCGAGCCGCGCATTTATATGCGAGAAACAATTTCAATGATAGATACGGTGAGAAACCACTGCGGTGACAAGGTGAATCTTCTGCATGACATCCATGAGTGTGTATCACCTGCCGAGGCGGTGGTTCTATGTAAACAGCTCGAGCCCTATGACCTCTATTTCATTGAGGATCCATTGGCGGCGGAGGATCTGGGTTACTTTGATATTCTCCGTAACCAGTGCTCAACACCCATTGCCATAGGTGAAAAGTTTCACAGTCCACACGAGTGGATGCCACTAATATCAAACCGCCTCATTGATTTTATCCGGGTTCATATTTCATTGGCCGGCGGATTAAGCGTGGCGCGGAAAATCGCCACGGTATGCGAAGCATTTGGGATCAAGACGGCATGGCATGGGCCTCGGGATGTATCGCCGATTGGTCACGCAGCGAATCTTGCATTGGATTTAACATGTCCGAATTTCGGTATCCAGGAATGGCCTGGATATGATGAAGCTGCGCTCGAAATTTTTGGGGGTGCTCCACAGGAAAAGGATGGATACTTGTGGGCGAATGAGGCGCCGGGGTGGGGGATTGAAGTTAATGAGGAATTAGCGAAAAAGTATCCGGTGACAAATGCTGTACCCAGGCAGTTAGGCGATATGCGCAGGCAGGATGGTTCTGTAATGCGGTGGTGAGGTGGAAAATCCGCATGTATTCCTTGCCTTCCGGAAGGCATATTGCTGAAGATGGTTAAGAATTGAAACTCAAGCTTGGATCCAATCATGAAGAATCTGGGTTTTATTAGGAAATCGTGTTCCACAAACAGATGTTTCTAGAATCTTGGCACGACTCTTGTATCAGGAAGGTGGAGCAATTTTCTTGCACGCTCTGCTGTTGCAAAAGTGGAGAAGTGACCGATCTGAACGAGCCATAGTGTTAATGGGCCACGATCAGCCTGTACAAGTCGTGCTCTGCCGATTCCTTGGGTGCCCGCCCGCTGGTTAACGTGTTTCACCTGATCGTGGGCACGTGATTGCGAACGGAACGCGCCAGCTTGGACCGTGAATCCGGTCTGGTTTTGTTCAAGGTTGATCCGTTGTTTAAGGGCATGGTCACGGGTTAGGCTCTTAGAGAGTGTGAGGTAGGTCATTGCTTTTGCCGTTGAGCCGAGTTTGTTTTCTACGACCGCGGCGAAGTAATAGGATTTAGCTCGGTTTTCTCCGGATAGTCGTTTGCTGGCAGCAATGAACGCATTGCTTGCCCTGTGAAGTCGCCCAAGCCGGTGATGTATTAGCCCGATTGTGGCATAGGCATCACCGGAAAGATGCCGGTTGCTACTCCCGGTTGCTGACTCAAGATATCGTTGTGCTGTTGTGTATTGTTTAAGACGGTAGGCGGCTAACCCCGCTGCATAGGCGGCCAGGTGACGGTCTGCGCTACCGATGCTGGAATTAGGCGCATGGTACACCTGCTTGGCAATCCGGTATGCCATCGCATGTTGTCCGGCATCCAGTGCCTGATAAGCATCAGGCACTGGAACGTGTGTTGCACAACCGGCAAACAAGCACAGGAGAACCCATAGAACGTGATTGGTGACAAGGTTCCGAAATCGCTTTGTCGGTTGGTATGGTTTTGGGATATTCGTGGTCAAGTTTAGTATCATTAGGTGTACTAGTTTAACGCGATAAAATTGATGAGCATCCTTTTCTCAATCCTCCGCCAGTCATTACGCCGGATGCATCAGACTGCGGTGATTGATGACCAGCGGGAATATACCTACGGCCAAGTGATCGGTGGCGCTATGTTTGTTGCCGATCAGATTGATGCGACAACAGATCGCAAACATATTGGCATCTTGTTGCCAACCAGTGGAGCATTTCCCATAGCATTGCTTGGTGCCTGGCTTGCTAGACGCGTTGTGGTTCCACTTAACTATATGCTCAAGCCCGATGAACTTGGGTATGTGATTGCCGACAGTGATATCGACACCATTATAACAGTAGGACCCATGTTAGATTATATGGGCCAGCAATGGGGAACTGCAGGCAGTGGGGGGCAGGGCCCTATCCCGGATGACATTCATCGCATCTTTCTGGATCAGATTGACGTGACGGGTCTACCACCATTGCGTTGGCCCCCAATCTATTCAGGCGACGATCTGGCTGTGATTCTTTATACATCCGGAACATCGGCCCGTCCCAAGGGCGTGATGCTCAGCCACGAGAATTTTGAAGCAAATGTAGACGCGGCCATTGAGCATGCACAATTAACTCAGGCCGACATATTTTTGGGGGTCCTGCCGCAATTTCACAGCTTTGGATTAACGGGATTAACGTTGTTGCCACTACGTGTTGGTTCGTGCGTGGTCTATACTGCTCGTTTTGTCCCGAAGCAGATTGTGAGGTTGATAAAACGTTACCAACCGGATGTATTTATGGCGATTCCATCGATGTTCAGTGCGTTGTTAAGCGTGAAAGACATCGAGTTGGGGGACTTTGTATCGATCCGTTTGGCTATTTCCGGTGGTGAGCCCTTACCGAATGCCACATTTGAGGCATTACTCGATCAATATGGACTTCGTGTGTATGAAGGCTATGGTCTGACCGAGACCGCGCCGATTACCAATTGGTGTACACCGGCACAGAATCGCATAAATTCAGTCGGTCCAGCATTGCCCGGTGTTGATATCCGCATTGTGGATGATCATGATAAGCTTTTGGATGCTAACCAAGATGGGGAAATCCTGATTGCGGGGAAGAATGTAATGGCGGGCTATTACCATTTGCCCAGACAAACAGCGCAAGTATTTGTTGATTTGCGGTCGAATAACCGTAATGGGGAGAATTTGGCGCCGCGGTATTTCCGTTCAGGTGATATTGGGCATGTCGATGATGATGGTTACCTGTATATCACAGGCCGCAAGAAAGAGATGCTGATTATTAGTGGAGAAAATGTGTTTCCGCGGGAGATTGAGGAGGTGCTCAACAAGCATGAGTTGGTTAAAGATTCAGCAATCATTGGTAAGCCAGACCCCATTCGCGGGGAAGTACCTTTGGCGTATGTCGAGGTAAAGGAAGGGTCGCATGTTGATGACACCCAACTGCGTGCATGGTGTCGCCAGCAGTTAGCTGGGTATAAAGTCCCCCGAGAGATAAGGCATATTGATCAATTACCTCGTAACTCTACGGGTAAGATTCTTCGTCGAAAACTGCAGGCAGACTAATATTTTGAAGTGGGTTGCCGCTAACTGTGCCGATGTGGGGTTGGACGGATTACAGAAAACAAAAGCGCGATCATGATAGCGCATGAACTTGGCTCCGGAACCAGGTTGTCTGATCCTGAAGCGGCCGTAGCACCTGCCAGAGGAATTTCATTCAGGTTAGTCCAGTGAGTCCCTAGGATCGCCAGGTCTTCGACATCAACTGCACCATCAAAATTAAAGTCACCGTGTATCCATAAGCGATCATCAGTATTTATATTTTCACCAAGGATGGCCATGTCCGCATTTATATTTGCGCCAAGGATGGCTAGATCCATGATGTCGACCAAGCCATCCGAGTTGGCATCACCGGGGGCGGCAGAGGTGAGGACACGCAGTTCAATGATTTCCTGTGCGGTGGCATTCAGTGTCAACGTGAGTGTGCGAAGATCATCGGACAGGGCCAGCGTATCATTCTCCAGATCTGCATTACGATTAGCAATGGGATATTGACCAATGGTACCAAGCAATGGATCAGTTATTTGCAGGGATTCATCTGTGAAAAGAATGCCGCGGATCGCGCGATCAAAGGTAATCGAACCAAGTGTGGTCTGTGTGGTATTGGGGTCAGATTGTGGATCAAAATGCAACAGGTAGCTGGTCAATAAAATGCCCGCGTCCAGAACACCATCAAATCCGGTAGTCAGCCCGCCTTTTCCGTACGTCTGGTTGCTAGAGGGTAGTAGATCGACTGGTAATGCATTATTCAACTGATCAGTGCGTTCCTGGAGTACCGAAATGACTTGATCGCCAGTATGGGCCCCGGGGCGGACATCACCGGGTCTTTCGGTGGGCAAGGTGACATCACCGGAGGTAGATACGATTCCTGTGCCTACATGGGCGAGCATCAGGTTGTAATTGTTGAGTACTTCATGGGCGTTGATAGCCTCGTTGTAATAACGCATGAAGGCAAGATCACCATGAAAGCCGCTTTCAGTAAAGGGTAGTTTGCCGATGCCACTATCGCCGCCCACCTTGGAGCCGCCAGCAAGACCCAGGCCTGCTTTGTTTGTGTGGTCCCAGTTTATGTTTGCAAGACCTTCAGTGCGGTCAAATAAAGATCCATTGATATATATTTCTGCATACCGGTCATTTAAATCATTGCTGATAACCGCAACAACCTGGATAAAGTCACGTGTTGGATCAGTGAAGCGGTCAAGTTCTGAGGTGGCCGTAATAACACTCGACCCCGGCGCCTTTGCCCGAAAATGAACATCATCGAATTCGCCGTCACTGTCAGCATCGCCAATTGTGACTGATAGGCCCTGGGCGGTATGCCCCGTTTCAAAGAGCATGTGCTCCTGGTCAAGCGAATCCAGGCGAAGCCAGAACTCAAATGTTGCCGAGTGATCACTGTAGGGTACGGAAAAATGCACGCGTTCCATGCCGTCATCACCATCAAATCGGAATGCTTTTGTTGGCAAAAATGGTTGATGAGGATGGACCATGACATGTTGGGGTTGGCGATTTATGTCCTTGCTATTATCCAACTGATACCATGTTTCCCGATTTTTGTATTCAACATCAACCGTGGATCGCCATGTAGCAGAAACATCAGTAAGTTTGAGTTTTCGATCCAGTTCATCAACTATTCCATCAGAATTAAAATCACTTTGCGGCCGTGTTGTGCCCATGCTGGCCTCTAGGATGGCTAGTTCCACGTCACCCTGCTGTCCCGGGAATTCGCCATCCCATACCAACTGGGTTTTTCCAGCTATGTCGTACATGAGTGATGCGTCAGCGGCTCGTTGCCATTTGTTCAGTTTCTCTTCCAGTTCTGCGGCCAGTTCAGGGAATTGTGCGGCAAGATCCGTGGTTTCAGACAGGTCATTCGAAAGGTCAAGCAGGCGTAAAGTATAGCGCCGGCCGAGATTGCTGTATGTATCGAGACCCATGGCGACGCGCCACTCACCTGTTCGGCTGAATTCAGCATCCTGTCGTTCAATGGTAATGGGCATTGCTCGGCCACGGACAGGTACAAATCGAACCGCGTCAGCAATAGAGCCGTTAGGCGTGGCGTTAGAAACTGCAAGCGTGACACCATGCGCTTCATGGGGATTTAAATCAAACGTTCCCAGAAGCTTCCATTGTCCCGAGGCGACATTTTGATCAATCGTCACAAGTGATTGTCCGTCGGCATGCTCGATGGTGTAATTTGCTTGGGAATCTAGATCGAGTTCACCTGAACCATCTTTTGCGCCAAGCCATGTGTAGATTTCATAATCACCACCCATCTTCAACTTGGGTGTCCAGTGGGCAGTAGCATTCGGATCGGTACTTGTAAGTAATGTGCCGATTGTCATGCCATATTTCTTCACCAACTTGTAATCTCCATCGATAATGGCGGAATGGGGGAATATGCCCTCGGTGCTATGAAAGAACAGCTCTCCATTTTCTGCGTATTGGCGCTGTAGTGTCTGGGTTTGCGGTGGAAGTTGTCCACCATTCATTAAAACTGGGACCAGGCTGGTTCCTTCTATGCCCTCATGTAGTGGGTAGGTGGTGCCGGCCAGTTCGCTAATTGTTGGAAATAGATCCATCACGATAGTGGGGACATCACTGACGGTATTGGGTTGGATGCCAGGTCCTTTGATGATCAGGGGCACCCGAATCCCCCCTTCTTGCAGGCTTCCTTTTTTCCCAGAAAGTGGATAATTCCATGCTTCATCAGGTATATTTGGTCCACCGGCACCTCCATTATCCGAGGTGTAGATCACATAGGTGTTATCCGCAATATTCAACTGTTGTAACTTGTCAAGTGCCATGCCCACCGCGGTGTCTAGATCTTCGGTCATGGCGGCATACGAGGAGCTTTGGTGACGGATGCCTTTGGTCAACCCTTCGTATTTGTGAAATGTTTCAGGTAGTGTGCTTATCGGTGACTTAACCCCATTGTGCGTAAACTGAATGTAGAAGGGCCTGTTTTCATTGACACTTGTTTCAATGAATTCGTTTGCGCTTGCAGCAAAGGTGAACATGGTCTTTGGGTCTTGCACGTCTGGGATTTCACTATACCGTCGATCCACGATCGTTTTATCAACATGTCCCCATCCCGCAGAACTGGCGGCATACTTTCCAAAATGACCTGTTCGATAATTTGGATTGGTTTCCAGGATTCGTTGGCCAATGGATACTTCATGGCGTGGGGTATCTGCAGGTCGGGGTGCCATCAGAGAAAATTGTGTATCTTGACCATTGTCGGTAATTTGCAGCTGGGCCGGACTCTTGCCTGTTTGTAACGCCATTTGTGACGGTCGACACAATGGGGATACATAAGCTTTACTGAAACGCATGCCTTCGTTGGCAAGTGATTGGATATTTGGTGTTTGGTGGAAATCACTTCCGGAATGAGAAATGTCGGGGTCCATGGCGACCGATGTCGAGTTCCATGATTGATCGTCAGCAATAATGAGCACAATATTTGGTGCATCGTTGGCAAGTCCAATGGTGACACCAAATGTTAAGAGTAAACAAACAGCAATGAAAAGGGGTGTATATCTGAGATACACATGGTCGTTTTTGGCCTTGAGGAATCTGGACGGTTCTTGTTGGCAGGAGTTAATTGCTGGTCGCATCAGACTTCCCGCTGTTGCACTGTCCACCACAGCATCTTTCCCCGATAGCTCAGTTCGATTGATCGTAACCTCACCTTTTCACCCCACCTTAGATCGTGATATCCGTTTACCTGACATCGCGCACAAAATGCCACTAATGCACTAAATTGCGTTTGCGTGTGGTGTTACCAGGTTACGAAAAAATTTTCCCCATAAAACATTGATCATTTTTGGTTTTCTATGGTGTATTATATCCCTGTAAATTTGCTGAGGCCAGAACAACTGTATTGTGATGCCTTTACGCGGCTATCAAAGGCATTGCGGTCGTTAAGACCCGATGTCTAGCGATCGGTTGGTAGCATGACAAGCAGTTATTTGGATTGTTTTAACTGCGTTTAAGGTATTAGGTCCAATATTGGAGCACAGTTCGCGTGAAGATAATTTTATTCGTCGCAGTCCTTCTGAACGTATATGTCCTTATATTCGCTGCGATTGGTGCAGGTGATAAGCCTGCTCTCGGGATGGGAGTGGCGGAGACCTCAGTAGGCCGAGGGTTGAAAGTTGTAGATGGGGATGGGATCGGGGCCTCTACCTATGTAGGCGGCGTGAAATGCGCGAGTTGTCATCAAGAAGAGCACGATCATTGGGAGGGGTCCCATCATGACTTGGCAATGCAGGAGGCGACGGAACATACAGTTCTGGGTGATTTCGATCAGGCAAAGTTCAACTACTTTGGTGTAACTTCAACTTTTTTTAAGCGGGGGGGAAGATATTTTGTCAATACTGAGGGAGCCGATGGAGAACTTCATGACTATGAAATTGCGTACTGTTTTGGTGTGTATCCGCTCCAGCAGTATCTAATCGAGTTTCCTGGTGGAAGATACCAGGCGTTAAGTATTTGCTGGGATGCAAGGACAAGACAGCAGGGTGGGCAGCGATGGTTCCATCTTTATCCAGAGGAACGAATAACCCATGATGATGAATTGCATTGGACCGGCCACAACCAAAATTGGAACTTCATGTGTGCTGAATGCCATTCAACAAACCTACAAAAGAATTACGATCAGATAACCAATACCTACCACACAACATGGTCAGATATAGATGTTTCGTGTGAAGCATGTCATGGTCCGGGTTCTACGCATGTGTTATGGGCAGAACGAGGACTTACATCAACGGGGCCGAATTCCCTTCGCCAGGATGATAAGAGCCGAGAAGAGGCCCATGATGTTTATCGATCAGGTTCTACAGGCAACTTGGATGCGGAGAAGATTGGCTTGGTATTTCAGCTTAAAGAACCGGTGGCTGGCCGCTGGGTTCTTGATGCGGACACGAAAAAGTACCGTCGCAGCCGGCCGCTTGTTTCCGACATCCAATTGGAGACCTGCAGTCGTTGTCATTCTCGTCGTCACGTGGTTGACGATGATTACCGCCATGGTCGTAGGCTTTTAGATCAACACCAACCTTCGGTCTTGGTTGACCCAGTTTATCATGCCGATGGGCAAATTTTTGGTGAAGCATACGTTTACGGGTCTTTCGTGCAGAGCAAGATGCATCATGCAGGTGTCCGTTGTACGGATTGCCATGATCCTCATCGTCTTGATGTGTATGCGACAGGTAATGCACTTTGTGCAACATGTCATTTATCCGATCAATTTGATGATCCCAGCCATCACTTTCATTCGGAAGGATCCACGGGCGCAAGTTGCGTGGCCTGTCATATGCCTGAACGCCATTACATGATTGTAGATCCACGGCGGGATCACAGTATTCGAATTCCGCGACCAGACCTGTCGGTTAAATTCGGTTGGCCCAACGCTTGTAACAATTGCCATGTAGACAAGGATGCACAATGGGCAGCTAACGCCGTAGATGGATGGTACCCACCAGATCATCAACATCCAGAGCACTACGGCGAGGCGATTGCTTTTGGACGGGAAGGTATGCCCGGAGCAGAAAAGAAGCTCAATCGCCTAATTGGTGACGCTACTGCTCCCGCCATTGCCCGCGCAACAGCCTTTTCGCTTTTAGCCCAAACAACCCCCGCTCCGTCGGCCGACGTGATTGCTGCGGGTATTGGCGACCCGGATCCCCTTGTACGGCTGCATGCATTAAGTACGCTGGAAACATTTGTGCCGTTGGAACGCCTGCCCATCGGAGGGGCGTTGCTCGGTGATGAAATTAAGGCGGTACGTGTCGAAGCGACACGGGTCTTGGCGGCAGTTCCGCCGCAAGCCATGAGTAAAGACGAGGCATTTGAGTTGCACCAAGGGATTGAGGAGTTTATTGGTGTTCAAAACTCCAATGCAGATCGCGCGGCCGGACATCTGAATCTGGGAAATCTATATCGTGATCGGAGCCGTATCGAGGAGGCAGAAGAAGCTTATCGAAACGCGATCAGGATCGAACCCCACGCGGTACAACCATATGTCAACCTAGCTGACTTGTATCGGGATCAGATGCGAGAAAAGGAGTGCGAGGATATTTTGCGACAGGCCATTGCAAAAATTCCGGATGCAGCTTCGGCTCATTATGCCTTTGGTTTGGCATTGATTCGCCAGCAACGTGTTTCAGATGCAGTGGCCTCACTAAGGCAGGCGGCATTATTGGCACCGGATTCACCACGCCTAAATTATGTTTACGCACTGGCGCTTAACAGCACCGGTCGGTTCGAGGAGGCGATGCAAGTGCTTGAAGAGGCTCATCACCAACTGCCTTATAATCGCGACCTACTGTTGCTGATGACCACCATCAGTCGAGACCGTAATAATAACAAGAAGGCAATGGTATATGCGCGAAAGCTTGTTGAAATGTACCCACAAGACAAGTCCTTCTTGCAACTGCTAGAGCAATTAGACACGGTCGAGAAAAAGCAGCCTTGACGTGCATTGTTTGTTACGGGCGGTTAAGTTAAATGGTTATCTATTAAGGAGATCAGTGTATGGCGTATCAGGGAAAAAGGCATCTATTCCCGACAAGTGTCGTCGGTTCCATGCCGCGACCAAAGTTTGTCCAGGATTTAATTTCAGATGATTCACCATTAGATGCTGACACATACCGTCGGCGTATGGAATCAGCGGTACGATTCGTTGTTGCACTCCAAGAGAATGCTGGGCTTGATGTGGTTACAGATGGTGAATGGTGGCGCAAGTCCTATATCGGCGTGATTGCTCAACTGGCTCATGGATTTGAGCTCAGCCAAGCTGGTGATGGGCGACCATGGACGATTATCGTTGACAAAATGTCGTCCAAGCAACCGGGGACGATTGCTCAAGAGGTCCGATTTCTTAAATCTATTACAGATCGTCAGGTTAAAGCGACATTGCCCTCGCCAGCTCTTTTGGGAGAGCGAATGTGGGACCCAGTCCGTTCGGCCAACGCCTATCCCAGCCGTGAGGATTTCGTTCGCGATTGTGTGCCAATTTTGCGCCAGGAAGTAGAACTGCTTATTGAGGAAGGTGTTGCTGTAGTTCAAATCGACGATCCACATTTGTGCCTGTTCGTCGATCCTCAGGTACGTGAGAAATATGATGATGCTGAATCAGCATCAGATTTTGCCGTAGATATGGTTAATCAGGTTGTTGATGGGCTTAAGGGAGTGAATTTTGCGGTCCATTTATGCCGACGGGCCGGCGCGCGCGTGCGAGGTGAATTGCAACATGAAGGTGGGTACGGGCCGATCATCAATCAACTTAATCGTCTCAGGGTACATCATCTCACGATGGAGTTTACGGCTCCCGGCGCAGGCGATATGGCAGTCTTCAAGAAGATTCGTGAGGATTTTGAGATTGGTCTAGGTTGTGTGAGCTGCACGCCCGGCCAGATTGACACGCCACGGCAGATTGTCAAACGGGTGCAACCGGCGTTGGAATATCTTGACCCTAGTCGGGTCACATTGAATCCTGACTGTGGTTTTGCTCCAGGATCTGCTGCAGATGTAAGTATTGATGAGGTCTATGCAAAGCTCCAACATGAGGTTGAAGCAGCCAGGCAATTGCGGGATCAATATGGTTGAATTCCTTGACCCTTGTGGACTGGATATCTGATCAAGCAACAGGCCGGTGTGATGTCCCGAGCGTAGTTTCTGGAAATTGATTTATTAGGGGCCTGGTGTACACCAGTCATACATGCCGGGGCCGGTGTTTTGGACCATTTGGTTGATAAACACCTTCATTTCACCTATTCGATCACTTTGTGATGGTTCATGGATCAGGTTGTCAATTTCGGCCGGATCCTTCATCAGGTTGTAAAGTTCATCCAGTTCAGATTGATTCCAAACAAACTTGTGGTCGCCATTTCGTACCATCACCGTGGCAGCGAGGTCGTCGGGGGTATCGGATTTGAACTTGAGGGCATCCCATGTGCATATCTCGGAAAATATAGGTTGTGGTTTGGGCTGGCAGCTGTCTTGTATTGCCGTCGCAACACTTCGCCCATCAATTTCATGTTCGATGCAAAGCCCGGCGAGTTCAGCCAAGGTTGGCATCAAGTCGACACCTGCCAGCGGCGTATCGACGCGAAAGCCTGCGGGCAACGTCGCCGGATGTGTAATGATACATGGCACCCGAACAGACTCTTCGTACATTAGCACTTTGCCTACTGCGCCATGGGCACCAAGCATCTCACCATGGTCGCTCATGAAGATAATAATCGTATTGTCCAGGGCTGACATTTGTTTGAGTTTATCAATCACTTTTCCAACTTGGATGTCGATGTGCGTAATCAGTGCAAAGTAGTGGGCTACCGATCGGCGAAATGCATCATCATCGATATTTTTCGGAAGGCGACACGTTTTTGTAAGTTGGGATAGCGGTTTACCCTCTAGTGGATCGCGCCAGGTTTTAGGCATCTCTATTTGGTCAGTAGGATAGAGTTCTAGTAGTTCAGGTGGAACAACAATGACCGGGTGTGGATCTTTAACGCTTAGAAATAAAAACCATGGCTGTTCATCGCACTGTTCAAGAAATTCAAGGCCACGATCAATTGTCCAAGTCGTACGTTGTTCGCGTGGATCATTGTATGCGCCATGGTGCATATGCGGAACATCCTGGTGGATAGTCGTCGGCAGCTGCTTCATGATGTAATTGTTAGAGACACCCTGTTTATCCAGATATTCAAAGAACCGGTCACCATATCTGCCTTGATATCGGTAAGTTCTCCAAAAATCCGTGAAGCCATGCTGGGGTAGATGATCGTCTCCCATATGCCAAGGGCCGGCAATGCCACATCGGTAGCCAGCATTTTTTAAAATATCACCTATCGTGATGCTACCACTATTTAGCCTGGCCCCGACTTTTTCGCGATGAGGTGAACTGTAATTACGCAGTTGACCATGTGCATGCGGATAAAGCCCAGTCAGCCAGCTTGCACGTGCCGGTGAGCAGACAGGTGATGCGCAATAGGCGTTGTTGAAGACGACCCCGTCCCTGGCAAGGCGGTCGATGTGGGGTGTCTGAACGGTGGGATGTCCGAAAAATCCCGCGCAGTCAAAACGCATCTGATCGCACATGATCCAAATAATATTTGGAGTCGCATGGGCCATGGTGTGTTCCGCAGTTCAACTCCAGAGCAGCTTATTTTTTTCGAGGAAATAGCGGATCAGCCTGGAGGATTGGTGTTCCTGGTTGCAACTGTCCCCATTGCGTCCAGTTTTCAAAGTCACCGAGTCCTTGGTTTTCTACCGCATCAACATACTCCTGGCAGCCAAGCTGCTTCCAAAGCTGTTCGATTTTGATTGGAAGAAATGGCCAAAGAAGCAGTGAGGCAATACGAAGTGCTTCAGCGCAGTTGTAAAGGATCGTGCCGACCATGGGCATGTTTTCTGCTTGCTTGGCCAGTTTAAATGGCTGCGTTTTGTCTATATATCCATCGATAGCGCGCACGAGTTGCAGGGCGGAGGCTGCAGCGGCATCTAGCTGAAATTGACTCATTGCGTCTACGTATTGGGCAACACATTCTTTGGCAGTCTGATTGTAGGTTTCACTTTCTTTTACATGAGCTCCATGTTCTGGAAGTATGCCCCCGAAATAGCGGTTGGTCATGTTGCATACGCGATTGGTGCAATTGCCAATAGTATTTGCCAAATCTGCGTTGTAGACGCTGGCAAACTTTTCATGCGCAAAATCGGCGTCAGAGGTGCCAATCGGTCCTTGGGTGGCCAGGTAGTATCGTAGCGAATCGAGTCCAAATTCGTTCACGTAATCATCGAGTTTGGATAGATCAATGAAGTTGCCAAGTGTCTTGGACATCTTTTGGCCTTCATGGATCCAGAAACTATGGGCATATAATTGCTTGTAAATAGGACGATCTAAGGCAAGGAGTATGGCAGGCCAGATGACCGCGTGGAACCAGAGGATCTCTTTGCCGATCAGGTGAACATCTGCCGGCCAGTAGTGGTTGCAGTCATCGGCATCGATCGTCGTGATGTAGTTGAATAGCGCATCGATCCAGACGTAGATTGAATGAGATTCATCGGTAGGCATGGGCACACCCCATGCTTCAGTTGTGCGACTGATGGCTACATCGTTTAATCCCGCATTGATTCTTGCCAGTACCTCATTACGTCGAGCTTCGGGTTGAATGAATTTTGGGTTTTCTTGGATGTACTCAGCCAATTGGTCCTGATACTTACTCAGGCGAAAGAAATAGTTATTTTCCTGTACCTTGGCAAGAGGCTGGCCGCTGACAGCTGATTTGTAATTTTGGTCGCGAGCATTTGTTTCCGTGATGTACTCTTCCTGCCCCTGGTCATACCAACCTTCATATTCACCAAGGTAAATATCATCACGGTCGATCAGTTGTTTCACGTATTGTTGCACGCGACTTTCATGGCGCGGTTGTGTGGTTCGAATAAAATCATTGTGAGTGAACTGAAATCTTTCAAATGTTGACTCAAATTCCCCAGCAATCTGGTCTACAAACTGTTGGGGCGTCAGGCCCCTGTCATGTGCCGCATCGGCAACTTTCTTGCCGTGTTCATCCGTGCCGGTCAGGAAGAATACATCGGCACCCCTTTGGCGGTGATATCGAGCGATAATATCGGCCAGCGTGGTCGTATAAACATGACCAATGTGGGGCCGAGCGTTCACATAGTAAATAGGCGTTGTGATGTAGAACTTTTTTTTCGGTGTCATGGCTGTGATATTGTAAACGAAATGGCCGGATGCTTCGTGGCCCTTCTGGGCGACACGTCCTTTGGGCCGTAAAATGCGGACATGATCGGCCCCATGGATTTCTTATACACGGCGGTTGCCATTCTGGGCAGCCCGTTATGGCTATATCGCTTGCTGCGGACGGGTAAGTGGCGTACAGATTGGCTGGGCCGATTTGGCTATTGCCAGAGGGCGCATGACGACCATGGTCATCAGCGGACATTACTGATACATGCGGTTAGTGTTGGCGAAGTCAATTCCATCCGCCTGCTAGTTGAAAAACTGAGGCAGAAGGTAGATGGCCTGCGTATTGTGGTTAGCGTGACCACAGATACCGGAATACTTCGCGCGCATCAGCTATACGATATGGACTGCTCGGTGGTACGTTATCCCTTTGATTGGTCTTGTTGCGTAGAGCGTTTTCTTGATGAGGTGCGGCCGGATGGCGTCGCCTTGGTTGAGAACGAAGTATGGCCTAACTTTATCCGAAGTTGTGTTCGACGATCAATTCCAGTATGCATTCTCAATGCCCGGCTTACCGAGCATAGCTTTAGTTGGTATCGACGCAGTGGTTCCATCGCGCGTGGCATGTACTCACGACTGGCCAAGGTGGCGGCACAGACCGAAGCCGATGCAAGGCGTTTTTCTGAACTGGGCACACCAAGGGCTGCCGTTTGCGTCTACGATACAATGAAATGGGACACGGCTGAGATCGTCGATGAGGTTGCTGGTGTTGATGAACTGGCGACGGCGATGGGCATTAACCGGACAAGGCCTGTTGTGGTACTTGGTTCGACGGGGGATTCAGAAGAAAAGTTGTTGTTAGAGGCGTTAGGGAGAAAATTAGATCCTAAGGTTCAGCTTGTTTTTGTGCCTCGTAAGCCGGAACGTTTTGATGAAGTGGCCCGGATCCTAGGGCCAGATGTCGCCAGGCGATCCCGGTCGTCCGGTGCCCTGCGGGGGATTTCCGACGATGGCCGAATATTTTTAATTGATACGATGGGTGAGTTACGAAAAGCATATGCACTGGCTGATGTAGTTGTGGTTGGCCGTAGTTTCAATGGTTGGGGTGGTTCGGACCCGATTGAGCCAGTAGGGCTGGGTTGTCCAGTCATTATTGGACCGGATCATCAGAATTTTTCTGATGTTGTGGCAGCTCTCGTAGCAGGTGATGGTTTAGTTTTGGCCCAGACCGCCGACCAAGCAGCAGAGCACATTAACTTGCTGTTAGCCAACCGCCAACAGGCCAGTGATTTGGCAGATAAGGGCAGGCAGGTTATTCGTGAGCGGCAAGGCGCAACGGACCGTTACGCCCATTTGGTATTGGAAATGATTGGTGTATAACGAGCGGTAATCATGTCAATCCAACTACGACAAGATGTTTTGTGCCAAGCACGCCGAGTGGTGATCAAACTGGGCACATTTCTGTTGACTCTTCCAGATTCTTCGCAGGGTGAACTGGATCTTCCATTTCTACGATCTGTTGCACGCCAGGTATTAGGTCTTCATAACAATGGTTTTGAAGTGACGTTGGTTATGAGTGGAGCAATTGGTGCTGGTTGTGCTGAGTTGGGATTAGCCAAGCGACCGCGGGATGTTTCTGACCTGCAAGCAGTGGCGGCTGTTGGGCAGCGGCGACTGATGACGTATCTGCATGAGGCATTTGATAAGCTCGGATTGAAGGTTGCGCAGCTCTTGTTGACCCGTACGGATTTTGATGATCGCGTGCGGTTTCTGAATATTCGTAACTGCGTGACGCACCTTCACCGTCTTGGCTGTATTCCTGTAATTAATGAGAATGATACCGTGTCTGTTGACGAGCTACGGTTCGGTGATAACGATCAGCTTGCAGCCATGATGGCCAACGCGCTGCGTAGTGATGCGCTGATACTTCTATTTACCAAGGATGGTCTTCTTGATGAGCAGAACAAGCCGATTGACTTGGTCGATAATATTCAGTCAGCGATCAGTCTGGTTCGGGATGACAAGACTGAAATGGGCTCAGGTGGGATGGCATCCAAGGTTGAAGCGGCGCGGCTCGTTGCTGAGGCAGGTGAGATTGCAGTCATCGCCAACGGTCGTCAAAAGAATGTATTGGCACGGATATTTGCAGGCGAACAGATCGGCACGGTTTTTCTTCCTGCAAAGCGCAGGCTTGATAGCCGCCAGAGATGGATTGGCATGACTAAAAGACCGGCAGGTACGGTCACGATTGATCATGGTGCGGCTAATGCACTGCAGAATAGTGGAAAGAGCTTGCTCGCGACCGGCCTCTTGGCTACGACAGGGCAATTTGAACGTGGAGACCTACTGCTAATTCGTAATGAAAACGGTCATGATCTGGCTCGCGGCTTGACTAATTACTCATCAGATGAACTGCGGCTGATTTCGGGCAAACGATCGAACCAATTTGAAAAAATACTCGGACGCAAAGCTTATGATGAAGTAATTCATCGCGACAATTTGGTGTTGTCCTGTGTAGAGAAGTAGAGGCAGATATTCCTGCGGTTTATGGTTCTTCTTGCAATAGCTTTTCCAGTGTAATATCTGCTGCTGATTGCTGGATATTCATCAGGTGCTGGAGGGTTTTCCAGCCGGATATGGCCTGCCAGTTTTTTCCAATCGTCAGGTTGTGCCCAAGGGCCCGTAGTTGGGAAATCTTAATCTGATCAGGTGGTTTAGCTAGTGCATAACCGGATTGATCCGTGCGAGCCAGTTTAACTTGATGGATAAATCCTTGTTGTTCGAGTTGTTCACCAAGTAGCAATACGGACCTTACGGGCAGTTTTAAGTGGTCAGCGAGATCCTGCCCGCTGATCGGTTGGCTGCTGGCAAATGACTGGCCAATCTTTGCCATCAGTGGTACCAGCCACAGCGGGTCTCCGACCACCATTGCTTCCCGGTTGGCTTGTTCTTCCATGGATATTTTGCCTTTTAGTGACTGGAGGGTATACGTCAACTCGAGGCCGAAAAGGATAATTAGCCACATCAACCACAACCACATCAAGAACAGCGGTAAAAGAGCAAGTGAGCCATAGATCGAGGTGATGGCTCCACGCGTGGCGAACGCTGAAAGCAGTTCATGGCTGACAACCAATAGGATTGCTGCCACAAAACTTCCAACTGCTGCTGCACGCCAACGGACACGGGTATTGGGGAGCAGTATGTAGATCACAAGAAAAACCGACCATGTTGTGATGAGCGGTAACATGAGTGCCAAGATGCTAATCAGCCATGAGGTTGTGGTGCCTTGGGCCAGAAGATCAATCAAGCGTTGCTGGAGGAGTTGCCCAGCGGTCAGGGCGAATGGGCCCAGTGTGATGACGGTGTAATACATCGGCAGGCGCAAGTAGATAGGTCGCACACGAGTGATACCGAAGATAAGGTTAAAACTACGTTCGGTTGTCGTGAGCAGTGTTGTGGCGCCATAAAGGAAAACAAGTAGGCCAACTGCTCCAATTTTCCGAAAATCGACCTTTTCCAAGGTGTCCATGTACTCCTGGAGGGTCTTGGCCAGTTGGTTACGGTCCTCATGAAGGTTGGCGGTACTGTCATATGATGTGGGGGGCAGCATCTTTTCAACAACCCAGTCACGGAACATGACACGGTGTTCATCTAGCCCCTGATAGGCTTCTAGGGCAACCAAAATCAAGACAATGGTAGGTAGAAGGCTGAAGAGAGTATGGTAGGTTAGTGCCGCAGCCATCTGTGAGGCGCGGTCTTGATAAAGCTGACGGGTGCAGTGACGCACCAAATCGATGGAATAACGTAGCGAAAGTTGGACGCGGCTCAATTCCTGAATCGGCGTCGAAAGGAGCCGTCTCGCTGCATCAATCAGTTGGCGAAAACTGGTCATAAAGTCATTGTCGGCAAGAATTAGATGGCTACTGCGTCTTACGCCGGATCATAACCGGCTCCACCCAGAGGATGGCACCGGGCCACGCGTCGGAGTCCCCGCCAGGTACCTCCCAGTGGCCCATGTTTTTTGATGGCTTCAATCATGTATTGGCTGCACGTGGGGAAATAGCGGCAGTGCCCACCTATGAGTTGCCCGAGCGTTGCGCGATAGATCAGGACTAAGAAAATAAGAAAGCAGGACGTTGCCATTACCAGTGGGCGTTGTCGCGTTGATGTTGCCCGGTGTATTAAGTTGGAATGATCAAAAGGGGTGTGGGATGTCATGGAATCTTTTAATTCCTATTTCGACTCACGCAGTTTTATGTGCCGATCCAACCGCTGGATTCCAGTGATCAACATATGTTGGTATTCACTCAGCATGGCAGTTTTATGTGGATAGACGACAATAACGACATCATAGGCTCCCGGCCAGTCATGCTGGCCGATTCGAAAGGCTTCGCGTAGAAGTCGCTTGATACGGTTGCGTTTGACCGCACCACCAACACGGCGAGAAACACTCAAGCCCAGGCGTGGATGGCCTAGGTCATTGGGTTTGGCGCAGAGGCAGATCGGGCCCAGTGGCTGGCGCAATTTTTCAGCATAAACCGCCTCGAATTCACGTTTACCGCTTAACCGATGGCTTCGGCGCAATCGATATTGTCGTATTAGTGGGGGCATAAACGTAATCCGATCAATCGCTGGTTGTTTGTTGTTTGGCCAATAGCTGTGAACTATAGGCTGCAATTACATCTTGGCGGCGCAACATACCAATAACATGGTCAATGTTGTTATCTTCGACCACGGGTAGCTCTCCGAACCGGCTTTCGGCGAATTGGCTTATAGCACTAGAAAGATCTGTTGATAATGTTAATGGGTCAACTGTTGCGATTAGATCCTCTGCGACTGCCAATTCAGCAAGGTCGGCATCATAGAGCACACGGCGGATGTCATTAAGGCTGAACATCCCGCGATATTTGCCATGCGTGTCGACGATGGGAAAACATCCTTGTTGTGTATCGGTCACGAGATGAGTCATTTCTTTCAGTGGCATATCAAGATTGACGGAAGTGAATATGCGTCTGATTTGTGGCATGGCTTGGCGAACGGATAAGTCTTCCAGAACATCAACAATAAAGTCGCCGCGGTGGGCTGGTGATGCCAGCCGGTTGATTGTCTGTTGGGCGTAAAGGGTCCATCGCCGGCTTACCAGATAGGATAGAGCACAGACCCACATCGATGGGAGCAACAGTTCGTAGCTCGCGGTCATCTCTGAAACCATGATAAGTGTGCTTACTGGTGTATTTGCGGCTGCAGCAAAGAAACTAGCCATGCCTAGGATGGCAAAAATAACCACCTCACGCTGTTCAATGATGCCCAGTTTTGCGAAAATAAGGCCGATCACAGCGCCTAGCGCACCACCGATGACCATGCTGGGACCGAATACCCCGCCGGATCCACCAGAGCCGATGGTCAGTGAAGTGGTCAATATTTTACCTAGTCCGACGACAAGCAGTACGGAGATGACCAACTGGGCGTTACCAGGGTCGAGCACCTTCTGGAGAAAGCCGTAACCGAAAGAAAGCACACTGAGCACATCATGTGCATTCACATTTCCATTTGGACTGGAAAATGCATAGTAGAGCGCGACCGCGACAAGACCAGTTGTAAATGCCCCGATGGCTGGTTTAATCGTATTTGGGATATTCAGTCGGCGGAATGAATGACTCACTGTATCAAGGCATTTCACATAGACGAATGACATCACCGCCATCATGACCGCTAATGCAGTTAACGGGAACAGCAGCATCGGATTGTCGAAATCCAATCCGTCTGCAATGTTAAACAGTGGGTGAAATGCATGGGTGTCAAAAATAAACAGCATTGCAATACTAAAAACACAGTAAGAAACGGCAGTTGCGATGAATGCGGGAATGAGAGCCTCGGCTTCAAATTCCGGATCCCGGTATAAGACCTCAATGGCGAAGATGGCTCCGGCCAGTGGGGCGTGAAAGATTGCTCCCACGCCCGCACCCAGCCCCGCAGCCAGCAGGATGCGGCGGTCGGTATCAGAAAGGCGAAGTTTGGTGGCCAACAATGACCCGAATCCAGCGCTAATTTGCGCGATAGGGCCTTCACGCCCCCCAGAGCCACCCGTACCAAGCGTTACTGCGGCAGAGATCATTTTGATGATAGGAACGCGTGCCCGAATGATCCCACGTTTGTTGTGGTATGCATCAATCGCCGCGTCGGTGCCATGGCCTTCGGCTTCTGGGGCGAACCAATACACTAGGCTTCCACTGATCAGTCCACCAATGGTCGGTACAGATATTAGAAGCCATGGAATCAGGTTCCCGTGAGTGTCGGAGAACCATGAGATCAAGTTGCCTTCTCCGCCTTGGTCATAGCCTGCCAAGGTGGTCAGGCACAGATGCGATACGACCATGCAGAGGATGTGGAAGGCCACCGCGCAAAGTCCGGCCACGATACCGACTAGCGGTGCCAGCATGAGGCTTCTCTCCGCAATAGGAACTCGAATATGCCGGACTAGTCTGCGTCTGAGATTCATGATCTACTAAAGCATACCGCGCTTGTGTTTGTCACCACAGGCCAACGGGCCGCATCACGGCCAAGCGGGGCAACTTGATCACTTGGCCGGGCCGCGTTACGGTATGCCATGCCCACATCAATTCCACCATCAGAAAATGTGTATCATTCCGGTGAATCAAGTGACCTTGGCTTTTCTGCCAATGACATGCAGGATCGGCTTTCACAAGTCGGTCAAGAAACCCAAGAATCCGAATTCGTTCAGTCGATGCCAGATGGATATGTACGTGGCCATCACAAGTACGTCGCGGTATTTGGTACGGTGATGAGTGGATTGGGCAAGGGCATTTTTGCTAGTTCGCTCGCGAAACTCCTTAAAGACAAAGGGCTTCGTATTGCACCGATTAAGATGGAGGGATATCTCAATATCGATGCAGGGACGCTCAATCCCTACCGTCATGGCGAGGTTTATGTCCTAGACGATGGTATGGAAACAGACATGGATCTGGGGACCTATGAGCGGATGCTTGATCAGGATCTCACCCGTGACAACTTCGTGACCTCGGGGCAACTCTACCGTTGTGTGCTCGACAAGGAGCGTCATGGTGAGTATCTAGGTCGCGATGTACAAATGATCCCGCATGTTACTGGCGAGGTGAAATATCTGTTACGTCGGCTAGCGATGAAGCAGGAAGCTGATGTAGTCTTTGTCGAAGTTGGCGGTACGGCGGGAGATTATGAAAACGGTTTTTTTATTGAGGCACTGCGCGAACTTGCCTATGAAGAAGGTGAACACAGTGTGTGCTTTGTGGCTCTAACGTATATCATCGAACCACGGGCACTGGGTGAACAGAAGTCCAAGGCGGCACAACTTGGTCTTCGGAAACTGATGGAAGCTGGGATTCATCCTCACTTGGTGGCCTGCCGGGCTCGTAATCCTGTGGCGGAATCTGCACGGCAAAAGATTGCCATGTTCGCCAATGTGCCAGTTAATCGTGTGTTTTCTATGCACGATCGCAAATCCATTTATACGATTTCCGAGGCCATGCGCGAAGCTTCGCTGGACCGCCAGGTGCTTGGCGTGTTGGGTATCCATGATCGGGTTGATCAGGTGCATGAAGATCGAGCAAGATCCGAATGGACGAGTTTTCTCACCAAATTAACCAACACACGCCAATATCAGGTTCGGCTTGGTATTACTGGCAAGTACACAGCTTTGCGTGATGCATATGCTTCCATTGAAAAAGCGCTCGAACATGCCGCGACCCATCTTGCGGTCGATCTTGATACCCATTGGATTGATACAACGCAGCTAGGAGCAGATGCGGTTGTATCCCAATTAGAGGATCTCAATGCGGTGATTGTGCCTGGTGGATTCGGTGTACGGGGCACCGAGGGCAAGATTGCATGTGTTGAGTATTGCCGACAGCACAAGGTCCCATTCCTGGGGATCTGCCTGGGTTTTCAGATGGCGGTAGTGGAATTTGCCCGTCATGTGTGTGGGATTGATGGGGCTGCCAGTACGGAGTTTTCTCCTCAAGCCGCTCAGGCGGTGATTGATATTCTGCCCGATCAGAAAAAGATCGAGGGGCTCGGCGGAAACATGCGCTTGGGGGGTAAGGATGTTCTGGTAAGTCCAGGGACACTGGCGGCATTCCTTTTTGGTGACGAAGGTCCAAGCGCAAAGGATCGGGTAGGAGGTGGTGATAATCCGGGGGCTTCGTTCAGCGTGCGACGGCGTTTTAGGCACCGCTATGAAGTAGATCCGAACTTCTTGGAGCAATTAGAGAAGCAGGGGATGGTTTTTTCAGGCCGTCATCCTAAACACCCCATTATGCAGATCCTGGAGTTGCCAGTTGCCCAACACCCCTATTTTATCGGGGCTCAATTCCATCCAGAACTAACAAGTCGCCCCACTCACCCTGCGCCCATGTTTATGGGGCTTATGGCTGCAGCAATCCGGCACGCATATCCACACACGCCGGTTGATCAGGTCAGTACCCGCTGGCTTACCATGCCGTCACCAGCCGTATCCGTTTAGGTTTTTAGGGTCTTTATGTTGATTTGGCGAAGGCAATGAGGGCAGTAGGCCGATAGTTATAGTTGGCTCTTGTAATGCATGAGGGAGGTTTCTGCTGTGAAGTTCTGGATATTAGGTGTCGCTGTCTGCTGTATGGCAGTTGTCTCGGCGACTGCAGACCAGATCCAACTGACGACTGGTGAGACCCTTCGCGGTACGATCGTCGAGCAATCCAAGGAGCATGTGATATTAAACCATTCAGTACTTGGGCTGCTCAATATCGCCTCTGGAGATGTCGCTTCAGTTTCCGTTGTACAGGCAGCTCAATCGGAGGGAGGATCTGAAGCTACAGGAAAGCTGGCTAAGAAACCTGATACTGGGGTGCGGCAAGTGCCTGGCCACGGTTCAGGGGCACTTCCAGGGCTGTTTGATATGGAAATGTTTGAGAATTGGGATATTCGGATATTGATGGGGCTTTCTGGATCGGACGGCAATTCACAGACTTCCAATATTCGGATTGGCTTGGAAGCAGATCGTGCAGACAAGCATCATCGCGCCAGATTCAAATCAACTTACAACTACGCCACTAGTGAGGGCGAAACGACACGAAATCAATTCAATGCCGAAACGACCATAGACTGGCTCATGCCCGATTCGCCATGGTTTAGTTTTGTTCAAGGTGTATACGACTTCGACGAATTTAAAGCATGGGATCATCGTGTCAGTGGATTTGCAGGTTTTGGTTACGAAATGATTATGAGTCCGGATGTGGAATTAATTGCCCGGACCGGTGGCGGCGTGACCAAGGAGTTTGGTGGCGCGGATGATCTACGCCCTGAGGGGTTGGTAAGCGCAGGGCTGCTGCGATGGAATGTGACTGATCGCCAGACCGTGACGGGTGAGGTTGTTTTCTTTCCGGATTTAAGTGATTTGGAAAGATTCCGCACCATTGCCAAGGTTGATTGGCAGATTAAACTTGATCATCAGGAAGGCATGAAGTTCAAGATTGGGCTTGAACATGAGCACGAATCATTCACTGATGGCATCAAGAAACACAACGATGTTAAATTCTACGGCACCCTTGTGGTAGATTTTTAACCGGGGCGTGCCATTTCATTTCCGTTGGCACACCAGTGCCTTATGATGTGGTCTCATGAGTCAAAATGACCAGATCATCGAAGTGTTGCTAGACGGTGTCGAATCGGTATATGTCCGCGGTGAGTTGGCCAAAAAACTGGCATCGGGAAGACAACTACGGATCAAGTTCGGGATGGATCCGACTGCCCCAGACATTCATCTGGGGCATACGGTACCGATGCGTAAACTGAGGCAATTTCAGGATCTGGGCCATCTGGTGGTATTGATCATCGGTGACTACACGGCTCGGATTGGGGATCCGTCTGGGCGGGATACCACCCGCCCCATTTTGGATGAAGGCCAGATCAAGGCCAATGCCAAAACCTATTTTGATCAGGCCACCCAGATCCTCGACCCTGACAAGGCCAAACTTGAGGTTCACTATAACTCCCATTGGCTCAACGAGATGAATTTCGCACAGGTGCTTGGCTTGACCGGACAGGTGACTGTCCAGCAGATGCTGCACCGTGACAACTTCAAAAAGCGGATGGCGGAAGATCGTGAGATCATGGTCAGTGAGTTTATGTATCCCCTGATGCAGGCTTACGATTCGGTAGTGGTTAAGGCGGATGTGGAGTTTGGTGGTTCTGATCAAACATTCAATTGCCTGATGGCGCGTGATTTGATGCCCAAATACGGTTTGGAAAAACAGGTTGTCTTCATCATGCCCATGCTCGTGGGGCTTGATGGCCAGGAAAAAATGAGTAAGTCAATTGGCAATTACATAGGGGTGACTGATGAGCCAAATGATATGTTTGGCAAAATCATGAGTATTCCGGATAGTCTCATGGCGGAATACTACCGATTACTTACGGATTTTCCGCTTCATCGCATCAGCGAACTAGTGGATAGTGATCGAACTCATCCGCGGGATGCCAAGGATACGCTGGGGCATGCGATTGTTGAACAGTACCATGGCGAGAATGCAGCAGGTATGGCAAGCAAGGAATTTCGCCGGCAGTTTAGTGAGAACAAGTTACCCAGCGACATTGAGGTTAAGGTTGTCGATACATCACCAATCGGAATATTGACATTGATTACCAAAGTGGGTTTCGCGTCGAGTAACTCTGAAGCCCGCCGTTTGGTGCAGCAGGGTGCAGTTGTGTTTGACAATTGCAAATTGACAGATCCAACGGCACAGGTCGATGTATCTGCCCAGCAGATTCTAAAAGTTGGGAAACGGAGGGTATGTCGGGTGGAGCGGAATTAGGGGCTATTGCGGCAGGAAAACCGCACAAGAGCTTTTTGGCCGATATGCATCCATGCCGGTCTGATCGTATGGTTTGTATCATGTCCGCCGATTTGGGCCAAGTCAATTAACATTTAAGCTCAGTCGTGAACTGATTTGTTATTCCAGGGTGATTGCGAGGAAAGCGAAGCGGCACGGAGGCGGCGAAACTCTTCGGTTAATATGGGCTTGTGAGATGTGGAGAAAATACTATTTGGCCGGAAGAAACATAGAATCTTATGGGCGTTCCTCGATTGGAACAAAATCACGATTCGTGGGACCCGTATAGATTTGACGAGGGCGGTTTATGCGGATGTTGGGATTATCACGAACCTCTTTCCAGTGTGCAATCCAGCCAGGCATGCGGCCCATGGCAAACATCACGGTGAACATGTCGATTGGGATGCCCATGGCCCGCAGTAGGATACCGGAATAAAAGTCTACATTGGGATAAAGCTTGCGGTCCTTGAAGTAGCTGTCCGAAAGGGCGACCTCTTCGAGCCCCCGTGCTAGGTCAAGCAGGGGATCCTTGACGCCAAGCAAGGCCAGCACTTTGTCGCAGGACTCTTTTAAAATTGTAGCACGTGGATCAAAATTCTTATAGACCCGGTGCCCAAATCCCATGAGCTTAACTTCTTTTTTCTTCACGCATTCCATGTAGTCCCGGTAAGGGGTCTTGTTGTCGTTGATGTCCTGAAGCATGTTCAAGACGGCAACATTTGCTCCGCCATGGCGCCAACCCCAAAGGGCACACACGCCCGCAGAGCAACTCGCGAATAGATTCGCACCACTTGATGCGACCATGCGGACCGTGCTAGTTGAGCAGTTCTGCTCGTGCTCAGCATGTAAGATAAAAATGAGATTCAGAGCCTGCACAAGTTCCTCGGGGGGATCAAAATCTTGGTGGGGCATCGAGAACATCATGTGCAGGAAGTTTTCGCAGTAATTCAAGTTGGGTTTTGGGTAAACAGTTGGTTTGCCGATTGACATTGCGTATGCCGCAGCAGCGATCGTGCGAATCTTCGACAACAGCCGGGCTGCAGCGCTTTCGAAGGTCGCCTCATCCTCCATATCCATGATGTCCGGGTGATAGCAACTGCATGCATTGATCATTGCCGACAGAATTGCCATGGGGTGTGCATTGGTGGGGAATCCGGAAAAGTGGTTGTGCAACCCTTCGTGCAACATCTGGTGTTGAATCAGCAAATTGTGAAAATCGTTGAGTTGTTGCGAATTGGGCAACTGACCATTGATTAAAAGCATCGCCGTTTCGATGAAGCTGCTGTACTGGGCAAGCTGATCGATTGGGATGCCTCGGTACCGGAGAATCCCTTTTTCACCGTCAATAAAGCAGATATTCGATTGGCAGGAGCCGGTGTTCCCATAGCCATCATCAAGTGTGATGAATCCGCTATCCGACCGGAGTTTCGAAATGTCGACCGCCTGTTCGCCCTCGGTTCCGATTACAACTGGCAAATTGATGTTTTGATCGATGAGATTGAGTTTGGCTGTATTGCTTGTTGTACTCATAATTAATGTCAATTCATTTCAGTGTATTTCCACCTAGTTTAGGTGCTAAGCATTTTTTGACAACATCAGCTCGATATTGCGGCATGCTGATACAAGGAAGAGTTGGGTGATTTTGGGAATTAATCATCAGAATTTATCGCGGCAAATGACGTCGTTTTCTTGAAGTTTTCCATGGTTGTTACCAGTTTGGCTTCCAGCTCGTCGCTGAGTCCTTTGCTCGATTCAAGTTCTTCACGGACATTGGCGCCTGCACCTTGGAAGTACTGAATCATTTCACTGGCAAACTGGGGCACGTCGGATAGTGCAATGTCATCGAGCAGGCCCTTAGAGCCAGCGAAGATTTGGAGTACCTGATCTATCACGTCCATCGGTACATACTGCGGTTGTTTGAGAAGCTCGACCATTCGGGCGCCACGGTCGAGCTGTTGCTGCGTGGCTTTGTCCAGATCGGTGCCGAGTTGAGCAAACGCTTCCAGTTCACGGTAAGCAGCCAAATCAAGCCGAAGGCTTCCGGCAATTTGTTTCATTGATTTGATCTGGGCATTGCCACCAACGCGTGAAACGCTGATGCCAACATTAATTGCGGGTCGAACACCGGAATAGAACAAGTCAGATTCAAGGTATATCTGACCATCAGTGATCGAGATGACATTTGTGGGAATATAGGCTGACACGTCACCCTCTTGCGTTTCGATCACAGGCAATGCGGTGAGTGAGCCACCGCCGAGATCATTGTTTAGTTTTGTAGCGCGTTCGAGCAGTCGTGAGTGTAGATAGAAGACGTCACCTGGGTACGCCTCTCTTCCAGGTGGGCGTCGAAGTAGTAGTGAAAGTTGGCGGTAAGAGGCAGCTTGCTTGGACAGGTCATCATAGACACAAAGGACATGCTTGCCCTTCCACATGAAATACTCGCCCATGGTACAGCCGGAGTAGGGTGCGATGTACTGCATGGGGGCTGGCTCAGATGCACCGGCACTGACCACAATTGTGTAATCCATTGCGCCTTGTTCGCGTAGCGATTCAACTACACCAGACACGGTTGATTCTTTCTGCCCTACGGCTACGTAAATACAGTAGACCGGTTCATCAGTTTGGTGGGTGTATTTCTGGTTAATGATGGCATCAATGGCGACGGCCGTCTTGCCCGTCTTGCGATCACCAATAATCAACTCGCGTTGTCCGCGACCGATGGGAATCATCGAATCGATTGCCTTAATCCCGGTTTGCAGAGGCTGTGTGACTGGCTGTCGGTCTGCAATACCAGGTGCGATGATGTCAACTTTCCGCTGTTCGTCCGCTTGGATAGGACCTTTGCCGTCAATTGGTTCTCCCAGCGCATTGACAACACGACCAAGCATCGCTTCGCCCACGGGTACGCTGAGTAATTGCCCGGTGGACCGTACGGAGGCGCCTTCTTTGATCTTCAGGTAATCACCAAAAACAACGGCGCCAACGGTGTCCTGCTCGAGATTCATCACCTGCCCCGAGACGGTCTGGCCGTCGCCGATATCAAATTCAAGCATCTCACTGGCCATGGCTTGCGAGAGACCATAGATACGAGCAATTCCGTCACCCACTTGGATGACTTGCCCAACCTGTGACACCTCTAGTTCCGTGGCGTGCCGCTGAACCTCTTGTTTGATCACACTGGTGATCTCGTCTGTATTAATCTTCATTCCCATTTAGCTCCGAAGTTAACCGCTTCGTTACGCCTGCTGGTGCCGGCATGATGCTTTGTTGCGATGTTCTATCCCGTTGTGAATGTTCTGGCTTTATCTCGCCCAGTATTAATCATTCGCTGGCGCATGATTTTCAGCTGCGTCGCGACGGATCCGTCAATAAGTTGATCTCCGATTCGTAGCTTTAAGCCACCAATTAGTGCCGGATCGACATGTTGCCGCAACAGCACCTGTTTGCCAATGACGTTGCCCACACCGGACGAGATCTGCTGAACGCCTTCGTCGTTTAACATTGTGGCGACGTAGGCATCCGCCTCTATCATTCCCTTGCGGTCTTGCGCCATTGCCACGAAAGCCCGGATGATCCCCTGAAGCTGGTCAAGGCGGTTCTTTTCATTGACTGTCAACAGGAAATGATAGACCAGATCTGTGATTCGCCCCTTAAAGACTCTTGTAATCACGCCAGCGCGATCAGAGGCCGACATGGTGCGGGTTGAAATGAGTTGCATGAGTTCAGGTTCGCTTTGTGTTAAATCCAGAAGCTGCTGCAACTCCGCGGCGATCTCATCGATTGCACCTGAAAGCTGCTCGTCCACCATCTCCAGGAGGGATCTGGCATAAGTGTTCTCAAGAACACTGGTTATATCTGATTTTGTGTCAGGCACAGTTCGTCATTTCCGTTATTCGCTCGTTCAATTTTTCGGCCTTTTTCCCAGCTCTCCCAGCGCATCGTCAACAAGTTGTCGCTGGTCGGTCTCGGTAATCTCGCGTTTTAATATCCGTCCGGCGATATTAGTCGCCAAGGTGGCGGTTTCGGCATAAATCTGGGCCACAGCCTGTTCTTTGGCCGCGATAATTTCCGATTCCGCACGCTGGCGAAGATGAGTTGCCTCATCCTGCGCCTTTTGCTTCATCTGTGTGGCTAGCTTTTGGGCTTCCGTGCGGCTCTGTTCAATAATGGAACGAGCCTCGGACTGTGCCTTATCGAGCTTGGCCTGGTATTGCTTGAGCGTTGCGTTAGCTTCTTTGGCCGCAGTTTGGGCGTCCACGAGGTCTTTGCGGATCTTGTTTTCACGATCCTGAAGGCCTTCAAGGATTTTCCCCCAAGCAGCTTTTTTGAGGACGACCAGCACGACAATAAACACGATTGCAGCGGCGACCGCCTGATAAATTCGGCCTGCAAACGGATCTGCGGTGCCTGCTGCAAATACAGGTGTTGCGACCGTCAGTAAGATACTCGGGGCGCAATACAGGGTAGACATCTTCATAAACAGACCTTTGTTAAGCATACGCAAAGAAGCAGATGGTGTCGCGAGTCGATTCAAAGCCAAGGCTCGCGGATCTGCTTGCCCGTTCTGTTGCGAGAAGCTTGGTGCTGTTATTTCAGCGCTATAAGCAGGGTCACCACCACGCCAAACAACGCAACGCCTTCAATCAGAGCTGCAGAAAGAAGCATGGCTGTGAATATCTGACCACCGGCTTCCGGTTGGCGTGCAATTGCTTCGGTGGCTGAACCACCAATATTACCAATGCCTCGCGCGGCTCCAATGACGACAAGTCCTGCCCCAATGGCGGCACCGAGCCATGCGGCCGTATTCCCAGTAGGAAATATCCATGCATTGCCGGCTTGGGCCCTATCGGCTGCAGAATTTCCATCACTAGCAGCGTCTACAGGCGCTGTGACACACAGCAGCAACGCAACCGTACTCAATATCAAGCTGAATCTCATAACCTGCACTCCAGTCATCTGATGTGGTGAGGTCACATCGTTAACCCCCACCCTTCGTGGGACTGCCAGTGACCTCACTTCACCGGCAGGGGGCATTGATTGTATTTATATTAATTTAGGTTCGACTTCTTTATCAGAGCCGGGTTCTCACTTTCATTTTTTGATTCAGTGTGCTGTTACGCCCTCGTTGTTTTCTGCATGTTCCTCATGTGCATGCACGACCAACTGGCTGAGAAATAGCCCGGTGAGGAACGTGAAAATATACGCTTGTATGAAGGCAACTAGAACCTCGAGGAAATAGATGGCGACGGTACCCACCAAAGGCAGGATTGCAAAGCCATGGCCTGCAATACCGCCAAGCCCCGTCGACAACGTAACCACAAAGCCCAACAGGGTTGCAACAATAATATGTCCACCTGTCATGTTGGCGAATAGTCGTAATGCCAAGGCCACCGGTTTAACGAAGGTTCCGATGATCTCAACCGGAATCATGATTGGCCACATATACACCGGTGCACCGGCGGTCAGGTGTTTGATAAAACCAATTGGATCTTTAAGGATGGCAGTGCCGTTAAACCACAAGAACGCAATAGCAGCGAGCGTTCCAGTAACCCAGATTGATTGTGTCGCCGTTCCGCCGATACCAACAGGTTGGCCATCTACAGGATTGACGCCCATGACTGCCGTGATATCCAGAAACGGTATCAGGCCGAGGAGATTGTTAACCAAGATGAAAAAAAAGAATGTCCATAAAACCGAGATGTACCGGTCAGTTTGATCGTGGAGAATGGGTCGAAACACCTCGTCACGCAAGTAAAGGCAGATGGCTTCAACGAAGTTTGCCAAGGTGCCGCGTGTTCGCAGGTCCTCCAGCGTGCCAGTTTTTCCTGTGGCAATGCGCTTGGCGGCAGGGATGACCAAGAGCATTGTCACGATACCACTGAGGATTAGCATGACTGTCACATTGCTTATGATCCAACTGCCATAGATTGGCTTGTCGGTCACATGGCTGACAGGATTGGATGCTGCAATCATGAGGGGTGCTTCAATCATGCGAGTACCTCACTTGGAGGGTTATGGCTGGCATCAACGGTGGTGGTGTAATCGTTGGGCATATCGGAGCTTGCTGACGGATTTTCCCGTGAATCATTGAGTTTCCAAAGATATCGTCCCACCAGTCCTACTTCTAGCATAAGCAGCGGCAGGTAGAGGCCCATAAGCGTGGTTAGCCATGGTCCAATTGGCCAGTCTGATCGCACCGCCATGGCCGTTGCCAAGATACAGATCAATACCCGGATTCCGGCACCAATGAAGTAGCCATAAGCAGTTCCCATCACGCCAAGTCGGCATCCAGCCACGACAGGTAATAGGCCGAGTATCGATGAACTCCATACCACGATACCTGCTCTTTGGATTGCATGATGAATGTTTTGTGAATCACCAAACATGAGCGTTACGGCCCACCATGTGATGCCAAACAGCAGTAGGGTCGCGATACTGAGGATCAAGCACGATGACCAGTAGGGAAAAGTGGGGTTGTTACGATTCAAGGTCCTTACCTATTATTTTACTTGCTACCGAAAAACTTTTTTGCCCGCCTCCAGATGCTGTAGATGCCGCCAGTGGCACCGACGGCCAGTCCAATGATCATCATGGCTGGCTTGGTATTCCAGCGGTCATCCAGCCACCAACCTCCCAGTGCCATCACCAGGACAATGCCAGCCAGTTCAATTCCGGCACTCGCTAGTGCCATTGGGTGGACCTTTCCGGTCCTGATGTACTGCTCGTGTAGCTCTGCGGTCCGTCGGTCTTGCTCGGGCCAGTGCTGGTTCGAATCAACGGGGCCCTTTGCCTTTAATGGCACGGGTGGTGTCTCTACGGGACCCCGTGGTTCTGAAGGCTCCGGTGTTTCCGAGGCTTTCCGGGGCTCCGGGGGCGTTTGCGGCTTCATGTCTCTATGGCCTGACGTCTAGCGTATTTGCCCAAATTAGCCTTAATCACCGCTAAATCCACCGTGGGGCCAGAGGGTAGCGACCCTACAAAATCATGTCAAAAAAACATAGAATGGGAATGTTATATTACGATATTTGCCATGACTGCTTGTAAATTCCAAGTCTTCTAATGCCCTTTGCCATGACTCAGAAATCTACTGTCACCATCTATCACAACCCGCGTTGCTCGAAGAGTCGACAGGCCCTCAAGCTGCTTGTTGATCACGGGGCAAATCCCACCGTCATTGAATATCTCAAGCAGCCCCTCAACGAGCAGGTCTTGCGGGACCTCATCAAGAAATTAGGGATCTCTGCGATTGATCTGGTGCGTAAGAATGAGGCACTGTACAAGGAACTTGGTTTGGCGCAAAGGCGGAGCGATACGAAGGCGACCATCATGGCGATGGCCCAGTACCCAATCCTTATTGAGCGGCCGATTGTCGTCAAGGGCGCCAAGGCTCGAATTGGTCGGCCCCCTGAAGCCGTGTTGGAAATCCTTTAAGCAACTCTACTGAAGTGCTGCTGCGCCGCTGATGATTTCTGATAGCTCTGTGGTGATGGCTGCTTGCCGTGCGCGGTTGAATTTTCGGGTGAGTTCCTTGTTCATCTTTCCTGCAGCATCGGTAGCATTTTTCATTGCCACCATGCGGGCGATATGCTCACTGACGACGGCCTCATTGAAGCACTGGAACAAGCTTGTTTTAACGGTGATGGGTAGTAGTTCTTTAAGCAGTTCCGTGGGGGATGGTGAGTACTCGTACTCTGTTGAAGAAGCCTGGCCTTCGAGTGATTCTTTTGCATCGGCTCCTTGCGAGGAGTCTTGGCTAAGTGGCAGTAGCGTAAGAACATTAGGGGTTTGTCTGCCGACGGATTGAAACGTCATGTATGCAACTGACACGGAATCGTATTTACCCGCGACAAACTGTTCTATGTATTGTTCTGCGAGTTGCTCAACTTGAGGGTAGTCGGGTTTGTCACCAAATTGAGTGTGGGTTTTACTGACTTCGGTACGTGCAAATTTAAAATAAGCGCTTCCCTTTTTGCCAACAACCTCTATATCGACACCGCCCTTGGACTGCTTGCGGAGAAATGCACTTGCTGTGCGCAGGACCGATGCGTTGTAGCCGCCGCATAATCCACGGTTGGATGTGAGCACGAGCAGGAGTTCCTTGCTTGTACCCGAGGGGCGGAGAAGCAGCGGGTGGGTCAGATTGGTTTGACTGTCATTGGCTGATGCTGCAGTCAGATCACTCACTAACTCGGCAATTTTCCGAGTATAGGTCTGGGACTGTGTGGCGGCGAGGAGGGTTGCTTGAAAGCGGGCAGTGGCGATCATCTGCATCGTTTTGGTGATGCGTTCGATATTGCCGACCGCCTTGAGACGCCCTTTGATTTCTCGAGCTTTAGCCATGATCGCGGTATCTTAGCGAGATCGTCCGTGACGGCAATTGCGGTCTCATCTGCGACCACGGCCAGATTTAAAGCGTGATCCAAGTGTTCTTTTGGGAGGCCCTTTGGGCACCGTACCATCGGGGAACATCAGGTCTAACTGTTTCTTGTCCAGATTATTGACGATGGTGGGCGTGGCGCGGGCGGAAAGGCCTGCGGTTGGGTCATTTCGGCGTTTTACTTCGGCGTCCCGTTGCTCGCGGACATCACTGGGAACCGGTCCGGGCTTAAAGTCGGGGTATTCAAGCTTTTCGATGAGTACCCCGGTCAGCTTCTCGATTTCAGTTAGTAGTTGCCCCTGATCCGGTGTGACAAACGACCAAGCTACGCCACGGCGGCCGACGCGGGCGGTACGCCCGATTCGGTGGACATACAACTCGATGTCATCCGGCAGATCATAGTTGATTACATGTGAAATATGGGCGATATCGAGTCCACGGGCGGCCAGATCTGATGCGATCAACATGTCAACTGAGCCATCACGCATTGATTGCATGACTCGATTGCGTTTATTCTGCGGCATGTCGCCATGGATCTGTCGTGCACGAACCCCGTTATCCTGAAGATAGGTTGTTACGCGATGAACAGTTGCTTTGGTGCGGCAGAAGACAATCGTTGTTTCCGGTTCCTCGTGCCGAAGAAGGTGCAAAAGCAGGTTGCGCTTATCCCAGGGTTCCACGGGCAGGTAATTCTGGTCGACAAGTGATACGGTCAGGGCGCCGCTTGCTGTACTGATTTTCTGGGCATCCGCTTTCATGAATGATCGCGCTAAACTTTCGACCTCCGGACTGATCGTTGCGGACACAAAGATGGTTTGATGATCATGTCGGATGAGTTTCAGGATCTTGCGAATATCGTCGCGAAAGCCGATGTCGAGCATGCGATCAACTTCATCCAGTACCACCCAGCGAATATCAGAGAAGTGGATTTGTCGGCGGCCTTGCAGGTCCATGACCCGGCCAGGGGTGCCCACAAGAATTTGTCCACCACGCTGAATCGATTTGATCTGCTGGTTCATGGATTCACCACCAATAATGCAGGTGGTTCGGATCGGCGTGAATTTCCCCAAGGTTTCCAGTTCAGATGAAACCTGAACAGCCAGCTCTCGGGTGGGGACAAGAATCAATGCCTGCATCGGTTTGCCCTGATCAGCATTTTGCAGGATCGGTAGACCAAATGCAGCTGTTTTGCCCGTTCCTGTTTTGGCCTGGCCGATCAGGTCATGGCCTTCGAGGGCAACAGGCAGGAGTTGTGCCTGGATATGTGTCGGATTTTCAAATCCAGCGTTCTGGATGCCACGTAGCACGCTGTCCCGCAGCTGTAAATCGTCAAACTTGATGGTGGTGTCAAAAATATCGCTCATCGTGACTTTTCAAATAAATGTGTATTGATATCCCTCGAGTCGCATGGAGGGTTAGGGGCTATTCTAGAGTGGGTGGCGTGCGCGGACAATCACGATGCATTCAATATCGAGGAGCTTATGTTCAGTGGATGTGATTTAGGTTCTTTTATCCCTTCATATCGGCGTGGTTGGCGGCACATCGTATTCGCCATGTTTGGTGGTTAACCTAGTTCAGCTTCAAGTACTTGCAGGGCGGCATTTAGTTGGCGTGAAGTTCCTTCAATATTAGCCCGGATCGGTGTAGTCATCGCAGACAAAGCCCGCAGGGCTTGGGCTAGTTGCGACCAATTGGGGTCAGCTGTCAGTCCAAACTCTTTGCGAGCATGAGCGATCAGTTTGCACAGCTTGCGGCCGCGACCGGGTGTCGACCAATAAAGATGTTCAAAATATATCGCATCTTCAACCCAGTGACCGGGATGCGCCAAGGCGAAGTCGATCAGGAGAGCTGGTCCATGTGGTGGCTGCTGGCGGGTCATCGCATTGCCCAAATGAAGGTCGCCATGGCACCAGTGATGAGTGTCGCGGGTGTTCCACAACTCAATCCATTTCGAAATTTTATGCCGTGTTTGGCGAAGTGCCTTGTTCCAGCGCTGCTTGTTTTGAGTATGGAGAGATTTCAGGCTGTGCCGTGACCGGTCGAGCATTTGGTTCCAGTCCGTTTGCCTAGCTGCCGGTTCAGCTGGGAACTTTTTGGCTGCGGCATAGAATCGGGCTGCTGCTTCAGCAAGCAGATTGAATTGTGCGCCCCCCCAAGCGGATCCCAATGGCCCGTATTCCAAGCGTTCCATTACAAGCCATGCCATATCATAGCCATTGAGCACCTCGCCTTGGGCAAAAACTTTGGGGACAACCTCCTGTGTGCCTTGCAGGCGTACCAGCCAGGTGAGTTCAATCGGTGGGACGGGTAGCTTGACAACAACCTGTTTTTCACATTGATCATCGTGGTAAGTGGCATATCCTGTTAATGCGCCACCATGCTGCCAGTCTGTACGAAACCAATGGATGGCTGAAAGCTTGCCATTACACATTTTGCGCAAGGTAGATTCGAGCCCCGCTCCAAATGGAGAATTGCTAGTTGACCCACGCTCTCTGGAAGTATCCGTCAAACGTGAGCCGATACCATTTTCAGGATCAGCCGGTGATTCTTTAGTTGGCTCCGACATAATCACCTCCGGTACCGGAGGATTATCCTTGCCCGCGGTTCGTGTTTCGGAGATCGATTTGAATTGGCCAACCCAACCTTAGTTTGTAGGTTCTATCGGGGCAAACTCGCGAGATTTTTTCATTCAGGACAGTTATTGTTTTTTGTACTTTTCAAGTACTTCATTCAGATCCCACCACTGCTTGGGTGAGCCAGTTAACTTGGCGAGTTGCAAAGTGTCCTCGTGCACCTGGTCCACAATGTATTGCACGGTTGTTTTTGTCGGTGGCGTCAACGCGGTTGGGGCTTTGGGTAGTAGCTTTCCGCTCAGCCACCGTCGTGTATCGAGCGGCAGCCATGGACGCACCATTTTGAGATAAATACGACTCTGTTGGATCGCTTTCCATTTGCTGCCGTGTATAAGGGGTTTGCCGCTGCTGGGGTTGTAGTTCTTGTCCTCGTCAATGAGCTCAGGGTGAAGTTTGGTACCTAGGAAGGCGCCTAGGCGAGCAATAGTTTGCTTTCGGTTGGCTATGTAATCCTCGAATTGAATGAATCGTATTGCATGATGCCCAAAGGCATCTACCCAGGGAGCGGCCTGCATCGCATAGCGACTGTAGTTAATCAGGCAAGGCAACTCTTGGATGGCCAAGTTGATATCGTGCGGTGCCCCACCGTTGTTTGCCAAGTGGTTGTGATGGCTAATGGTCCGTGCTACTGGTTGCCTTACGAGATAGATGATTTTCAGATCAGGTCCTAGTAGCGTCCGAGCGCGTTTGGCTACACCTTCGATATCCGGTCGTTTGGTGTAACCGGTTGAAGCCTCACCGCACAGCTGTTGGTTTTGTGCTCTAGAAAATAGTTTCGTGTACTGTGTTCTCCCTTCAACACCGAGTACATGGTCATCACCCAGATTCTCTGGTTCCTTATCGTCCGGCATGTAGATGTTGGGGTTTGACAGCAGGTCGCGGTAAAGCGTGGTCGTACCTGCCTTTTGCGCGCCAATGATCAGGAAGTCAGGTAGTCGCATCATCACAAGTTCTGTTCCAGCGGCATTTCAGTCGAGGGATTTTGGTGTCAAGGTTTGTTCAACGATCTGAGTGTACTCTTGAATCATGGCGACGGCTGAGTATTTGGCCAGAGCTTCTTCACGGGCCTGCTTACCCATCTCAACCCATTTCGAGCGGTCTTTGAGTGCTTGTGAAATACCTTGAGAGAAGGCGTGGGCTGTCGGTTGCGTCACATGCCATCCAGTGGTTCGATCAGTGATGATTTCGGCCGGACCGCCTAGTGCGTGGACCAGCACCGGCTTTTCCATAAGCATGGCTTCTACTACGGACTGGCCAAACGGTTCAGGGTCAATACGACTGTTGACCGCGATATCGATGGAGCCATAGTACCGTTGTGGATCGAGTACGAAGCCGGTGAGATGCAGTTGGTCCGATGCTTGGATTTCTGCCATGCGATGGGTCAGTGAACGAGCAAATGGTGTGTCGGTAGGCCCGCCCACGATCAGTAAATGCAGTGGTGGGTGGGTGCTGGTCATGGAGGCCATCGCGTCGAGGATTCGTCCGGCACCTTTGGATTCGGTCAACCGGGCAAAAATCCCCAAAACAACGGCATCCTGAGGAATGCCAAGATCATCTCTTGATACTTGTTCGACATTCTGTGGATTAAACCGTGCGGCATCGACTCCGACGTAGAGGATATGGGGCTCAATGCTGCCGTACCCCAGTGAATCAGCTGTAAAGTGGCTATTGGCAAGCGGCACCACATTTCGTCGCCGGCATAATCGTCGGTAAATTCGCTGGTTGAGCTGAAATGGATACCGGTCACTAATTTCGTTGGGCATATGCCAGAAGCAGGGGGCATCACCAAGGCACGCAGCGGTACCGGCAATACGCACCAAAATAGGTGAACGTACATGGATGCCGTCCGCGCCAATTTCATTCAAGATATCAGCGATTCTTGGCGCCAAGGATTTCTCCATGCGGAGCAACCGAAGATACTTGCTTGCTTTGCTCACAAGTCCGCCTGATAACACAGGTGCCAATTCATCGCCAAGGCATCGCACGTCAATTTCTTGGGTGCGGCATTGGTCAGCAGCCGGCCCGTCAACCATGCAAATCATGGTTGTCTTCCAGCCAAGGTTGCGCAGGCCATTAAGAAGCGTCATGGTTCCGCGGTGCATGCCATATTGGACATCGTGCCCTTGAACGAAGAATGCAATCGTTCGTTTGGCATTATCAGTGTTGGGCATGAGCAGGCAGCCTATTTGGAGCTGAATAAATTGGTGGATCCTGTATGGCAAAAAGCCGATCGTGTTTGTCCGGCTTTCTGGAAATATAGCATGCTGTGACTATATTCATGGGCAAAACAATCTGGATTTCCATGTTCGTAATAGGCGACCGCCGCAACATTGGCTGGCACAGGATCAATACGACTTAAAGACTACGAAATCCACAGAGTATTCATTGAGTTCTCAGTCCCCATTGACTGTATCTGCTTGGTTTTGTTGAGGCAAAACAGACTGGAGTCTAGATAATAGATGTCGGCAATCATCTTTTGCACAAAACCAGATGGCTGGACAATAGATTGCAATGCTTCCTAGGATGGTTACCGCGATGCACCACCAATCCCGCCCTGTGATTTCGGGCAAGGTTCGTGTTGCGAGCGTCGCCAGTCCCACTGCGATCAGGCCAAGTGACCACGGCTTGATCAGCATTTGGGCAACATCAACAAGTTGCCCGCCACATGTGCGGATGGCAACGTACAGATGAACAGGGCCCATGCCAGCATAAAAAAGTGCCACGGCGCATGCTACCGAAATGGATCCACCGCGTATTGCGCCAATCGTAACTGCAGTAAGAAAAAAAGCTGCATAGGCAATATTCATAACCAGAATCGTGCCGAATCGACCTTGGCTTTGCAGCAGGCTACCGGCGGCAGATCCGGTTAAGCGGAAAGCCATTCCAATACTCAGAATTTGCAAGACAGGGATGGCTGGCTGGTATTCACTGTTTAGGAAAATCTTAAAGATGGGTTTCGCCAGTGCGGCTTGTAGAAGACATGCCGGTACACCCAAGAGGGCCAGTAGGTGTATGGCACTGAGGAAATTGCGTAGAACCCGCTTGGTATCAGTCTGCATTTTGGCCAATGCAGGGAATAGTGTTCGTGACAGGTTGTTGGTCAGCAACATCATGGCCTGTGTCGACATGGAAAAGGCAAAGTAGTAGATGCCCACCACAATATCGTTGTGGAGGATGCCAAGAATGATGTAGTCGCCCTGCCATGTAAATTGCCGAAAGAGGCTCGCCAAAAATAGCGTACCCGTATCAGAGAAAAGGAATCGCCATCTCTTGAGGCGAAGCCGAAAGCTAATACGAACCGGAGAAAGCAGCCAATAGGCGAGGGATTCAGCTGCAGCAATGATGGGCCTTGGAATTACAAAGCTGTATGCACCATAATCAAGCCACGCTAACACGATAGTTAGCGCCATGGTGGCAGTTAAAGCAACAAAACGAATAATTGCAATCCGGCCGAAACGAAGATCACAGCGTAATCTTGCTTCAGGAACTATGCCGCAGTTACGTAGGGGCGCTGTTAGAGCCAGGACAGCAAGTAGGCCAATCAATTCGTCCGTCTTGTAAATTGCCGCGGCCAAGGGTGCAGCCAGCAGCGTTAGAATTCCACCTGCTATGCCAGCCGAGATGGACATCCAGAATGCGGGTGCCGCCCACCGCCTGAATTGGTTGCCGCGTTGAATTAGAACGATACGGATGCCGGGTTCCTGGAGGAGATTAATGAATGCGGTCACCGTTAACGCTTTTGCCAAGAGGCCGAAATGCGCAGGGACCAGCATTTGCGCAAGGACCAGTTGTCCGGCAAGTTGCACGAGCTTGTCACCGACAGCCTCTAGGGTGAGCCACGCGAATCCGCGTGCAGTTGACCGTCCTATGGAATCGTTTACAGGGTGCATCGTGGTTTCGGTCAATTCTGTATCTGGTGGCAGATCATTGAGTAATGCGAGCTTTTGAGATCAAGGCGAGCCGTTGTGCCATTGTGTTTTTATGCGTGCGCCAGCCAATATGCCGTCCCATTTGATGGGACGGCTCGATACGAAGAGTTATATCGCACATTCATCGGCAAAGATCGCCCGCCAAACCTAGTCCCAAGGTTATGTGATCCAAAATATTAGTTGCAGTCCGCTTTAAACTGGTTATTGAGGCGGAAGCAACCGATCAAAGAGTGGCAACCGGGGTAACTCGGCCCGATAATGTGGGGTTACCTGGCAATCTAGGCAGATGTGTCCACGGATTGGGTATGCCATGTGGGTTGTTGACGAAGCTTTAAGCCATGAGAAAACCAGATTTTTTTATTGTTGGTGCTGCGAAGTCCGGGACGACTTCTTTTCAGGAATATCTCAAGCAGCACCCACGGATTTTTATGCCACCAGGCGGCGAACCCAATCACTTCGCCCGTGATCTTGACTTGGCATTGCACATCACCAACCGTGATGAACGTAAATATTTGTCTTTGTTTAGCGGGGCAGGGGCAGCCACTTGCTTAGGAGAAAAATCTGTCTGGTATCTCTACTCGAAGACTGCGGCAACGGAAATAAGCACGTTTAATGAACAAGCAAAGATCATCATTATTCTGCGTAATCCAGTTGATATGGTCTATTCCCTGCACGGGCAGTTTCTCTATACATCCAACGAAGATATTTTAAGTTTCCAAGAAGCGCTTGCGGTGGAAGATGAACGCCGACAGGGAAAGCGAATTCCCAGTTCGTGCCATTTTCCACAGGGGTTGCTCTATAGCCAGGTGGTTGACTTTGCGCCCCAGGTCCAACGCTATTTCGATGTGTTTGGCCGCGACAAGGTGTGTGTTCTGTTGTTTGAGGATCTGGTCGGCAAAACACCGGAAGTCTATCGTCAGGTTCTCGAATTTCTTGGCGTTGATCCGGGATACCAGCCGGATTTCGAGGTGTTTAATTCGGCCAAACCAGTTCGGAATTTGGGACTTAGGCGAATGATACGGGAGAATCGGCCGTTGGCGTTTTTCGTGCGGCAACTGCCACCAGCATTTCGCCACCGAATTGGCAACATTTTGGGTAAAATGCCCGGTCAGACAATTCCACGTTCAAAGAAGTTAGATCCGGGGGTGCGGCATGAACTGCAGTCGCATTTCCTGCCCAATGTAGAGCAACTTAGCGAGGTTTTGGGCCGGGATGTAACGCCGTGGTGCAAGCATTAGCTGGACGGGAAGTTGGCTTATCCGGGCAAGGTGGTGGCCGCCGGTCCCCTTGTTCCAGTAGGTGGCTGCGGATGGATAAGGTTGTTTTTGAGTAGGAAGTCGGCAATGCCCTTGCCCATGACGGCGTGGCCCAGTTGATTGGGGTGGACCTTGTCGCCAAAGATAAAGTATTCCGCTTTGTGTCGCCCAGTTCTTGCGGCATGACTGTAGATGACATCGTCCATTTCGAGTAGGGGTATCTTCTGGGCTCGTGCAATACGTGTCATTACGCAGCGGTGCGGCCTGCTGATACGGTAACTCGGATGTAGAAAAATGATCTGAACCCCACGAGATTGCGCGGTGTTAATAAGTGATTGCAGCGCTTTTTCTCTCAGTGGCGTAGGCAACCGTACGATTGGATTGGGATTACTGAGCCACGGTTTTTTATTGTTTTGGGCTCTGTGGATGTTGAAGTAAGTATTGATCGGTTGGCTCAAGACATCTTGCTTGCGAAATTCTGCAGTGATGCGGGCGATTGTCGAGGCTCGCGCACGGGCGATGATTAGACGTATGCCAGCAACAAAGCGCGAGTTCTGGATGATCCATCGAAACCAGCGGCGGCTTTTGTAAAGGGCCATGACTTCAACATCATTCATTCCCGAGCCATGCAGGTTGATTCCCCGGTGGCTCGTGGGCAGAAAATCATTGACCTCGTGGTACACGAGTACTAGGTCTGGCTGCAGTTCATCGATTTTCAGTTCTAAAAAACGCGCTGATTGTAGAGTTGACCAGGCACGAACTCCTGCGTTGATTACCTGGACGTCGTGTTCCTGGGTATTAATTTTCTTTTCCAGCACGTAGGCATAAGTTTCCTGCCAGCCAACCCCGGTGCCATAACTACTCGATTCACCAAGCGATAGGATTCGAAACTGCCCCGGTGATTTGGTCTGCGATATTTCCGGACCACGAAAACCAAGGTTGTTAATCGGGCCGTCTTCTCCACCGTCGTCGAATCCTGGCTGGTGGTGCCAAAGTAATTCATCATGAGCTATTTCATTTGGGCTTAGACCTGGGAAGCTATTGGGCGGTGGAGGAGCGAGGAGAATTCTGCCCACGATCTCAAGTACCGCGAATGTGCCAAGGAAAAAGCAGGCCGCCACGGTTAGCTTTGCCCGTAGATTCGCGTATTGGTGCATTGTGGGCATATGGAATCAAATAATTTGCGCGAGAGGTATAAGGATTGACTATAATAGGTATAACCAGCAACGTTTGCGCTTCAGCGTGTTGGGAAGATGGTGTTGTAAAGGTTGGTTTCCAAGCTTTCATTCCTTGGATTCAGGTTTCCTTGTTGGCTCCAGATCGTCAAATCGGTACTTGGCCTCTCCTGGGGGCGGAGGAGACCCGGAACCCTGGCTGCGTGCAGGACAGGTCGTGGGTTTACGAGATAATTAAGGAGCACATTTTGGCTGAGCTTAAGATTCAAGCCCCACGTTTACTCGAAGTCGATGCTGACATGCTGGCCGCTCATGAATTAGCGGTTAAAGCGCACGAGCCCGTATTCGTACCAGCATCACTGATGATGGATGACCGTGGATGGTCAATCATGAATCAACTTCAAGGTGTGATGGCTATGAGCGGGCAGATTAATTTTTCTTTGCAGTACCCCGGAACGATCAAGGCTTGGCATCGGCATCTCAACCAAGCTGACTTTTGGATGTGCCTGCACGGTCATATCAAAATTGGCGTGTATCGTGAGGATGATGAGATTGCCTGGCAGATCGTTGTGGGTGAAAAGCGGCCTGGGGTGATGGTAATTCCGCCGGAACTTTGGCATGGCGCTGCAACCGTTGGAAACGAGAATGCAGGGTTACTTTATTACGTGACACAGCAGTACAATCCCGACCAGCCAGATGAGCAGCGAATGCCCTTTAACAAGGTTGCGGGTTTTGCTTGGCAAGTACAACACCGATGACCGTTGTCTCCCCAATCTCGGGAATCTCTGGGGATAATACGCAGCAGCGATGCAGTGCAAAGAAGGTAGAAGCCTCCTTGGCTTTCACGGAAGTTCCGCAGCCGGTATTGCTGCTTGGTTCTGGCGGTATGCTGGGGCGGGCATGGGAGGAGTTGTTGGTATGCAATGGGATTGAGCACGTGTCATTGGGGCATGGCGAACTTGATGTCGCACGGCGCGATGCAGTTGATGGTGCCCTTCACAAGTCTTACCGGCTTGTGGTTAATTGCACAGCATGGACGGATGTTGATGGCGCCGAAACGAACGAAACATCGGCCTTTGCGGTCAATGCGGATGGGCCCCAGTTTTTGGCGCAACGCTGTCGTCAACTTGGTGTAATGTTAGTTCACTACAGTACGGATTATGTGTTTCGTGGCGATGCCACACGCCCCTATCAGGAACAAGATCCAGTTGATCCTCAAGGGGTTTATGCCAAGAGTAAAGCTGAAGGGGATCAATGTATTCAAGATTCAGGTTGTAGGCACTTGATTATTCGGATCAGCGGGCTTTATGCGCCGTGGGGAAAGAACTTCATGCGTACAATGGTGCGGCTTCTGCAATCCAAGAATCACGTGCGGGTGGTCAATGATCAGCGTTTGCGGGTGACCAGTGCAACGGAAGCCGCTGCGGGCAGCATGGGACTTGTCAAGCTGGGGATTGAAGGAATCGTCAATCTGGCCGGTGAGGGCGACCGCACATGGTATGAGTTTGCTTGCCAGATTGGACGCCACCTAGGCTCGAAATGCGAGATTGAACCTGTTCGCACGGACCAATATCCAGTTGCCGCACCGCGCCCCGCGTATAGCGTACTGGACTTGGCAAAAGCCCGGTCACTTATTGGGGGCATTTCATCTTGGCAAGAACAGTTGGCATCGGTCCTTGCCCAGCGGGAAGAATAGATGGGCTTCTGTGTAGATTTATATTATAAATTTTTGTTATTTATTAGTTTATAATTATACCGGGCGAGTTTTTGTGGTCTTGGTTGAAGTTCCATGGACTTGGTTTTTACGGTGGGCAGTATTTTGTAGGGCCAATTTGCCAATGATCTAGGTCGCGGATTCGCCGTAGAGATCAAAACAATAATCCAAGAAAACAAAACGAGTGGCCACTCGTTAGGGTGATTCTTTGGACTCGGTGCCGGTTACTGGGTATTCTCTACCTTTGAGAATTGCTCTAATATGGAGCACAGTGCACCAACTGTCCGATTGATTAAGTCGATTTGATAGACCTATATGGTCGAGTGACTTCCTGTTGGCGGATGCCTGGGGATCCTCGTTGTTTTCAGATTTTCCGTCAGAATTTGTATCAGGGTTTACAGGCCTAAATTGTAAATCAAAGAAGTATTCGGCTGGCAACCGCAATTGTTGCGATCAATTGTTTGCAGCTGTTAAAAGGAGCCTGCGATGACACGCCGCCTTTTGGTTCAGTTTTTCAGCCAGATCTCTGGCCCAACGCTCAAGTATCTCCGTTTCATAAGTAAGAAAATGAATGAGAGGATTGGTGCTGGTGTAGCGGCCTTGAATCAAGTTCGTTGTCAGGCAGGGACAATCAGCCAGCCATTTAAACGAGCATTTCACATGGTGGCTAATGGAGAGGCTGCAACCGTGTTTCAGCCACTTGAGCAGCGAATCATGTTATCTGGCAATGCCCCGCATGATGTATTGCTCGATGGCTTGCTCACGGATGATATAGATGAAGATGCCCCCAACCTTGAAATTCTTGGTGTGCTTTCTGCGATCGATGATGAAGGCGATGAACTGACTTTTACGATTACCCAGATTGATGGGATCCCATTCACAGAACTGGGAGGTCTGTTTGCAGTTGCCGATACCGACGAACTGGTGGTGGCAAATAACGAAACAGAGCTGGATGCTGATACGGCAGCGGTGGTAACCCATGATGTGGAAATCAAGGTAGATGATGGAACCAGTTTCACCCTTCAGACCATTACCATTACGATCAACAATACCAATGACAATGCTCCAGCGGGCCTGGCGATTGTCGGTGACACGGTGGACGAGAATGCGGCTGAAGGCACGGTCGTGGGCACACTGTCTGCCACGGATGCGGATGGGGCCT
>PBAS01000054.1 GCA_002716625.1 Phycisphaeraceae bacterium | reverse complement strand
TTTTGAATCAATCAGGTTTAATGTGGATGATCGGGTTGGTAGCGGGGCACGATATCCACCAGGATTTTCTATGCTAGAGTCGGGCATTTCTTTCGCTCATTTTGGCATATTTATCAGTGCCAATTACCTCGTATTGATCCTTCATATGGGCCTCATATATGCGTCAGCCCAATTATTATGACTGAAATGATAATGCGTCTCAATATCATTTGCAAGCGCGGTTTGCCCTTAGCCCCGCGGTAAATAGATTAAAAGTTATAAATAACTTTTATGTAAATATATAAAACTGATGAGGGTTTTTAGGAATCTTGATATGACATAGATTGATGTATATTAGTTGGTATTAAGTAACAAATGACGGGATCAGTGGTAGATTCAACTTTGTAATATCGTTAATTGCTGGTATTAGGTGCTGTATTGGTCTGTCTGATGTCTTCCTGAATTTGCGCGTGAATACGATGCCCCTTTGGCTGCAGGTTGGTTTGTCATTTTTTGTATGTGGTGTGGTCATCTTCTTGATGTGGCGTATTCCCCGTCGTGGTGACGCCCTGTTCGATTGGGCTCCGCCATTGGCATTGATCAGTGTCTGGGCCGGACTGATCGCGTTGTGTGCATCTGCTACTTTGTGGGTGTTGTCTGCGCCTGATCCATGGATTGCTTCAGTCCTGCTCTTCTTGGATCCAGGTGCTATTGGCGCGGGTGTGCTGGTCCTTTGGATCTACCGGCGGTATGACTCGGTAGAACATACAGTGGATTACCAGATCCTGCAGGCCAAAGTGGGTATCGTCCTTGGTTTGGTTGCCGTGGCCATGGGATACTTGTTCATCTTTACTCATAAACCACCGGGGACCATGGTTGGAATTCTGCCATAATGTCTCTTTTCTTGTGAGGTGAGGTAGGGGGCAAGGCTTGTGGATAACGGGCCAATCGATCACTGACACAAATGGGATGATTAAAGCCCTGTAGTTTTGCTTGGTTCTTTGTGGCCTAGGTTGATACCCATTTTACGTGCCGTTGCTTGCATGTGTTTTGCCGTGACGGTGGGCGGTTCACGTTTGGTGGCTTGCCCGATCGTTGGCTCATGGCGGGCATAGCAGCGGCGCAAGTGCCAGGTAAGGTGCGTTTCATACGGCTGGTCTTTGCCGGTGTCGAAACTGGTGACGGATTCAAAAAGAATATTGTTTCCCAGTTCAAGCAGCACGGTGAGTTGGTTCATGTTTTCCGGTGCTTCATGAACGTGTTGACGAGCGATCCGTAGGATAACGCCGAGGTTGGCAATGATGAGGTGATCGCGAATCTTATTGGCTTGTTGAAGCAGTTGATCGATTGCGTCCATGTCGGCCACTTTTGGCGTGTGCCGGCTTAAAGTTCTGCAAAGGGCTGCAGCCTTAAACTTCAAATAGTTCATTCGTACAAACAGGGATTTCTGCTGATGAACTTCGATACCGGGTCGGCAATACAGGCCTCGAATAGGTGCGGGTAACGCATTTAACGCATCTGTGATTCCCTTGTGGGGGCACATGGATGACGTGTTTGGTGATCCATGCCGTAGCAGAACAGTATCTGCATCATCGCGTTTGAAGATTGGTGAATCAACATAATCGATGTGTCGGGATCGTAGCACGGAAGCTCGCCGCTGACGGATTGTTCGGTGTACAGTTGATTTAGTTCTTCTGAAATGGGCCGCAATCTTGTCTACTGCGATGCCCATGCGATGAGCACGTTCAATGATTTTCTTCTGTCTTGAGGTTAGTGGTCCTGTGTGTTTAGAAAACACCTTGGTTTTCGGATGGTTACGGTCATATCGTTCGAGCAGCAGCCGAATGGTTTCAATAGACCGATCGTATCGAGTAGCCAAAAGGCGTGCTGTTTGAAATAGTGACAAGCCTGAATCTGATGCGATCTGTCTGGCATGCTCAATCAACTGTAACCGAACTTGGCTATTGAGTTGCGAGAAGTGTGAAGCCTTGTCAATTCGTGCTTGGTGATGTTTGACAAAATGGCTGATTGCATCATGTGTAAAAACAATCTGCTTGCGCTCATCGCCCTCATCTTTTACCCATCTCCATCGCAAACCTATCTTGCGCCATCGGAGAATGGATTTTGTACTTACGTTAAATCGCTTAGCTAGTTCCTGTGCAGTCTGTATGGATTCCTCCTCGTTCCGTGGTAATGGGACTGATCGACTTAGGGAGTCGATAATCAATCGTAGATCGCCGAGTATGGCAGCGCCGACCAGTATGGCGTCATCGGATTCACTGTGATATCCGGTAATTGAGTAGTTAATGAAGTCGAATGGGTAATTCTGATCCTGATCAATTAAGTCATGCAGTCTTTCAGCACGTCGAATCTGCTCAATGCGTTTTTCCACTGGACCCACAAGCAACTGGCCTGTCAGTTCGGCAAGTGGTTGGCAGTTGAAATGTTGGGCGAGTCTGCGGCTCACAGGTATGGATATTAATTGTCAGACTTTTTGTGGTATCTGCGAACGGATGCGAAGGGGTACAGCTTCATCAATCAATCCCAACGTTTTGGCATGGTCAGCGAATAATTTAATGGCCTGGATCTGTTTGGGACCAATGTCGTAGCAAAGCAGTTGTCCCAGGTATCGGCTGGCCAGATCGGCTGGCCAGCCGTGTTCTGTGGCATAGGTTATTGCAATCTGGTTAATTTGATTCAGGTTCTGCTGCTTTGTTATGGAGAGTAACGCAGGCAACTTCCCCAGATTACTGTCAGCATGTGACATCCAGGCGGCAAAGACAAAGGGTAACTGGGTTAAGCCATGCCATGCTTCGCCCAGATCCAGTTGGAAGGCGAATTCGTCCGTGCTGGGGCGGCAGGTTACGACCTTGTCACCAATAAAGAGCACTGCCTCAGCCTGCGCAAATGTGGTGCTTTCCTCCTCGGATTGTCCGACACAACGCGTTATAATGTGTGGCCGAGTTCCGTATCGTTGTGAGAGAACGATCTGTAATAGGGCGACTGAAGTGTGACTGTCAGCGTCAACGTATACCTGCTTGATCTGGTTGAATGGGACTCGGCTGCAGAGCTTCACGGTGAGCGTTGGTCCACAGCATCCGATTCCGCCAACTGGTACCAGTTCGAGCGGTTCTTTGCTGGCGTAGAAATCAATTATGGGACACAGTGCAATATCAACGCATCGTGATTCGAGTTGGGCGAGCAAGTGACTAGGGACATGGTAGTCAACCGCCAGATTTGACGATCCATCTAGATTTTCAAGGCCTGCAATCAGGGGTCTTGCGTTTAGAAAACTGACACAACCAATACGTTGAACGGCTGCGGATGATTTGACGGGTTGGGCGACATTAGGTTCCAGAACTGGCATGGTGTGGCATTATAGCGATAGAAAATCGGTTATTGCGGCCACGGGCTTTGACCCGCGGTCTTGACCAAACCGCCTGATAGTTGGATTATGCCTGTGGTGGCAAAGGACTCTGATATCCCGACGGCTCAGATCCTGGTGGTAGACGACGAAGTTGATCACGCCCAGGTCATGGGTGAGGCGCTGCGCCGCCTTGGGCATGTGTGTACGATTGTCCATAGCCTTGCAGACGCCGGTGAGGAACTCGATCACGGCCGGTTTGACTTGATTGTGACCGATCTGGTCATGGAAGGCGAGGAAGATGGTTTGCGGGTTCTTGATAGGGCCCAACAAACCCAGCCAGACGCTGAGACGATTCTTGTAACCGCCCATGGTGATGTTCCCACCGCCACGGCTGCATTGCGTGGGGGTGCATATGACTTCATTGAAAAACCACTGGATCTGGAAGTATTTCGCAACTTGGCAACCCGCGCTATTCAGGCGGTCATGTTGCGGGCCCAAAATGATGCATTGCGTGGCCGGCTCGACGAGAAATTTGGCTTTGAGGGGATCATTGGCAATGCGCCTCAGGTCCGCCAATTGATTGCAACAATGCGGCAGATCGCACCCAGTACGATTCCTGTTTTGGTCACTGGGGAATCAGGGACGGGTAAGGAATTGGTGGCGCAAGCCATCCACAACAACTCTAAACGCGCTAAAATGCAGTTCGTTCCTCTGAATTGTGCGGGCCTTTCCGAGTCAATTCTGGAGGATGAATTGTTTGGCCATATCCGTGGTGCTTTTACAGGTGCAGATAAAGATCGTCAGGGAAGATTTGAATTTGCAGATGGTGGAACACTGTTTCTTGACGAAGTGGGGGATATGCCACTGATCATGCAGGCTAAACTACTCCGTGTGCTGGAAAGTGGTGAGGTGGTCCGTCTCGGTGACAATGAATCACGGCATGTCAATGTACGCTTGATATCAGCAACAAACCATGATCTGGGTGAGCTTGTGTCACAGGGCAAGTTCCGTGAAGACCTGTTCTTTCGGATCAAGGGAGCGGAGTTGAAGCTTTCTCCACTCCGTGAGCGACGTGAGGATATTGCACTGTTGGCGGATCATTATGCCCGCCATTACGCCGTTCAGGGTGACAAAGAAATACCGCAGATTTCCGAGCAGGTTTTGCAGGTATTAACGCAGTTTGATTGGCCAGGCAATGTACGGCAGTTGATGTATGTGATCCAGACCATGGTCGTTGTTGCCGAAGGGAACAAGCTTGAACCCCGGCATCTGCCTCCGGAAGTGCGTGAAGGCAAGGGGGAACTTGCGGATGCCGGTCTTGAGGCGACGACCGGAATGAGCCTGGAGCAGATAGAAAAACAGGCGATTCGAAATGCTCTACGCGTCTATGCGGGTAATCGGGAGCAGGCAGCCAAAAGCCTGGGGATTGGTGAACGTACGCTCTATCGCAAGCTCAAAGAATACGGCTTGAAGTAGCATACTGGATGACGCATAAACCCAGACTGCGTATCGGACACGGATTTGATCTGCATCGGCTTGAACCGGGGCGTAGATTGATTATCGGTGGAATTGAGCTTGCACATGATCGAGGCTGTGTGGCTCACTCAGATGGTGATGTGCTGTTCCATGCGGTGGTGGACTCCATTTTCGGTGCGTTGGGTTTGGATGATCTTGGCAGCGTATTCCCTGATAGTGATCCACAGTGGCAGGGGGCTGGATCAGGGCAGTTCGTTAAGGAGGCGATACGGCAGGCCGCACAGGGTGGTTACGCGATTGGTAATCTTGATGCCACCATTGTCTTGCAACGCCCCAAGGTCTCACCCTATAAGGAACAGATCTGTCGTAATCTGGTTTCAGTGTTAGGTTGTCATCGCAGTCAGGTCAACGTAAAGGGTAAAACTCACGAGCTGGTAGATGCAATTGGGCAAGGTGACGCAATCTCTTGTCACGTGGTTGTATTACTTGAGGAACAAACCATTGTCTAAGTTAACACGTAAAGTTGCCATGTGTCTGATGGCTCACCCTGATGACTGTGAAATTCTTGCCGGCGGAACCTTGGCGCTTTTATCTAAAAAGGGATGGAAGACCCATGTTGTCACGATGACCCCCGGTGATTGTGGGTCGGTTGATTTAGGCCCGCAGGAGATTGCCACAATTCGACGCAAGGAGGGTGCTGCCGGAGCCAAGATTTTGGGGGCTCAATATCACTGCTTAGAGAGTAGGGATTTATATGTGACATATGATGAGGCGACGCTTCGCCGAGCCTTGAGTTTGACACGCCAGATTGCACCTACATTGGTGATTACTCACAGCCTGGTTGATTACATGATTGATCATGAACAGGCGGCGATGATCGCCCGTGGTGTTACATTCGGATATGCCATCCCCAACGCATGCCCCGGACCAATTGCACGCGGTTCAAGAATTCCTTACCTCTACTATGCGGATCCAATCGAAGGTATGGATGTGTACGGTGATCCGGTTGTCCCAACAACCTATGTGGATATTACTGGCTCGATGGCTACGAAAAGACGTGCTCTTAAAGCCCATGCATCACAACGCCGCTGGCTCATGAAACACCATGGCATGGATCAATACATTCAATCCATGCAGGAGTGGTCAGCCATGCGTGGTGGAACCGTTGGGGTTAGATATGCAGAGGGTTTTCGGCAACATCGAGGCCACCCATACCCATGTGATTGCATCTTGGAAAAACAACTGGGCAAGCTTATTACGCTTGGCGATAAGTGAAAGGACATTGATATGGCGATCGATTTTCTATCTACGCTTGAAGGTTCGTACGCTGGATCTTACTACCCCAAGGGGTGGGACTATCGCAAGATCAAGCGAATCACAGGCTTTGGGCCCAAGCAGTTTATTGAACGCCAGCCCCATTGGCATAAGAACTTTGAGCCGGTGATTTGTGACGACACTTCGGGTGGGGTAGAGACCATGGATGCCATGATGGGCTATGAGATATTTGACGTGGTCCGTGCATCAGCCCAACGCCGTAAACCACTGGCTCTCATTTTACCCGTGGGACCAATGGGTATGTACAAATGGGCCATCTATTTCAGTTGCAAGCATAAGGTGTCGTGGAAACATGTGCATGGGTTCAACATGGATGAATGGTCAGATGAGAAAGGAAACTCGTCGCCGCCCAATGCCCCCGGTAGTTTCCAGGGGGCGATGGAGGAGGCGCTTTATGGTCCGTTGGGTAAGCTGACGGTGCCCAAGTCGCAGCGCAATTTCGCCACGCGGCGTAGCCTTCCAAAGTATCCAGCCAAGATTGCCGCTATCAAGAAACGCGGTGGGAAACTGGTGGTTGTGTACGGTATCGGGCGGGCATGTCATATCGCTTTTTGGGAGCCACATTTTGCGAGTGAATACAAGTCCACGCGGGCTTGGCGCAGCGATCCGTATCGATTGGGCGCAAATCTTAATCCGCTTACAATTGAACAGAACTCACTGCATTCATTTGCCAGTCGGTTAACACTAATCCCCCTGCGTGCCAATACCATAGGACCAGGTTTGTTCACCAGGGCGGATTATTGCATTGGCGGAGCCGATGGCTGCAAAGTCAACTTTAATTGGCAGGGGCAGTCTGTTTGGATGACACTTCGTTATGGTCCGGATCCTTGGGTGCCGAGTTCTTTTATGCCGACAATGGCGGGCAGGCTTTTCGTCATCCGGGCGTTGGCGGGCCCACTGGTGGCAGAGGCTAACTAACGGATAGATCTGAATATTTCAGTTGGTGGGTGTTTGCCAACTGCTACAGGGGCCACACTAGGAGAGTGTTTTTAACCAAGCCTCCCCGTCGGCTTGATCAGCCCGTTGTATTGCCTGGGTTGTTCGTCCGGTATTTCTCACCGGTCGACAGTTCCCAGCCCGGGTGATCACGGGGGATCTGTAGATCACGGTATTCACTGCGGCAACGATAGCAGACGAGACAGCGACCAGAAAAGAGATAGATGATTGCATCGATCAGAGCCACAAGTCCAAGGACAAGGAACCCCTCGAGAACCTGGCGGGTAGCGAACATGATCATTGCAATGACTGCTGCCAGCAGCACAATGATAAAACCAATGGCCTGTGGGAAATCCTTACGGACGAATAGTTCTTCGCAACCGCATAGGGGACAGCGTTTGAGGTGATTATGATCATCAATTGCCTGAGCCCAATCCAAGTGGATTTTTGTACGGTCACCTGTGCCGGCTACTGAACTTTCAATGATATCTGGAGGTTGGTCCAAGTCCACTTGGGCTGTAAACAGCCGATGGTGTTGCAGGTTGCGCACATCAATTTGCACCGGAAGATCCTATCGGAAATGGTTGTGAATATCTGTTCCTGGTGGTCGGGATTGTGGCGGCATTGGATGTTCTGAAGATGGTATGCTGGCATGATGGGTAGTTTTCATTGTCACTTTTCCTGCTGGTCCGGTGCAGCGGAATTCATCTGCGGCTTGCCGGGCTCAATCTCCCGTAGATATTGCCAACTGTACAGTCCTGTATCATGGCCATCAGAAAAAAAGATGCGAATCGCGTAGTTACCTACCGGTTCGGCACCGGTAGCTGTAAGTGGCTGGCCATCACCTACTGCAGAATTGGGTAGCACGGTTAAAGGATTGCGTTCCATCTCTTCTCGCATTTGGCGTGTGTCAGCTGAAGGGGACATCTTGCGAAGGTAGTGGATAGGATAGAAAGTGATCCGTCCGTCATCCCAGTGAACAGTCAATCCCTTCTGCTTGTCCAAATCAAGGTGTTTGGGGTAGGGTGTTTTGCCCATATTGTCCCATCATAGGCTTGCGCGAACTGCTTGCCAGATCAGGTGGGACTGATACATTGGGCTCATTCATGACGAAAATGGATCGTCCAGCCAGTGACCGTGTTGAGAGACAACAAAAAATTGCAGCAAGTGTCGGGGTTACTTGTGCGCGCCGTCATATCTTCCTGTGTTGTGATCAGAGCAAACCCAATTGCTGTGATAAACTACGCAGTGTATTTGCATGGGAGCACCTTAAGAAGCGGCTCAAAGAGTTGGGGCTAAGTGAGCGGGGCGGCGTGCTGCGGACAAAGGCCAATTGCCTACGCGTCTGTGAGGGTGGCCCGATCGCTGTCGTCTATCCCGAGGGCGCCTGGTATGGCCACTGTGATCCACCCGTGCTGGATCGAATCATTGACGAGCACCTGGTTAAGGGCGAAGTGGTGATCGATCACCTGATTGAACAGCAGCCGTTGGATGGATAGCGATAGATATGGGTGTCCTGCCACGTGCTGGGCGCCCGTTGGGTCTGTTCGGTCATGGGCCCTATGGCTTTTCTTCCAACATTTGACTCGACTGTTGCGCCCGTTTGTCACTGGCGATGATCCAACATTATACAGGCGACGGTAGGGTTTCTTCGTGAGGCCGAATGTACCGGTTCGACTCTATAAAAAACCCAAAACCTTTTGGTTAGGGACAATCGGCATATATAATGGTTGTGCTGTGAAAGGATTGTTTCCAGCCATCAGGGTAGGGTCCTCTGGGAAATTCCAGATAAATTGGACCAGCAACTTTATGTATGCGAGGAGGAGATGAACTCATGAAAAGGAAGCAGTCTTTTTTCTGCACGATACTGGCCATTCTCAGCGGTTCAACTGTATGGGCCGGCCCGCCGGTTCCGTTCTTGGATGACAATGAACCGGGAATCAATTACCTGTTCTCGGGGGACCCAAACACCACAGAGGAAGGTTGTCACCAGTTTGGAGAGCGAGCAGGAAATGGTCATTCAAGTCTTAATCACAATGAACTGCTCGACTGCGATAACTGGGATTTTTCACCCAGTGAGTGGGGTTATGCCGCGTTCCTTCAAGGCGCCTTTGTTCTAGGTGAATCACCTTATTCCGATGACGGTGGCTGGGAATGTTCGGGTAATCAAGGACCAGGCAAAGTCAATCCTTGCATCAACTCGACAGTCCGTGGTCGGGCGACGTTCAAGAACACGCCGCCTCCTGGTTCTGGAACTGCAGGCGCTCAGCCTATGGACGAGGCCAAGGATTGGGTATTCTCGTTTGATTTCAGAATAGAATTTCCAGCGGGTGATACTTTTGGCAACGACAAGTTATTTGAAATTAGTTCTAACCGCGATGTGTTAAAGGTGAGAGGCGCCAATAACATAGGACCGGGGCTATATAGTTCTTTCCTTCCTGATGGAACGTCCGATCGATACGTCCTCGTTCATGGTACCGGCGTCGAACTTGAGGAGACCCTTACACTAATCGATGTGCCGCTTACCGAGGGTAAAATGACTGTTCATTACAAAGCCTCGAACCAGCGGTTGGACCTGTGGCACAATGACACGCTTCTGGTTGCAGACTTCCAATCTATAGTTGCCAATTACTTAGCCAGAGCATTCCAGCTGGGGGGTGGCGGTGCCTCATTCGAAAATGTACTCTACGACAACGCCATCCTCGGCGTGGTTGCTGAATCGAGTGGCCCGATGCCTGGCGACGCCAACGGGGACGGCGTGGTAGATGTGGCTGATCTGGGAATTCTTGGCGCTAACTTCGGCATGACGGACATCGTATTTTCCGACGGTGATTTCAACGGCGACAATATCGTAGATGTCGCTGATTTGGGGATTCTGGGCGCTAATTGGACTACAACGCAAGGGTTGTCGTTATCGTCGGCGTTGAAATCCGCCGGCCTAAGTACACTCGTGCCTGAACCAGCAACAGTAGGATTTTTAGGCTTTGGGTTGGTCTATTTAGGGCGTCGCCGTCGAAAGTGAAATTCCGGTTTGCCAAAGAGTCCTCTTCAGCACGACGATGATGGCCTATGCTGTGGGCGACGGATCCGTAGTGGTTTGCGTAGGTTGTGCGGACCATACTCATCTACTGTGGGACAAGTTGGAGCGAAACACACTTAAAACACCTATATATCTGTCACTTAAATCAAAACGACTGGGCGATTCTGCGAGCAGCTTTAGCCAAGGTTGTGGTTGGTTAATCTTTAATCCTTGCAATTTGCTGTAGGTCGTGGTTACAATTTAGTCACATTTTTTACGAAACATGGCTGAAATGATTCTGTGTTGCGGTTGGGGAAGCAGCTATCTTGAAACCTGCACTTCGCATTAACTTGGGAGATTGTCATGTCAGTTCGAAGCAGTTCAAAAGTCTTGGTTCTTGTGTGGATGTCAGTGTCTGTTTTGGCAATTACTGCCCCGGCATTAGCTGAAATTTATTCATTTCAGCAGGGGACCAACGGATATGATCGTGCGCAAGATACGGAGATCCGCTGGGCTTTCACCACGAAGTTCGGCGAGACAGCCGAGTGGGCTCGGGGCAATTCGGGTGACGCAAGCGCCTACGAATTGTATTCGACCAACGGAGGGCGTCAGTCGGTCCTCGAAGTAGGTCACTTTTTCCACCGGGTCCACGGGAGTATCGGTGGCGGTCGATCTTCCCTAGAGGCCGGACCCACTTACCGTTATTCGCGATTCTTCATTCGTTTCCGCGATGTGTTTGGCACGGGTCCGGGGCAAGTGCCAACGAATATCGCGATTAGAAAGGCCACTCTGAAGATGTATAACACCGAAGATAACGGCACGAAAGTCGCCACTGGTGGTGCGTACTTCGGTGACACCATCACCGTGTTGGGCCCTGGTGACGTGGAAACCAGAGAGTCGAACATAGTTGCTCAGCCTAAGTTGAATGCGGGGACGATCGCGATCTATCCGGTGCTGACCAAAATCAGTTATGGATTCGACGATGGTACCGCGACGAAGGGCAGGGTCACAGCTGATTTTAAGAGACGGGGAAAGGAAACGTGGTCGCAGCTTTGTTGGTCGAGCCCAGCGCCCAATGACCCGGTTGGGATGGCGTATAATTGCGGACCCTCCGATGTGGGCGACCCGGATATCGGAGTTGCTCAAGACGGCACTATCGACGCAACACGCGAAGCTGAATACGACTCGAACCATTCAGGCGCCGTCGAGATCTTTCAAGATGCTACCCTAGGGTTCAAAGAGTTTGATGTCACGGGCTTGATTGACTTCATCACGGGAGACGGCGTGTTCGTAACGGCCTACAGCCCACTAGGTGAGTTGCCGACTCTGGATATCAACTATGGCAACGCCTATCGCTCCAGCGAGTGGGGGGATACCTACGACAAGGACGCCAACCTGCTCACCGCCGGTTCCCCCGAAGATGTTGCGACCCGGCCTCTGCTGGTGATCGAGCTTGTTCCCGAACCTGCTACGGCGGCTCTTATAGTTTTCGGTAGCATGTTGATGTTGCGACGACTGCGATAAGGTGGCAGATGCGGGTTGCTTTGGGCACAAAGCCTTGAACCAACGGTCTAATGTCTGTATTTGGGTATTTTGTCAATGCTCAGATGTGGGTGGTGCTACTAGACATGTCAGCGCTTACGGTTTTTCTTCCAACATTTGACTCAACTGTTGTGCACGTTTTTCAATGGCAGAAGGGTCAAGATCCTCCAGCAGATCAAGATCGAAGTGCCATTGCTGTCGCACGGCTAGCCCAGGTATGGCCTCAGCAACCAGATCAGGGCCGGGGAACTCCCACCACGGTGCTTTGGCCTCTTGTTTTGTCCACAGCGGTTTGTGGTCGTCCAACTCTAGGCGGACGCTGTATACACCGTAGAAGCGGTGGGAAATCACAAGCGGCGTCCGGCCGACTTCCTCGTCGTTCAGATACACCAAAGCGCCCTGAGGGTTCGATGTAATGGAAATCGTACGTTCCACACATCCAGCGAACCCCAAGGTGACGGCAATGAGCAGCCAGGCGGTTTGATGGATTGGTATTGCCACGATGGCCATTGTAACGCCGCAGTGGCATCGTGTTTATCGTGGTGTGTCGGTAGAATGGGTGTCGATGGCAGATAAACTCACCCACCTTGATGATCAGGGCCATGTCCGAATGGTTGATGTCGGGGCTAAGCCGACCGTGCGTCGCACAGCAATTGCCCATGGTGACTTTGTGGCAGCTCGTACCACCATTGATCGGATCTTTTCGGGTGATCTACCCAAAGGTGAGGCTTTGGCAACGGCACGTATTGCGGCAATAGCAGCAGCCAAGAGGACCGATGAGTGGATTCCCCTGTGCCATACACTTGGATTGGACCACCTTGGTATCCAGTTCGATCGTGTGGCGGATGATCGTGTGCGTGTGATTGGCCAGGCGTCAGTCACGGCACGGACCGGGGTCGAAATGGAAGCCTTGGTGGCGGTGACGGCAGCTTGCCTGACGCTGTACGATATGACCAAGGCAATTGATCGAGGGCTGCGGATCGAGAATATACAGTTGGTTGACAAGCGCAAGGGGTCGTGAATGGAAAGTTCGGCTAACGGGGAGATTTGTTGACTGCTTGCCATGAGGGTGAAAATATTTAACTGTTCAATTCAATATGATCAAAGGCACAAGTGTTCATTTGGGGCATATTAGACTCTGCGTAGAGTTCATCTTTCAAAAGACGTCGCAGAGATGATTACCCTTCATCACAGACATCCAACTCGTTTAGTGCGGATTCAATCGTATCCGATTCAAATCCACGTCTGGCCAATGTTCCCCACAACTTTTTCCGGATGTGTTGGGGATTTGTGATTTTCATTCTGGTTAATCGGACTTGGGCAAGCGCCCTCGCTTGTTGCACTTGGTCAATATTTGTCTTGGCTGTGTCGATCAGATGATCAACCAATGTCGGATCGATGCCGCGCCCGATCAGCTTGGCCTTCAGTAAATGAGGTCCTGTGGGTTTTCGTGACTGGAGCTGGTTCATGACATCTATACCCAATGACTTGTCATCAAGGAATGCCAGATCCTGGAGCCGGGCGATGACCTGGTGGATGACACGCTGGCCAAATCGTTTGCCACCGAGCTTGGCGGACAACTCTCGGCAGCTCAAGTCGCGTCGTTTGAGCATTGCCATGGCTGTCTGCATGGCTTGGTCATACGATTCTTCTTGCTGGTTCATAGTGACATGATAAACTGTTATTACATCGCTAGGGGTGTCGGTACTCAAAGTATTGGCTGAGATGAAACCCTTAGAACCTGATCAGTAAATGGTCTAAAGTCAGTGGGCCAAGCTGCGTAGGGAATGCGAGACTTCTTACGCGATCCAATCTTGTTTTTTCGCGAGCCCCCACCTTTGGACGGCTTGGTAGATGTTGTTTTTCGTCAAGCCTATACACGGAGGTTGTCCATGATAAAACCAAATACGAATACTCCCAGATATGAACTTCCACCACTCGGTGGCAACCCAAGTCAACATGAAGCCTGTACAACCCCCGGGAGTTTTTCCCAGCCCGGTCAGATTGCCGCTGGATCCAAGGGACGTTGGTCCTTCAGCTCACCTGATACACCTGGTATGCCCCAGCCAAGTGATAAGACTGCATGGGATTTTATGCCGGCTGGCTTTGATCAGCAGGCAGACCGTTGTGCATCGCCACAACCGGTCACACAGCTTGAACATGCTCGTTTAGGTTTGGTCACGGCTGAAATGGCAAGGGTTGCCCAGCGCGAGACGCATTTGACGCCTGAGCAAGTCCGTGACGAGGTGGCAGCTGGAAGAATGATTATTCCAGCCAACAAGGTGCATCTATCCTTTCAACTGGATCCGATGTGTATTGGTCGAGCATCAAAGACCAAAGTAAACGCCAATATGGGCGCTTCACCCGTATCTTCAGGCACAGCTGATGAGATTGAAAAGTTGCGTTGGGCTGAGCGGTGGGGTGCTGATACCGTGATGGATCTTTCAACGGGTGGCGATCTCGATGAATGCCGCAGAGCGATTATCAAGAACAGCACTGTTCCGATTGGAACGGTGCCAATCTACTCGATGATCATCGGACGCAAGATCGAGGACCTCAATCACCAAGATATTCTGAATATGGTCGAGCACCAGGCCAAGCAGGGCGTGGATTACTTCACGATTCATGCCGGGGTGCGCCAAGGCCATCTTAAGTACGTTAAGAACCGCCTGATTGGCATCGTAAGTCGTGGTGGCAGTCTTCTGGCAAAATGGATGATCCACCATCACCAAGAGAACCCGATGTATGAATTATGGGATGACATTTGCGACATCATGCGCCAGTACGATGTTTCGTTCAGCATTGGTGACGGGTTACGGCCGGGGGGGTTGGCGGATGCTACGGATGCTGCACAATTGGCGGAATTGGAAACGCTGGGTGAACTGACTGAGCGAGCCTGGCAAAAAGGCGTGCAGGTTATGATTGAAGGTCCAGGTCATGTCCCATTTGATCAGATCGAATACAACATGAAGCTGGAGCGTCAACTCTGTCACGGCGCTCCATTTTATGTTCTTGGACCGCTGGTGACAGATATATTTCCTGGTTATGACCACATCACAAGTTGCATTGGCGCTACAGCTGCGGCTTATCATGGCGCCAGCATGCTCTGTTATGTAACGCCTAAAGAGCACTTGGGATTACCCAAGAAGGATGATGTAAAACAAGGCTGTATCGCTTACAAGATTGCCGCCCATGCAGCAGACGTGGCGTTGGGTATTCCTGGTACGCGTGATCGTGACGATGAGTTGACCAAGGCCAGGGCGGCTCTCAATTGGGAAAAACATTTTGATCTTAGTTTTGACCCCGATACTGCTAGAGCCTACCACGATGAAGACCTGGATGTAGACACGGATTTCTGTGCGATGTGTGGCCACGATTGGTGTTCTGTGCGTATTAGCAAGCAGATCACGGAATTTGTTTCCGGCAAGGATGAGGCCTATGCATGGGATCAACCTAAGGTAACAGCGGCGTTGACAGTTGAGCAACAGGAAATTCTTGAAAAGCGTGGTGTTTTAAGTGCCCATGAAGTACACCAGTTGGCGTCGAAGACCAGGACATCGATGGTGGGTGCCGAAGGCCAAAAGGCCAGTTGCCACAGCGAAAATGTTGATGCCGAACATGCCAAGAAAATCCAAGATGAAATAGTTTCTAAGCCGGTGTAAGGAGCTCTTCATGGCGATCAAAAAACAACCTCGAATAAACAAAACACGCCAGCTGTTTGTTGATGATTCGATCATTGCCGAGTCGCGGGGAACACACCGAACGTTGCACCAACTCACAAAGGACTCGGATAATCCGATTGTTCACTGTGACCGGCCGTGGGAAGGCAACGATATTCGCGCGTACGGTTCGATCTGGCGCGAGCCAGGTGATGGCCAACTGCGGATGTGGTACCTGGCACGACCACGTGACCTTGATGACCGGCGGTTTTTTACCTCGGTGTGCTATGCCACTTCAATGGATGGGCTTCACTGGACCAAACCTGATCTGCACCTCTGTGACTTTTGGGGCAATACGGCCAACAATGTTTGCTTTCAGCCGCACTGGAAGTCCGACAAGGCAACCGGTCGATTTGACACTGTTTCGATCCTTCACGACCCCAGTGAATCACGACCGCTGCGTCGTTACAAGATGATGACCTATCAGTACGCCGTTCCTGATAAGTGGAATCCGAAAGCGGCATTTCCTAGTGGTAATTACGTCGCATTTTCGCCTGATGGATTTCATTGGCAAGAACAGTCTAAGCCGGTGTTCCGACTGGATCATGGTATTGGCGACTGCATGACCCTTATGCATGATACGCCGCGAAAGCGTTATACCGCCTTTGTAAAGATTCTTAGTCCGGAATATGGGTTTTATCCTAAGCTACGTGAAAAAGTAGACGACAAGGTCCAAATCTGGGATGGCAAGAAATACATATTTTGCAGTGGTGAGAACCCGGTGCGCAGATTGCGTGGCATTTCATTCAGCGATGATTTTGTGCATTGGACCAAACCGAAGTTCATCTTGCCAACTGACAAAGATGATCCGCCGGACATCCAGATGTACAACAATACCGGTTTCCTTTACGGCAACCTTTATCTCGGCATGGCTTATGTCTATCACGTCGACACCACGGGGGGGATCGATATGCAACTCATCTGGAGTCGGGATGGCGAGCAGTGGCAACGAGCATTTGATCGTACGCCCATCTTGCCGAATGGAGTTGATGAGCGTGACTGGGATATGGGTTGTCACGCCATGTTTACCAACCCGCCGATCCAAATGGGCGATGAGTTGTGGTTCTACTACGGCTCACAATGGAAACGCCATGGTGGTGGCCAGGTGAAACGCCATAAGCCACTTTTTACGGGTAGTGGTACTGCTTTTGGTCGTGCCAAGCTTCGACTTGATGGTTTTGTTTCACTCGATGCGGGTAATCGGACTGCCCGAGTCACAACGGTGCCGATTCGGCTTGCTGCTTCTGCTTTGGCGGTGAATGCCAATGCGGCTGGCGGTGAGATTCGTGCCCAGATTGTGCGCCGAGGTCACCCACTGACTGGTTTTGACTTCAAGTCATGTGAGCCACTGACCGTGGACCGGACTCGGCACGTCTTTCGTTTTAAGGGCGGCAAGATTCCCTTGGGAGCCAGCGGCTCACCGATTCGAATTGAGTTTTCACTCAAGAATGCGCAATTGTATTCGTTCTGGACGGAATCATTTGCACCGTCGAATCTGTAAGTTTTTCAATCAACACCACCAATTGAAATGTGTTTGGTCTCCAGATAGGGTTCAATGCCTTCGGTACCCAGTTCACGGCCAAGCCCGCTTTCTTTGCAGCCGCCAAATGGGCTGGTACTGACGGCGGGAACGGCGTCGTTGAGACCAATCGTGCCGGCATCTAGCTCTTCTGATAGGCGTAGGGCTCTAGCCAGGTCATTTGTGTAAACGTATGCAGCCAGTCCGTATTCCGTCGCATTGGCATGCAAAATGCCTTCAGCTTCGTCATCAAATGGACAAATCGGAGCAATGGGAGCGAATATTTCACAGTTCATGCATTTAGCTGTGGGGGGGACGTCAGCAAGTACTGTGGGCGCCAAGAAGTTTCCAGGGCCTTCGATTCTATGGCCACCGTATAGCACTTTGGCACCACAAGCTTGGGCATCTGCGATTAGCTCAAGTGCCAATTCGATAGCCTGATCATCGATGAGCGGACCGATTTCCACATCCGGTTCAAGGCCGCTGCCGACCTTGAGTGATTTGGCATCCGTAAGAAACTTGGCGAGGAACTGGTCGTAGATGTTGCGCTGTACATAAATGCGATTGGCAGCGACGCATGATTGGCCTGTATTGCGGAATTTCGCAATGATGGCACCTGCAACTGCTCGGTCGAGGTCGGCATCCCCAAACACGAGCATGGGTGCATTGCCTCCAAGTTCCATGGAGATGGCAGTCACTGTTCTGGCAGATTGTTCAATCAGATTTTTGCCGACCGCAGTTGAACCGGTGAAAGAAACTTTCCGGCATAGGGGGTTTTCCATGAATTCTGCGCCAATGTCCTGTGCGGATCCTGCAATGAGTTGAAAAACACCACGTGGCACACCGGCTGCTTCAATGCATTCGGCGAGCAATACGCTACTGAGCGGCGTGGCGCTAGCTGGCTTAAGTAGGACTGTACAGCCGGCGGCAAGGGCGGGTGCCAGTTTTCTTGTGGCAAGGACAACGGGAAAATTCCACGGTGAAATAGCACCCACGACACCAACAGGTGATTTGAGGATTAAGTGCCTTTTGCCTTCAACTTGGTGGGGTACCATGCGACCGTAGATCCGCCTTGCTTCTCCAGCAAACCAGTGATAGTGGTCGATCATCATGTTCACTTCACCACGGCTTTGGGGCAGGGGTTTGCCATTTTCCTTTGTGATGGTTTGGGCGATTTCCTCGGTACGCAATGCTAACTGGTTTGCAATGGCATTTAGATAATCGCTGCGCTGTTTGCCCGTGACTTTTCGCCACGACATGAAGGCCTTTTGCGCATGGTCGATTGCTGTAGCCACATCTTTACGATTCAGCTTTGCTATACGAGCAAAAACCTGCCCTGTGGCGGGGTTGGTGACCTCGATATGTTCATCAAAGTCAATCCATTGCCCATCTAGGTACAGGGGGTAGGTTTTTATATCTATTGTTGACGTTGGCATGGGAGCCTCCCTAATCGGTGACAACCATCCTGGTTATCTTGTCGAACAAGTTGTTTACAGCCAGAGAAATCGTCTGGCAGATGGATGGGGGATGGCTGTCGGCTGTGGTACCAGGGCATCGGTTTGTCCCAGGATTGATCGGTCATCTTGAACCAAGCGCAGATCATAATTATGTTCTGCTCAAAAATCAGCATCCTGCCGATATTTTGGCTGGTCATTGTGGTTTTGACTGGTCAATGGCTGGTTGGTCAGACTTTGCCAATGACTAGGCACACATTGTGACCGCCAAAGCCAAAGGAGTTGGACATGGCAACGTTGATATCGACCTGGCGTGCTGTATTAGCGACATAGTCCAGATCACACTCATCACTTGCGTTTTCAAGATTGATGGTAGGGGGTGCCGTTGTGCTTTCAATTGCCTTAACGGCAATGATAGCCTCGATTCCACCGGAGGCGCCAAGGAGGTGTCCGGTCATGCTCTTGGTGGAACTGGTTGGGATCTTATAGGCTTGGTCGCCGAACAGGTGTTTGAGGGCCCGGGTTTCTGCCAAATCACCCAGTGGGGTTGAAGTGCCATGGGCGTTGATGTAATCAACATCGGTCTGATTGACGCCAGAATCCTTCATGGCGGATTTCATGGCAAAAGCTGCACCTGTTCCAGCTTCGTCGGGTGCGGTGATATGGGATCCGTCTGCAGATTGAGCGTAACCCAATAGTTCAGCATAAATCTTGGCACCCCTCTTCACGGCATGCTCATATTCTTCAAGGAGGATGATCCCCGCCCCTTCAGACAAGATAAAACCGTCGCGATCGGTATCGAATGGTCGTGATGCGGCAGTTGGCTCATCATTACGTTTTGACAATGCCTTCAATGCAACGAAGCACGCTAGGCCCAGGGGCGTGAGCGCTGCTTCGGAACCACCGGTAAGCATGACATCAGCCACATCGTGGCGGATGGCTTCTGCAGCATCGCCGATTGCGTGTCCGGCACTGGCACATGCAGTGGTAATTGCCGCATTGGGGCCCTTGAGCCCGTAGTAAATGGAAACGTTGCCTGAGCCAGCATTACACATCAGTTTTGGGACCATGAAGGGACTTACACGCCCTGGCCCTCTTTCCAGGAGTTTCTGATGGCCTTCTGCAAACTCCTCGATACCACCTACACCCGAGCCAATGACTGAGCCACATCGCCATGGATCCTCTTTGGAAAATTCGATACCACCATCATTGACGGCATCAATAGCAGCACTAAGAGCGAACTGGGCGAAGCGGTCGAGCCGTTTAATATCTCGACGGTCTAGATGAGGGCCGCCTTGCCAATCGCAGACCTCACCTCCAAATTTTGTTGTGTATTGGCTTGTATCAAATCGCGTGATTGGGGAGATGCCACTTGTGCCGTTAACAAGTTTTCCCCACACCTCATTAACATCACAACCCAGGCTGGTAACCCAGCCAAGACCAGTAATGACAACACGCCGACTATTCATAGGATCGGTCTCAAGAGCAAAGCGTCCAAACGTACCTGACGCAGCACTGGCGCCCAAGGCCCATTGGGGGCATTGGGAAGCCCAGGGTCTTTTGTCAGCCCGTGCTGGCCTCTAGGTGGGAACGGATAAAGTCAATCGCATTACCGACAGTCTGGATCTTCTCGGCGTCTTCGTCGGGAATAGACGTTTCGAATTCATCTTCAAATTCCATCGCAAGCTCAACCGTATCGAGACTATCTGCGTTTAGATCATTCACGAAATTGGTCTCGCGGCTAATCTCGCCTTTATCGACGCCCATCTGTTCAGCGACGATCGCAATCACCTTTTCTTCGATTTCGGATTCTTCCATTGTGTTGATTCTCCTGATGTTGGGTTCATCAAAGAACCCCAAAAAACCAGCTCGATTGGTGAAAATATAGCCATCCTGATTCTGTGTGCCAAGTGGCTCCCGTAAGCAACTGCTTATGCCATTGTCATACCGCCGTCAACTACCAGAACCTGCCCAGTGGTAAATCCTGCTGTATCACTGGCGAGATAGGCGACGGCAGCGGCAATTTCCATTGCCTGCCCAAAACGACGCAGGGGGGTCGCCTGGATTGCCGCATCCTTGACACGCTGGGGCAGTGCGGTGGTCATATCTGTCTCAATAAATCCTGGGGCCACCACATTGGCGGTGATATTCTTACCGGCCATTTCCTTGGCCAGTGATTTGGTCAAGCCTGTAACGGCCGCTTTTGACGCCGCATAGTTGGCTTGGCCGGGATTGCCCACAACAGCACTTACGGAGCTTATATTGATGATACGACCCCACTTGCCCCGCATCATGGGCTTTAAGGCTGCCCGGCAACTGATAAAAACGGATCTGAGATTCACAGCAATGACCTCATCAAATTCATCATCACTCATCCGCACCAGCAGATTATCTCGGGTAATACCAGCGTTATTGACCAGAATATCCAGTCGCTTGTGGTCGGCGTATACCGACTCGATCGCATCCGCCATGGCCTGATGATCAGAAACGTCACAGGGTATGACCGTTGCCACGCCGCCCGAAGCATGGATTTGACCCTGGACAGCATCAAGAGCTTCGACGTTACGTGCCATGAGGACCACATGTCGCCCTTGTTCGGCCAGTGCCTTGGCAATTTCGGCACCAATTCCACGTGAAGCACCGGTAACGACCGCAACTCGTATTGGAGTATCTGTCATGGGTTACAACTATTTTACCATTGCGGCTGTATTTGGTACGTGAACGGTATCATCCGGTTCAAGGTGATTGAGGATTTTGGTTTTACGGTCAATCCGCCGCATTAAGCCGCTTAAGACTTTACCTGGGGCCAACTCGTTGATGGGAGATTTAGTACTATTGATCAACCATGACATTGATTGTGACCATCTTACGGGGCTCGTAAGCTGTTCAACAAGCCGATTTTTAATGCTCTCGATACTTGGCTCATGTGGTTGAGCAGTGACGTTGGATATTACGGGGATATTTGGAAGTTTCCAGGCAATCTTCTGCATCGCATCGGTAAGTCGGCCAGCGGCTGATTCCATGATGGGTGAATGAAATGCACCGACGACGGTGAGCCGTGTGGCACGTAATTGCATTGTTTTTGCAACTTCCAATGCCCGGTTACAGGCGGCCTGATGGCCGCTGATGACAACCTGTCCAGGGCAGTTGAAGTTGGCCGGAACCAGAACCTCATCTTGTCGTGCTTCTTGACACAGTTGGTCGGCTGTCTGTTCGTCAGTCCCGATCAAGGCAACCATTCCGCTGGCGACCTTTTGGGCCGCCTCTTGCATCGCCTGTCCACGTAAACGGACCAAACGCAATCCATCTTCAAAATCAAATGCACCAGCAATGTGAAGTGCCGTAAACTCGCCTAGACTGAGCCCCGCACTGTACGCCAAAAGCCCTAGTTGGCCCGTATCGACCAATGCCCGATAGCATGCAATCGATGTGACGTAGATGGCCACTTGAGCGACATCAGTTTGGTTCAGTTGTTCCTGTGGTCCTTCGAAGCACAGTGCAGACAGATTCATCTGTAGGATGTCATCCGCTTGTGTGAATGTTTGGGCGGCGACTGGGTGGGCTTGCGCCCAAGCTTTGCCCATGCCTACGGTTTGTGCGCCCTGGCCCGGGCAGAGCACCGTTTTGTGGTTATTGTCAGAATCACTCATGTTCTTGTTTCTTCATCAGTTAATCGCAATGCTTTCGAATATCCAGAGGACACCAATCGTTGTTGGATCGGTCATAGTCGCCATAAGCTCGTGCCCCATGTCAGACCGCCACCTTGAGCCACGAAGATGACATAATCACCCGGAGTTAAGCGTCCCTGCTCTGTAAGTTCATGTAGACACAAAGCCACACTAGCTGCTGATGTATTGCCATACCGGTCAATGTTGACATAAATCTTATCATCATCAAACCCGAGTTTTTTCCATGCGGTGGTCAGCATTCGAATATTGGATTGATGAGGAATCACCATCTTAATATCCTCAGCAGTCAGATTAGTGGCCTTCAAGGCATTGCTTACGGAATTCCGCAGTGCATTGACAGCAAATTTGAATACCTCCCGACCATTCATCTGAAGTGTATTGTACTTGCCTTCGAATGGTTTCTGGCCATTGGGGGGCAAATCATGTTCGGATCTTGGCACAAAGAGGCTCTCCCATTGGCTGCCATCTGAGCAGAGTCGTTGGTAGAGACAACGCTGTGTTGGATCTTCAGAACGGCTTACAATGGCTGCACCCGCCGCGTCCCCAAAAAGGATACAGGTTGTCCGATCCTCCCAATCAACAATTTTGCTTAGACAATCAGCACCGACCACGGCCACATGGCGACAGTGACCACTGCTAATAAAGGCTGACGCAGTCGTCAACGCTGCGACAAAGCCGGTACAAGCCAGATTGAGGTCCATGGCACCACATGGCACTGCACCGATTTTGTCCACCACGCGACATGCTGTTGCTGGGCAAACCAGGTCAGGTGTCATTGTCGCACAAAGCAGTAGGTCGAGATCAGATGGCTCCAGCCCGGCATTTGCCATGGCTTGTAAGACAGCTACTGCCGCCAGATCGGATGTGTGCTCGGTCCTGTCAGCAAGATATCGTTGCGTAATGCCCGTCCGCGGCCGGATCCATTCGTCTGATGTATCTACAATCTTTGACAGGTCATCATTGGTGAGCACTTTAGCTGGCAGTCCCATGCCCGTACCTGCAATGCATACGCCAGTATTCGCAGGGGGAAGATTTTCTGAGGGGCTTTTTTTGGGGGGGGGGCATTCTGTCATACAACGCTCTCTTTAGCGGTCTGCGTTTGGGCTAAAGCCTCGACGATCGCGTCATTGACACCCAGATTGGCGTATTTGATGGCAGTTCTGACCGCTGCGGTGATCGTTCTTGCCTCGCTGGAGCCATGACAGATCATGCAGATGCCATTGGCGCCTAGCATGGGAGCGCCACCATATTCATGGTAGTCATGTTTTTTGTAGATCCGTTTCACAACCGGGTCGAACTTCGGTGCCAAGGTAGGATCAATCTGCACGATCTCTCGTGCAATCATGCGAAATAGCCCTGCTGCCAAGCCTTCAGCAAGTTTAAGGACAACATTGCCGGTGAACCCTTCTGTGACTACCACATCCGCTTTGCCATCGAATAGGTCACGTCCTTCAACATGGCCCACATAATTTAGTGATGGATCGGTCTTGATGAGTCGGTGGGTCTGTCGAACAAGAGAGTTGCCCTTTCCTTCTTCACCGCCGATGGAAAGTAACGCGACGCGTGGATTATTCAGGTTAATAATGCGTTGAGCATAGACGCTGGCCATATGCGCATATTGCAGGAGGTGGTGTGGTTTAGGTTCAGGATTGGCACCCACATCACAGATGACGATTGGGCCATGATAAGTGGGAAAGGTGATGGCAATACCCGGTCGATTAACCCCGGGTAACCGCCGCATTTCCATCTGCGTGCCGGCTACGCATGCCCCCGTATTACCGGCACTGATGATCACATCGCAATGCTTATCCCCACTGTGGCGTCGACCTCCCAGTTGCGCTAATCGAACGATCGAACTGTCCGTTTTGGCTCGTAGGGCACCCACCGGCGACTCAGACATCTCGATGACTTGTGAGGTTGCTTCGATTTCGATCCGGGGGTCGGAATCCAATCCGGCCAATTTAATCTGCTTGCGGATGACCTTGTCGTTTCCGACGAGAACGAGACGATCGGTAGGGTGCAGTAGAGCTACCGCGTCAAGGCTCCCTGCCAGGATCGCGTCCGGGGCGTGATCGCCACCCATGACGTCGATTGCGATACGCACTATTCTTCCTTGGAGGACAACTGCAACTTCAGCCCTGGTCGTACGTAACCGCATTCGGTGCAGGCTGCGTGGGGTTGTTTTGTGTTACCGCAATTGGGGCATCGGGCAGGTGTAACAGCGCGCAGAGCGTCGTGCGAGCGGCGGTTACCGCGTTGGGATCGAGTTTTACGTTGGCAGGGGACCATGGATGCACCTTCAATTGATGAGGTAGCCAATTGTTGACTTGAAGGTAATCCGCATCTCGCCTCCGGTCAAGTGCAAACCGTTGGATCGTATCGTCAGCCGCCACTAGATGGGTGGCAGCTGATTGTTTGCTTGACGGGCTACAAGTCCTCCCGCCTAGCTGCGGATGGCTTTCGCGTGCTTCCAACCCTTAGATACAGACCTCTGTAGCCCCTTTTAGGGGGTTATCGGGTTCGCCTTGTCGCGGCGGTCATTACATGCCACTGCGAAGCGCCGATAGGTGCTTGGCAAAATGTTCTGCCAAGACGCTGCGATAAGTTTGGGGTTCACCATCCAGTAAGTCGGCCAAGGCTTGGCCAAGGTCCGGATCGGTCAAAACCGATCCGAAGGTACAGTGCAAAATCTGGCGCCCAGGTTCGGTGAAGCCACATCCATTAGATACGTACGGCCAGCACTCAAGATAGATGGATTCCAGCTTGTGAATGTCGGCAACTTCCGCGGGGGTCGGTGTTGCGGTGACCATGGCTGATACATGGTAAGTTGCCTTGTCGGTGTCATAGCGTTGTCGTGCAAAGTCGATAATTTTCCTGAACAACGCCTCGTCGTGCCTTGCGACAACCCTTAATGCTTCCAGGTAGCTGGTTCCTGCTGTCTTGATGTGGAACGCGCCCTCGGTTGCTTCGGCTAGGATTCCGTACATTGACAGTTTGTCGCTACCCGAATGCAGGCTCAGTTTGTACGGGCCCAACTGTTTCGCGATGGCGGCGTGTTCGTTTAAAGATCTGCGTAAGGTCTTCAAGTCACCCTTGTAGTCAACACCTTTCTCAAAATCACCAATATATCTTGGAGCAAGACTGACTAGTTTTACACCGGCGCGTCGGAACCGATCGGCAATAATATAGTGTTCAGCCGGTGTTGTTGGTTGTTCAGTCTCATCAACACTAAGTTCGATTTCATGATCCTGGTTTCGTTTTATTGAGGCTTGCTTGATGTATTGAGCCAATGACAGTGCGTGGTCAATCGCCTTGGCGTATTTAACCGCCGCGCGTTGTATCGTTTGTTCATCAAATATTAGTGTGAGCCCACCATCGATAGGCACGGTCTTTCCTGAATAGTCATCCAGCCAATCCACGTCGTCTTTAATGGTGTTGAACTTTTCTGTCAGTGTCGACTGGTTGTAGCTATCAGCTGCTTGATCGACATCATCGGACGGATCTATTGTGAAAAAAACAAACCCGGCGTCAGCAGTGATATCGACATCATTCTCGGTTTTGAGATGGTCAGCGTCAGCGCCCCAGATGTCGTTAAATTCTTCAGTTTCGAGGCTCTGAGTTGCCGCGGTCATAACCTCACTGGGAGTGCGGTTGGTCCGTGTCATCTCGCGAATTGACTGCTGGGCAAAGATCCCTTTGATCGGGCCGCCTTCAGCACGCAGTGCATCGAGGTGCCCGGCTGTTGCGGTACCTAGGCGATCGCCGAATCCGAAGCTGGGCTGCAGACCTAGTGTGGTGGGTTTATTTGCTTTCATAGGGGGCATAAAAGAGATCCAGTTTTTTGTTAAATAGTCGTTTGGCTCAAACTATACCTGAATTGGCGAGGGGTCAAAACGGATATGTGCCCATTGGGGTGGGTGGTCAGAGTTTTCAGTGTTCAGTACTTTGCGAAGGATTCGTTGAATATGTACATTCAGATCCACGCCTTGTGGTCTTGTTCATCTGGTTGGTGATAGGGTATTTGGCATGTCCACACTTGCATGGTTGTACATCTTTGTGGGGCTTTACTGGGCCTATTGTCTGTATTGGGGCTTTAAGGGGGCGCTGCGGTCCCGTACTTCAGAAGATTATTTCGTTGCGGGCCGGTCGATCAGTGTATGGGTCTTTGTGCTGGCGGCAACAGCGACCAGTTTTAGCGGCTGGACGTTTATCGGCCATCCGGGAAAGATTTTCACAGACGGTCTGCCATATGCCTTTGCATCCTTCTATGCCCTAGCTATTCCATTTACCGGTGTCCTTTTCCTGCGTCGCCAGTGGGTACTTGGCCGGGCTTTCCGGTATGTCACGCCTGGTGAGATGTATAGTGATTATTACGGTGGAAATGCGATTCGCTTATTAACTGTTCTGGTGGCACTACTTTTTAGTGTGCCATATCTGGGCGTGCAACTTAAGGCATCGGGCCACTTGTTTAACGTGTTGACCGACGGGCAATTTACCGTTAACCAAGGGATGTTTGTACTGTCGGCAGTTGTAGTCATTTATGTGGCCTGTGGCGGATTGCGTTCGGTTGCTTACGTGGATTGTGCGCAATGTCTTTTGCTTGCTGTCGGTATTGTTATTTTGGGTTTTGTTGCGGTGCACTTTGCCGGTGGCTGGTCCGGTTTTACGGAGGGTTTAGCTAATTTTGTCAAGCAAGATGTGATGTCAAGCGAGAAACTGACGCCAGACAACTACTCTCGTCATGTGGCCATGCCAGGCGCTTATCAATTAGTTTGGGCCGGTACTGATGCCAAGGGGGGAATCTGGACCGGTGTGATGTGTATGACCTATATGTTCGCCTTGATGGGGATTCAATCCTCACCTGCGTTTTCAATGTGGGCTTTTTCCAATAAGACCAGCCGCCCTTTCCGTTGGCAGCAAGTGGTTGCCTCGTCACTGATTGTTGGGATTATTCTTTTTACCTTTACCATATTTCAAGGCTTGGGCGGGAATATTCTTGTTGCCAAAGGAATTCTAAAGGACCCGACGCACAAGGATTTAGTGCCCCAGTTGATCAATCTTCTCAGTGCAACCTCACCTTGGCTGGTTGGTCTTTTGGCCGTCTGTGCCTTGGCTGCAATGCAGAGTACCGGGGCGGCCTACATGTCCACTTTTAGCGGCATGGTTACACGTGATGTATATCGCCATTACATGGTTGTAGATGCATCAGATCAGTCACAGAAACTGGTGGGGCGTATTGGTGTGTTTGTGATTGCTGCGTTTGCTTTATTGGTGGCCACCCGTGCGAACAGTCCAATCGTGATGCTTGGTGGATTGGCGGTGGCTTATGGTTTTCAGATGTATCCCGCGTTAATGGGCGTTTGTTATTTTAGGTGGCTGACAGGTCGCGGTGTCGTGTGGGGGCTGGTTGCCGGGCTGGTGGCAGTTACGCTGACAGACAAGACAGTTGAATGGTTCCCCTTTATTGCCTGGGGTAGGTTCCCGCTGACTATTCATAGCGCTGGTTGGGGCATTGTATGTAATTTGTTGGTTGCGACAGTTGTCTCCTTGGTTCTTCCTGACGTTCCCGAGGTACGGTCAGCCAAGCAGAAACGGCATGACTTTATTCAGGCAGTTTCCGGCATTCCTGTCAATCGGCGCAAATATGTGAGATTAGCATGGATTTTGACGGTGGCATGGTTTTTGATTGGGTTTGGTCCCTTTGCCGTGATTGGTAATAATATTTTTTCAAATCCCAACGCGCCAGCCACTTGGAAACCATTCGGCTTACCCTCACTTTGGGTTTGGCAACTAGTGATGCTTGTAGTTGGCATCTTTGTGATGTGGTTCCTCGCCTTTTTCGTGGGTATGTCCAAGCCGGTTCCGCCCGAGCAGGTTGAAAAGCTTCATCGCGAATACTTTCCTCAACTGGCCAATGAGTCTGACCCGGCTTGATTGTGACATAAGGTGGTTGGATCGTACGGATCTTTTGGCGGATTTCTTTGATATTGTTGTGCGGCATCGTTCACGCTGGTTAGTCCTAGATCGTTGCCAGTAACACGTAGGTTTCCTGATCAGGCTGAGTATCGGCATGAGTAACATGGAGCCAACTTTTAAATTGGCACGCAATGGCAGGCGTGCCCTTGTCCAGATTGGAGTAACGGCATTCTTGCTGTTGTTCCCAGTTGGTTGTGGGCCTTCGGAAGCGGATTTGGAATATCTTGAGTTGGTAAAAGCAGGAAATGTGCCGCAGGTCAAGATCCTCCTGACTGAGGGCGTGGATGTCAATACATATGACCGGGATGGTAATAGCGCGTTGTATTGGGCGGCTTGGAAGGGCCATATTCCAATGTTGGATCTATTACTTGAAAAGGGTGCTGATGTCGATGCCAAGGCTGCATATGGTCAGGTTGTCCTGCATGCGACAGCAAAAGTGGGCAAGGTCGAGATGGTGCGATATCTACTAAAGCGTGGTGCGTTGGTGGATATTCAGGATAATCGTGGTCGCACACCGTTCTTTCTGGCGGTACGGGAGGGGCGTGATGATATGGCCAGGCTTCTGATAGAGCATGGTGCGGAGGTCAATGCGGGTGATGGACGCCGATGGACACCGCTGCATGTGGCATCGTGGAATGGTGATATGGCAATGGTTCAGTTTTTATTGAAGCAGGGCGCAGACGTGGCTGCAGCAAATGTAGATGGTCAGACACCATTGCAATTGACCGTTGAAGAAGGTCATCGAGGCAAGGCCAGTCCACTTCGTCGGGCTGATGTGGCCGCCTTATTACGGCAGCACGGTGGTTAGGCTCTTCTGCAGCAAGGGGTAGATAAATGGAGCCGAGCGGGATCGAACCGCCAACCTCTGCATTGCGAACGCAGCGCTCTCCCAATTGAGCTACGGCCCCATGGTTAGGGCAAGTATACACCATGAATTGGCGTGGCGGGCCTACGGATTTACCTAGTTCAGGTCATCGAACCCGCTCCGCTTCGACAACGTCTAGCAGGGAGGGGAAAAACCTCTTTGTACGCTTACGCCCGTACTTCTACCAGAATCTTGACCTTCGGAATGTGGGGCGATTAAATAAGTTTGCTGGGTGGATGGCAGTAGGGGTTCCAATCCCCGGTTTCTTGAGAGCCCCACACAGGCATACCACGATAAGGCCCCCTGATAAATAAGGTTCATCTGGCTTCATTTGGCCCCGCCGGTTCCCACTAACGCATGAATTCAATACCATAACGATCATTCAAGATCAGCTAATCGGCCTCATGGAATTTATAGGTCGGCACCGTATCTGATCTCCGGCAGGTTTGGTGCTGAATAGCAGTTGAATCAGGACGACCGCGCACGAATAGAAAAGGATCGAGAACAATTGGTTTAGCGAGGTATACGGCATGGCGAAGAAGAACGACTGTTGGGGTATCGAAGTAGGGTCTAATGCTATCAAGGCAGTAAGGTTGATTGGTGATGGTGCGGATGTGACCTTGGCTGACTACACGGTGATCCCGTTCAAGCAGATTCTCACCACGCCGGATTTAGACGTCGAGGAGCAGATTCAGGTTGGCCTAGATGAATTACTTGCGACACGCGACTTATCTAAAAGTACGGTAATGGTGTCGGTACCAGGGCATATGGCATTTGCTCGATTTGCCAAGCTGCCACCGGTCGAACCCAAGAAAGTACCCGACATTGTCAAGTTTGAAGCAGTACAGCAGGTCCCATTTCCCATCGAGCAGGTAGAGTGGGATTATCAGGTATTTTCCCAAGCTGATTCCCCGGATTTGTCTGTCGGTATTTTCGCGATCACCAAGGATAAAGTCGCTGATTTTCTTCTTAACTTCAAGCAGGTTGGGGTTACTGTTGATGGTCTAACGCTTTCGCCGCTGGGAGTTTTTAATGCGTTTGAATATGACAAGAGACAGGCTGAAGACAATGAGGGTGTGATTGTGGTGGACATCGGTACAACCAGTACTGATGTGATTATTAATGAAGGCGGTGCTATGTGGCTTCGTACACTTCCTATCGGAGGCAACAACTTCACTGAAGCATTGGTGCGTGCATTCAAACTAAGTTACCCCAAGGCAGAGAAACTCAAGCGTGAAGCTGCTACGAGCAAATACGCAAAGAAGATCCTAACGGCGATGCGTCCGGTGTATGCTGAACTGGTTCAGGAGATACAGCGTTCGCTTGGCTATTACCAGAGTCTCAATCAGGAAGCCAGTCTTGGTCAACTGATTGGTGTTGGTTCGACGTTTCGTCTTCCGGCTTTGCAAAAATTCCTTAAACAGGAACTACAACTGGAGATTGTGCGTCCCGAAGGCTTTGACCGCATCGGTGTTGGAGGTAAACAGGAGTCAGAATTTACGGCAGATGCGGTGAATCTTGCAACAGCCTATGGCCTGGCAATACAAGGTCTGGGTTTGGAATCGGTGTCAGCCAATGTATTGCCCCGCCATCTGGTTCGTCAGCAGTTGTGGCGGGAAAAACAACGCTGGTTTGCGGCGGCGGCAGCAATGATCGTTCTGCCGGTGCTACTGATGTGGGGCAATCTGCTCCGGGTTGAAGGGGAGGTAAAGTTAGGTGCACAGGAGACGAAAGCAAAAATGAAGCAGGTGGTGCCAAAGGCGGAGGGATATGTGATGGAACTGGAGGAGTTGAGCGAGGATAAGGGGGATTTAGAGGCGATCGAGAATCTCAGCCGGTTACTCGATTATCGTGACGTGTGGCCAAAGTTGATGCAGGATCTCAATATGGCGACCTTGGCCCTACAACCCCAGGAGGTCTTAACCAAATCACATTATCCCGACTGGGAGCAGATCCCACGAGCTGAACGCCGCCGGGTTTTTATCGAATCAATTGAGGCGGAATATAAGTATGCAACGGGTGATGAGATGGAGGGTTTAAAAGGGTCAAAGAAAAAAGGCAAGAAAAGAAAGGCGAACAAAAAGAAAGGTAAAAAACTGGGCGCAAATAATAGGTCCGGCGGTGGTTCATCGGTAGACCCGGGATTACCTGGCCATATACATATTACGGTAACGGGATTAATCACCTTGCAGCCCGGAGCTGCCAGGGAATTGTCGGATCATGTGATTGGATGGCTAAAGTCGCATAGCGATCAACCGGACCGTCCCTATCGGATTGAAGTGCTAGACGAGGACTTTTACGTCGAACCCGCCTTGGATGCCAAGGGAATACGTCGTCGCGACTCATCAAGTTCCCAGCGAACCAGGAGGACCTCGCGTTCTAGATCCAGTGCAATGGATCGATCAACTAGGGTTGATCCGATGGCTGGACGAATAGGTGGGCCTGCTGCCATGGGTGGCATGATGGGTTTTCCAGGAGCACAGCCAATGGGTGGACCAGTGTCCGGGGGGCGCGGCAGTGTAGATCGCTCGACCGTCGATGACTTGTATCCCAAGCGACCATTTTCGGATGAGTCCCGAACAACGGACTCGCGTTTCAAGATCGTCTTGATTGCCAAGTTAGTGGGCCCCGATGATGCTCGCAAGGCTGAAACCGGCGAGCGGACAACAGGCAAACCGATCAAGGGTGGTACGCAGGCCAAGGCGGAGGTGCGGCTATGAAGGGGATACTCACTTGGATAAAATCAAATTTAGTGGTGGTGATCGCTGGTGTGGTGGTGATGATTGCGTTGGTCGGCCTGTTTCTTGGCCACGTGCGTGGCGGTGGGATTGAAAAGCGCGGCAGTGAAATCAACAAGAATCTGAGAAAGATTACGGGGTTGATGGGGAAATCGGTGGAGATCCCAGCAGCAAATCCTGGAGAGAAGCCGACCAGTCAAACCGTTACCGTCAATCCTCGCGTGATTGAGCAGTTGCAGGGGCTGCTGGGTCGCATGAAGGGTGAGTATAGCGCGATTTTTGGTCTTGCCGTTGAGCGTAATCAGTTTGGTGTATCTGACCATCTGCAACATGCAGGTGAACCCCAGGGCCACTTCCCGATGATGAGTGGTTTATTTCCCACTCCGTCTAATCCTGCAACACCATACGATGCCAAGCGAGCTTATCGCGAAGCGTTTAAGCAAATGCTTGGTTCCTATTCCCCAGAGTCACCCTACCCGAACCTCAATTCGGGCATGCCGCCCAATGGACAGGCTATTCAGGCAGAGGTCGACAGGACCCAGAACGATTTTAAGGGCCGGTTCGTGCTGAACTCCTCTAGCTTGGATGATCGTCAGCAAGCAGCCCTGCGTAGCGAGCAGCAGAATGCTGTGCTTGAATTATTGACTCAAAGAGCAAGGTCAATCCATATTTATGCCGAGCAGCCGTTAGAGAATCTTGCTTACATCCAATTTCCTGCAGGGCCCTTTGATATTGACTTTTGGTCAGGTTACGACGGTGCCGAGGACAAAGCGCCCAAAGTAGATGAAATCTGGGAGGGCCAGATGGGCCTTTGGATGCAGCAGGATATTGTCGAGGTGATTGCCCGAATGAACGAGGTCTGGAATCCCGAGCAGAATGTAACAACAGCACCTATCAAACGGCTTATTGGGATTGAGGTTATCGATGGCTATATCGGTGTTCACACCAAGGGAACATTGGCCGGCACGCGGTCTAGCATGCCGATGAGCGCAGCCTTGATGCGGGGCGGTGCAACGTTGATGGGTGGTAGGGCGAGCAGAACACTAACCGCAGTGGGCAATCCGACCACTGATTTTGCCATCAGCCATACCGGCCGAAACAGCAATCAAATCTATGATGTGCGGCATGTGCAGGTGACACTGGTCATGGATTCACAGCAACTTCCACGACTTTTTGAAACGCTTTCGGAAGTTAATTTCATGACCGTACTCAAGATGACCATCACTGACGTGGACGAATACGAAGCTTTACGGGAGGGCTTCGTCTATGGTGAGAATGATGCAGTTGAGGTGGAAATTTTGATAGAAACTATCTGGTTACGGCAATGGGTAACGCAGTGGATGCCGAACCTGCTTAAAAGTGAATTAGGGATCCTCAAGGAAGGGGATGAAGGCTATGTCAATCCCAGCGGCATGGATGAGGATGACGAATTTGGCATGGGTGCCAGGCCCCGTTGAGTCAGCTTAATGACCTTATGATCGGCCATGGCGTAAATGGCAACTGTTGAGGCCTATCGTTAGGAGTGTGTCAGTAATGAAGATTAAGAATGTCAACATCCTTGAGATGCATGTTGAGAAAATTGTTTTGGCGTGGGCAGCTCTTTTCTTTCTATGTGTGGTGTGGTTTTATTTTATCCGCAGTCCTTATCGCGTGGAAATGCAGGTCGGGCGGGAAAAACAGAGCCTTGCCATTGAAGATGCGGAAGGGAAAGTTCAAGAGGAACTGGAAAAGCTTGCTGGACAACTAAATTCCAAGAAAGGCTTGCGCAACGTAGATACCGTGCAGGTGCAGGGTTATACGCAACATTTTAAGACTCGCAAGGAACAGCCAATCCTAGCAATGGGGCAATTTGACGGGCCCATTGGCACCCCGGGATTGGATATTCAGGATCGTCCATCCCTGGTTTCACAAGCCTACGACATTCCCTTTCTTGACGCGCCAACGCAAATCAAGGCGTGGGCTGATTTTGGTGTTTTGCAATCACGTCGCGAATTGATCGCAGACATAAAAGCAATGGTTGGTGAAGACAAAGTGGCCATGCAAGCCGCCGATGCCTACGCGAAATTAATCGGCGAAAAGGCGCCGCGAGATTTTCGTTTTGTTACCGTTAAGGCCGAGTTTGATCTAAACAAATGGGTGGAAAAATTAGAAGCACAGCAAGGTCCGCGCAAGATTCCTGAAGGTTGGTGGCGTCCGCGTATGTTGGTTACGGATGTGGTGATTGAGCGCCAAGTGCTCGATCCGTCGACGGGACGCTGGTCTGCAGCAACTGGCGAGGCTGATGTGATTGATCCACTACCTCACTCCGTGGGATTCCGTCGGTGGCACACGCCCTATAAGGCCGATCCATGGTTTGAAGGCCAACCCGGCCAAGTGATGCTGGAGATCCGAGATCGTCAGGAACTGATCATGCAGGGGTTCATGCCGCCGATGACCGCAGCCCGATTTGTGCCGCGGCCCGATGAGCGGGGTGAAGATCTTTCACTGGCTGATCAGGAGAAATTATTTAGGGTCAACAAGCAGATCGATCGGATTAAGAGGGACTTGAAGCGTCTTAAGCAATTGCAGGAAGATGGCCGTTTGAAGGGCAAGCAAAGAGCGAATGCCAATATTCCGTCCCGTAATCGGTCCGAATCGCGCAGTGGTTTGCCGGATATGCCTTCGGGCATGCCTTCCATGCCAACCAGTGGGAAAAAGCGGTCAAAGCGTAAATCTCCGACGCCATTGACGCAGGCCATGCCCAAGACACCTGCGAGCAGGATGGCGACCCTCTCCCAGCAGTTGATGGAGGCTGAATTGGAACGCGATCAGTTGCTGGGACGTGATGTGAAGGGCGGAGCAGCCAAGGGTCGTGGCGGAATGCCTCGTGGGATGTTGCAGATGGGCGGGATGCCGCCGCCAGGTTTTCCCCAGGCGCGTAACATGGGGCGTCGTACGGCAAGCAGTAGGCGGAATCGACAGGATGTTCCGCTTAGGGTTGATCCTGAGTCACAGGAACTGCCAAAGATGATTCTCTGGGGGCATGATATCACCGCACAGCCTGGTAACAGTTATCGGTATCGGTTGCGGGTACATGTACTCAATCCACTATTCGATCAAAAGCAACTTAATGAGCAACAGAAAGAAGCGTTGGGTCAACGTCTGGCAATTGCGTCAGACCCCACTGCTTGGTCTGATCCCATCAATATCGACCCGGAGGTTCAGTTCTTTGTCGTTGCAGCTGACCGGTCTCATAACCGGGCTGAAGCGGAATTCTTTCGGGTATTCAATGGTCAACTACGTGAAAGTACATTCACCATCAGTTCAGGTGATCCGATGGGAGGCATGGTTGACTTAGAGTACGAGGGTCAAATAAGACAAGTGGATATGCGAGTAGATAGTGTTGCGGTGGATGTGATTTCCAAAGGCTCTGGTGCTCAAGGTGATGCACACCTCATCTACTACCATAACCAGCATCAAAGCATGAAGCAGCGTGCAGTTGATGAGGATCGACACAGCCAGAAGCGGATGCAATTGAAAAATGAAATTGCCCGTGTCAAAACGGAGGACGATGTTGGCACAGAGGGGGGGAATCGAGGTTTTCGTTCACGCGGATTTGATGCTGGCGGGATGGGTTTGCCTTTTATTCCATAGGGCTTGTTGCGGTCATTTCGCCATTATTCTGTGGGTGCATATGGATGTCACCACGCAGCAAGAACAATGAGCCGGTCATGGAATAGGCAACCATGTAAAGGCGGTACAGCATCAGCATGCCAATCAGTTGATTGGGCGTGCATAGTGGCGCGGTAACAAGTAAAGGGATGCCGATCGCCTCTTGGACGCCAAGTCCCTGGTAGCTAATTGGAATAGCAGCACCGAAGAGTAGGACCGGAACAACAACTGCCATCAGGTTTGCTGGTTGGGTGATGCCTAGGGCATAGCCTGCTAATGTCGTGCTGGTGATCAGGCAGCAATGCACAATAACTGACAGGGCGGTCGTGGCCACAATAGTAGTTTTATGATCCCGGTAGGCCATTGCCGCTTGGTTCAGGCTCTGAAAAAACTTTTGACCAGGCAGCTTAGAGATTAGGTAATCAATCCCCAGTATTCGCCGCAACATGGGTGATAAAAAGATACCACCACCGATGAATGTCATTGCGGCAAGAAGCCAGATGATTCCAGTGATCCTTCTGGCCATCAGATTGTCCAGCATAAACAGCCCGGCAATTCCACCCACCATGATGAGTCCAACTACTCCGGCAATGCGATCCATTACCACGCTCATCACCGCGTCGGCATTACGGCCACTTCCTTTGGCAGCATAATATGCCTTGACCACATCCCCTCCGGTTGAGCCCGGCATGCAATAGTTGAAGAAATTTCCCACCATATACAGTCGGAATGCCTTGGGAAAACTGACTGGCATCTTTCTTGCGCGCAGTAACAACAACCATCGAGTTGTTTGGAGTGGGAAAATAAGGCCCATGCTGAGCCATCCGGCCACCAACAGTGGGGTCTTCGCCTCACGAAGGGTGGGTGTGATGCCGGGTTTAAACTGAAATTGATTGTCCTCAGTCCCCCGGTCATCAGTCGGGATATTCATCCTTAGTTGATCGTCGATCCTGATGGTGACCAACTCACCTCGATTAAAGCTTTTCTCATCTCCGGCAATGGTTGGATAAGAGGTTGCCTTGAGGAGCAAGGAACCATCAGGCATTTTTGTGCCTGCTGGCAATTGGACATGATCCGTCCAGGTAAGGCTGAAGACAATAAACCCAATACCTCCAGCAGCAATCAGAATCCGTATGCATATCAGTAGATACTTTTTCATTTCCAAGTGATATCGGCTCAGATGCAGGGTTAGCTGGATGCATGGAATGGCGGGTCGTTTGCAAGGTGCAATTGGTGCGATAAGCTCATCATTATGACTACGCCAATCTTCTTGCATGCTGCGACAGCACGATGTGCAGCGAGATTTATCTGGTTCATTGGTACATGCCAAGCAGTTTTTTGTGGATTTTTATTCTGGCTTGTTTTATCGGGAGGCCAGTTTGGAGTATTCGGGCTTGTTAGGGTCCCAGCGGGTGGATTTTCGGACCTGAATGGGATATGGCAACTAGCTACCGATACGTATGCCGCGAGTGTTATGACATTGGCGATTTTCGGTACGGTGCTGGCAGTAACACAAATGCTTTTAGGCTTTGCAATCCACGCTAGGAGGCGGTGGTCTGCAACAGTTGCGCTTGTATTTACACTGGCACAGTGTCTGGCCGTTGCTTTGTTATTGGCCATGGCTGCAGTCAACGCGGTGGTGTCATCTAGCCCAGATCAGTTAACCTTGTCTGTGCTTATTCTTGGGACGCCATTGGCCATTTTGGTGGTTGCTTCCCGGCACCTTCATCTTGCTCGACATGTCGGTGCCCAAACATAGTTCAGGTGATTGGATGTCTTCTTTGCCACCAAGTACTGGAGAAAACCATAATTCGGAGACGATTGGCCCGGTGCCTGCCCGTGCTTTTGCCCAAGGAACGGGTGTCATATTGCAGGTGATTGGCGGAGCATTTTTGATGGTTTGTTGCTGTATGTGTTCAACAGCCTTTCAATGGGATCCACAGTGGACATTGCCGGAAGCAGAGTCCATTGAGCCTACACCACCGCGTGGACGGCTTGCTGATCTTGTCGCCGACCCAGGAAAGTTTGGGCTTATGGTGACGGTTGTGGCCTCAACGGTAGGCGGATTGGGGTTGTTGGGGTTTGGCTTGGGCTTGCAGACGGACAAGCCCCGAGCGGCTTGGGGGGCGGTGATATGCGTGTGCATCCTGTTGATTGCGATGTTACTGGCTGCCTATGGATTGTGGTGGGGTTCGGCGTCCTGGCCGGCCCGAGTGGTTAATGCCCTCATGATTTTGGTGGTACTCGTATTACTCCCATTTACGATTACGGCACTGCGGCAAGTGCGGGCCAACCCTCCATCGGGTGAGTTGAATCTGGTGCCTTATGATTATGATCCCAAGAAGGATCTAGGACATCACTGATAGGTTGTCCTGGGTTGGATGCAGGGAGAAATAGAATGGAAGATGTAAAGGCCACCAACAAACAGAAACGTTTTATACGGAGCATAGCGATGTCAGCTCATTTTGGGGGTCTAGTCTGTGGTTGGATGGCGTTCAGTATTGCCTGTGCGGATGTGCGTGCGGTTGATATGGATCACGATCGGTTGGCTGATGCCGCAGCCATGCGTGGAATTGCCTTTCTAAGCCAAAGACAAAGTGAGTTTGGCAGCTGGTCACCCCAGATTGGCCCGGCGGTTACCGCGATGGTGCTTACGGTAATGCTTGATCGACCAGACCTCGTACATGATGATTTGGTTGTGGACAGGGCATTGGCATTCATCTTGAGCAAATGCCGAGATAATGGCGGGATTCACGATGGGATTATGCAGAATTACAACACGGCGATTTGTCTTTCGGCTCTAGCTCGTGCGAGACAAAGCCCTCGGGTGGTCGAGGCGATTGACAAAGGCTGTGAGTTTCTGCGGCAGCTTCAGTGGTACGATCAGGTCGACCCCAAGAGCGTATCAGTCGGACCGGAGCACCCCTTTTATGGCGGTGCTGGTTATGGTAAACATGGTAGGCCGGATCTTTCGAATACACAGATCATGCTACAGGGTTTGTACGATGCCGGACTTTCACCGACCGATCCGGTATTTCAAAGAGCACTCGTGTTTATCTCCCGATGCCAAGGTACTGCAGCCAATATGCAGTGTGGTGATCAGATTGTTCAGGATGGTGGGTTCGTATACTCGACAAGTATTGATAAGAATCACATCGGCATCTCCCAATCACTTGCAAGCCCCGAATTGCGCGACCAAGCGATACTGGGCAAGCCCGTGACCGGCTTGCGCACATATGGTTCAATGACGTATGCTGGGTTCAAGAGTTATGTCTATGCGATGCTAAGCCGCGATGATCCGCGTGTAATAGATGCCTACAACTGGATCCGACGCCACTATACCGTTGATCATAATCCAGGCATGCCCGAGGGCTTGAAACTGGACGGTTACTTTTACTACCTGATGACGATGTCTCGCGCACTGGACGCATGGGGATCACGGTATATTAAAACACCTGACGGCTACAGGCATGATTGGTCAAAAGATATGACTACGAAATTGCTGGCGATGCAACGTGCTGATGGATCCTGGTGGAACAAATCGGGACGGTGGATGGAAAATGATACCAATCTGGTGACGGCCTATGCACTGATTGCGCTCGTACATGCATTGAAGTGAATATTCTTAGTATAGACGGTAGTTGTCAGCCGATACCCGGCCTGGCATGGTAAACATGTTGTGCAACTCGATTTGAAGCTAGTGTGGCGGCTAGATGAATGGCTGCTTTCATGCTTTGCGAGTTGGCAATATTCTTGCCCACAATGTCGAACGCTGTACCGTGGTCAACACTGGTGCGAATAATTGGTAACCCCAGTGTTAGGTTCACCGCATCTTCAAATGCCAGCATCTTGAGTGGGATGAGTCCCTGATCGTGGTACATTGCGACGATCAGGTCATATTTTCGTCGGCTGGATTCGTGGAAGATCGTATCTGCTGGAAAGGGGCCGCAGACATCTATGCCAGCATGCTGTGCCATCTCAATGGCCGGTTTGATGACGCGGTGTTCCTCATCTCCAAGTTGCCCATTTTCTGAAGCATGTGGGTTTAGTGCACAGGCTGCGATGCGAGGTCGCTCAATACCCATATTAATCATGGCCTGGTTACCAAGATCAATGGGGTCATAGACGCGGCCGATGGTGAAAATATTACGCACATCCATTAACGGCAGGTGGACGGTTGCGAGTACGATATTCAATTTTGGTGAAGTGAACATCATTGCAACACGTTTAGAATGTGTACGGTTGGCCAGTAACTCCGTGTGGCCGGGGAATCGACAGCCGGTCATCCGCCATGATTGTTTGCAGATGGGGCCCGTGACGATGGCATTGATGCTACCGGGTTCGCCCGGCGACTTAAGAGCACTTTTGATCGCATCAACGACGAATCGCAAGGAGGCTTCACCGCCTTGCTTGGTGGCTCGGGCTACATTCTGTCCAAGCATGGAATACTCGTCATAGTCGAGCACTACGACCTCGTGCACAAGGTCGTAGTGTGCTCGTGCCGAGTCATGTTGAAGCCGCCACCAGAATGGTTCAACCTCTGCCTGGTCAGCCGCATAGCTGATCAACTCGTTCATCCCGAACACGACGAATCGACCGAGTTTACGTACTGCAGGGTCGGCCAGTGCTTTGACCACCAGTTCCGGGCCAATACCGGCGGGTTCGCCCATTGTGATGCCGATCACGGGCCGGTGTGTGACTGGCAGAGTTCGGGGTTTAGCCTTTCCCATTGGTAAATAGTAGCAGGATTCGGTGTGTATGAACTATATATTTGACTTTTTAAATAACCGGTAACGGCTTAAATTTAGTGGCGGGTCAAATATTTGGATTGGTATCCTGCCCGTTACGCGGTGATTAATGGGTTCCATATGGTCAAATGATCATGGCAAAACGACCATCACTTACTACCTGGCCTCGGAATGGCTAGTTGCCCCCTTGGGATCATTCGTAGGGTCCTATTTTAGATTTGACAGCATTCGTGGTTACCATATGGATGTGGCAACCTCAAAAGTAAATGTGGCCGTGATAGGTGTTGGTCGAATGGGTGGCTTGCATGCTCGTACCTATCAGCGGCTATCAGGCGCCAACCTTGTGGCGGTGGCGGATTCGGATCTGGAAAGTCGGCAAGCAATAGCTGAAAATTTAGGATGCGATGCATATGCGACTTACCAGGAACTCTTTTCGGCCCATCCAGATATTGCAGCGGTAAGTGTTGCTGTACCAACAGAATATCACTTGAAAATTGCCGGTGAACTACTGCAGCGGAGGGTCGCATGCCTTGTCGAAAAACCATTGGCATCTACGGCTGGTCAAGCCCGCGAGCTTCAAGATATTGCCATGCGGCACGATGCGATTCTTCAGGTTGGACATACAGAGCGTTTTAATCCAGCGGTGCAAGCAGTGGCCGCGTTGGAGGTGACGCCAAGATTTATCCAGGTTGATCGGATTAGCCCAATGACCTTCCGGTCGCTTGACATCGGTGTTGTCATGGACCTGATGATTCATGATCTTGATATCGTGCTGATGCTGGCCGGCACGCAGCTAGAACGGGTTGATGCCACGGGAGTTGCAGTTCTCGGTGAACACGAGGATATCGCTAATGCGAGATTGGTTTTTGATGGGGGCTGTGTGGCAAATCTTACGGCAAGTCGATTAGCCCTGAAGACAGAACGGAAGCTGCGCCTTTTTAGCGATCAGGCATACGTGAGCCTAGACTATCAGGCACGGCACGGTGTCATGATCCGCAAGACAGGAAATGTTGAGGCTTTAGCTCAAGTTCGCCAGCAGATTGCCGATGGTGCAGATCTGACTGATCTCGATTATTCCCAACTCGTTCATGTCGAACAGTTGGCCATGGATGAACACAAAGGAGAGCAGGACCCACTAACCGCCGAATTAGCCAGCTTTTTGACGGTCGTTGCGCGGGGGGCGCAGCCAGAAGTCGATGGCGAAGCAGGTTGCGCCGCCATCGAAGTAGCGCAACGTGTAATTAGTGCAGTAGAACAACATGTTTGGGAAGGTCTTGATCAACAGCGAGTATAATCTGCCTGACCTGCATCTAGGTTTGGTATCCGTATAGAACATGACCTCCTTTCTTTTTATGATTGTCTTGTTGCCGCTGCTTTTGGTGGCCAGCGGCTTTTTCAGCGGCGGCGAAACAGCTCTGTTTCGACTCAGTCGTCATCAGCAATTGCAGTTAAGTCGGTCGCCCGGTATTGCCGCGGCGGCGATCGCACATTTGTTGCATGACCGTAACGCATTTCTGGTGACGGTGTTGTTGGGAAACATGTTTATCAATGTGCTCTATTTTGTCATCAGTAGCGTTTTGGTCTTAGGATTGGAAGAGCGAAATTTGTTGAATGCTACAGCGGGTGGCATACTGAACATCGGGGCACTGTTGCTATTGATTCTCTTTGGTGAAGTGCTGCCCAAGCTCATTGCTGCCCGCTATTCGCTTGGATGGTCAAAATTTGCTGCCGTTCCATTGCTGACGGTTTACCGAGTTTTATCACCGTTGCGTGTTCTGCTGCGTGGTTTTATTTTAGATCCCCTTGGGAGATTGGTTGCCCCTTTACACGAGCAAGCACAGCTTTCACCAAAAGAACTGGAGAGTTTGCTCGAACTTAGCCAACACAGCGGCGTTATTGATGATCAGGAAGAAAAAATGTTACAACAGGTTCTTGCGCTCAGTCAATTGCGAGTTCAGGACCTGATGACTCCGCGGGTAGATATCGTTGCCTATAACCTGAATGATTCACCAGTAAAGCTTATGGAACTAGTGACGAAACATCGATTGAGTCGTATTCCAGTTTATCAGGGCAGCATTGATAATGTGGTAGGAATTGTTTATCGCCGACAAGCCTTGCTCACCAAGCCGACAACGGACGACCAAATTCGTCAACTTATTCGGCAAGTGAATTTTGTTCCCGAACTGCAGCGGCCCGATCAGTTGCTTGTGCAATTACGCAAGCACGGGACGACATTGGCTGTCGTGGTGGATGAGTATGGGGGAACTGCGGGGTTGGTTAGTCTAGAAGATGTTGTAGGCCGGATGGTGGGACAGACGGGGGACAGTGCTGATGGGTCTCAGCTTGAACCAGTATACCAAATGGGTGAGAACCAATGGCGGGTAAGCGGCCACTTGGGAATACGTGAATGGTCTGCTGTCTTTGGTCCCGTCGCAGCTCCAGTTACTGGGATCAGCACCATTGGTGGATTGGTAACGGCTAATCTGGGCCGTATGGCAAAAGTGGGTGACCGTATCGCGTTGGGGAATTTGTTGATTGAGGTCGAAGCAATCAAAGGGTGGCGAATAGAGCATCTTTTATTGCATTTGCAGAAAACGCCGTCTATGCGACTGCGGCATGAGGCTGATTGATGAGTGAGCTTATGTTGGTCTTCTGGCTTTTGATCGTGGTTGTCGGTCTTTTGATTTCCGCCTTAGGCAGTGGCCTAGAAACTGGGTTCTATAGTCTTAATCCGGTTCGCCTGCGTGTCATGGAGCATCAAGGTGTCAAGGCTGCACGACAATTGGCACACTATGTTATAACGCCGACGGCGTTTCTTGCCACGCTTCTTATTATTAACAATGCGGGGGCCAAAATGGCAACCCATGCCGCGGCAGTTCTCCTGAAGACGCGGGATTTGACCGAGTGGCAAGTGGTGGGTTTTGATGCTTTAATTATGATGCCGCTTTTATTTGTGTTCGCTGAGACATTACCCAAAGATTTATTTTCTGCACACGCTGACCGGCTGGTTTATCCATTTGTCCGGCCGCTGGTGGTGATGATCCGCGTTTGTCGTTGGTCTGGGCTCCTGCCCCTGTTGATTGGGACTTCTGGTCTTTTCATGCGAGCCATTGGTATTCGTAATTCTAATGTGGCGATGAACCCACGCCGTTATTTCCATACTTTGATCAAAGAAGGGGTGGGGCATGGTTTAATTAGTGATGATCAATCAGCCATTGTGCAACGTATATTGGAATTGGGCGGACGTACAGTTGAAGATGAGATGGTGTCATGGGCTAACGTGATTACCATCGGTATGAATGAACCGCCGATGCGTTTGTGGGAACTGGCTCACCAAACCAGCCGATCCCGGTTCCCTGTGGTGGATGATGGCGGGCAGGTGGCTGGTGTATTAGATATCGGTGATGTGCTAATTTACGAACGCGATCAATGCCCACCGGTTAAAACACTTATGACGTCGTTTGCAACGATTGAAGCAGCAACCCCCTTGCGTGAGGGGCTTGCAAAACTTCAGCGTGAGAGTGTGTCACTTGCGATTGTTGGTACGCAAGATCGTCCAGTTGGTCTGGTTACCTTGAAGGACCTTGTTGAGCCGATTACCGGTGAGCTAGCCAGTTGGTAGGTTGTCATAGTAATTACCATAAGGCAGTGGAGGGATCATGGCACGAGAAATCGAATCGAAGACGACTTGGTTTTCCTCTGCACTTGCTGATGCAGTGGCACATGGTTTACACGCTCGTGCAGAAGAAGACGACATTGAGCAAGTTATTTATGGGTTTGACCATTTGGATGAATTAGGGCTTCATCCGATTATCCACAAAACACTGAGAGATGCTGGATATGGAGTGTGGCCGGAGCAGCGATATCCCAGCGATTGGAATAAACTGAGTAAGAGCGAGGGGCTGCGTTGTGACGTCGTATTAACGCAAGACCCAAATGTATTAGGTCTGCGAGATCCACAGATTCGTGGCACCTTGTTCGATCAGTTGCACGCATGCGATGCCAAAGACGCCTATTGGCTTGAAATTAAAACTGTTTCGCAATACACGACCGATGGCCCGTTTGCACGGTACACCAGTGAGTTGCTTTCCTCAGTTACACAGGATCTTAAAAAACTCTGGAAGGACAGCTTGATTCGCCACTCGGGACTTCTGCTGGTGCTTTATGCCACCAGTAAAGCTGTTGCTGACCATGATCTGGCGGCATGGCATCACCGCTGTCTTGACCGCGGCTATCCCGTAGGTTTCCCGGTAATTCGGGGTTTCAATATTACGGATCGGATTGGCAATAGTTATTGTGCAGTCGGTGTTTTTGCGGTACGCGAGTGGTGATGGGGTTTGTTACACTTCGAATCCTGCATCGTCCCATGCCAATCGCGAGTCGAGTGCGGTGTTGAGTGGATCTTCATGGCCACGCAAGTCTAGCACAACCGGGCCAGTTCTATGTGCCGCTAAATCAACGGCAATGCGGTACGTGCTCACGTCAAGATCCCCTTGTCCGATGGGGCATCGGATTGCATCACGTGATGAGGCATCACTCAAGCGTGCTACAGATAACCGTCTTCCAATCCGATGGACTAAGGCTGCGGGGTCAGCAGCCTTGGAGAGAATGGCTGCCGGGTCAAGGCCACATCCCACAGTAGGTAAATCAACCTGCTCCACCCAAGTGATCAATTCGTCCAACTGATCCTCAGCATGTACCGCAAGCCTAACGGAGTGTCCTTCCGCTGACTCAATCAACGCGGTTTTTGTGTCATCGGCCATCTGTTGGATGGGTAAGGCGATGCTAAGTGGTATGCGTCCAAAATCAGCAGCCAACTCGATAGATGCCAATGTGGCCTGCATGGCTCGGTCTAGATGTTCGGTTGCTAAATAATGATCACGTGGAATGAACAAATCCATTCCGCTCAGTCGCAAATTGCTACGGTTTAACAGGGCCAGCACATCCTGGCGGGCTCGGTGGTCTAGATCACGCGGCCGCAATCCGGACAAGGTTGCATCAAGCTGGATGGCATCAAACTGATAGTTGGCGAGACGATGCAGTACTTGTCGCAGCGACTGGCCCGTTTTCGCAATAACAGACCGAACAGTCGGAGCCAAACTCATTTCGCCGCCATGAGTGATAATTGACATCGTGGATCAGTTTACCATTTATCAGCTGATGTTTGTTTTGTCATTGTGTGGTGGTCCACTACACTGGCCTGTATGAACGTTTCGCTATTCGCCACCTGCCTGACGGACACATTTTACCCACGTGCAGCCATTGCAACTGTAAAGGTTCTTGAGCATCTTGGCTGCCATGTGGATTTTCCCGCGGAACAGACCTGCTGTGGTCAGCCGATGTTCAACAATGGATTTGAAGATGAATCTCGTGAACTGGCCAGACAAATGGTGCGTGTCTTGGAGCATAGTGATTATGTCGTCACCCCTTCGGGATCCTGTGCTGCAATGATTCGCGAGCATTACGAAGAGTTACTGTCTGATGATCATGCGTACAAGTATGCAATATCAGGTTTGGTTGCAAAGACTTATGAATTTGTGGAATTCCTGGTCAATGTCCTGCGTGTAGATTTAAAGCAAATGGATGTTTCGTGGCCGGGTAAAGTGACATACCACTATTCCTGCCATCTGCGTGGGATTGGCGTGACGGACGAAGCCGTGCAACTTATGGAGCAGATTGATGGCCTGCAATACGTTCCCATGGAGAAAATGGATCAATGCTGTGGTTTTGGTGGAACATTTGCTGCCAAGTATCCACAGATCTCTGGTGCTGTGGTGAATGATAAAGTTGATTGTATTGCACAGACAGGAGCGCAAACGGTGATCAGCAATGATGCTGGCTGCACAATGAATATCTCCGGTGCCTGTCGTCGGCAAGGACAAGATGCCAAGTTTAAGACACTGGCCGAGGTGATTGCTGAGGGAATGGGGCTTTTGGAGTAGCGCGGTAATGTCGACGAATGCACATGCGACCGAATCTTCCCAAACCGTGGCGTTAACTGTTGACGGGCACGACATTCTTTTCCCTGCATTGCCTTATGACATTCGCGCTCGTGCTCGCAGTTCGACAGGCGATCCTCAACTACAGCAGTTTGTCAACTCTGCGACGCTTTTGAAGCATACCGGTCGAATAAAAGTGTGCGGTGAGGTTTTCGGCTCCAATTACGAAGCTATGCGTCATCTGGGTGGAGATATTAAGCAGCACACCCTGGATCATCTCGACTTCTACCTGGACCAATTTGTCGAGCGGGCTACTGATGCGGGCGCACAAGTTCACTTTGCAACGGATGGTAACCGTGCCAATGAGATTTGTTTGCAAATTGCTCGGGATAATAATTGCAAGCTATGTGTGAAATCCAAGTCGATGGTGACCGAGGAAACACATCTGGTGCCCGAGCTTGAATCTTTGGGTGTTGAGACCGTTGAAACTGATCTGGGAGAGTTCATTATTCAACTCGACCATGATGCGCCGTCGCACATTGTTCAGCCCATGATCCATAAAGACCGCCGCGCGGTGGGGCGAGCATTTGAGCGAGAGTTGGGGACCGAGTACTGCGAAGATGCGACCAGTCTAGCCAGAGTGGCAAGAAAACATTTGCGTGAAAAATTCAGACAGGCGGATCTTGGGATCAGTGGGGGCAACTTCCTTATTGCCGAATCGGGATCAGTGGTTATCTGTACCAACGAGGGCAATGGGCGGCTGTGCACCAGTGCACCCCGAGTCCACGTGGCATTTGTGGGTATCGAGAAACTGATTCCAAATTTGGAGCATCTTTCAGTTCTTCTCAAGCTACTTGCACGTAGTTCTACCGCTCAACCGTTAACCTGTTACACCCATATCATCACGGGGCCCCGTCGCACTGATGAGCCAGACGGACCGGAGCAAGTTCATATCATCCTTGTAGACAATGGACGAAGCGAGATACTTAAACCCGAGACACGGGAGATGTTACGCTGTATTCGCTGTGGTGCATGTCTTAATTCATGTCCGGTTTACCGTAAAATTGGTGGGCATGCATATGGCTCAGTTTATTCCGGGCCTATTGGTGCATTAATCACACCAATGTTTAAAGGTTTGGCTAATTACCCCGATCTGCCACATGCCTCGAGTCTCTGCGGTGCATGTTATGAGGCCTGCCCGGTCAAGATTGATATTCCCAAGTACCTAGTCAAGCTTCGTGTCGAACTCGTCAAGCGACGGATTACAAAGTTATCGGATCGGGTCTTCTTTAAAATCTGGGCGGCCACATTACGGTACCCGGTAACCTATCGTTTGGGTGGTTTTCTTCAAAAACTGATATTCCGCCTTAAAGCGCGTACGCAAGGCCAACTAGACAGCGGCGATCCTTATGTTTCACGGGGTTGGATCAGCGATATGCCCGGGCCTGTCCGTGGTTGGACGGATGAACGGGATATGCCTACGCCAACGGCTCGCAGTTTCCGCGATTGGTGGCGCAATGAACATGAAAACAGTGAGTGATGCGATGATGAGTACAGGTGGTAGTGATCGTGATGTTGTGATGACCGCAGTCCACGCGGCGTTGGGGCATACCCGTACGCGGCCGGCCCCACCACCACCGGTTGTTGACGATTCAATTGCCCGCTTGGCTCATGCTAATGAGGATCTGGCGGAGTTATTCGTGCGTCGTGCCGGGGAAGTTGGCATGGTGGTTGAACGGACAGTGCGGCAGCAGGTTGTTGCCAAGATCGTCGGTGTATTGGGTGAGCACAAGGTCGAGAGGATTTTCGTGGCGCTTACTGATCAATGGGACATTGCGACTCAGGTTTTGGATCAAGCAGATGTCGCGATGGTGGTTGGCACGAAGGGGGTTGGTGTGAGTGACTTGGACCGTTACTACGATGCAGATGCAGGTATTACGGATGTGCAAGCTGCATTGGCCGAGACCGGTACGCTCATTTGTACAAGCAGTGCCATTCACAGTCGGGCGCCAAGTATGTTGCCGCCACTGCATGTGGCTCTATTACGCCGAAGTGATATTATTCCTGATATGATCGACTACTGGGCCATGCAAAAGGGCAAGCGTAGCATGGATCTACCAAGTAGTATTACCTTCATCACGGGTCCCAGTAAGACCTCGGATATTGAAGGTGTCTTGGTCACCGGGGTTCATGGCCCGATGCATGTGCACATTCTACTCGTGGAAGATGCTTGAATATAAAGCGGTGTGTCTTCCATGGGGAATCTTGTCGCAAAGGTTGAATTTCTTGGTTCGTTGTCTGCATGCTCTCCCTCCGGATTCATCAATTAGTACCTGCAAAAAATCTTTGTTCTAGGTAGGCTTGGAAATGGGCTAGTCACCATGTTGCTGGCGGAGCCTAGGACTTAATCGCAAAATCAAGTGAATGCGTTCAAATTCTTCAAGTATTTCATCCAATACCATTCTGACGGGGTTTTGTGGTGGAGATGCCAAGACGTTTGCTTGATTTGGGGGTAGGGATTTAAGTGCCATGGAGCGATACCGGCTTAGTGTACGGTCTCCAAAACACGCGATTGGCTCGAAGTCTTCAGATAAAAACCAAGTTACCGGTACACGAAATCCAGCATTGATCTGTGATTTGACAATGAGTTCGGCATGTTCATCATCGCGCTGCAAGTAGCGTAACTGGATATTTTCAGGATTGGCTTGGCTGATGCGGGCCATCGCTGCGCCCTGCAGTGCACAGTCACCACACCAGGTTCCGGTAAGGCACAAGACATGCATCTTTCTTGAAAATGCATGGACGAGGTCAGTTTGTTCCGGTGTCAGTTCGAGCTGTCCATATCGCTCGTCCCATGGCAAGCGGTGTTGTAATGAATCAGCAAGATCCATAAATTCATCGAATTCATGGCCCTGTTGATATTTTTGTTGGAGCAGCGTTTTGTCATTGATCATATTATTTCAATGCCTTTTAATAAACCGATGAATCCATCGGTTGCGCAATATCATCATGAGATTGTTTTTTCTAACGCTATGGGGTCCAGTGTAGACGGAAATACCTCGCTTTTGTATGCCGAAATTCTCTCAACAAGCCTGTTCAAATCCTACCTGACCAAGTTGAGGGGCACAGTAAAACCGGGATCCCTGCTTGGCGAATGATATTTCCTGGAACGTCTCCACCAATCAATCTTTTTAGAACACCTTTGCCCGTTAACCCAAGCACGATGACCGTGCAATCCCGCGCTTTGGCGGTGTTGACGATTGCTTTGGCGACGTCGTCGGAGAAGAGCATGACGCCTTGTGCTTCAAGTCCAGCGTCGAGTATGGCTTGGGTCAGCATTTTAAGGGTTTGCTCACCACGTTCTTTGGCATCCGCTTCGGTTTCGTCGGTTTCGTGGAGTTTTGCAACGTGCGCAACCACGACCTCGGCCTCCAGCCGGCGAGCTAGATCAAGGATCGGTTCAGTTAATTTTTGACTGGCCCACGGTGAACTGACCGCGACCATAATCCGGCTGGTACCCAAGACGTATACTCCCAAGTCGGTGGGTTCGTGTTGGTGGTTATGATACGCTCCCTTGTGATCAAGGGCGAGCAGATGAGGTCGAGCGGACGCTTGGTGACCTGTTGCAGTATATAGGCCTCCATATCTCAACAGGCTGTAGCCAACTGAGAGCGCCCTTCAAGTAAAGACAGTGAGTTTCAGAGGATTCAATTTTCATCTGCTAGTGATATGCAATTCCATGTGAGCTAGACAATAAATGTTGATGATTATATGGATTTAGATCTGATATATTATCTCAAGGACGATCATGTTTTAGAGTCATTAAGGGATATCGACTGATATATTTTTCCCACCTAGAAACGTCTTATCATCGATGACGCCAGTTGCGGATAATGGGTGTGTTTCCGTGCGATGATTATAGATCATGGAAGGGGTAGATTAACGGAATTTGGATATGCACTACAAAGTCACTTGTGAAGTCTGTAATAAGCCATGTTTGCCGCCAATGAGTGGAATTTGCAATTGTGGGCAGCGTGCCAAGGTGATCTACCCACAGGTGATGGATTCGCCACCATTATTTTTATCGGGGGAAAATTCCATGTGGCGCTATCGTGCGACATTGCCTCTCGGTACAGATGTGGATTTGGTGACAATGGGTGAAGGTGGTACGCCTCTAGTGTCCAGTGAGTCACTCGGTCCGGCAGCAGGTTTGGGTGAACTATATTTCAAACTTGAAAGTTGTAACCCTACCGGTTCATTTAAAGATCGGATTGCATCACTCATGGTGAGCCAGTTCCAGCATGAGGGGGTCACCGGCTGCATAGCAGTTACCACCGGTAATGCCGGATCAGCGATGGCGGCTTATTGTGCGCGTGCGGGCATCAAACTGGTAGTGGGATACCTCGCGACAGCACCGCCTGCCAAAAGAATGCAGATGCATGCATATGGCGCTACGGTGATTGAGGTGAGTGGAATTGAAGAGGCTCCGGAAAACCTTGAACGCCTTTTCGATGGTTGCCTTGAATTGTGTCAACGCAGGAGTTGGCCGATGTGTTGGATGGCACATAGATACAACCCGTTGACCGTGGAGGCATACAAGACCGTTGCTTACGAATTGATTGATGATCTTGGGCTGGTTCCTGATTATATTTATGTGCCATGTGCAAATGCGGCCTTATTCTCTGCGATTTACAAGGGATTCTTGGAATATCGTGACTGGGGCCGGATTGATCGTGTGCCCCGGATGGTACCTGTGCAGCCTGCCAATGCGGCACCACTGCTGGCTGGTTATGAACAAGGTGCAGAAGATGCAGTTCGTGTTACAGCTCGGACATGCGTATCAGGGGCGGGCAATGCGTATGCACCGGATGGCGTGCTGGCTTTGCGGGCGGTTCGGGAAAGTGGCGGACATTGTGCCGTGGTCACAGATGAGCAAACGCTTGATACTGAAGTGCAACTGGGCAAACAGGAGGGTATCTTTTCTGAACCTGCGGGTGCATTACCCGTTGCTGCTGTATTATGTGATGTGCAGGCAGGACGAATTCCAGCTGGCAGTACCGCAGCCTGTGTTATTACGGGGTCCGGTTTCAAGGAACCGAAGGTTGTTGATCAGATGTTTGACACTAGGTGCCATTCTGTGCGATACGATCATTTTAAGCAGGCGGTGGAGTCTTTGGAATTAATGTCATGAAAATATTTATGGTGATTGGTAGTTTGAATGCTTCAGTTGCAGTCATCATGGGGGCGTTTGGCGCACACGCGTTACGGGAAAAATTAACAACAGATATGATGAGTGTCTATCAAACGGCAGTGCAATACCATTTTTTTCATGCACTGGGATTGTTTGTCGTGGCATTTGTGGTTGGTCAATATCCTCATGTGGTGGTTTCCAGATGGTCCGGTTGGCTGATGTTAGTTGGAATCCTTCTGTTCTCGGGAAGCCTATATGGGCTGAGTCTTAGTGGCACGGGGTGGCTAGGGGCAATTACGCCTATGGGTGGTACAGCATTTATTATCTCTTGGACCCTGCTAGCAATAGCGGTAGCTAAGGGTTGAGATTAAATACGGAATTTTCATTGGATGAAGCTGCTTGGGCGGAATCAATCCGGTGTTTACAGGTTGATGATCTGGCCAGTGGGCCAGATCATCAGGGATGTATGGACGGAGCCCTTGTTGAGTTGCAGCATGTTCATCAAAGCGGAACGATAAACATCAATCTGTGAGCGATAATTTTCGGCCAGGGCAACAAGGCGTGGTGATTGATCTGTCTTGAAGTCGATAAGGTCAGCGCGTCTGGCTTGGCCATGATGATCTCGGTAGATCACCACACGATCGAAGGTGCCGTGGATTAATACATGATTCTGCATAACTGCGAAGCGGCGTTCCCGCCACAGATCAATGTTTTCTGATTCGCCGGATGGTTGGGCGAAGGCTTGTCGCATAGTGGATTTCGATAGTGTCCGTAGAAAATCTGCGATCTGCTGTGCTACCCAGGTATCTGAATGGTTGTGTCCAAAAGATTTCGCAATGGTCCACAATGTCTCTTTAGATGGTACCCCTTCCAGATTCTGTGGAGATGGGTTGAGCCATGAGATCTGCTGGAGCCAGGCATGAATCATGCGACCGCGAACAAAATCACCAGCTTTTTCAAAGTTGAAAAGATCCGAGATACTGATCGGGTTCGGTTGTTTTGATGGTGTACGGCGGTCCAGGTTGCGGAAGGGGTGTGATGGCTTTTCAGAAAAAACAATGGGGCCCGTTTGAATCATATTGAATTTATTATCTGTTGTGATTGGCGAACTTGGATCCTCGATGGATTTGTACCATTTGGGGTCGCCTGCCTGATAAAGTGTTTGATTGAATTCGAAACCCTCCTCGTTCTTGTGCAAAGAATGGCGAAGGATCGAGGCATATGACAGGTTGTTTTGACCGTGGCGGGTTGGTTTGCCTGTTTTGGATTTTCGCAGCGGCTCAATAACCATGTGTAGTGCGTGTCGAGCACGGGTCATTGCAACATATAGGCTACACAAATCATCATGGAATCGACGCGACTTTTCCTGGTTGTAGGCCTTGTCAACCAAATCACAATGTTCAGCCAGTACTGGACGAAGCTTGTCTCCGACTTTGGCAAATATGGCTTGTGGTGGTTCAGTCGGTGCGGGGCGGTAGGCCCATACATCCGTTCCTTTTAAACTGGCGATCACTTCATTGAGTTGAGGCAAAACAACAATGTCAAATTCAAGCCCCTTGGCCTGGTGAATGGTCATGACGCGAATAGTTGCCCCCGTGGGCTCTTGAATAGAACTCCTTTCCACGTATTGAACGAAATCGTCGGGGCGTATTTTTCTATCCGTGTCATAGCGGTTTGCCAGGTCAATCAACTGAATCAGACGAGTTAAGCTTCTTTGGTTACATGCCGGTGCTAGATGCCGTGTCCATTGCGCAATGGTCTGGCCATAACCGCACGTGGAGAGATGCTGACGAATAGATCTACTCGTACGGGCGAGACTGTTGGTATCCAAGTTGGTTAGCTGGATGCCAGGGGATATAGCCAAGGGTGAATGCAAGACGCAGAACGCTGCTGCTGTGTCGCCAGGATGATCAGCCATTTTTAATGCAGAAAGCACGGTGCCGATAGCGGGATCATCGTTGAGGGGTCCGCCGCCTTCACCACTGGCATTCAATTCGAGTCGCCGCAGTAAGTCAATCAAACGCTTGACCATCTTGTTGTCGCGTACGAGCACACCAAGTGATCGGTTCGGGGCTGCTGTGTGAAGTTGGGCAATCAGGTTGGTGACCATTGATTGGTGAGGTGATGGTGTATATGCCAGTTCTAAATCATCATCACCTGTGGGATTTGTAGTGTCAGATCGTGAAGCAGAGGTGGCTAGGGTAACATGCCCCGGCCGTGTTTCATATTGAGCTTCATGAGGTTTATAGTGATGGCTCCATTCGTTTGCTGAACCCTTGAGCATTTCGAATGCCGACAATGAGTCTGGTAATTTTCCCACTGCATCAAACACAAGGTTTACGGCATTTAAAATAACTGGTGAAGAGCGAAAACTGGTATTAAGTTGTTGGATATTTTTTGTCGGAAGCTTCAAGTCATTTTCAACCTGATCAAATATTTCGGCGCAACCACCGCGCCACCCATAAATTGCTTGTTTGGTGTCACCTACGCAGAAGAAAGTCTGTGATTTAGAGGATTTCTCTTTGCGGTGTCTGATCTGGTCGGCGAAAGGTCGTAGAATATGCCATTGTTCTATACTTGTATCTTGAAACTCATCAAGCATGAGGTGATCAAACCGCCGGTCAAGCCTGCTTGACATGATTGTGGGCGTGTGGTCTTCTGCGGTTGGTACAAAAGCCGCCAGTTTACGTGTCAGGTCACCGTAGAGAAGTCGGTTGTGTTGTTGGCACAAGTGGTCATGGTGAACACTGAATCGTGAAAGTAACTGGTACATGGCCTGCGTACGACGAGAGGTTTCGGCAACCAATGCGGTTGTGGCACTATGGATTGCGGGTTGGTATGCATCAATGACTTCTTGGGGAATCGGCTTCTTGTAGTAGGTCCCATCCCCGGTTGCGATGCGGGCAGTTAAACCGGTTGTCAGGAATGCCTCCCAGTCCTGACGCTTTGCTGCAGCCAGGTTTTTTGACCAAGCGTCTTTCCATTTCTTGGGTGTAAGCATATCTCCAGCTTTTTGCAGGACATCAATATCCTGTGTGGAAATATGTACATTCACAGTTCCTGTGGTCTGTAGTTGCTTCCATGCTTTCTCGGTTGGTGCCTGGTGAAAAACTTCAAGAAGTTTGCCAATGATCTTATTAATTGTATGCGTTACAGAGTATTGCGCTTGACCAGGATGCAGGCGACGTAGCAGATCAAGTAACACCTGTGGTTCGTCATGGTTGAGAAATTGGTTAATTGCTTCCAGTTGAAGTTGTATGGCTTGCGGTTCGTTGTTGGTCATGATCACCACCTGTAGTGGTATGGCCAGATCGTGCCTCAAGTTCATGGCCAATTGATAGAAAAAGCTGTCAATGGTACAGATCATGATTTGGTCAAGATTATTGACCATCTGTTGTAGCATGCTGCAGACGTTATCTAAATCCATGCTTGGCTCGTCCAACTGGTGGGCAAGTTGGGCGGCTGCGTTCTTATTGGCGGCTGCTTGGGCCAGACGCATGAGAACAGTCTGCTGAATTTCCCCTGCCGCTTTGCGAGTGAAAGTGGTTGCAAGGATAGATGGTGGTTGGGCACCGTGGAACAAGAGCCTGATATACCGACTGCTCAACTGGTAGGTCTTCCCTGATCCGGCCGAAGCACGGATGATTTCATGTTGATTTCGTTTTAAGGATAATGATGAAGTCATCGTATGGGTTAAGAAGCGGGTTCAGTTGTGGCAATGATTCGAGTACGGTCTGGATAGTTATCCATGCAGATGTATGAAAAACCATCATCAAAAGTGATTGGTTCACCGGGTGGCCAAAAATGTCCGGTGCGGATTAAACGAATGATCTTTTTTGCTTCCTGCCAGGCACTGTCAATCTGATCCTGTGACCAGTCGGCTGGTTGATAACCGGTGTGGCCCTGGTCCTTGGGAAGCTGGATATAACCCAGTTGCGGTGTTTCGCAGATTCCAGCGGATGGTAGTAACCTCTGGTAGAGTGGTAGTTGCAGGTCAATCCACTCGCTCTTCTGCTGGTGTGTGGCCTTGGGGTGCTTGGGAGTATTTGAAGTCTTATAGTCAATCACGCGATACCGTCCATCTGGATGGCGATCAATGCGATCGATTCGGCCGGTTATCGTGAATGGTTCTTGATCTATGTTTATTGTCGCTTGGAATGTCTTTTCAATCAGCTCGGGCACAATAGCCCATCCGTCGGCGGCATGGCTGGCTTGCCAATTGGAGAAGAATTCCAGTCGAGCCAGCAGTTGGTACCGTTGTATTCTGATTGCGACGGTAGGTCGCAACCCGTAGCGTTGCTTTATGATGTTTTCTAATTGTGTTTTCAGGTAACTGAATATGGCCTTGGGATCCTGGCTGGTTGCAAGGGTGCTTTTACCGAATCTGCTTAGCGTTTCATGAAGCAAGTTACCGAACGCAGAGGCGTTCAGCTCGACTTCCTGATCATTAACCGTGGTGAGTCCACAAACATGCTTTAAGTAGAACCTGTATGGACATTGCAGGTAATCACGAAAGGCTGTAACGGGAAGGCAATCCAATGAGTGGGTGCTTGGTTTTGGGATAGCGAATCGGTTGTGGCCTGGTTGGAGTGGAAACAGGTTGGCCGATGATGTGGTGTCGGGTGTGGGTTGATAGAACTGGCTGATGCGCTGAGGCAGCTCTTGGTGACTGCAAGCTAGTAGTAACCGGCTTGGTGCCAGTGGATTGTCCTCAGGGTCACGCCTGGGTGCAATGAGTGTGACCGACTGGCGGCTGTGGATGATTGCCTGAAGCATCATGAGGTCACGAGCTAATCGCCTGCGACTATCGGTAATGCCGAGTTTATGGCATATAGCATCAGATAATAGGGAGTCATTATCATCAGAGTTGGAAATACACCCTTCGTTAAAGTTAGTTACAACCAGGTGAGGTGCGTCGTCAAGATGAAGTTCCAGCCACCCGAGCATCTCGACCGCGGGTCCAACATTCTCATCGGCAATAGGTTTGCGGTAGACTCGTGACAACGTGAATTCAATCGTCGCTGGGAGGCTTAGGTTCAGGCATAAATGCTGGGTCTTACCAAGATGGATCTGTTCTTGTAGTGCTTCGCTGAGTACCTGTAGGGTCTGGAGTAGTCGTGCGTCGTTTGGATTGGTGTGGTCAAGTGATTGGGCGTGATAAATTTTTTTTAGCATCTGGCCAATCTGTTCACTCCAATAACTCAGTGGCCGTTGTTCCTGCGGTCCATCGGGTAATAGGGTCCCAATAGCATTACAGATAGCGGCTAGTTGCTTTGCCGTGTCAGCGTGGCCAAGCCAGTTTTTGGGCGAGGCTTTCGTGTCATGATGTGGGAAGGCGTCGGTTGATCCAAAGGGCAGGTGCTTGGCAGCATATTTGTCCAGAAGCGCAAGAGACCTACTGATAGGATTAGGAGCAGTGGGCAAGTGGTCACCAGGTTCAAGATGTATTTCCAGGTACGATTCAAGGTCAGGATGTCGGAGTAGTGATGCCAGGTCTGCAAAACGTTGACTTGCTACGTATTGACTAAGGATATTCAGCAACTGCACTGGGCGACTGTGCCTCACGGTTTCTGGTACAGCCTGGCGTACTGTGATGTTCATCGTTTCCAAGGCGAATCGAATGGAGGGTGCTGCCATTGGATCGCCGAGGCCAATAGTGACTTGGTCAACCGATGGCCGGTAATTCTGACTTCCCGATGTTTTATTGTTGGTAGTGATACGCCGTAGCGATTCAAGTACCTGCATGGTTTGATCTTGTGGGCGGTTAACAAAGTGGATATGCGAGTCCTGTAGGTTGATGTTCTTATGTATCCAAGCCTCTACCTGGATACATCCAAGCTCATCAAATCTATCCGCTTCTTTGGTCGGAGCATGTATGAGTGCGGCTACCGGACTGTGAAGTTGAGCAATGATCTGTCTGGTTGCACGGTTAAGATCCGTGGTTGCGAGAAGGATCAGTTCCTGGTCACATTGGCATCGCTTGGTTTTAATCGCATTGAGTATGAACTGATTGCGATCCGTCAAGCCGGTTTTGGCTAGGAGGCGTTCATATCGCTGCTGCACTTCTGCCATGGCCATCCAGCGTGACTGATCTGTGGTGGGTAGCTTACGCAGGTCCACTGGCAGGTCATATATACAAAGTGTATCAGCAGCCAACTTTTCTATAAGAGTTTCAATCTGTTGGGCGATGGCAATCCAGTGTCCAGGGTCTGTTGCGTTGGGGACGGTGGTGACAAGGGATTTGATTTGCTGGCTAGGCAGGCTTTGAAGCACATGGATTCGGGCTAGGAGACTTTGTATGGGTGTCGCCAACACAACAGGAGGTTGACAAAGGTGAACTGGCAACTCGCCCGCGGTAACGATCTGGGGTGGTACGAGTTGGATCGGCTGTTGTACACGTTTAAGAAAGTTCTCCAGCAGTCTTCTGCCAGCACGGCGACCGGGGACCGTGACCATGACTTGGCCCATATCCCAGCTTTGGCCATTGCGGTAGCGGGTCCAGAGCCACTCCGTTGCCAGTTCAAGTGCAACGGCGTGCCAGCCTAGAAAAACCCTTTCAATGGCCATGAGGTATGATCCGACAAACACGATGGTGCGATATTCTGGTCACCCAATCGTCCCGATGTGTTTCGGGTTGCAGCAATGTTATGGTATCAGACCAGAACGAGATAATTACGCAATGACTCAAGATGAATATTAACCATGGTCCACGAATCTATGGCTCAAAGTCTGCCTACCCAGCAATGGGTGCTGATAAAAAAATTGGCGACAGTGGTCATGGTGCTGGTTTCCGTAAGTGGTCATGGCGGCGGAGCCATTGGCCTTCATGATGCATGGGCCGGCCCTTCCAATGGGCTTTCTAAAGGGTATTTCAACAAAGGTCATAGGTTTTTAGGCCAGTTTGATATCAGGAATATCAAGGTACCCATCGAAAATATTTTATGGGGTGGTGTTCGCAAGGATGGTATACCGGCACTGATCGAGCCACGTCTAAGCTTTTGGACTAAAACACCGCTTGCTGACCCCAAGAGCAGGGTGATCGGTGTTGTGGTCAACGGTGAGGCGCGAGCTTATCCAATCAATATCTTGGATCAACACGAAATTGTTAATGATATTTTGGGGGGTCGACCCATTGCGGTGGTGTATTGTCCGTTATGTGATTCGGCAAGTGTGGTTGATCGGCGACTCAATGGTAAAGAGTACCAATTTGGGGTTAGCGGCATGCTGTATCACTCAAACGTATTGCTTTATGACCGTACAGACCATGCTCTATGGTCTCAGGTTGGATTCATGGCGATCACCGGTCCCAACGCTGGCAAGCGTCTCCAGTTGCTAGATGGCTGGCAGATTTCGACACTTGAGGTTTTTGGACGGCAGTACCCGCGAGCGACAGTCATTTCCGATACAGGGTTGAAGCGTGATTACAGCCAAAGTATTTATGCCGATTACTTTGCAACAGATAATGTTTATCCCCAATTCGCGAATTTTCAACTGGATCGGCGGATGCTGAATAAAACACCGATTATCGGTGTCAAACTTGGAGAATTGACACGTGCTTATCCGCTGTCAGAGCTAGCCAAACTCAAGGGAAAAGTCCTGACCGACCAGATTGGACAAGACCAAGCCATCAAGTTGGCATTAACCGCCGATGGGGGAGCAATTCGGATCATTCAGATACCACCCCAAGCACAGGTTATACACACGTTCTGGTTTGCTTGGGCGGCCTTCTACCCAGATACACAGGTCTATCAATCCAGTGGTATCAAGTGAGGTGGTGTGGTAACGCTTTAGATATTGGGCAATTATTTATTCACATATGCCGTGTATTTGCTCATCACCTGTCGGTCAGGATATGCTAGTGTTCATGGAAGCCACCGAACGCATCGCGCAGTGGGAGAATATGACCCAAGCCGACCCGGAGAACTCCATGGGTTGGCTTAGTCTGGGAACTGCGTACAAGGAAGCTGGGCGGCCTGATGATGCCATTGAGGCTCTCCGTCGGGCGATTGATCTTGACCAAGGGTTATCTCGCGCTTACCAACTGCTGGGTCAGATTTTGGCGGAGTTGAATCGCCAGGATGAGGCTGCTTCGGTACTCACCACGGGCTATACAACGGCCGCTCAGCGTGGTGATGTCATGCCCCAGAAAGCTATGGGGACCTTGTTGGAACAGATGGGGCAACCGGTACCTCAGACGGAAGGGAAGAGTCAACCATTAGAGGAACTCGGCGATGTTAATATGATTGTCGACCGTCGTACCGGCCGTCCAGGTCCACGTATGGCTGATCCACCAATGCGTGGACCGTTGGGTCGGTTTATTTTTGATCATTTCAGTCAACCGACGTGGACTGAATGGATCAGCATGGGTACGAAGGTGATCAATGAGCTTCGCCTCGATTTTTCAGATATAGAGCATCAAAAGGTTTACGATCAACAGATGATGGAGTGGTTGGGGATAGATGAGCAGGAGCTAGAGACCTACACAAAAAAAACCGAACAGGGGTAGGTCCCCTTGCCCCAATGATTGGTTTACGGTCATTGCAAGAATTGGGCCTGCCGATGACTACACTTGCTTCGTGGTTTAATGCTTCGACCAAGTTTGCGTCACAGCCTATCTCAGATTTCGGAATTCTTTAGTCCGTTCAGACGTATCCAGATTGAATTGAGTGGCTCAATGTATTTGACTGCTATCGCATCGACTCAGGATGGTGATATCAGTGCGCAGGCCTTAACGCGTCATCAGGTGAGGCGTATTGATCAAGTGGCAATTGAATCTTTGGGGGTTCATAGCCTGGTTCTGATGGAAAATGCTGGACGAAATGCAACTGATGCGATTTGTGGTTTTCTATGCGATAGGAAAAAGACTGCCATAAAAAATTTCCGGGTGGCTGTGATTTGTGGCGGCGGTAACAACGGGGGCGATGGGTTTGTTGTCGCCCGTCACCTGTACAATGCTGGTGCAGATGTTTGTCTCTTATTGGCAGTTGAACCGAAGAAATTTTCGCCGGATGCAGCAGCAAATCACCTGATATGCCAAAAGATAGGCATCAAGCAAACAGAAATCACAAATGCCACTTTGCTTAACCATGTCTTGAGTTTGGACGGCAAGTACCATGTTCTGGTGGATGCACTGCTGGGAACTGGATTTGTCGGCAAGGTTCGTTCACATGTGGTTCAGGTTATTTCAGCGTGCAATCGACAGCGTAGTGCAATGACCTCTATTGTTGCGCTGGATGTCCCGTCGGGGTTGGATTGCGATACGGGAAAGCCCTCCAACGCGACGATTATGGCAGATCTCACCGTAACTTTTGTCGCTCAAAAACGTGGTTTCCTCCAGCCGGATGCTCGGAAGTATCTGGGGCGGGTGATCATCGCAGATATTGGTGTGCCGCCGGAGTTAATAGCCCAGGTCAGGGCCGAAAACCCCGATGTTTGACGTCACAGCAAAAATATCGACAATTTTGCGCCGCAACCGACTTTTCCGCCACAGCTGATTTGCGAGTCATAGGTGTATGTTATGCTTGAAAAAATTAAGCTAGGTAATCCAATTCATGTGAAGGTGACCAAGTCGCCAACCAGTGCTGCAGCCGCCAAGACATTGGTGCGTCTGCTGAGCAAGGACGTGGCAGCAAAAGCGGAGACCAAACGTCAGCATAAGCTTCGTGAGAGGCATAATCGCGACAAGATTCGCGGTGGTAGGACATGGACTGTTCGTTTGATAAAGTTTCGTCCGCTCAAGGGAGTCGTAGGGGAGTCAGGAACCATTTTGGCTACCTACGATGTGATGGCAGATCTTCGCAGTGTTTTGAGATTTATCGAGGTGACGAAGGCATAGCTAACACGGTACCGATGGCCGTCACAGTCCAAGTAATAGGCTAATGATCTTAATGCCGGGGGACAGTTTTTTTACATTCGAGTATAAGTTATTGGCATATGCTCGGTGCAAAGATGAGCAGCACTTCCTAAGCGATGTCTGAAATGCTTGTTCCGATTCTCAGTTGCAATTTACTGGTGGGACTTATGTCCATCCTAATCGGTAAAAAAGCGCCACAAATATCAGATCGCTGATCACAATCAGTACAATCGAGTGGACCACCGTATAGGTGGTTGCCCGACCAACGCCTGCAGCTCCACCAGTAACTTTGAGGCCGTTGTAGCATGCTACTGCACCAAGAATTAGTCCAAAGACGCCGGCTTTCCATAAACTAGTCAGTACATCAGTCAGGTCGAGGGCTGCGACCGTGTGGTTGTAGTACGTTGCGGAGGTGATATCCAGGATTAATACGCCGATGATGTGCCCGCCACCGATAGCAACGATTATGGCGAATATGCTGAGAATGACCATGCTGATGGTGGTTGCGATAAGTCGGGGGACCACTAGAAAACGTATGGGGTTTAAAGCGTGGGCTTCAAGTGCTTCAATTTCCTCGCCAACAACCATTGTCCCCAATTCTGCAGCAATCGAAGCACCCGCAAAACCTGTGAGTACGATTGCACTGATCAAGGGTCCCAACTCTCGGACGACAGCGATCGCAACAATGGTCGCCACACTATCTGTGGCACCAAAGGTATCAAGTGGTGGTGCCATCTGTAATGCCAAGATTACACCAATACAACCACTGACCAAGGCAATTACGGCCATGGAGTGGATACCTACACGGGTGATCTGGGTATATAAACCTCGCCGTCCTAGCCGTACACGGCGCAGGGCGACACTACGCCATACCCATGCAGTTGTTTCCGCAATCAACGTGGCCAAGCCACCGATATAGATCAACAGGGCGACGACGGGGGCGCCCATCGCATTCAATACCCAAGAGATAACCATATTCTGTGGTGCGGGCGAATCGGGTGTGTTTTGTGGATTTTGATTGGTCGTCACGTGCAATAACTACCACTTCTGATGCGATGTCAGTTTGTATTTTGGATATCCTGCTGGTGGCTGAGGGTCATCAAATTTCTAGGGCCGTGTTCAGATCTTCAGTGATCGTGAAAACCATATCCAGTCGAGAAATCTCAAAGATGCTTTTTACCTTTGATTGAAGACCACACAGTATAAGTTTACGATCGGTTCGTCGTTGCGTCTGGAGTGCTTCAATAAGTGTGGCTACACCGGAGCTATCCATGAAAGGAACTGCAGTGAGGTCGATCACCAGTCGTTCCAATCCGGTGTCTAGTATTTCCGCCAGCTCGGTCCTTAATTGTGGTGAGCGGATAAGGTCGATCTCGCCACCAATGCTAACAGCCAGGCCGTCCTCAAGTTTTTGTGAATTGCTGATGACGCATGCTTCAGCCATGGTTTGTCTTTCACTTTAAGAGCGATCATTCCCTAGGCGGATGTGGATCTATGAACTTGGATATTGTAAGGCGCAAACCGGATCCCGTTCCCCGGTGACTGTATTCGACCTGATCCATTATGCGCTGGATAATATGAACCCCCAAACCGCCGGGACGAACTTCTTCGAGTGACCTGCTCTTGATCTCATTTAGATTGATCTGATTTGACTCATCCTCAATGACTACCTGTATGGCCTTACGCCCTTGATAGGTCTGGTATGACACCCTGATTTGAATTGGCTGATCAGGTTTATTGCCATATCCATGTTTAATTACATTAGCCAATGCCTCGTGCACTGCTAGAGCTGTGTCAGCACCGTCATTTTCCTTCATGCCCATTGCCAGCGCCATCGCCTCAATGGCCGATTTTACCGCGGAGATACAGTGCGGCTTGCTCAGAATACGCATGTCGAGGTCAGGTTGCACATCCATCGCTTATATCCTCGCAGTGGCGAAGGTCGGCCTTGGAAGTAGTTCCCAATCTCTATTTTAGCCAATGCGGCATTTCAACGCTTGGAAGGGATTGTTATTCAGTAAATGCCGGACATCAGTTGACCGGCATGGTCTTGTCGAATGACACATGGTATGCAATGGCAGGACAGGTCGACTTCGTATTGAGATGATATGCTGGAGCCCACTGTTTTAGGGCAGATTCACACGAGATAATCAGTTGGATTAATATTAATCAGTGGAAATGCAACTGCAATGACTGCAACAGTATTGATCAGATGGATAAAGCGGAATATTAATCTCTTGCACATCATGAATGCGGAAAGAATGTAGTTTTCAAAAATGCAATAACATCAGGCGAATCGGGGAGATGAATCAGGGTACATTAAGCGGCAATCCTTCTCGTCAACAGATTGAATGGGTACGGAGACCTGCCACATTTTGTATTGGGGCTTAATGTTTAGGTGGTATTGGTGTGTTTTCCTGTACGTAGGCAACCCAGTGGTGAATAGCCTTTTGCCGATCTATTGCGGGAGCATAAGGATTATAGTTCAAACGTGTGCCGGTGATACGTTCCAACGCCTGGATGGACATCATTCGAATTGCGGGATCATCGCTGTCAAGTTGCTCGACGAGGCTCGTGGTTGCTGTGGTATCGTGGGTCTCGCCTGCCTGATGAATGGCGTGGAGTTTGGTTGCGGGGTCAGGTGAGTTGAATCCACCTTGATGGGTTGAAGGTGCACATGAGATCAGGATCATGACAATTAGCAAGCTCGAGGTGAATCGAGATGTCATGATCATCCAACCTGTAATTGGCAGGGCAAACGTGTTGATAATGCTTCCCATATGAGCAGCATTTGTAAAGAATCAGTTAACAGCCACCTTGATGACGACTTTAACCACTTCATCGCAGGTTTTACCGATGAGCGGTTCAATACCCGGCATATGAGCGTCTTGGGGTGCTAAGATCAAGAAGGTGCCTGACGTGGCCGACATGAAATTGCCTTCACCATCAAGCATGACGGCGTCGATCTTGGCATCGTAGGGCGTAGCCACCTTGAGTTTGTCAATATGGCAGTAGCCAAAGTCCTCTATTCCCGATGCGACGTATTGGACATCGAAGAATTCCTGGTGGGCCTCCCATTGCCGCTTGCTGCGGTCTCGTGGTTTATATCTCTGGACCATGGCGTAAATCTGTTCGCCCTGAATTGGGTATTTACCCGTGTCCATTGCGGTGGCGTCATTGTCCTTGAGCCATCGCAATGCTGATGCGAGCTTGTCCCCCATGTTGTAATAGTTTTCTGCATTCTTGATATGGTCAATGATCATGGCCCGTCTCCGGTGTTTAGGGGTGGCATTAGGTACATCTACTTTTAAATGCCTGGTTAAGGAATCGCAAGCAGCTGCGAAAAAATTTTTTCCCCGCTTTAAAAGAAGTAGGGGCGCATACCAGCATATGGTACCAAGATTGCAATGGACTTTTCCCCGCTATCCAGTGGGCAAGTCGCGGTAGTAATGGAGGTTATATTTCAGCAAGGCATGCCGTTCTTCGCATCACGAGTCCTCTATTTCTCGCCAGTCATCTGGTCCCGTTGTGGCTAGAGCAATTTTTCATGTCAGTAGTTCTGCATTGTCTTGATTTAGAACATGCTTGGTATCGTAAAGTAATCTTTCGTCTGACGAATCCATTGCTGTAGACATTTTCGGTGGTGGGCGATTTGATCCGTCAGTTCTTTGTCTGAGGCCAGATTATGTATTTCGCCTGGATCTTCATGCATGTCAAATAACATCTCAGGATTTTCACCGTGAGAAAAGACAATGTACTTATACCGCTCTGACCGAACCATCCGTCCCAGAAGATCGGGCTGCCGTGGGTCTGGTGCTAGTTCGGTAACAAGAAAATCTCGTCCATCCAGTTTAGGGTCCTCGATCAGCGGGCGAAGGCTCATCCCCGTAAGTGTTTCCTGTGGTTTGATATCAGCATAGTCACACAGGGTTGGTAGGATGTCGATGCCACTGGCCAGATGTTTTTGGTCTACCAAGCCCGATGGTATTACGCCTTTCCAGCTTAGAATCAATGGTACGGTGGCGACTTCCTCGTACAACATCAGTTTGACCACAAGTTGGTGGGCCGCCATGCCTTCACCATGATCACTGGTGAAGATGATCAGTGTATTTTCTTTGAGTCCAAGTTCATTCAGTTCATGCAGTACCCGTCCAATGGCGGCATCCACCTGTTCGGTTAATCGGTAGTAAGCATACAGATAGCTGAGCCATTGCTGTTCACCCCATGTTTTGGTGCATTCATTCTCGCCTCCGTAGTATGAACGTAGTCGGCACCAGGTGATGAATTGTGGTTCATGGGAATCTCGTTCAAAGTTGGCTGGCAGCGATAAATTGTCGCCAATCGGTTCATTGCGGGGATTTCTGATCCAGTAGCAGATGTCATGTGGATTTTGGAAACCGGCCGCCAGGAAAAATGGCCTTGTATGGTGGCGACGCAAAAATGCAATGGCTTGGTCCGCAACGGGTTCATCTGTACAGGTCCCCAGATGCAAGGATGGGGCATTGTTGAAGTTGTTCCAATGATGTTGATCAATCACTGGGCTAATCGCCAGTGGTTCGAATCCAGGTGTGTTACCAGCTGTGGATCCGGCAAAATGCTGAGATAAGTGCCATTTGCCTACCCAGGCGGTGTTGTAGCGATCACCCTGCTTGAGGGGCGAACGGAGAATCTGCCCTATCGTGGGTGTTGATGGTTTTAACCCTTCTTCACCGATGTAATTGGTGTTTATTTCATGTGGCATGCGTCCGGTCACGATGGCTGCACGTGAGGGACTACACACCGGTGAGGCGCAGTACGATCTTTCGAAACGCACACCGTTGGCCGCAATTGAGTCCATGTGTGGTGTGTGTAGGTGTCGATTGCCATAGGCGCTCATGGCTTGCATCGACTGTTGATCAGTGCAGATCAGCAGGATATTAGGCTTGCCTGGCATGGTGAATGGTCTTTATAACCACGAGATACCCCAACAGTCTAGTAATGGTGACAAAGGATGATCCTGACTGCCAATACAAGACACCAAAGACAATATACTGAGTAAACGCCGTTACAATGTCCGTTGCATTTTGAATTGTGGATAATAGACATGGACCAGCTTCAAGCATCAGTAGGATATGAGAAGTCACTTGATGAGGTTAGTGATATTCTCCATCAATTTGCCCGGACGCTCGGTGTTTGCGATGTCGGGGCACTCCATTTGACCTGCGCAGACGAGGCAGAGCGAGAATGTGCAGAGGCCTTTCACCAGGGTTTTGTACAATACTTGCTTCCACCGCTGAAGTTTGCCAAGCAATCAGCCTTCCGGCTGGCTAATCTCGGGGGTCGCTATGAGTGGGGTGCAGTACAACTCGCGGAATCTCATTTTGTGTCATCACGGGCGGGCCATCAATCCAAGCTGATGGTTGTTAAGGTGAACGCTCATGTATCTTGTGAGTATGTGGACGACGAAGATTGTTCCGCGGCGATTGTAAAGTACGGTGATGGCAGATTCTGCAGGTTTGGAATATGGAAACGGTATGGGGTTGATTCCCATTGCTGTGGCGCATTACATCATCTATTGGATGGTTGCCACGATCCCTATGTGGAAGAGCTTCGGACGGCTTTTTCGATTGAAGGGATTGATCGCGTTGGCGTTCTGCTCGACAAGTCTTGTGTAGATCCTGCCTATCGCCCATTGTTGGCCGCGATTGTGTCGGCGCGAATCCAAGCCCGAAAGGTTGTTTTGGATGTTCAGGATTATTCACCTGTTACACCCACCATGTTTCTGGTGGTTCCTTGTGTGACAATCAACCGGCATGAGCGTGATACCGAAATAATCTGTGGTACCTATTTCGCGGATGTTCCAGATGGAAAAACCACGTGCAATCAAGGGGATCACATCACCTACTTTGGATTAGGCGACGACCCGGCAGGGTTTCAAGTGCGATTTCACCATGGCATGGTGCAGGTGGTGGACGATCAATTGGGTACTGAACGACGGGCATGTAATATCGAGTCCTGATAGAAGACGCGTGGTCTGTCGGTAGTTGTCCCGAAGATCTTCCGATAGAAGACAACCGTTTCGTCAGATCGGCAAGCAAGCGGCTGGATCTGGCCATCATGACCAACAGTACGTCAAGACATTATTGTGATCATCGCTAGCGATACTTGCCGAGGTTGCACCCACCCCTGCGATGATCTGGATGTTCTCCAAAGGCTTCATTGGCATTCATCATGCCGTTCGTGTTCACCAGTTGGCGTATTGGCGCCTGAGCTACGTGAGGCAAGGCAGCTTGTCAGCGAAGTGGGTGCTGGTATCGAACAGCCAGATTCAGACAAGGCCGTGGCATTGCTAGAGTTGCTGGTTCAGGAGTACGGCAGATGAGTGGGTGATGGTCCCATGTTGTAAACGGGGACTGGATTATTTGTATATGCAAATATTTTATTTGGCGAATGCACCAATACGGCTCTTCAGCCCATATCTTTTGTTGGCGACCCGTTGACACATTTAATTCGTTGCGTTTTGTTTTGCTTTCGCCTCGTTCTGGAGTACATAGAGCGACTTGGGTTCACCGGTTGGCATTTGGGGAATAAGCGGTGGAGGGCCGCTCATGCGGGCAAATCGCGCAGGTTTACCTCGCAATTGGCAGGTGAGTTTTTCGAGATTACCCGTATATCCACCGAAATGAATTGGAAAAGCATCAGCGGCACGATACTCAAAGATCAGTGTACGCCTTGGATAGTTGGATTTATTAGGTAGTGAAGAATGAGGGGTTCGACAGTGCATAAAAATGATACTTCCCGCTGGCGCGGGCAGTGAGACAGCTTTACCGAATCGACCATCATCAATTGGTTCAGTGATCATGCCGGCAAACGATCCATCTTCGAGTTCATGTTTGAAGAAATGCGTGTGGTGTCTCGGCATGACCTGGAGGCAGCCGTTGTGTTCTGTGGCATCGTCCAGATAAATCAAGGTGGTGACTAAATCATCATTAGTGTGTGGAAAGTATGCGATATCTTGGTGCCATTCGACCACTGATCCGACCTTTGCCGGTTTCATGTTAAGTTTGCTGTGGTGAAACTCAATATCCGGACCAATGAGAGATTCAATGCGGTCCAGCACGCGATCATCAGTTGCCAAGTTATGAAAGCATTCATGCTGTTGAAATGGATTGTAGATGCGACGTGGAACCTGCTCGCCATTGACTGGATTGGGCTCTAACTCCATGATCTTGTCTGGTTCACCTGAATCGATTGCCGTTTTGGTCAGGTCGCGAATACATTGATCTACTGTTGCCAACTCGCCTTCTTCAAATAAAGATGGAACTACCGTGTAGCCGTCAACTTGGTATTGTTCAATGTTCTCCGAAGATAATGAAAAGGGCGGCATCGGATTCAATTCTCCTGTTTGTCTTTATTTTATTTGATTGACAGTGATGTTATTGACCGCATGCTATTGTAACAGTGTGGGTGCTACATGACCACCATCTACGGCGGGTGATTCATTCCGGTATTCCGGTATCCAAGGTATTTGGTGATCTGAATGTACTGCTTTTAATGTGTGTTTCACTTGCAACTGCGCTAGGATGTTTTTGGTGTGGATGGTGATGAGATAGAAGATTGAAAATCGCCGAACCACATGCCATGAGCCACGTGTTTGAGGTCATCCATAATCAAGATAACGCAAGGCAATACCAGAAGGATAAGCCCGGTGGCACCGACGAGGCCAAAAGAAATGGAGATGGCCATGGGGATCAGGAACTTGGCCTGAAATGATTGCTCGAGCATAAGGGGTGTTAGTCCCAAGACAGTCGTGATGGTGGTCAGGAGAATCGGCCGAAAGCGGCGGCATCCAGCTTGGAGCAGGCTTGCTCTGATGTCATGCCCCTTCGCGCGGCGTGTATTGTAGTAGTTGACCAAGATCAGTGAGTCATTAACCACAATACCGCTGAGTGCCACGAAACCAATCAGGCTGAGAAATGTTAGATCGTAGCCGAGAAAAAAGTGGCCCCAGAATACGCCAATGAGTCCGAATGGGATTACTAGCATTACCGCGAGGGGTTGGGTATAGCTGCTGAAAAGCCACGCAAGGATGATGTAGATCATGACCAGTGCCGCGGCAAACCCGTACGGCAATGATTTGAATGCGTCCATTTGCTGCTGTTGTCGTCCGCCGAGATTGATCTCGATATTCGGGTACTCGCGACGCAATTCATCAAGAGGTAGCTTGGTTACGATTGCCTCGGGGCTGACTCCAGGTTCACAATCTGCTGTGACTGTGATGGCTCGTTGGCGATTGATTCTTTTGATGGTCGAATAGGTTAAGCCATTCTGGATTGTTGCGATCTGGTTCAGCGGTATACTCTTCAAACCTACAGGTTGGCCAGATGCTTTTAGGCCCATCGATGTGTCGTTGGGGGCGGTGATCCAGAGGTTTTCAATTTCGTAAAGATTACGCCGGCTTGATTCGGCCAAGCGGACACGTACGTCGATGTCTTCGCCTTCGCTGGTAAAGACATGGGCATTTAGTCCGTGTAGAGCACCTCGCACCTGCTGGGCAACATCAGTGGTTGATAGTCCCAGTGCTGCGGCACCGGGTTTGAGGGTGATTGAAAGTTCCTGTTGGCCAAGGCTATGGTCATCATAGATGTCGTGGATGTCCCGGAATAGGCTAAGCTCATGTTTGATGCGCCTCACTAGCGCCACCATCTGGTCTTCTTCAACACCACGGACTTGGAGTGTGATATCACTTTGGGTTGGTCCGCCCGAAAGTTCCGTAAACAGGACACGTTCGGCGTCATCAAGGTTGCCGGTTAGTTGCTGGCGCACAGATGAGATGACCTGGGATGATTCGCGTTCTCGGTGTTCAACCGGTTTCAACTCAACAAATATTTGCGCAATATGAGATCTTAATGCTTCATTGGCACCGGTATCGATATTTGCTCGCTGGCCGACTATTGTGGCAACATTCTTGGTTTCAGGTTGTGTATGAGCCGCGTTTTCAATCATCGCTGCAAGTTGGCGGGTTTTATCAATTGGTGTACCGATCGGCATTCGCAGGTCAACAATAAATGTTTCGCTATCCGAGGCCGTTAAGAAAGTGTAAGGCACACGGCCACCGACCATCAGGCCAATGGAGATCATCAATACCGCCACCGCTGTGGATATACTGATGTATCGATGGTGAAGCATAAGCGACAGCAGCTTTCCGTAGGAGGGTACGATATGGTTAAAGAGAAGGTTGTCCCGAGCACGTTCAAATCGGTTCATCAGGGACCTTAGACGCCCGTTTCTTCTTTTTACTCTGTTCCCAAGGCTATGCCCCATATGGCTCGGCAATATGAGCAGTGACTCGATCAGGCTCATCAACAATGCACAGGTCACGACCATCGGCAATGCGCCGAGCAGATCACCAATATGACCTCGAATAAAACGCAATGGCAAAAAGGCGACAATGCTGGTTAGCACGGTGGCGACCACGGGCCATGTCACTTGTTCAGCACCACGCACTGCGGCAGTTAGCGGCGGTTCGCCAGATTCGTAGTGTGTTTGGATGTTTTCTGAAATGACGATTGCATCATCAACCAGTAAGCCAAGAACAACAATCAAACCAAACATGGTAAGCAGATTAAGAGTGACATCAGTGATCAGCATGAGCATGAGGGTTCCACAGAGGGCAATAAATAAACCCACAGCAACCCACTTGGCCACACGCCAGTTCAAAAAGATCAGTAATGTTGCGAATACAAGGATGGCACCATAGGTGGCGTTTTTGACCAACAGGTGCAACCGGCCTTCAACAAAGCGGGCAAAGTCTGAGTTGGTTTGCAACTGTAAATCATCGGGAAGAGGATTCGGTGACTGGGCACCAAGTTCATACGCTTTGGCACGCTTGGTTTGAAAAAAGACATCCTTGAATGTTCGTTCATAAGGGCGGCCGCTACGCCCATCTGCATAGGCACGGACCATGCCTGCAATATTTACGATATCCTGACCAGTAACTTTATGGATCGTTAATGTTGTGGCAGGCTGGCCTTGGTAGTGGAGTGTTAGGTCTTGATCCACGAAGGAATCAGAGACATTGGCAATATCAGAGACGCGAAGTACTTGACCCGCTGGCGTGGATTTCAGGATGATCTGTCCAATTGCTTGTGATCTTTCGAGAACACCCTTGGTGCGGACACTTACATTTCCATCGCGGCTACGTACCGTTCCACCGGGGAGCTCGGTCATCCATGTGCTTATCGAATTGCGAATTTGGAGTAGGCTCAGCCCGTGTTCAACCAATGCGGAGGGGCGTACATCGACGCGAATTTCATAATCCCGTACGCCAAAAATACTGATATCACCCATCCCATTTAGTGTCTGAAGTTCATCGCGAATCGCGCGGCTGGTCCGTTTAAGAACCTGTTCCTCGGCAGGGCCGAAGAGAGTAAGGCGGATAACAGGAATTTTGACATCGAGTTCCTGGACATCAATCGTTTCCGCTTCATCAGGAAGATCTGTGAGGGAATCAATCGCGCGTTCAATTTCATCGACGGCTTCTTCGATATCACCAATTCCCTCCCTGAACTTGACTACAATGCCACCACCACCTTCAGCCACTGTACTGATGAGTTCATCGACTTCGTCAAGATCAGACAATTTGCTTTCCACTTTTACGACCAGGCTCTCTTCTATCTCGGTGGGAATAGCGCCTGGATAGCGCAACGTGACTTGTGCCGATTCAGGATGGGTCTCTGGGAAAAACTCACGGCGCAGTGATTGTGCAGACCAGATACCCGCAATAATGGCTGCGATCACCAAAAGGTTGATGGGAACAGGCTTGCGGATTCCAAAAGCGCTGAGGCTCAATGCATGGCTCGCTACTTTGTTGGTGTTTGCGCCACGTTCTGGCCCATGAGGGGCTTAACGGATTGTCCATCTAAGAGGCTTTGTGAAGGTACAACAACCACCAGTGTGCCTGGTGCCAGTGACTCATGGAGTACGGCCCAGTGTTGGTGGGGCAGTCCAATCTGGGGGAAGCTTTGCTGAAGCAGGAAGTCAATAGAAACCCGTTGGCTTGTAATCTTGCCGTCTTTGGCTATCAGGATGCGATCATTCTTAATGGATTGCCGTGGTACCACCGAACGCTTTTGTGAAGCATTTGCAGTGATCGTACCTTCGACGAATACCCCTGGAATCAGTATTTGAGTATTACGGGCATCTTGTTCAATTTCTACATATACAGCGGTTGTTCGTGTAGCCGGATCATCCGTGGGGGCAATTCGAGCTGCACGCCCCACCCACGTGAATTGCCTGTGATTGGCTGTGGTGAGGGTGATATGATCACCCTCCGCGATATACGGCCTGGCACTGGCGGGCAGGCGGAGTGCCGCTTCCATTCTTTTTAGATTGACGACGCGGGCCACCTGATCACCGGCTCGCAGGTTCTCGCCAAGTTCAATCTGGACACTTTCAAGTACACCATCTAATGGACTTGTGATCCGACAACGCGACTGGTTGAGTTTTGCAAGTTGTACAGAGGATTCCTGTCCTGTACGGCGGGCATGAAGTTGCCGGCGAGAAGGACCCAGCGAGGCCAGCTGCTGTTCGGTACTTATTAAGGTGCGTTGGGCCGTGATGACATTACGTTGTGCCTGATCATAGTCTGATTGCGTTGCAGCACCTTTGGTAAATAACTCTTCGACACGATTAAGTTCAGCTTGGGAAATTCCAACGTTTTCTTTATCCAGTTGATTTTTTTTGGATAGGCTTTCTTGGTCAATCTGGATCTGTGTCAGTTGGGCATCCAGTTCAGCCAACTGCTCTGTGGCGATTTGGACCTGTCGGATAAAGTCACTGTCATCGAGTTGGGCAATTAGTTGTCCGGCTGATACTGGTTTGCCTTCAACGATATCAGTGGGAAGAAAGTGGACGGAGGCACTTACTCGTGTGGGTACGTTGGCTTTGTCCATCGCCTCCACGGTGGCAAAGCCCCTCCACTGTCTTTGGACCGGTACGGGGTGGGCGGCAAACACGGAAACGGATCTTGTATTGGCTGATGGGTCAGCAGGTTTGGGTTTGGGTTTGGTTGAGGCCAGGAGCAACAGCACTGTGGCGGCAACTCCGAGAATCGCAATGCAGATGATTGCGCGGATGGCAATTAGTCTTGGAATGCTGAGAATAGGTTGCATTTGATGATGTTTGCCAGTGGTTGGATCAGAGTACAGTAAAGTGCCATGGGGCTTGTTGGTAGCGTAGTATAGGTCGGTAGGGTATATGGCTGCATGAAAATGGACAAAACCATGGTTGTCGTTTTATCTGTGGCGATTGCTTGGCTGCAGTTGTTCAAGGTGATAGCAAGTAGATTGGCAAGTCATCCCACAATCCATAACCGCAGCGTATGACAATGATTGATAAGGATTTGGGCGTCCTGTATCTAGAGTAGTACACGGCATTAATTCATTGATGACTGGGTCATTCAGTCAAAGCTGGATATGCCGCATCAAGTCCACATGCTTTCCAAGCATCTGGATAATCCTGTTTTCTGTCCATCGTGTCCATGGGAGGGGACCGCAGTTTTATTGCAAGGCGGAGTGATCCGTGATGAGCAGGATGGGATCTACAAGATGCATCGCTTTATTCATTGTGGCATGACACCGAATCACCGTGGTGTTGATTAATCCGCCAAGTAGCAGTTGAAACAGGGTAATTGCTGGTGGGGTCGACTTGTTAGATGGTTCATGTCCCCGTCCAGGCGCTTGTGTAGTGACATGAGACAACGTTGGTCTAGCAAAATCCAGGCAAACGGGTTTGTACGAATCTAAATTGGGACACCATGATTTGCCCTCGATCTTTGATCGGAGGTTGTCGCGAATGGTTTAGTATTCTGTAAATGCTTCCAGGAAAAGTGTTTGCAATTTAAGGCGAGTTCGGCAATAATAGTTAGACACCAGTTGTTGGCTCTCGATTGCGATTTATGGATTGCGTACGGCAAATGCTGGTGGGAGTTTCCCAGATTTATAACAGGTTATGAGGTGCCAATGGCTCGCAGACGCCGCAAATTGGGCGAGCAGCTAAAGCATTGGGGGCTGCTGAAGGATCGCCAACTGGATGAGGCGCTGAAGGTCTCTAAGGGTAAAGGTTCTCGCCTTGGCGAGACGTTGGTTGAATTGGGCCATGTGAGTGATGGGGATGTCGCCAAGGCATTGGCTGCCCAGTTTGAGATGGATTATGTCGATCTTGAGCAGCCAGACGTGATCAACCCGGAGAATCAGAGCCTGCTTCCGGAGGATCTCATCAAGAAATACCTCGTGTTGCCGTTGGAGCAGGCAAATGGGCGGTTGCGAATCCTGATCCACGATCCAATGGATCTGGAGCTGCTCGACAACCTTCGGTTTCGATTGAACTGTGAAATCGATACAGCGCTGGGCTCCCGGACAAAAATACAGCAGTACATCGATCGGATGTTTAGTGAGACCCAGTCAAGCATTGACCAGGAGATTCGGGAACTATCGATTGACACGTCGATTGATCGTGGCCAGTCACTCGATGTCCGCGGACTGACAATTGATCAGGATGCTGATGCCGAAACAGATGAAGAGGGTCAGGCTCCAATCATACGTATGGCTAACCAGATCATCACCGAAGCAGTGATGAATCGAGCCAGTGATATTCATATTGAGCCTTTTGCCGATCGTGTTCGTCTTCGCTATCGCATTGATGGAGTCTGTCAGGAGCGTCAGAAGATTCCCAAGCGCACGCAAAGTGCGTTACTTGCCCGACTGAAGATCTTGGCTGGTATGCGTGTGGAAGAAAAGCGTACTACTCAGGATGGGCGAATCAAGATGCAGGTTGGTGATGAGGTGATTGATTTTCGTGTCAGTTGCCTGCCATCCTATCATGGTGAGACCATCGTGCTGCGTATTCTGCGTCCTGAATCGGCACGTGTGGGTCTTGTGAACCTGGGCATGCGGGAAGATACACTGGAGCATTTTGGCCGGATCATTCGTCGGCCAAATGGAATCTTTCTGGTGACCGGACCAACGGGGTCGGGTAAGACGACGACATTATATTCAGCGTTGGATGTACTTAATCGTCCGGATCGTAAAATCATCACGGCCGAGGATCCAGTGGAATACAACTTTAAGGGAATGAATCAATGCCAGGTAAATGAGGCGATTGATCTGACTTTCCCCAAGATTCTGCGGGCGATGTTGCGGCAGGCACCCAATATCATTCTAGTTGGTGAAATTCGCGACTTGGAGGTGGCGACGGTAGCTATTCAGGCGTCGCTTACAGGCCACCTGGTTTTTTCCACACTGCACACGAATGATGCTCCGTCGGCGATGACGCGGTTGATTGACATGGGGATCAAGCCGTTCTTAGTTGCCAGTTCAATCCAGGCGGTCTTGGCCCAGCGCCTCGTGCGGATTTTATGTGAAGATTGTAAAGAGCCGGACGATGCGCCAAATCCAAGGTTGCTGCAATTGTGTAATCTGCAACCAAGTGACCTAGATGATAAAACGATCTATCGTGCTAAGGGTTGTTCGGCTTGTGCCGGTACTGGATATCGAGGCCGCCGGGGGATCTTTGAACTGATGCAGATGAATAATGAGTTGCGCGATTTGGCCTTCAAACGGGCACCACTTAACCAACTTCGTGCGTTGGCATTGTCCGGTGGCATGCGCCCGTTGCTTGAGGATGGCCGCCTCAAGATACTTGACGGGGAAACCACGCTTGAAGAGATCGCACGTATTGCTCAGGTTGAGGGGGTAATAGAAGCAGAAGAATCAACCGAGGCCGCTAGTTCGGAAACAGATTAATGCCAACAGTTCATATTGACCGCTTATTGGATACCGCGATCAAGCAGAAAGCCAGCGATATCCACCTGTCCGTGGGCCTGCCACCCACTTTGCGCATTCGTACGCGCCTGGTACCCCTTAAAACCAAGGTGCTTACACCTACTGATACCATCACACTGATGAAATCGATTGCACCGGAACGGTCGCAAAACGAGTTACAGGAAGAAGGCGGAGCAGACTTTGGTTTTGCATATGGTAAAGATGCACGATTTCGTGTTTCGATCTTCAAGCAGAAGGGCAACGTTTCGATCTGTTTGCGTCTGATTCCCACGCAGCTCTTGACCATCGAGACGATTGGTTTACCCGAGGTGGTTCCTGACCTGTGCCATCGGCCACGTGGCCTGTTTTTGGTGACAGGCCCGACCGGGTCGGGAAAGACGACAACCTTGGCGTCAATGATCAATTACATTAATACGACCGTCGACCGGCACATTATCACCGTTGAAGACCCCATTGAGTATTACTTCAGCCACAATAAATCAGTGGTAAACCAGCGTGAGGTTGGTAATGACGTTCCCAGCTTTGCCGAGGCACTTCGCCGTGCTCTGCGTATGGATCCGGACGTGATTATGGTTGGCGAACTACGCGATCTAGAGACGATTGAAGCGGCAGTTAGAGCCGCCGAAACCGGTCACCTGGTTTTTGGGACGCTGCATACGACCGGTGCCGCAGGCACGATTAATCGGATCATCGATGCCTTCCCCGTCAATCAGCAAGCGCAAATCCGTGTTCAGTTGGCCACTGGGCTCATGGCAGTGTTGAGCCAGCAACTTTTGCCGAGGATTGATAAGGTGGGAATGATGGCCGCGTATGAGTTCTTACTCGTCACCCCTGCCATTGCCAACCTGATTCGGGAAAACAAGGTTTATCGCATCGATTCATCAATCCAGACAGGCAAGAAGTTCGGCATGCAACTGCTCGACGACCATTTATGGGACATGTATAGCGCAGGTAACATCTCACCTGAAGAAATGATTGACAAGGGGCGAAATGCCGCCTTATTGTCTGAGAAGATTCGAGATGCCGGTGGAGCGGTGGGGCGTACGGATCTTCAAGAGGGCGATGAGGAACCGGGCAAAGGTGGCAGTTGATAGGGTCGTCAAATCTTATCCTCGCATGTGATCGACCAGCAATCGAGGCGCTAAAACCAACTGTCTTTTTGTCATTTGGGCATATCTGACGCTTGTCATTGCATTCAGCGTGGCTACTATGGGAGTAGTAACCCGCCAGATTCCTTCCGCGAACTCGCCGCTGATAAAATGTCGATTTGTTAAAGCCTATGAAATAATTCAAAGCTTTGGGAGTTCTACTATGGACATTTGGTTTTTGCGTTAATGGTTTCCGGTGAGTATTTCGGTGGAGTAGAAATTTCGGGCAGGGCTGGCAGATCAAGTTGGTCTGTTGGTGGATTTGGGTGTTTTCATACTAAGAGGTTTTGGGTTTGAATTTAATTGAGGCAAATCATGGCGCGATCCAGTAATCAGCAACCTGATGTAGCGGAACTCAAGGGTCGTCGGATTGGTCGGATTCTGACAAAGCTCGGTAAGGTCAATCGTGAGCAGGTCCACGAAGCGCTTCATCTCCAAGAGCAGCGTCGTGCGCCGTTAGGGGTGCTCCTGACGGAATTGGGATACGTGACCGAGGGTGATGTCGGCCGGGCTTTGGCGATCCAGGCGGGCATGGAATCAATGGACTTGGGGACCATGGAGATTCCTGAGAATGTTGTACAGATGATTCCTGGCGAGACCGCTACGGCGTCTCAAGTCATGCCGGTTGCATTCGATGAGGCGAGCAAGACCCTGACGGTGGCAATGAAGTCTGCTGACAACTTCAAGGCGATGGACGATCTGCGTTTGCTGATGGGATACAACGTCAAGCCGGTCGTTGCAGACGCAAAGCAGATCGATCAACTCCTGCAACAGTATTACGGCGAGGGTGAGGAGGAGTCGCTTTCCAGTCTTCTGGACCAGATGGAAGATGATGACAAACTTGAAGGTTTACGTGACCGTGGTGAGTCGATTGACCTTGAGCAGTTGATCGAGGCTAGTGAGGACAACAAGGTAAAGCGTTTACTTAACCTGGTCCTGATGCAGGCAATTAAAGATCGGGCATCAGATATTCATTTCGAGCCGTTTGAGGATGAGTTCAAGATGCGTTACCGCATTGACGGCGTCCTCTATGAAATGGTACCACCACCCAAACACCTGGCCATGGCCATCTCCAGTCGTATTAAGGTGATGGCAGACTTGGATATTGCCGAGCGGCGTATGCCACAGGACGGTCGCATCGAGCTAACTGTTGGTGGTAATCCGGTTGACCTGCGTGTGGCGGTGCTCCCAACCGTCTACGGTGAATCGGTCGTCATGCGTGTGTTGGACCGCTCGACGGTTGAGCTGGACTTGGAAAAGATTGGTTTACGTGAAGACGATTTGGACATGGCCCGTCAGTTGTTGCATAAGCCCAATGGGATTGTAATTGTCACCGGTCCAACGGGATGCGGAAAAACAACGACGTTGTACGCTATTCTTAATGAGCTCAATGAGGTGGGAACGAAGATCCTCACCTCTGAAGACCCAGTTGAGTATGACATTGATGGTCTGGTTCAGGTGCAGATTAATGCTCGTGTGGGTTTAACATTTGCCAGATCGCTTCGTAGTTTTCTGCGCCAGGACCCGGATATCATTCTGGTGGGGGAGACACGTGATCTGGAAACCGCGCAGATTGCCGTTCAGGCTTCTCTGACGGGTCACCTGGTGTTTACAACTCTGCATACCAATGACGCACCCAGTTCGATTACCCGTCTGCTTGATATCGGCTTGGAGTCATTTCTGTTGACGGCAACGATCGAAGGGATTATTGGCCAGCGTTTGGTCAAGAAGATCTGTGAGCGGTGCAAGGCGACCTATACACCAACGGAAGAGCAGTTGATGGAATTAGGACTCACGCCGGAAGATGTGGCTGGTCGCGATCTGTTTCTTGGTGAACGTTGCGAAACCTGTAATAACAGTGGGTATAAGGGCCGCACGGGAATTTTTGAAATCATGTTGCTGGATGATGGGATGCGTGAATTAATCATGCAAGATGCATCGACACAGATTATACGGGCCGAGGCGCAGAAACGTGGGATGCGAACCATGCGGGACGCCGGGTTGCTGAACATTTATGACGGCCTGACGACTATCGATGAGGTGGTTAGGGAGACCATGATTGATAGTTAGGAATCACAATGGCTAACCCATTTGTTGGAGACTGACCATGGCCACATTTCAATATGAAGCGCTCACGGATACCGGCAAGCCTCAGAAGGGCAAGATCGTGGCTGCAAGCAGCGATGAGGCGATTGCTCGGATTCGCAGCCAAGGGTATTTCCCCACGTCCGTTCGTGAGCAGCGTGTTACCAAGGGCAAAGGGGCCAAGGCGGCTCCTGCGGCTAGCGAGACGGCAAAGAAAAAAAAGAAATCCACCTCAATCAATATTGGCAATGTCAACGGAAAGGCGCTGACCGCCTTTACCCGCCAGCTATCAACGCTCCAGGATGCAGGTCTGCCGATCTTGAGATCATTGGTGATTCTCGAGCAGCAGCAAAAGCCAGGCTTATTTAAGAATATTCTCGAAGAGGTTCATACCGGCGTCTCCGGTGGTATGACCCTATCAGAATCCATGGCGGCGCACCCCAGAGCATTTAACAAGCTTTACTGCAAAATGATTACGGCAGGCGAGGTTGGCGGGGTGTTGGATCTGATTCTGGCTCGTCTGGCCGAGTTCATGGAAAAGGCTGCGGCACTAAAGCGCAAGATTATTGGTGCGATGATATACCCTTCCGTGGTGCTGGCGGTGGCTGCAATCATTGTGCTGGGGATCATGGTTTTCATCGTGCCCAGCTTTGTGAAGATTTTCGATGACTTTGATAGCGCTCTGCCGATAGCCACGACGGTTTTGATCAATACCAGCAAGTGGATTGGTGGCACGCTTAACGAATCTCAGGTCATTCCCGGATGGCTTTGGATTTTGGCGAGCCCGGTGATCATCTTTTTCGTGACCAAGATGCTTCGCAAGACCCATCTTGGTCAGGCGGTGATCGATACGGCCGTACTCAAAATCCCAATTGTGGGTCAGTTGATTGCCAAGACAACGGTCGCCAAGTTTGCTCGTACGCTGGGAACGTTGATCAACGCTGGCGTGCCGATTCTCGATGCTCTGACCATCACCAGGGACACGACGGCGAACTACGTCTATGCCAAAGCGCTGGGTGAGGTCCATAATTCGGTGCGGCAAGGCGAGAGTTTTTCAGAACCTTTGGGTAAAGCGAAGGTCTGCGATGCAATTGTGACCAACATGATCGACGTTGGTGAGGAGACCGGAGATCTAGACAAGATGTTGGTTCGCGTAGCGGACAATTACGAGGAAGAGGTTGATGTACTTGTCCAGGCCCTGGTCTCCACGCTTGAGCCGTTGATGGTGGTATTCCTTGGCGGCACGGTTGGTTTTATCGTTATTGCGTTGTTCCTGCCGTTGGTCAAATTGATCCAGGCAGTGATTTAACCAAGCGGTTGTGTGGCAAAGGGTGCGCTGGTGGGAAGTAGAGAATTCATCATGACGCCTAGTGACCAATACGGACGCAGAAATAGCGCCTTTTCACTTGTGGAATTGGTGATGATGATGGCTGCAATTGTCGTGTTGGTGGGAATTGTGGTTGGCAGTACGCGCTGGATCATGGAATCAGCCCGTGAAAGTAAAACGAAAGCAGTGTTGCGGGTTTTGGCTGCAATCAGCACGGAATTTGAGGCTGAAATTGGTCATCCCGTTCCTATGCCTGTAGAGGATGACATGCAACAGGACTTGAAGGCTAACAAACGACGACCACGTCAGGGCGATATTAGTGAGCTTGGGCTGGATAGGTACTGGAGATATGTATGCAAGCATGGAAAAACGATT
>PBAS01000053.1 GCA_002716625.1 Phycisphaeraceae bacterium | reverse complement strand
TCCAAATCACATTACCAGGTGGTACAGGTGAACTTTTACGGTTTGGAGATGCACAGTTCCCGGGCCTGGATCATGATTAAAGTCCACTCATACTTGGGATACTGTTAATCCTTACACCAATAGCCTTAAAACAAACGTCATTAACCTGCAAACTTCCTCTCCTTCCACGTTTAGTTCGCGCAATGATCCCTGATATTGCACAGTACGGGCCGAAATACGAGCCTTCTCTAATCCTAGTGTTAACATCGTAATGAGTAGCGCAATAATCGAAATAACAACGAGTAATTCAATGAGAGTAAATGCATAACAACCTATGACTGACGCCGATTTCATTCGTCCATTTACTTATCTTTCACCTTGAATCACTCTATGTAAAAAATTCCCTCCTAGCGCTCAAGTAACCCTGTTTCGTTGCCCTCGCCATTCCACCTTTCATACACGATATCTCCAGCTGACACATCAATTGTCAGTTTGGGTGGCTCCTTCTGTGGATCGGATGATTGATAGAACGTATGCGCATCAATGAAGGTCACACCATGGAGTCGTAAAGATGGAAAAGCCTTGGTCAGATGGTCTCGGATGATGCTATGGTTAAGCCCACTGGTATACACATGCGCTTGTGTAATGTCGTCTGGTTTGAGTTCAAGTTGCCCGATACGCCGAGTTAGTTCATCAACAACGTAAACGGATTTCGCCGTGGTGCCCCCATCGCCTGTCTGCCCCGCTGAAACTGCATATTCAGAATCATAACCCCCTGGCTTGTGATCCGTCACACCCGAAACCATGAAAGTGGGATGTCCCATATCAGCACCCCTGATAGGCAGCACTTCGGAATACTGCCATAGATAAGTGCGTTGTTTCAAAGTATTAAAATACGGATCAATAGGTGTGTATGTTGTTCGCGCCACGGTCGCCATTTGATTGACATAAAACCCCATCCCCTCGGTCTCCATCAGTTCGATCATCTCGTCCCGCAATACGACATCAGCAAGTGTCTTGCCGTTGGTTTCCTGTTCACTGAGTGCCTTGCGGAAAATAAGGGACAAGGCACAGATATGCTTATCCTTCATTGCCGGCACACTCGTTCGCCAGTTGGGAAGATTTGAAAGAATGACATGCCTGATCCGATATCCAGGGCCGGCCTTGACCCCCAAGGCACAAGCATCATCACCAGGTAGAAAAAGCGTGTTATGGTGTGGGTTGGCTATGAGTTTGCTCAATATAGGTCTCCTAAATCCAGTTGTATATTTCCACAGTGCGCAATGGTGCATGGTCAACAGGTCCTCCACTACCGGTAATCAGCCAATACAATTAGAACCGGCGCTTGATTTCCTGCCATTGGGTTTAACCTGGTCGCCATACCCGATTTCATAATGATTATAATCACATGGCATTATGGATCTAAAACTAGAAAACAAGGTCGTGCTAGTTACCGGTGGTTCACAGGGAATCGGACTGGATATCATTCATTGCTTCCTGGCTGAAGGTGCCCATGTGGCTAATGCCGACCAGCATATTCCCAAGGACCAGCTGCTGGCAGACAGGCCGGCCACATCCAAAGGAAAACATCTTTTCATTCAGGCTGATTTGTGTGACCTTGATGCTTGCCAGAATGCTGTAGGCGAAACGATTGGTCATTATGGTCAAATTGATATTGTCATTAACAATGCTGGTGTAAATGATGGCGCAGGACTGGGCAACGGCGTAGAAGCCTTTACTAATTCTCTACACCGGAATTTGATCCACTACTATGCCGTTGTGGAGTCTGCACTTGATGCATTGAAAACTTCCCGCGGAGTGGTCATCAATATTGGGTCGAAAGTTAGCGTCACGGGCCAAGGTGGCACCTCGGGATACGCCGCGGCAAAGGGAGGCATCAATGCCCTGACGAGAGAATGGGCTGTAGATCTGGCACCCTTTGGAATTCGAGTAAACGCTGTCCTGCCATCCGAAACATGGACGCCACATTACAAACGATGGCTAAACACGATGTCCAACCCAAAAGCTGTGCAAAACCAGATTGAATGCCTTATTCCACTTGGGAACCGGCTGACAACCTCCCAGGAAATCTCTGACATGGTCGTATTTCTTGCATCGCCCCGATCAAGCCATACCACAGGGCAGATTATTTTTGTTGATGGCGGCTATGTACATCTTGACCGCAAGTGCACTGCGGGAGACTGATCACATAACTGTAATCACCAAGACTAATGTAAATCCACCACTAACCCGGGAACTGTGCATCTCCAAACCGTAAAAGTTCACCTGTACCACCTGGTAATGTGATTTGGAACTTTCCATTGTTGACCTGGAACGATTCAGGCTGTCCTGTTTCGCGTGATAATCGGCTAATTACCTGGGCCTTGGAGTCGAGTGTCAACGTCACGATCAGATTCCGATCGGCCGCTGTTGCGCCTTTCCTTTACCATGCCATAGATTGGTTAGCATGAAATATAGTTGACCGTCATCATCCCTGAAATAACCAACCAACACATCCTTCCACTCGGCAGGTTCGGCATCTTCAATAATGATGGCCTTGATGAACTGATCTCCTCCGGCACTCTGCTGCCAGGCGGTTGCGTGGTCAGGTAGCGTATTACCTTGATGTGTTACGTACCGCACGTCTGTACTCTCGAGAAATCGCAGGGCCTGACCGATGTGCCCGACCTCCTGATTGAGCCTGGTTACATCGTAATAAATGGGATTGCGTTTCCCAGTTTCACTGATAAGTGCCGTTCCCTCGCCTATCTATTCGTAGGTGAAATAGGCAATGCCGGTAAATCCATAGGCCAGATGCATGAATACCTGCATGCGAATATCCGATTCACTCGGCATGCGATAGCCCCGACCAGGGTCGTTATGGGATTGAACAAAAGCCCAATAGGGGATCCCCTGTTCTTGAGCGATCTTCCGTGCGGTATTCAATGTCGGCATTAGATTAGATGTGTTACCGTTTTCATGAAATGGATAGGCATCGAACATCACAACGTCCGGCTGCATGATGGTGGCGAAATCACGAATATACTGTTCATACGGATAGCCATCCTGGGGGACCGGCCGTTCGTAATAACGCTCTGCAGAAGCACCCAGCCGGATACGCATTAGAGTAAATCAGTTTGTTAGGATAGGTCTCACGAAGCCATTGCATGGTCTTGGCCGCAATCGCCATCTGAGAACGCTTCGGCTCATCCCATACCAGCCATCCCAATTGCCCGGGATATCGTTCGTGGATATCGATTAATCTAGTCTTGAGTTCTTCCGTCAAACCGTCTTTATGTGGATATACATGCAGATGCCATGGCATCTGCTTCGCTACGGTCCTATCTAAGATCTGAGGTTTCGGCTTCCAAACCAAAACAGAGGATAGCTTCACATCATGGTATTCATTGGCATCAACTGTCCTAGGGACAAGTGTTAATGCCATGGTTGTAAAGGGGTGGCTGCGAACCCAACGCTTACCTCGGCTAAGTTCCGGCTTAGACTGCCCTGCGCATCCAAGCGCACCGAAAAGCAATACCACAATGCCCAGGCCGGCGAATATCGTTAAAAATCGTTTCATATGACTAATCCTTCAAAGAAACTTTCGATATCGATAAAAACGGTCGTCTGTAACCTATCAGCCACCTCACTATGATTCCATACCACATGCACAGCTTGTCTTCGGGCAAACTATCCGGAATGAAGCATGTTTCCTCCCCCGAATAGCACCCACTAGATTTAGGAACCTAACACAAATGAACTAATACACGACAAGGAACACATGGATGACCCCATCAAAACCCATCCTATTCATGGTATAATAAAGGCAATCTGATGTGCACCTCCATACCTAGAGGAACTAGAGATGTCTCATCAAAATTTCTATGTTTTCAAAGCTGATCAATATCTAAAATTCCGTGCTATACCCGCCTTTACTCTCATTGAACTGCTCGTCGTTATTTCAATCATTTCTCTATTGATTGGCATGCTACTGCCCTCCATCGAGAAGGCGCGGGCATCGGGCGAACAGGTGGTCTGCCAGAATAACCTGCGGCAAATGGGTACTGCGCTACGAAGCTATGTTTCAGAATGGAATGATTGGCTACCAGCCTTTGAAGTCTGGTACATGCATCATAATCGCGCACCGTTACGAGTTGACATGCAGGGCAACTCATGGTTCTGGCCAAAGAAACACGATGAAATTGGATCCCAGATGAACGCTTACTTGGATCCAGCTGGTGATGCGAACTCCAATATTCTCAATACCACCGATGGAATTACATGTCCAAGTTGGCTGGGTGAGCAAAACATAAATGATGATCCTTCAGGGGGAATGTATTTTAACAGTACCCGTGGAGCAGTTGAGAATGATCGCGTCCCCTACGGTTACAACTACGCCTTTCTAGGATCGCAACACGTGGTCAACCCGGCCCCCAAAAAATGGTTCTATCGAAAACTTGGTGATATTAAATTCCCGAGTAATATCATTTCCGATGCAGACAATGGTTTTTCGGTGCCGGGTGGATCACATGGCTATCACTATTTTGCGAGGGTGAATCGGACCGCACCCATCAAAGCCGAATTCGTCGACATGTTACCTGAATATCGAGAGGAATTGGTATATCCCATTGGTGAACGACATCTCCAAGGTGGTAATGCCGTCTGCCTGGATGGCCACACCGATTGGGAAACCCAAGTACGTTGGCACAGGGCAGACAATGACCATCGCTGGCAGGAAAAAGGCGTCAACCTCTATCGCCACGAGAAAAGGTGAACACTGCTATTCATCATTTGTTGCGGCCACTTCAAACCAGCGAGGCCACACACACACCATCAACCCGCCACATCCTCGACAACCTTCTGATGATGCATTGACCACAGTTTCTCTATACTTGCATGTCCACCTTGCACTAAAACCGATTGTTGGAATACTCCAGTCCCCGTAAAATTTTCAACCACATTTCAAAAAAGACATTCGTCATCTTCCCTACGACACCAGATACAATATTGATGTATCCGGACAAGCAGCCAACTACACTCCAGCGTTCTGTGCCACCCTCAACGCCCAACCCTGTACCAGGACCACGAGGCCGCCGTCTTATTCCAGAAAAACGTGATCTGACCATTGAGGTTCCATGGCTGCCAGGAAATCGATTTCACTATTGGATTCCGGAAAATATCGCTGGCACGGCAATTTATGAGCATGAACCATGAACCTTGGACAGTGCCAAGAATGAGTTGGGTTACCAATACCGCAATAAGACCATGTCATTCCAAGTCGCGGTAACCCCTGGACCTGATGAGTTGCCAATCAATATCGACGTGGAAAACATGAGTCATGAGACATGGGTAGATCGGTTTATAAACTGTTGCTTTGGCCTTTGGGATGCACCGGACTTGGCGGAAGACAAGATGATGCAGCGCACCTTTGTACGTCAAGATGGTCAACTTCGATCACTGTATAAAATCAATCCGTGGGCTGGAGCGGAATCTCTTAAAACCTTTTACCCTTTGCAGAACCATCAACACCATCCATGCTGGCAGATCCAGACATCCATTCGAAAACTGTGCCCACGCCCCGTTGAAGAAGGCATCATGATGACCTCAAGCATTGATGACCAATTCACAGTTTCAGTCGCCTTTTCACCACCCGTCCTGTGTATATTCAACAACACCGATTCAGCTTTCGCGTGTATTCACGCAATGCCCCTGATTATCCATCTCAAACATGGACAATGCATGCGCGTAACAGGAAAAGTCTACTTCGAACGCGGTGGCCCGGAAGCCTGTTGGCAGCAATACAACTCAGATTTGCAGTTGTGGACTTCATAACGCATGATGGCATTCATGTAGATTATCTGTCATCCGCTAAATGGGAATTTATACCTTGAACCATATTGATAAATTAAAAGACAAATGGAACCGGGGGGAAGTCTGTATTGGAACAGCAGTCCAATTAACGGATCCAACTATTAGTGAGTTACTTGGTGAAGCTGGTTACGACTTTATCTGGGTGGATTGTGAACATTCATCATTAGGACTCACGGATACGCTCAACCACTTGCGGACAGCGCGGGGAGCCGATACGGCAACGTTTATTCGTGTGCCGTCTAATGATCCAGTGATCATGAAACCCTACCTTGATCTACACCCTGCTGGTATTATTGTTCCGCGCATCAATAACATAGAAGACGCCAAGCAAGCCATTGAGAGTTTCCGCTATCCACCTAATGGAATTCGCGGTTTTGGACCATCCCGCGGGGCGGGATTCGGTAAGATTTCCGCGCCGGATTATCTTGAACAGGTCGAGCAGCAGATGCTGCTTATCCTGCAAATCGAACATATTGACGCCGTCAATCAGATTGATGCCATCTTGGACCTGCCAGGAGTTGGAAGCATCGTCACTGGACCGGCAGACTTGAGTGGATCGATGGGTTTTATGAATGAATTCGGTCATCCAAAGGTGGTTGAAGCAATTGAAAGAGTATACAAAGCTGCAATCAGGAAAGGTATTCCCACAGGACACCCGACCAGTTACGATCCACAAGGTCTCAGAAAATGGATCGGCCTTGGCTTGTCTTGGATCTCTGTGGATGGTGATTGGATTACCCTGTATCAACATGCAAAACACGTGGCGGATGATATTCGCCAGATCAGTTCATCGTAGATTTCAAAAACTCTTTGGAACTATACCGCAATCACCAGGGCCATCGGCAACCCACACCCATCAATAATATGAAGTGGCAGCAAAATGATGAAGCTATACATTCACATCCAATGATGACCTGGAGCTCATAAAATATCCTGCAGGTATTCATGTTGTAGTAAGATCAATATCTGCCTTAAATCATTTTTATCGAGGAAAGCACAAGCCACCAGATCTACTTTCGAATAAATAACCTTGCTTTCAACAGCACCACCATGATGTCCTTTATCCCTAGAAATGCAGACAATAAAACGAGTCGAAAAAATGTATAGCTTATCCATCTGCGCAGACACGCTGTTCTGTGAGTTGCCATTCGAACAACGGGTGAAGCAGATTGCAGATGCTGGCTACCCAGTAGAATTCTGGACCTGGCAGGGTCGTGATATTGACACACTTGCCCGTGACCCCAACATCAAGATTATTTCATTCCTGGGAAGTAACGAAGGGAGCTTAGTCCATCCGTCAGGACTGAAAGTCTTCCTTGAAAGTGCCATGCAGACCATTCCTATTGCACAGCAGCTTCAGTGCCAACAACTGGTCCTTCTTACAGGCCCTCTCAACACCAAAGGAGAGACAGACCATCCAATTGCAATACACCCAGCAACTCGATGGATCACGGCTTACAAGGGCCTGTGCCAGATGGCTGAAATAGCTGAAAAATACGACCTGATCTATAACCTTGAAACTCTAAATACGAAAATTGATCATATTGGCTATCCACTGACCCTTGTTGAAGATGCCGTACACCTCATTGAACAGGTGGACAGTCCCAGGATTAAAATCCTGCTAGACATCTACCACGTACAGATTCAAGAGGGAAATGTGCTTGATCTAATTCACAAATACGCGAATCACATCGGTCACGTTCATGTCGCCGACGTGCCTGGCAGGCATGAGCCTGGCACGGGTGAAATCAACTATCCACAAGTCTCCGCAGCGCTTCGTGATATAGGGTATGAGGGCACCGTTGGACTTGAGTGCTACCCGCAGCGTGACAGCCATGAAGCGATGGTTCAGTTTAAGGAGATATTTTCCTGATATGAAAGGTCGCATGATTGTCTTATCCATCATGGCAATGGTGCCATGCCACAACGCATGCACCAAACCAGTAGACATACGAGAACAGAATATGGCTATAACGTCAGTCCAATGCAGAGTCATCAATGGTCAGGTTGATAACCTGGGTGTCGACCACCCCATGAGATACAAATTCTGCACCCCCCTACCCCTAAGGCAATTCTGGCATGGACCGGAAAAGTTTCCTTCTGAAGACGGTACGGCTTACGTGGGCGCGACAGAAGAGTTTCTGGTCTTCTACGCATGTTTCCAAGACAGTGACATCTTCTCACACGCCACCGATGATAATCAAAAGATGTGGGAACTTGGTGATGTAGCTGAATTCTTTATCAAACCCGAAAACAACCAGATGGACTACTGGGAGATCCATGTTACCCCAAATGATTTCATGTTGGATCTTCATATCCCTGATCGCGACCAATTCTTCAGTGGCGACGTGTCATGGGAACAGGTGAGCACGCCCAACAGCCACGCCATAAAGCGTGTGGCCGTTATGGACGGTAAATGGTCCGTAGAACTATCAATCCCATGGGGTACATTTGGCTTGCATTCTCCCCCACCAAGAGGCTCCGTGTGGCGGATTGCCATATGCCGGTATAACTATAATGGTGGCATGAACCAACCGGAACACTCCTCAACCGCCGCCTTGACCAAGCTTAACTTTCACCAGCATGAGAACTATATGAAATTAAATTTCTGATGGTGATAAATACAAGACACACCCAGCCAGGTGGCCTTCTCCACTCAAACTTTCAACAGCCGCGCACCATCTTCAGCAAGCTGTACTTTGCCTCGATCTGGAAGACTCCGCCACCGGAGTAAATGTTGACGCAACACTTGGATAAAGTGCTCATTGGTCCGACGCCACGAGACAGGACTTCCCGTGAGATGCTCTACCTCAATTGCCACCTGATAGATTGTGGGATCCGAACTAGGCTTGACCGATATAGCTACCGATTGGCTTACCCCCAAATCATATGGACGTAACCAAACAGTAGTTGCCACCGAAATCTGTGCTCGCCCATCGGGCCAGGTTACATAGATATTTGGCGATGCCGCTGTAAATTCACCCGATGAATCTTCGCCATACCCATCAAACCAGGTACTCACAAATGGCACCGCCCCCAATATGTCACGTCCAATGTAGGTAAATGGAAGATCGAACCGTAAGCACCCTGGCTTGTGTTCTGGTGGCAATGACCACTTAACATGTTCAGATGGTGCCGCCACACGGGCTGCCAAGTAGGCTGGCACAAAACTAGAGGCGATGACGACCACCATCAGTGTAAGACTCACATAGATGGCACTGCGGCTGGAATAGTTCATGGTCAATCCAAGGAAACCATCGCCTAGGTGTGAAATCCACTGCAACCCCAGTGCAAGAAGATACCCCGCCACAACACCTATGACAGCATAAACAAGACTTTCAGCCAGAAACAGGTAAAAGATATGCCGTGGCGATAAACCAACCGCCGAATAGATCGATATCTCTTTTGTACGCTCGTAAACACTGCCCAGCATGGTGTTAAGTACAATGAAAGATGCAACAAGAAGAGGTACTACAATATCGGCATATCCTTCCAAACCTACCGAACGTAACCTTGCACCAAAAAACGCCAAACCATCAATCGCATACCTCGCAAACTGAGGTGATTGATCGAGTAACTGGCCAATAGATTGATGAATTGTTCCATAGGGAAGATCATCAAATAATAGAACTGCTGAAGTGAAATCATTAGGACCGACCACGGAAGGACCTCTCCCACGCCTTGTCATTACTGGATCAAAGTGGAGAAGTATCATCTCGGCAGCAGGCACACGCTCAACGGAAACCTGTGCCGGACCCGACTGACCGGCCAGTCTATCGAACTGCGCCTTGCTCCTGGCACCCAACCTAGATTCACGCCCTCCCTGGGGGGGCAGCAACGGCTCTTGATCGGCATCCCGTAGAGCTGCAAACTTCCTGCTGTCAAAAACCCCGTACACGGTTAGAGAGCGGCCTTGGAACCAAACTTTTATGTTGTCCTTCACAACAGAGCTTGGCTTAAGTCCCAACTCACGGGCCATCGCATCTGACAAATAGCAAAAGTCCCTGTCCGATGGGCCGAACCATTTGCCACCGGCGAGCAGCGTCTTATCCATCCCCGTCACACGCGATTCTTCACTCTCAACATGAAGAAGTCCCAAGGGATAGCTGTGACGAATTGGTCCTTCATCAGGTTCATATGAAACAATGTATTCATGCTCCTGGGAGTATCCACGCCTTGAAACCAGTTTCCCTTGATCTTTAAATGCACGCTGAACTGCATCCATGGATGCATATTCGCGAAACAACACTCCATTGAACGCGGCTGATCCAACTGCAACCTGACGTTGTTTAAGTTGAGGACGCGGTGCCGTAAAACTAATTAAACAAAAACTGATCAGCATCAAGGTGAGAGCAGTACATGCTGTTCGCATTTTCCGCTTACGCATATTGCCCACGCCAAGGGTAAACGCCGATCCGGCAGCACCCAATGGCGAGGAATCCTCTGTCGCAGCAGCATTTCCGCTACGACGCCATGTTCTCAAACGCTCCGAGAACTTACCGAGAACAAAACCTAGAATTAACAGGCAGAGAATAAAGATCACAAAACCAACCAAAACCACCACGGAAGACGACAGTAATTGATAGGCCGGATGGGTCAGCCGAATGATGCCAAACACACCAATAAACACCAAAAATATTCCTGCCAACCTTGCCCGAATATCTGAAAATCCAAAGATCAGCCGCTCAGCAAAAAATGAAAATGGAACAATCAAAAACATGTAGAGCATGATGCCGCCAACGGCATCAAAAACCACCAGGCGGATCTGCGGATAAGCACGCATGGAAATACCAAGCGATGCATTGAGATCACGATACGCATCAGCATACCGCCTAGATGCTAGTGCCCCGAGTCCCTGTTCAAGCTTATCCCTGCTACGCTGATTCAGCTCAACTGTAACCGGATCTGCAACACCTGTTGCCTTTTGCCCGCGAATACGTTCGTCATTACTCAAGGCGACACTCAAGGCAGTATCAGCCTCCTGAAAGATGATTTGCCGGTCCCGACCAGCCAGATAGCCATCACCCCAAAAACCAATTTTCTCTCTCATTTTCCAACTGGACGGTCGATGCCCCAAAAGAAAACCGCGAGCCTCCAAGCCTGTGTGCGAGAAAGTCCGAACCCCCATATTTGCGGCCTGATTATGTAGTGTTTTATAAATCAAATAGAAGCGATCACCTGGCTTCATGAAAATCGTCGCGCCTTGCTCCCAGTGTTCTGCCAATGAGAACTCCGTCGGTGGTGTCCGAAAACGAGCATCTAGGACTTCAAGTGATACCGCATGCCCACCAGCATCAAAGGTCCCGTACATATCCGTTGGTGCCAAACGGGCAAGTAAAATGGTTCGACGTGTTTCTAGTTCGTTGTAAAACGGATCAGAACCCTCCTTGGCAACCTGTGTCGGAAAACGCAATCCCTCCGGGCCCATATCCTTAGCACCCGTAAGTTGACCGGTGGGATTGTAAATTGTGTAGGCCTCGGCAATTGCCGTGTCCGGTGTATGGACATCCGCTGCGGGAAAACGGAAAGTACCGTCGTGCGTCTTCTGGAGGTAGTAGGAATCACTTTTTTGCCCCTTGAAGACCACGATCGCATCCGCCACCCGCTGTGAAGGTAACAAGGAATTTGAAGCGCCGAGGGATAACACATCGCCACCAAAATCGGAAAACCAGTTCACCACTCCCGATGCCGCCTTGCCGGCAAAATCCATCTGCTCAGCACCAGAAGCAATCTGGGCTGCCAGCCCAACCATCAACTGCGTCTGCTGAACCAGTGACTTAAAGTCAACTTTGGTATCAAGTGGTGTTTGGTAGGTAAAAGCCTGGCGGTTATTGGAAAACAAAATTGCTGGGTGTTGGGCAGCATTCAGGCTTTTCTGCCGGCTCAACTCAAGAAATTTCCCTGGCCTTTGGGGTGAAGGTTCCCAATGTGAATACCCGGCCCCCGGGAACTGGCCCCTATGTTGGTGGTGGCGAGCGGCCTGCATGTTCGTGAAATAATTGCCAAATACTGATTTATCGCTAGTTGATATCCCCTTCCATTTCAACCACGCGGCCACAATTCCATCGCGTCCACCTTCAAGCATATCGCATAAATGCTGATCTCCCCCATAGGCCATGTGACCACCCAAACCTGATGGATCGACAAAAATAAAGTAGTTCGGTGCATAAGGCTCAAACAACCTGGCGACCTTCATCGTATTCTTCTGATATCGCAATGCATCCTCAGCACGACGGCGCATTGTCTGCACTTGCTCGTAGAACATCTCTCGAGCACTCGATTCATCAAGAACATCTTCATAAAACTCTTTAATATCCGTAAGATTAGCGCTTACCGCTGCCAATGCCCGACGCTGGCGCCGTAAGGCGCCCTGCAATGCTTCGTACACATCACCTTGCTCCGGACGTCCCGCACCCACCCAACCAACCCGTGCTATTTCTGCAGCACGTTGCGTATCTGCAACATGAGCAGAAATAATTCTTTCCATCACTGCAGAAAGCGCACGTTGTGCGGACAAACCGTGCTGGGACCATAATTCCGCTTCACCATTCTGCCCCAAAGCCCAGTAGTCAATGCCGGACAAAGCCTGCGCTGCCGTATCAATCGCCAATTGACTCTTCTGCGCCTTGTACAATCTCTTTTCGAGCAACCCGAAATTTTCCGGGAAATCGCCCATCCCTCCGAACGAATCAAACATGCGACGCATCCCCTCTGATGCCTGATAACGGCCGCTCAATGCCGCGAAGATGACGGGCCGTGAAAGCCCATGCTGCTGGGGCGTTAGACTGCGCGCCATTGCGATCAATGAAGTGATCGAGGCCGCATCCCGATATCCTGGCGCCAAATCAGGAACAACCGACCATGAATCCGTGTTGGCTATTAAGGTAATGGCTTCGGTGGAGGGATGATCCGGTCGCAGCAGACCAAATACGTTACGAATCTCCCTGACCTGCCAATCAACACGGGCAACGATACGAACCCGCTTACCAATCAACTGATTGGCATCACCCGAAATTAAAAACCTTGGCATGTCGCCTGGAAATTTTAGGATTTTTCTGTAATAAGCCAGGGGATTCGTATTCGCTTGAAAAAGGATTGCCCTGGGACCAAGCTTCGCCGTATCAAGCCAATCAAAACCCGGTTTCATCTGCGTGACCAGGGCAATCTTGCCTGTTACATCCTTGCCCTCCAAATCCTCCAAAGAACCGGCGCCAACATCCAAGACCTTGGCGACAATTCCTTCCGGTGGTGTCGTACATGTACGGACCAAGTTGGGCCAGAAGGGATGAATTTCAACTGGCTCCCCTGGGTTCAACCTGGCGAGCGTACTGCCACCTTCCAGGGTGATCTGGCATTTGCGGGTGACCGGGACGGTGACCGGGAAAGATTGAATTACAACCTCAAGCCCCAGGCGGTTAAATTCTTCCTCGACCCATTTGGACAACTCACTTTCTGCTTGCGTCCCCGATAGCCTTGACGCGTCCTTGACAACCCGATCGTGCACCTCCTGAATTTCATCTTGGCGTATTGCCCCAAATAAAGTGCCAAACTCGATCTTCTGGGTAAGAGCCGCACGCATCTCGGTGGTTTGGACTGGAATCTCTTGCTGCGACCATAGGGCAAGCAAAAGGGTCACCGCTATCGAAATGGCTAGAATGATTAGAGTGAATCCAAAACGTTTCATCTACTGGCCCTTACCCTTAAGATCATCAACCAAAGGGGGTGTACCGGATCACTAACCAAACCATAGCCAACCAGGCCTGGGGATTGAACCCGAACACGACCCCGACGACATCATTCTAATTGAATGAGAATTTGAGGTGGCAACAGAAAGGGGCATTGTTTCCAATCGCCTGTTCTGTTATGACTCTCCAAATTTCCCCTCAGGATGTCATTCTAAGCGGGTCAACACGGCAAACAGCTCTGATTTTGTCGGATCCACCGCCTGACCAAATGCACTGGCGCGAACGTGAAGAGCAAATAATCTCCAATCAGGTAGAACCTAAAATTCTTCACTTTCGTTGACGAATCGTCCCATCCCCTGGGTCGCACCACCCCAAGTTTGTCCTGAGCCTACTATTGTTCAGGCAATGTCAAAGATGGCGGCCTCTATATAGCGTATGGGGTCATCAGCGTCACCCCAGTAATAGACTGAAATGATACGGCCGTCGTGAAGCTGAATGGTACATGGTTCACCAATATCGGAAATGGTGCCGCCGAAGACGGAGCTATCGTGGGCCCAGACCTGTAGTAGCGAGTTCGAGCCTGGGATGTGCTCACCTTCCCGTATGGACCAACCGCTGCTGTTGCTCCATGTATGGCCGGCATCGTCACTGATGGCGATACGTATACTCGGGATGTGGCGATCGCTCCATGTGAACAGCAGCCGCCCATCCTGCAGGCAGATCAGGCTGGTGGCCGAACCGGTCACGCGAAAAGGCATCAACGCCACTGGACTCCACGTGCGGCCATCGTCTAGAGAACGCCCCAACCAAGCGGCCACTTCCCGCGCCCGGCGACTATCAGCCAGTTTGGTCCACTCCTCGCTGTGCATCGTAGCGATCATCTCGCCGTCAGGCATGCGTACGAGCGAAGCTTGGTGATAGCGGCGTTTACCAGTGGTATCAAGGGCAATGATAGAACCGTCACCCCAGGTCTTTCCCCGGTCGTGGGAGCGTACAACGCACTGGGGATGCTGCTGGACTTGCTCACTGTGACGAAAACTTAAACCGCCGCAGAGGGGTGCCAATAGGATTCCATCAGGCAACTCAATCATAGGAGCATGGATCGCTGACTTCGTCAAAGGTGATGGCAATAGCGGTGTTGGCTCGTCCCACGTGTGTCCGCCATCGGTCGAACGACGAGCCCAGTCGATGCCGTAAATGGACTGTGACCAGCCTGTGCAAGTTTCATCGTCTGCCAGACACAAGACACACTCATAGGGATTGGACTGCCCGCTCATGGCATAGATAAAAAGCACGAGTTCAGCACTCGCTGTACTCACAGAACACTGTTCCATGGGGAATGTGCCAGTCAGTTGCTGGCGGGTGTCCAGTGGCCACGTCCGTCCACCGTCAAACGATCGAATGATCGATCCTCGACAGTCAGGGTCTTGGTGGTTGTGGCGGTTTTCTTTTTCGCTGGGACGGCGATAGCGAGCTTCTCGGATCGAAACAAGCAGCTCACCATTGGCCAGTTTGGCGATTTCGGGAAAGGCGGCGTTCCATTCACCTTTTGGATCTCGATAGACGGTAACGTGTTGCAGGTTGCGAACGAGACTGCTGGAAGTAGACATTAAACTCTGTTCCTTTAACTTGTGACAGTAACCCTGGAGGTGGTTGCGAAGTTCACTGTCACCAGATGATATTAAGGTATTACGCTGCTGAGGAGAAAATCTTCGGCAGAGTGATAGACCACGCAATGGCCTGCCTCACTGCCGCCAAGCCTCATGGGGGGGGGATAAGCCCCCTTTCCGTTCAGGAAGACTGTAGAATGGAAGCACTAAGGAGCAATTTATCAAACGACTAACTGGCTATCACACTCGGAATTTAACGCTCTATCTAAACCAAGTGCATACCATGCACCTGCGATGTCTTCCGCATTAAAATTTGCCGTATGATATTTCACTTTATAAACAGGTAATAACAGGGCATCGCTGAATTAATCCAGCATATTTTCCAAGCTGTTTTGGATCTACCGACTATAAGCCAGGGAGGCTGGAACATGAGACATCTAAATTTTAATTTATCCTGACAAATTAATCCAATTCTATTATGGAAGATCCATGTCTAGAAAACCAGACAAAAACACAGACGGCCCAATACCCCGTCCTTCGCTCGTCCAAAGCGACGGAAGGTCCCTCCATGTTGACTTCGATAACTTCACTGATCGCCTGATCGTTGCCCGCAATGCTGGGGTAATTCTTCAAAAAGGGTCAAGAGCACGCGTCCTGAATGACTTCTCTTTTACCGGTTATCGTTGTGCACATATTGCCTCATTCGGTCCTGGGGAAGAAGCTGAAATGCGTCTCGTATGTGCATGGGATGCACCTGAAGCACGTAATAATACAGTACTGGAATTTCTCTATCGTCCGGTTAACAACAAGCCGGTGGACCTTGTCAACTGGCCCATCATTCATTGTGCCACGCGTGGCGGCCTGCCCGGAAAGTTTGAACGCCAATATGTTGATGATCCTGTGTGGGGAGCTGATGCACTTCCAGATGAAATACGGATCAACCCGGAAGAGATGGACCGCCTTAAGGAATATGAATACGACCAGAAAACAATCGAGCAGATGCAGGAGTCCTCAGGCCCCGAACGGCCCGTATCGATTGAACTGCGATCCAACGGGCTGGCAAGAAACGGAACCTATCGTGTGGATGTCATTGCAGGTAACGGCAATTGCCCGGGTGTCATTGAATCGCTCCCACAGGATGAATGGATTCGCTTTATTCTCCATCGTCAAAGGGGACAGGTGCACCTGTTCGCTGGTCGTGACTCACAAGAACAATTCATCGGCACTTACCCCGATCAACTACCCAACGGAAACCTCTATCAGATCCGATTGGGAAACCCTGGCGAACCAACTGCACGGGGATCAGGCTTCTGGGATGTGGTGCGGCTTGGCAGACCGTTAAGACGCGGAAAATCCGTGGCACCGCCAGAATCACCGATTAAAAACGTGGGGATACCGGCTCCCAGACCACCACGAACTATTTCAGTAAATAGTGAAAAACAACTTTTCATTGATAACTGGGCCGTGGAAGAACAGCAAAATATAAACCGCACGTTTCACCGCCCGACCAAACACCCTGACAATCCTATCATTAAAGCGGACCGCCCCTGGGAACACGCGCTGTATCTGTTGGGCGGCGTTGAAAAACAACGAAATGGGACCCACCGCATCTGGTATCACGCAGCTGACCCAACGCCGGGGAACCGGAAAAATGCAGCCACGTGCATGGCAACAAGCCCGGATGGCATCCATTGGGATAAGCCCTCTCTTGGACTTTATGAAGTACACGGAACACGTGAGAACAATATCGTCATTCTTGAGCAAGGCTCCTACTCCATTATTCTCAATCCAAATGACCCACGACCGGAATTTCGCTACAAGGCCCACTGCCGCTGGATAGGGACAAAGGGTTGGATTTCCCCTGATGGACTGCATTGGACTCCTACAGGTGTCCTAAGTAACCAGAGTCTTGATGCGTCCAGCTTCCACTATGACCCGGTTCGCGACCTATACATTGGCACAATCAAGATGAGCATTGGTAACAGGCGCCATCGTGGCTATACCGAAAGTAAAGACTTTATTCGCTGGAGCGATACCTATCTCATGTGTCAGCAAGATGCGTTAGACGCTCCTCGCGATGAAATATATGCCATGCAGATCTGGCGATACGAAAGCCTTTATCTTGCCACCACGAAGATTTTCCACGTTGCCACAACGGATACATGTGACATTCATCTTTCTGTCAGCCACAACGCCCAACACTGGCAACGTCCATTTCGTCTAACTGACGGTCCGTTGTTCACTTCACATGAGGAGCAGGAACTGGATTATAGTAACCCGCATACTCAACCTTTGATTCCAGGAGGGGAACCAGGATCTTGGGACTATGGAAATTTGGATGTGGCCACGACTCCGCCAATTCGCCATGGTGACCAGCTCTACTTCTACTACAGTGGCCGATCAAACAGCCACAGTCGCAATGTTAACAAGGGCGCGAAACATACACCCGGTGCTATTGGACTGGCAACTTTACGTGTCGATGGTTTTGTGTCTGCTGATAGTGGCGCCGCCGGTGGAACAATCCTTACCCGTCCACTTCGGATCCAGGGCAAACACCTCTACGTGAACGCTAATGCCAAAGATGGTGAAGTTTGTGTTGAAATCCTTGATGGTCGCCGAAAGGCTATCGATGGATTTTCTACAAAGGACTGCCGCCCGATCCGGTCAGACCGCGTTAAAGTTCAATGCCGCTGGAAACCCGGCAGTGATCTATCCCAATTACAGGGAAAAACAGTGCGGCTGAGATTTCATATCCGCAATGCCAGTCTCTATGCATTCTGGTCGCAGTAGTACCCATCAAAGAATCTCTACTGGCCCCTAGAAATATGCCCCATCCACCAGACCAATTTTTTGGCCGATAATGCCCTGGGCACCCCACGGAATGGTCAACTTCGAGGCTTTTTCTCCCACTCCGCCCCGTTTAGCTTAGGCGTCTGGTCTTTCTCCAAAAATATCATCGGATGACCGATGCCGCCGCTTAAAGCCGTGATTGCTATTTTCAATAATTCACGGCGTAATCAGGTCATTTTGGTTATCCTTTATCCAGAGGATTACGCACAACCGGGACATGGCGAAAGACAACCGCCCCGCATAACCTACAGCGGAGACACAACTCATGAAATTACACCATTTTTACTGCCCCCTTGTGCTTGGCCTTGTCACGATAACTGGCTGCAACAGCACCTCTAAAATCAGTGATGCCGACGTGCCACCGCCAATAAAATTGGAAAAGCTTGACGCACTGATGAACAATGCACCAAAGCAAACGATGCTCGTCGATGTACGATCTCCAAAACGATATGCGCAAGGACATCTCCCCCAAGCCCTCAATATCCCATTGGCCGAAATCAAAGAAGCCGACCCTCGACTTGCTGATGCTGCGAATATTGTTGTTTACTCCCAGCACTGGAATGATCTTTTATCACGTGCAGCCGCCAAGAAGATGATCTATCTAGGTTATAAGAATATCCATGAATTCCGCGGTGGCACTGATATATGGCAACGTAACGATCGGATGTTAACCACGATCACTACCGCCCCCACATCTCATATAAGATCCGGTAATGTGGATTGGTAACAGGCCAGACCTTACCTATGGTTCCGATAGGATTAAGGAAATCCATTGTGCACTGGAGGGTGGTCAAACAGCTGCCCCCACCCACCGTGAATCAAGCATGGGGCAGTTCACCAAACATCGCAGTTCGATAGAGTGCCCACGAGACACATACCACACCAAAAATCGCAACCGTTATCCGCATCCACCCATTTGTTAACCAAGCCATGCTGCCCTGCATAATAGGCGATTTATGATCGGGTAAGTCCAAAAATTCGAATTGGGGATGACTGACGACTGATGTGTCAGTAATCTGCCCAAGCAATTGGGCTCCAACTGGTTTCAATGATAGGTGATGAAAAGCAAAATGTTCCAAAGCCTTCGGATCAGCAACCATCAACTCGGCATCAACCTGTCTCAGTTCAAGATTTACCCGATCCCAATCTGCAGCATTTGCACGAAGCCATTGCAATTGCGTCGTCGCCTCAGCCAACTGACGGTGGGCGGGCAGCAGAACCGCCACGGCCACCAACACCAAACCACCAAGAAAACACAGCCACTCCAGTCCACTTCTACCCAACCGTGTGTAAATCTCTGAATAATCACTGGCCATTGGTCTTTAATATCGTCGTATGGACTCGACCAGCACCAGTGAAGAAGCCGTCCGCCTTGGGTTTACCGGGATTGCCGGGTAAGATTCAGGGTCCTGTGAACTCGGTTCGTGGAACACACCCCAAGAACCGTTCGTTTTCTGTAAGGCCAAGTGAGCATGCCTGTAACACCGCCAGATAATCATCGGCAAACCTCACCTTGTGTATATCTCGAGACATTTGGCTGCCAGATGAATGTTTTGGACTCACAACTGGTACAGGGCCAGTTGCGAGCCCTGGGCTATCACTTTGTCGACAACTGGAAATCAGCTGATGTAGTGCTCTATAACACCTGCAGTGTCCGTGACCATGCGGAACACAAGGTCTATAGCCGCCTAGGCCGCGTGGCACAACACAAGACCCTTAACAAGCATCTATTGGTCGGTGTCATTGGCTGCATGGCAGAACGTGAAGGCGTGGATTTGATCCGCAGGTATCCCCAGATCGACCTACTGTGCGGGCCGGGTGAGTTGGATCAGATTCCAATGCTCATCGACAATGCTCTCAAGACGGCGCCACATACCCGACGAACCATGAAGGACAAGGCCGTTGCACTACAGGGCAACACACATCGTCGCTCATCCACACTTGGCGCGGCCGAAGATCGCCTGGAGTTACTTGACTTAGCCCGCAGCTTTTCACCGGATGAACACCACGGATCGGCCTATGTACGAATCACACGTGGGTGCAATAAATTCTGTACCTACTGTGTTGTCCCTAACACGCGTGGCGCTGAAATCCATCGCCCACCGGATCATATCGTCGAAGAATGTAAAAAACTCGTTGACTGTGGTGTTGTCGAAATCACATTACTGGGACAAACCGTCAACCACTATCATTTCGATCACGGCGCTGCCATCAGCGTGGACGGACTCACTCAACCACAAGTTGGTGGCGCGCCATGTACTGATGACCCACATCTTTCCGGCCGGCGAGTCACGCGATTTTCCGATCTTCTGGCCCGTATCCATGATGAAATACCGGCCCTACAGAGGCTACGATTCGTCACAAGTTTCCCCCGTGACTTCGGAGATGACATCCTACAGGTCATACGTGACAAACCGAGAATCTGTCGGTACCTACACCTGCCCGTACAATCCGGATCCAACCGAATCCTAAAGCTGATGAATAGAGGTTACAGCGTCGAGGAATATGTTGATTTGCTACACCGTGTTCGGACAACTATACCCGAAGCTCAAATCGCCAGCGACATCATCTGCGGTTTTCCTACTGAAACTGAGGCCGACCACCAGGCGACTTGCGACCTGTTGCGCCAGTCAAAATTTAAAAACTGTTTCATTTTCAAATACTCACCACGTCCCGGGACCGCAGCCATTGAAAGATTTGTTGACGACGTACCAGAGGACATCAAGCGGCAGAGGAACAATGATCTATTAGCCATCCAGAGCCAGGTCAGTACTGCCGTCCATGCACAGTACACTGGCCAAACCGTACGAGTCTTCGTTGAATCACTGAACAAGCGCACAAAGAAACGGCAAAACCATGCCGATCCAGCTGTCACCGTTGGTTGGGAGCCGGAACAGACGACATGTGAACTTTCTGGCCGCACTGATGGCGACTTGATCGTCTCTTTTGAAGGTGAAAAATCGATGATCGGTACAATCGTGGATGTCCACATCGAATCGGCGTTATCACTCACACTTATTGGCCGCACAGAAGCAGAACCAACCACTGCCTGAATCACGGTTCCATGAAACTCCTCATCGACGCACATCTTGACATCGCATGGAATGCCCTGTCCTATGATCGAGACCAGCTTCTATCGATTCAGGACCTGCGGGCTGGTGAATCTCACATGTCAGGAAAAAGCCGCGGTAATTGCACCGTCAGCCTGCCCGAGATGCGTAACGGTGGCATAGGTCTTTGCTTAGCAACAATCCTTAGCCGAGCGTTACCGTGCCATCAGAACACAACAGTTGGGCATCAAATGACCAAGCAGGTACGCGATCACTTAGGTCCAATCGGTGAACGGCTACGAAACGAGATTATCCTGCGGGAAAATCTCGATTATGCCAACCAAACCATTGCCTGTGCCGCAGCCCAAGGACAGCTTGCCTATTACCAATTATTGGAAACCGCTGGACAGTTAAAGATGATCCGTACCGCAGCAGAACTTGATGAGCTGTGGCTGGGATGGTCAAAAAAAGTTGATGGCACACCTATTGGTTTCATTCTCAGCATGGAGGGTACCGATCCGATCGTGGATCCGGCGCAAGCCCAATTCTGGTGGGACAAGGGTCTGCGCACTGCATGCCTTGCTCATTATGGCCCCAGCACCCATGCAATGGGCACTGGCGGTGATGGCCCCCTTACCAATAAGGGTCGTGAACTTCTGGCAATCTTCAATCAACTCGGCATGATCCTCGACTTGGTCCACACTGCAGATACTGCATTGGAACAGGCGCTGGATATCTTCCAAGGACCCGTGTTCGTCAGTCATGGCAACTGCCGCACACTGGTACCCCACGATCGCCAAATCAGCAACGATCAGATCCAGAAGATCACTGAGCGAGGTGGTGTAATCGGTGTTGTATTCGACTGCTGGATGCTCAGTAGTAAATGGCG
>PBAS01000052.1 GCA_002716625.1 Phycisphaeraceae bacterium | reverse complement strand
GCAACTGAAGGGGAAACAGTGGTGGTCGTACTGGATACCACCCCCTTTTATGCCGAAGCGGGAGGTCAGGTAAGTGATACCGGGCTCATGAAAATCGGGGCTGATGGCGTGTTAAAGATCGACCACGTGGCCCGGGCGGGAGATGTGGTCTTCCACCTCGGTCATGTCGTGGCCGGACCGCTTACCTCCACCAATACGCAACCGATAAATCCAAAAATTGATATGACCCGTCGGCAACGGATCATGGCAAATCATACGACAACACACATGTTGAATCGTGCCTTGCGATTGCACGTGAGTGAATCGGTCGATCAAAAGGGATCACTGGTCGATGATGAGAAAACACGATTCGATTTTTCACATCATTCCGCCTTGACCGAAGAACAGATCCACCAGGTCGAACAGACGGTGAACCAAGATATCAGTGCGAATCTTCCGGTATATTGGGATGAGGCGGCCCAGGATGAAGCACTGCGTATCAATGGACTGCGTGCTGTTTTTGGCGAACGGTATCCGCCCACGGTTCGGGTGGTATCCATCGGGGTTCAGGTCGCGGATCTATTGAACGACCCCACAAACAACAAATGGGGAAATTATTCAATTGAATTCTGCGGCGGTACACACCTATGCCGAACCGGGGCTGCCGGGAAGTTTGTCATTGCAAATGAAGAGGCGGTAGGCAAAGGGGTTCGCCGGGTCACGGGCTTAACGGGACAAGCGGCCAGTCAAGCCATTGAAGAAGGTGACCGGCTATTGGCACAAGTAGATACCATCCGCTTAGAACCTGCTGACGCGATGGGTAAACATGTCGGCGGCTTGATAACCCAGATCGCCGCAGCAACACTTCCGATATACGTACGGGTTCGGTTGAACCAGGCGCTTGCTGAACTTACCAAGATGGTAAAAGAGCATCAGAAAACACAAAGCAAAAAGGCGGCAGGCGCGGTCGTGGATGTGGCTCGTCAGTTAGCAGACAACAGCGAGGGTGGTGTCATTGTCGCTGCCATTGAGAATGCTGATACCAATGGCCTTCGAACGGCCATGGACGTCATCAAGAAGCGCAGCCCCATGTCCCCCATGCTGCTTGGCTCGGTACAAGATGGCAAGGTGATGTTCCTGGCCACTGTTCCCAAACCGCTCGTCGACCAGGGACTAAAGGCTGGTGATTGGGTGCGACAGGTAGCCAAGGTTGCCGGTGGAGGCGGGGGCGGTCGGCCGGATATGGCACAAGCAGGCGGCAAGGATCCGGAAAAGATCCATGCCGCATTGGAAGTTGGGCGGGCCTTTGCACGGGACCAACTGGCTAAAGAATCCGAATAGGAGGTTTCTGCGATAGCCACCTGGATACCAGTTAAAACAACCACCGTATCACCTGGCGGGGGACCCTTACCGGGTTAATGCTCTGGCCCACTACCAATGGCTTAGAAGAATGTAGAACACACACCACAACTAACCCTGCTAACAAATGTTGTATTTTCAAATGTTACGCTTCACGTAGGAATAATCGATGCGCATTAATGACAACTATTTAAATCTCCAGGCCGGCTACCTTTTCCCGGAAATTGCAAGGCGTACAAGCGAGTTCGCAGAGGCAAATCCGGATGCCAATATTATCCGGCTTGGTATTGGTGATGTGACCGAACCACTACCAGCAGCCTGCATTGACGCAATGCAGCAGGCCGTGACTGAAATGGGAAAACGCGAAACCTTCCGCGGCTACGGGCCGGAGCAAGGATACGATTTTCTGCGTGAGAAAATAGCCGAACATGAATTCCAAGCCCGTGGGTGTGATATCCATGCCAATGAAATCTTTATTTCCGACGGTAGCAAGTGTGACACTGGAAATATCCTAGATATCTTTGCGCCTGGTCGAGCCAATACCATTGCCGTACTGGACCCGGTATATCCCGTCTACGTGGACACCAATGTCATGGCTGGAAATGCAGGTCCAGCCGATGGGTCGGGGCATTATGAAGGTCTTGTCTATATGGCCGCAACGGCAGAGAACAACTTCTCACCACAAATCCCCGATGGCAAAGTGGACGTAATTTACCTGTGCTATCCAAACAACCCCACTGGCGCTGTGGCAACACGTGAGGATCTATCCCGGTGGGTGGCCTATGCACGCGAACACGACGCCCTGATACTCTTTGATGCTGCTTACGAAGCGTTCATCTGCGACCCATCAATTCCACATTCAATTTATGAAATTGACGGTGCGCGTGATGTGGCCATTGAATTTCGAAGCTTTTCCAAGAAAGCTGGATTTACGGGAACACGTTGTGCCTACAACATTGTTCCCAGATCAGTGATGGGTACGACCAGCAATGGTACGCGTATCAGCCTGCATGACATCTGGTACAGGCGCCACACGACGAAGTTCAACGAAGTTGGATATATCGTCCAACGCGGCGCTGAAGCAGTCTACAGTCCTGACGGGCAGGACCAAACGGATGAACTTGTACATTTCTATATGGCCAATGCCAAGATCGTCCGCCAAGCCCTTCAATCTCTCGGGATTATGGTTTATGGCGGTGTCAATGCACCTTACGTGTGGCTTAAGACGCCAAACAATCTGACAAGTTTCGATTTCTTCGACCAGCTTCTCAATGAAGCGCACGTGGTGGGTACCCCCGGTAGTGGGTTTGGTGCGGCTGGAGAAGGGGATTTTCGGATCAGTGGATTCAACAGCCGGAAAAATGTGCATGAGGCGATGCGCCGCGTGACGGAAAACCTGAAAATCTAGTCAATCGCAGGGCGTTTGAAAATCCAGTTCCTCCAAATCCGAAATCTGGATCCCGTGATCCACGCGCAAAGAAACTGATTGAAATTATTATCCCTGGATAAGTTGGTGATGCTATGATCGCACTGGTTGGTTAAATTCGCAGGACTAGACATCGAGCGGTATCAAAATCACGAAGTCCGTACCACGACCAAGTTCTGAATGGACGCTGATGGATCCGCCGTGCTCTTCAATAATACGCCGGGCGGTTGCCAGGCCCAGCCCTGTTCCACTGGCCTTGGTTGAAAAGTAGGGATGAAAAATCTTTTCAGCCGTTTGCGGGGACATACCCGGACCGGTATCGATAATATCGATCTGCAAGTCTTCCGATTTGTCAACTGAGCGAACCCGCTGGGTACGAATGATCAGTTCGTCACCACCACTGCCGGGCTCATCTTTCTGACGCGCATTGGCCATAGCCTGGCTGGCATTGATCAGGAGATTCAGTAATGCCTGCTTAAAGGCGGTACGGTCAATCAGACAGGTTGAATTTGCAGCCGACAACTGACTTCGAAGATGAACGCCCGATTCAGTGGCGTGTGGGGTAAAGAAGTCGACCAGTTCCTCAATCAGTTGGTTCACATCCGTGGACGCCTGATCAAGATTGACACGGCCGGCAAACTTCAGGAAATCCTCAAGAATATCGCGTAGTTGACGCGTTTCCTTGGAGAGTGATTCGAACCGCCGTTGGATGCGACCGATCTGTTCATCATGTGCATCATCTGGCCGCGCATCATCTTGAACTGGTGTTTTAAGTTCCTCTAGATCCTCCTGTAAAAGTTGCACGTTGAGCCCAATGGTGGACAGGGGATTCTTAATCTCATGAGCCAAGCCACCGGTCAGCGTACCCAACTCCGCAAGCCGCTGAGATGACCGAGCGCGTTGTTCTAGCCGACGAACACGCCGTGCCGCACGCCTGGCAGCAATCGCCGCCAACGGAATCGTCAGCAAAACGCCGCCCAAGATACCAAGCAAGAACCACGTCATGATGGATACGACAGTATTGAGCTATGCAGCCATTGGAAACCAGACCACTAAGAGCCACTGATTTCGCCGGTGCGTCATCCATCTGGTCTTATGGGCAAGGATTATTCACCCAATACACCCAAGCGATCACGCCGGGCTAATATTCATCCCTTCATCCTACACAGATGCCTTTTCCGGCTCTTCTTCAACCAGTGCAGCTTTACGTGACAGTTTGACACGGCCCTGCTCGTCAACGCTGATAACCTTAACGCGAACCGTCTCGCCAATCTTGACGATATCCGTCACCTTATCGACGTAACCGTCATCCAATTCAGAAATATGGCATAACCCATCCTGACCTGGAATGACTTCGATAAATGCACCAAAGTCCTTGATCGAATTAACCTTACCAGTATAGATCTGGCCCACCTTGACCTCAGCACACAGCTTTTCAACTTCTTCCAGTGCTGCTTCAGCCTCGCCCGCACCCACCGCAGAAATAAAGATAGTGCCATCCTCTTCGATCTCAATCGTGGCGCCGGTCTGTTCTTCGAGTCCTCGAATAGTCTTGCCACCAGGCCCAATCAACAGGCCGATCTTGTCAGGATGGATATGAGTAGTCAGTAGCCGCGGAGCGTGCGGACTCATTTCTGCACGCGGCTCGGGAATTTCCGCTTCGATCATTTCAATAATCTCGATTCGGTTCTGCCGTGCCAGTGTGAAGGTCTTACGGATCTGGTCCATATTCAAACCACGGATCTTGAGATCTAACTGGATGGCCGTAATCCCCTCACGAGTCCCTGTGACCTTGAAATCCATGTCACCAAAATGATCTTCCTCGCCTTGAATATCGGTCAGGTAGATCTCTTGATCACCGTCGGCAACCAAGCCAATACTGATCCCGGCTACAGGTGCCTTAATCGGAACGCCGGCATCCATCAGGGCCAGCGTGCCACCGGTCGCCGATGCCATGCTGGATGAGCCATTAGATTCAAGTATGTCGCTGACGATTCGGACGGTATAGGGAAATTCTTCTATCGAAGGAAGGATCGGCTGAAGGGCCTTCTGAGCCAGCATCCCATGGCCGATATCACGGCGGCTTGGGCCGGTGATGCGTTTGGCTTCACCAACCGAGAAGGGGGGAAAGTTGTAATGCAGATAAAACTTTTCGGCGTATTCGTCACCTAAACATTCAACGGTGAGTTCATCCCGCTTGGTGCCAATGGTAATTGTAACCAGCGACTGTGTTTCACCGCGTGTAAATAGAGCAGATCCATGCACGCGAGGTAATATGCCGGTCTCACAACTGATTGACCGCAACTGGTCGTGGCTGCGACCATCCGTACGAACACCACCCAGAATGACTTCGCGTGTAATACGCTCTTCAAGGTCATGCACTGCAACCTTAGCCAGTGAACAGCGTGTTTGCCATTCGGCATATGTCTTGGCACCAGCCGAGTCATCCGGTTCGGGGAACTGCTGGGCGATAAAATCCTTGATTGCCTGTGATACCGCTTCCTGGCGGTCCAGTTTTGTGCCGTCCTTGGTCTTTGCCGCCTTGAGCGGACCGGCCAACTTGGTTTGTGCCAGTTCAATAATGTCATCGGACGGTACTTGCAGGTCAAAAACCTTTTCCTTGCCCACCTTGGAAACCAAGTCATCAATCGCGCCGACGATCTTGAGCAGTTGTTCGTAGCCAAACTCGATGGCATCCGCAATGGTATCCTCGCTCAGTTCATGGGCACCGACCTCGATCATGTTGAGCCCGTCTTTGTGACCACAAAGCAGCATGTCCAGATCGCTATAGTCGTTTTGCGCCGACGTTGGCATGATGGCGAACTGCTCCTCTATTCGGCCAACGCGGACATTGCCCACCGGACCTCCGAACGGAACGGAACTGATCGATAAAGCTGCCGATGCGGCGATACCAGCCAGGACATCAGGCTCATTTTGCCCATCGGCGGCAAGAACCCAACATTGGATCTGCACCTCATCAAAGTAGCCCTTGGGAAACAGGGGCCGGATGGGGCGGTCAATGTTGCGCATGGTGAGAATTTCTTTTGTATTGGGTGCGCCCTCACGACGACGAAAGCGGGATCCGGGAATCTTGCCCGCTGCGTTCATCTTCTCCCGATAGTCGACCGTAAGCGGAAAGAAATCGATCCCTTCGCGTGGTTTATCCCGAACCACCGTGCCCAGCACAACGGTCTCACCGTATTGCACCAGTGCGGCACCATCGGCCTGCTTGGCCAGTTTGCCGGTCTCAATACTTAGCGTGCGACCGCCAAGTTCAACTTCAACTCTTGTAGCTGCCATGTGAACCTATCCTTTTTTGTTGGGGGAATTTGATTGTTGCCGCACCTGCTCACGATACAGCGTGTACCAACCATCCCTGCCGGTTGATACTCAGCAGGGTTACCCATGTTTCAAAAATATTCAAAGGAAGCTTCGCAGCAAAAGACAGATGACCTGGAGCACTTACCTAATTCATATTAATAGTGCCTCGGGCCGTCTGTCGTCTGCTCCTGAACTAAAACTTCCTTTCCGTCTTCATAAACCTAATACAGTTCGGTCGGGCGGTTCAAAACCCGTTAGAGTATTACTTACGCAGACCGAGGCGACCAATGAGATCCTGGTATGCCGAACGATCCTTGCGAGCAAGATATCGAAGCAGTCGGTTGCGCTTGGATACCATTACAAGTAAACCACGTCGGGAAGAATAATCATGCTTGTGTACCTTGAGATGTTCGGTCAAACTTCGAACCTTCTCGGTAAGTACCGCAACCTGGACTTGAGGTGACCCCGAATCCTTTTCGGTGCGACGATAGTCGGTGATGATCTGTGACTTGTGTTCAGCTGTAACGGTCATGAGCGTGAGTTTGTATGTTATTCTTTACTACTATGGATCAAGTGCATTGCAAACAGTGAATAATACTTAGATCCTAAGGATCTGGCAAGATGGCGGAAAGAATACCCCATACTGTCACAGCACACAAACCCATGGAACAGCAGTATTTCGACTTCACGTAAAAATGGTAAAATAGTCAAATGGTGAGTACCCCGACCCTACAAACCAATCGATATAAGCGCAGTAAGACGGCATTTGCTGAAGCATGTCAATTTCTACCCGGCGGCGTCAACTCGCCTGTACGTGCCTATAAGGCGGTCGGTGGGGACCCGATAACCGTTCAGGCAGCCAAAGGTGCCATCGTGACGGATATCGACACCAACCAGTACATCGATTATGTCGGTAGTTACGGTCCCCTGATTCTCGGTCATGCCCCCGAATCAGTCATCGCAGCCATTACGAACACCGCTAGGGGGGGAACCAGTTTCGGCATGCCGACCGAATTGGAAACAAAGTTGGCTGCAATGGTGGTCGACGCCGTAGCTTCAATCGATATTGTTCGCTTTGTGAATAGTGGAACCGAGGCCGTCATGAGTGCGATTCGCTTGGCACGAGCGGCCACGGGACGTCCCAAGGTCATCAAGTGCACCGGCTGCTACCATGGGCACAGTGACTCACTGCTCATCGAAGCAGGAAGCGGCGCGGCCACGCTGGGTGTCCCCAGCTCGCCAGGGATCCCAACTCAAATCACACAAAATACAGTATTAATACCTTTTAATGATGTCGAAGCTGTATCAGGTGTTTTTTCCACACACAGTGATATCGCATGTGTTGTCATTGAGCCCATCGCAGGCAATATGGGCTGCATCCCGCCCAAACCCGGTTACCTCCAACGTCTACGTGATCTGTGTGACCAGCATGGTGCACTGCTGATCTTTGATGAAGTGATGACGGGCTTCCGCGTGGCCTACGGCGGCGCCCAGGAACTCTACAGCATGCATCCCGATCTAACCTGCCTAGGCAAAATCGTAGGCGGCGGACTGCCCTGCGCCGCCTACGGTGGGACCAAACACCTGATGCAACAGATGGCACCCCAGGGACCGGTCTACCAGGCGGGAACATTGAGCGGTAACCCGTTGGCCATGGCTGCCGGAATTGCCACATTACAAACACTTCGTGAAACCCCACCCTATGACCAACTTGACCAGATGGGTGAAAAATTGGTCCAAGGCCTCAAGTCTGCCGCCGCCTCGGCGGGGATTTGCGGTGGCCCTGATGTCCAAATTGAAACTTCGCGTGTCGGGTCGATGGTAAGCTGCTTCTTCAGTCAACAGCCGATAACAAACTACGAGCAAGCAATAACGTGCGATACGGATGCCTTCGCCAAATTTTTCATCGCAATGCTTGGCAAAGGTGTTATGCTGCCGCCCAGTCAGTTTGAGACCTGGTTCGTCAGTCATGCTCATGATGAACCATGCATACAACAAACAATTGATGCGGCTTACCATGCCTTTGTGGCCGTGTCCGAATCACGATCAACAGAAACCCCGCCCGATACCCGAAGTTAATAACTAATGACTCAACCGTTCAAAATCCTCGCGGCCGATAAGCTGGCGGACGAGGGACTTGCTTATATTCGCGCCCAGGACGATGCGGAACTTACCGATCGACCTGGAATCAGTGAGCAGGAGCTGGCCAGTATTGTCGGCACCTTTGATGGATTAATTGTGCGTAGTGGCGTACAGGTTTCCGCAAAGGTGTTTGCCAAGTCCGGCCAGCTTAAAGCCGTTGCCCGAGCCGGTGTCGGGGTTGATAACATTGACCTAAGCGCAGCAACTGAAGCGGGCGTCCTGGTCATGAATTCCGCTGAAGCATCTACGGTAACGACTGCAGAACATGCCTTTGCGCTGATGCTTGCCTTGGCCCGTCACATTGGGCCAGCCTACAAGACCATGACCGAGGGCCGCTGGGAACGCCAGGCATTTCAAGGTATACAGCTGGCGGGCAAGACACTTGGCATCGTGGGTTTTGGTCGTATCGGTCAGGCGGTTGCCCAACGGGCGCTGGCTTTTGATATGAAGGTGATTGCCCACGACCCATTTATTAATACGCCCACCATGCTGAACGGTACTGTAAAAATGTACCGCAATTTCACGCAGATGCTGCCCCACGCAGATGTGGTGAGTTTTCACGTCCCACTGAATAATCAAACCCGGGGCATGCTGGATGCCCAAGCCTTTTCAAAGTATGCCAAGAAGGGGCTATTGGTTGTCAATGCGTCGCGGGGCGGCATTGTGGATGAGCAGGCCCTACTGGTCGCAATTGACAAGGGCCAATGTGGTGGCGCAGCGTTGGATGTCTTCTCAACCGAACCACCCCCGGCGGACAACGGACCAGGGGGTGATCCTGGCCTTCGCAATCACCCCAAGATTCTTACAACGCCGCACCTGGGGGCCAGTACCATCGAGGCCCAAGAAGCCGTCAGCACAGACGCGGCGGTGGCCTTGATGGAGTTCCTTCGGGGTCATGGCGTGCGTGGTGCAGTAAACGTGTCTGATCTGCGAATGGATCTTGACCCGCTGCAACAACGGTTCGTCGATTTGGCACAGCGGATGGCCCACTTGGTGAACCCCATGCTTTGCGGTGGGATCATGGGCGTAACCTTGGAACTGGCCGGTGAGGCACTGACTGCTGTGGAAGTGACCATCGAACGGATGGCACTGATTGGCCTTTTGCAGCCTCATATGGACGCACGGCTTAACCTGGTCAACGTACGCCATTTGGCAGAACGACGTGGGATCCACCTGCGAACTGTCCATATCGAGGAACAGCAGATACACGGGCCCCAGGTGGCACTAGACGTTGAGTGCCCGGATCGAACCCACCGGATCGTCGGTTGTGTCTATTCTGATATGCAGCCGCGTGTGGTTGAAATCAATGGTTACCGCATGGACATGATCCCAGCTGGCAACATGATTCTCATCAGCAATGACGACCGCCCTGGCATGATCGGGGTGGTAGGAACCGAATTTGGTAATGCCAACGTCAATATCGCGGATATGACCTTAAGCCGGCGCGACAAACGAGCGCTCATGCTTTTAAATGTTGACGATGATCTACCTCAGGCACTAATCGACGGGCTCGCAAAAAGACCAGGAATCCTAAACGTGGCCGTGGTACGACTGCCCAAGCAAAATTAGATCCCACTCCACGTGATCCCTCGCTACTTCGCAAACTCAAAACCACCTAATTGTTCAATCGTTTTTGCCATGGCCTGTGTGCCCAACTGCCCGGCACCCCCGGCCGCCGCCGCGCGAAAGTAACCCTCAGCCAGTGCGACCGCATTCAGGGGCAACTTGTGTTCGCGTGCAGCATCAGCAACAAGTGACAGATCCTTCAACACCAAGTCAATCATAAATCCGGGGGCATGGTCGCCTTCCATAATCTTCGGACCCAAATTTGCCAATTGCCATGACGAAGCTGCACCACCGGATACAACATCTATCATTTTTGTCATATCCAGACCGCTTTTTTTCGCCAAGGCCAGGGCCTCACACACACCGATCAAATTGCAGGCAACGGCAATCTGGTTACATGCCTTGCAGACTTGCCCCATCCCTGCAGGTCCCAGGAGGACAGCCGATTTACCCAGTACATCAAACATCCGGCTGCAGCGATCGAAAGCCGATTCATCACCACCCACCATAATGCTCAACGTCCCATTCTTAGCACCCACATCACCACCCGAAACAGGCGCGTCCAGAAACGTAATTTCCTTCTTCGCCAGTTCAGCAGCAAAGCGCTGCGTCTCAACCGGACTGATCGTTGAGTTGTCAATCACGATCAATCCTGTAGCAGCAGAACCGGCAATACCATTTTGACCGAACAACACCTCATCAACATCAGGGGTGTTCGTCACGTTGATACAAATGGCGTCAAGCGACTTGGCTGCCATATCAGCCGGCGACTCAGCAACCGCCGCACCCAAATCGGCCAGGGGTTGGCACTTGGAAGCGGTTCTGTTCCAAACCATCACCTCGAAACCAGCTTTGACCAAATTTCCAGCCATCGCCGCCCCCATGATGCCCATACCGATGTAACCGATTCTCTGAACTTCGTTTGTCAAGGTTGCACTACTCATAATAAGGTCTCCGAAAAACCAATCGATCGGACAGGATAATCATTCTCAAGGACCTGTGCGAGTGGATCATTCGAATTATCAGGATCGATTGGCACCGCGCACATGCGAGCCTGAACACCTGGCTGTAGTGTGGCAAGCGATGGATCAAGACCAAGGGCCCGGCACCCATTAATCGTGGCCAATTCAAGTAACACACGTGGCGATGTGCGGTCACGGCGATAAAGATGTCGCATCTGGGCCAAAATGCTCAGGGGCTGGAATTCATTGCGAGGTTGACAGAGAATTGAATCGGTTCCCAGGCATACGTTTACGCCGGCTGCCATCATATCTCGGTAGCGATGATGGTGGTGACCAAAGTAATCACTAGCAATAGGACAATACGCCACCGAAGCGCCACAATCCGCAATGAGCTTGATATGGTCGTCATCCACATAGTTGCAGTGTGCAAGTAACCATTCAGCTTTCTTCAAATACGGCTTCATCCAGTCAACTGGATGCAAGCCCGAGGCCTTGATGCTCGTATCCCATTTGCCAATCGCCTTTAAGTGATCGACGATCGGACCGCTGGCATCGACAAGAAATTGCTCTTCCATTTTTGATTCGGCCAAGTGAGTGCTAAGACGAAATTCGAATTGGATCGCAAGGTCAACGGCACGTTGATACACCTGATGACCTGCCGAGTAAGGCGCATGAGGCTGGAGACCAAGTTGATTCGCGCTGGCATCGAGATCCTGAAGTTGACTGGCCAATCGCAAACAACCTTCCTCCTGACCCATTCCCATCCCAAAGCACTCGAGAAAACTGATCCCCGCCAATTTTGCCTCGCTGCGGGCAGCAATGGCACCGGGACTGTTCACGACATCGCCAATCCAGCCAACACCTGCTTTGGCAGATGCACACACCCCTTTTTGCATGGACGCATTCAATGCCTCATCAGTTTGGGGCCTTGCGTTCATCACGGACTGAAGCCATTGAACAAAAGCGCCACTGTAGCTCATCTGCCCGACCGAGGTCAGATCAAGATGGGCATGTGCATTTACGAACTGCGGTAATATCAGGTAGTTTCCAAGTTGACGCACTGCCTCACGGCTGCCCACCTCACGACGGACCTGGCTTTGATCACCGAAAGAAATGATTTCCCCACCTTGGATCGCCACTGCACCCGGGCGAATGACCTGGGATACCGCATCGGTGATTGCACCGGCTTCATAGGTAAATATCTGTAAATTCGACATTAATCAGGTGGCTCGTTTACCATTGGCCCCAAGATCCCAGCACCGTCATCGCCGTTGACAAAGGGGCCAGTTTGATTTTGGCTGAGTAAAAGGTAGCTTGGGTGGGAAGCAGTGCATAGCTGCCCAAGGCCTTCTGGGCCAAGCGGTACCGGGGATGTAAAGAAGGGGGGTGTATGGGTCATCCGGGTGTTCGCTCGGGTCGGACGTTCATGGTAGTCGATGGCGGGGTCAACGAAGGAAAGGAACCCAACGTGAAGAAGCTCATTCTATGTGGATTATATCTGGTTGCATTTGTTGCCGGTGGTTGCGTTGCTCAAGGTCAGCATGATGATCTCGAAACGCTCTATCGTACCAGTCTAGAACAAAATGAAGAACTGAAGAACCAACTGGATCAGGCCAATTCACATATCTCGGCAATGCAAAATGCGCCGAAGGTCCCTGATCCGGAACTGGTGGGACAACTTACGGCCAGTCAGGTCCAAGTTGACCAACTCAAGCAGGCATTGGATGACGCAGAGATAAAGATTCGGGAACTGGCGACAAGTCAAACACCGCTGCCACCGGAACTCAATAACGAACTGGAACAACTGGCTGCTTCGGATCCGGCGTTAATGAACTATGATAAGAACCTTGGAATGGTAAGACTTACCAGCGACCTAACCTTCCCACTTGGCAGCGACCAAGTCAGTGACACAGCAGTTGCCGGACTGCAGAAACTCGCAACAATTCTTTCGACACCACATGCCTCGAAGTACGAGGTCCGTGTAGTGGGCCATACTGATAATGTGCCGATCAAAAACACTGAGACAAAACAGAAACATCCAACCAACTGGCATCTTTCAACGCACCGCTCAATTGCTGTCAAGAATATCCTGGAGTCTGCAGGGGTTACACCCGTTCGCCTTAACGTATCCGGCTACGGTGAATATCGCCCGATCCAACCCAATAGCGATAAAGGAAACCGTTCCAATCGCCGAGTGGAAATCTATCTCGTGGCTTCATCGATCCCCCAGAACCTTGCATCATCGACACCCCCAGCAGCGGAACCCGTGGGGGCACCGGCGGTGAAGGTGAGTGACCCGATCAAATAAGTCCACAAACGCCCGCGTCCTACAATCAACAACACAAAATCATCGGGATACAGTTGTGCCCGGTATCAAAGCATCCACGACAGGTTGCGTGGGATGCTTCATGTTGTCCATTGCGGCAGGTCAAATACCGCGCACTTTCTTCACCTTGTCTGCTTCTGCAACCCGCTGTTCAATCGCCGCGACGACGTTTTCGCCCTGCAGGTCACGCTTGCACAGATCTTTCCAGGAAGCCCGCATATCACGGGATCGGGCCAGACACAATGCCTCGACAACCTGACCGATCCGGCCACCTTGCTTATGATGTCGCACAAGGTCTTGAATTGAAATACCAAGTTCGGATTGACCTAGCAGTTCCCAGGCGTCAATGATCTCATTGACGTTGACACGCTGCCATCGAAGGCTAACCACTTCTCCCAACCCCATCGGCGCCCCAACCCGTTGCGCGTGGCGCCAAAGAAAAACGTACCTAACAACGATCATCAAGGCGTACAAGAGATACATCAAAACCAGCGCACCAATGATCTGCCAGAGCAAGGCAAACGTTCCTGCAAGAATCCATACGGTAAAGCTCGTCATCTATTACACTATCCAAGATCTCGATTGATAATTCAACTGACGTTTCTGTTTTTGATCATGCTTCTCAAACTGCGCCCATACAATGATCTATTTGCACGCCACGAAGAAGATAATTCTCCAGCGGCGGCTATAATCACCATTGAATGTACTTCAATGAGCAAAAACATATCGGATTAAACCTTGGCTGAACTATTGCCGTTAAACCAAACCGCCCAACCCGAACATGACACAGGCAAGTTGTGGTGTCGAAGTGATTACCACGCGGAGGCACTTGCCGCTTTTACGCTGATGGAACTGCTCGTGGTCATTTCAATTGTCGCACTACTCATCGCAATGCTGACTCCAGGACTCGAACAGGCAAGACTTTCCGCTCGGATGACTCAATGCCAGGCATCACTACGGGAGTTGGGCGTGGGAACCCATATATACGTGGTCGATCACGATGGCTACCTGCCTTTGCCTTATTATATGAACGGCGAGTACAACTGGTTCGACCAGGTGGTAAGAGGGGTGATGGGGTTTGATTTAAAATACAGAGAAAAGGGCAAGCAAAAGGGATCGACGACTGGCTTTAAATCTGATTTTTGGTGTCCTGAACAGTCGACTTACATTCCGTCCAATACAATCCCGGGGCGGGCTGGATATTTATGGAGCCCACCAAGTGATCGAACCTATGGGATGAACGATTTTGGTGCCGCCAACTCGTTGGCTCCACACCTTAGAAAACATGCTGAGTTTTCCTACCCTGCCGCAACCTACCTGTACACAGATACTTCACCTTCCCATCCATGGGGGACCCACGCAACACATGGCCTGTACTGGCCACTTCACTTTGGCGGCCGGGCGCATGAGCCAACTTTTTACGTCGACTATCGCCACCAAGGACAGGTCAATATGGCCTATGTGGATGGCCATGTGGATATCCCCCGCCTGATCCCTGATGCAGGACAATACGGCAATGACGCTTTACCTTGGGCTGATGCACCCAACAAAAAAATACCATGGGGCAACCTCCCGTCTAACCCCCTCGGTGACGACAACTTCGGTGGACCGGACTGGATTGCCCCCAGGGGCCTTGTCCCGGATGGTTAATGTAAGCTATCTGCGGTGATCCGTCGTGGCGGCCAACATATCACGCACATGGGACACTAACTGCAAGGGATCCCCCTCGCGTTCTTGCTGTCGCAGTTGCCTTGAAATCTTGGTACGCAGCGCGTTATGTATTGATTTCTCAGCAGTGGAGAGGGAAGGCCCCTGACCAAGAAACTCAGCCACATCCAGTAGAAGCCAACCTGCGGATTCAATTCCATCCAGTTTGATATTCAATGACCTTTTCCCTTCAAATTGATTGGTTCAGTTCGGTCATTTTCCGCCATCAGGACCACAGGCAGACCCCCGCAAAGGCCCTGGGAGGCACTACCAGACAATACGTATAAGGCAGTGATTTGGTTCGCTGTAATTGTCGACAGAATTGGTTGTAATAAAAAAGATGGTGAAAATACCACAGCAGAAAATAATCAACGCGGCTTTAACTTTACCGCGCGCATCATTGCCTGCCGCTCACGATTATCCAAGAATCGCCACTGCCCGACAGCCAATCCCTTGATACTCACCGGACCAATCGTAATCCGTTGCAGACGACGTACAGGTAGCCCCAAACGTGCAAACATTCGTCGGATTTGACGGTTCTGACCTTCGCGAAGTGACATGAGCAGTTTCGTACATTCACCGTAACTCCTCAATTGCGGGCGACCAATCATTCTCACCGATGATGTGGTTGCCCGCCTTGCCCCCGGCCGACTGCCACCGGATCGTATTGGCCTTGCCAGAAACAGTCCGCCCGAAAGTTTTCCCAGATCATCACTTGAAACCCTGCCGCGAATCTCAACCATGTATTTCTTGGTAATGCCATGCCTGGGGTGGGTCAGCCGCTGAGCCAATTCACCGTCACTTGTCAGCAATATGAGGCCCGTGGAATCAGCATCCAGTCGGCCGACGGGGAAGATCCTCCGCGATTGACGGTTTGGAAGATCCACCAGGTCCATCACGGTGGTACGGCCGTGGGTATCACTGACAGTTGATATGACACGCTTGGGCTTATGAAGAGCGATGTATAAATGACCGGAGGTCGGCCCCTTGGCACCCGGTGGTCTAACAACCTGCCCATCAACCTCAACATGATCATGGTCGCGGTTCACCCAAGCAGGCAATGTGTTGACGAGTCGACCATTGACCCTTACACGTCCGGCAAGAATCAGTTCCTCACACTTGCGCCGCGAAGCCACACCAGCCTCGGCCAAAAACTTGTGCAGGCGCAAACCCTTTTCGGCCGCAGCAGCAACCGGCTTACGAGAATCATCCTCTGTGCCACAACCAGGACTCTTTGCCCGCGGTGAACGGCTCATCGACTTCTCCGACTGGAATCTGTACGCGAAGAACCGTTGCCGACTGATTGATCATCCATATGGCACACAACGAAAAAGCCATAAGACCTGCAAGCCCCATGACAGGAATATCGAACAGGAAACACATAAACACGATGAATCAATCTACCTATACCCATTGCGCGAACGACCTTTTCCTCACCAGCAACCATTTTATTTACCAGGAATGACAAACGATCCGACTCATGGGTTTCCAGGAACCAATCCGAACATCAGGTCACGATCATGTCAGGTCAGGTCAGGCCAGGTATGCGACTCCACCTCAGTTCAATATTCACTGGCCACTGGCTACCAGGTCCAAGCTATCGGTCAAACTCATCGCCCTTAAATGTTGATCCAAGGTAGCGTTGCCGAACCAGTGGATTCGTAATGATTTCTCTTGGTGTCCCCTCGGCAAAGACCTTGCCTTCAAAAATAACATACACACGATCGCAGACCGACAGGATGTCGTGCACATTATGGTCGGTAATCAACATGGCAATGTGATGTTCATCTCGTAGGCGCCGGATCTCACGCTGAAGTTCTTCGACTGCCACAGGATCAACACCACTAAATGGTTCATCCAGAAGAACCAACGATGGCTCGGTAATCAGTGCCCTGGCAATCTCAAGTTTTCGACGCTCACCGCCGGAAAGAGTCCGGGCTTGTTGGTTGCGGTTATGCTGCAAGCCAAACTGGCAGACCAGTTCCGTGACACGATCGTACCGCTGCCCACGTGTCAACGGGCGTGTTTCGAGAATTGCAAGCAGGTTTTGCTCCACCGTAAGACGTTGAAAGATACTTGGTTCCTGTGACAGATACCCCATACCGCGTTGTGCACGCTCGTACATCGCAAGGCGAGTCACGTCCTGGCCATTGAAGATAATCTGCCCGTCTTCGGGTGTAATCATCCCAATGGTGGCACGAAAACTCGTTGTTTTCCCCGCCCCATTGCGTCCCAACAAACCGACGATCTGCCCCTCAGACACTTCAAAGCAAACGTGGTCCACAACCGTCCGCCCACTAAAACGCTTTACCAAATCATGTACTTCAAGCACCTGAGTCATGGCTAAGAGTGTACGAAAGAGTCGGGCTGGATGATAGATCCCTCCTGATGCGGGTTTCCCAACCGGTTGCCCTTCAACTGGTTCAATAGACTGATTGATCGGCCATGGCACCACACTCCACAGACCACATGATCCAAGCTGCAAACACCATAATGGTCGGACATTTCTTGGCTTCCACAACCGATCAGCTCTATAATGCAATGCTGAACGGAGATAACCAACCATGTTGTGGCAACCGCCGCTACCCAAGCGTTATACGAACCTGACGGATGATCAGCTGATTACGGAGATTGATGCACAACGCGCTGATCTAGGTGACCAGTTGGTCATCCTCGGCCATCACTACCAGCAGGATGATGTGATTCGTTTTGCCGACTTTACCGGTGATAGTTTCAAACTCAGCCAACTCGCAGCTGAACGTGTCAAGAAAGTGGGGGCCAAGTACGTCATATTCTGCGGTGTACATTTCATGGCTGAAAGTGCCGACATCCTCACTGAAGACGATGTGGCGGTGGTTTTACCAGATCTATCCGCTGGCTGTTCAATGGCGGACATGGCGGACTACGAGGACACGATTGACGCATGGCAGCAGATTCATCACCAGTTGGTGAATCGAGATACGACCGTGGTCCCTATTTGCTACATGAACTGTAGTGCTGCAATCAAGGCGTTTTGTGGTGAGCATGGTGGGGCGGTATGCACCAGTTCGAACTGCCAGCAGATCCTTGACTGGGCCCTCAATGGCGGGGCGTTGGGCGGTAATGGTCCTGTCAAGGTTCTCTTCATACCTGACCAGCACCTGGGGCGTAATACCGCAGCAGCAATGGGCTACGACGTGCACACGGACATGTGTGTCTGGGATCCTAAAGCAACACAGGCCCTCGGTGGCTGCGATCCCCAACAGATTGAAAACAGCTCATTCTTGCTGTGGAAAGGCCACTGCTCGGTCCACAAGTTATTTCGACCTGAGCATGTCGACCAGATTCGCGCCCAATGGCCTGATGTCACTGTTCTGGTACATCCCGAGGTCTGTCATGAAGTAGTGGCCAAAGCCGATCTGACCGGTTCAACTGAGCGAATTAAAACAATCATTGAAGCAGCCGAGCCCGACACACGCTGGGCGGTTGGAACCGAGGTACATATGGTGCATCGCCTGGCCCAGCAGGCCGCAGACCGGGGTGTCACCGTGCGAATGCTCAGCGACTGTCAGTGCCTTTGTACGACCATGTATCGCATCGATATGCCACACTTGCTGTGGACTCTTGATCAACTTTCACAAGGAAAGATCGTTAACCAGATCAGCGTCAAACCGCAGGTCAAGCACTGGTCGCTGGTGGCGCTGAATCGAATGCTCGAACTGACAAATACTGCACCCGAATTACAAACCACCCCGGCTGCCTCAAGGTAGATTGGTCGTGGCGTGAATTACACCCCTAGACTCACCGGAATCAGCTTAACGCTTTTGTCCACCGGGCTGATTGCTGACGATCATATTCGCTGCGTCTGGTGGATACGATTGCCTCTGCCCAGCGCGGGACCAAGCAGCATCTGCTGGACAATGTTCACCAAGCCAGGTACGTAATGGTACATCATCCGCCTCAGGGGCGTAACAACCATTATTGCATACACGGTCACCCAGTATCTGCCGCTGGATTGGGTCAAGCTGGGGGTACAGATGTTCTACCGTCATATCGTCCTTGGGCTGTAACCAGCGATAGCTGTAGCCCATCCAAAGAACCTTACGGGTCATGTCCGATTGATTGAGGCTTCGGCTGTGCCAGATTCGCCGATCAATGAGCACCGCGGTACCAGGTGAAACACACAGGGGCTCAGCACCGGGTGGATTGGACTGCCCGTCCCCTGCCAATTCAATATGGTCCTGCAGGTGTGACCCGGGCACGATGAGCGTATTCCCACGCTGCGGGCATGACACATCACTAATGAAATAGCCAATCTTCAAGGACAATCGTGGCCGTGGGCTGCTCTCAATTTCATCATTCACCCGCATACTGTCTTGGTGCCACGCCACAGTGGGTTCGCGGGTTGATCGGTTGGGGTCACACGGTGGCGTCACATCCAAATGAGAATGGTAAAGATATATATTCCAACCAAGAATGCCCCAAACCTTGGGAAACGTGGCTGCACAATCGGCCATATCAACAAACACCGAGTCATAGCCAATAATATCACCATGACTAAACGGCATATGTGGTCCCAACCCCGCTTGTCGTTTGGTGTCATGCAGTCGATCACAAGCGTCGCTAATTCTTTTGAGTTGATCTGGTGGAATTGCATCGGCAACGACCAGATAGCCCTGACTTTCAAACTGCTGTCGTTCTGATGCCTGAAGACAGTGGGTAAGGCAATCTGTATTCATAATTCTCTACTTTGATCTGGCTATTGGGGGCACAAGGGTTATCTCCGCCGCATATTAACATTTTCCTGATAGCTCACCGTCATCGATTCGGGTTCAATTCCTACCATCCTGTCCCGTAGAAAGCTTGCATGAATAAGTATAGAGCGGTATTTTCAGTGTTTGTTTGTTGTACTGGCCACGCATCCACGTCACTCCACCTGTAGCATCTTATTCATACTGACCCCAAAGGACTTTCGTATGACCGCCGTGTAGAGAATTAATAACACACTAACCGGCGCAAGAAACCAAAGCCTCCAATCGTAAGCCAGTTTGCTGCCAGGTTCACCTGCCAAAAGCATTACTAGAATATCCATAACCACCAGAATCAGGACCGCCATCGTACACCACCAGCCGGCGGGTTTCAGTTGGATCAACCAGAAGGCCAAGATCAACAAAATGGCCTGAACAAACAGGATCACCACCAATGCCAGCCAACCGGTCATCATCAAGCCAAATGCTGGCACCACCGGATCAGCAAGTTGTGGCAACAGGGCTAACACAACCACGACCAACCCAACGGCCAGTGCCACCACCCGCGTGGGGCAACGGTCAGACCAACTTGTTAGAGGGTTTCTATCCTCACAAGTCTTCTTGACAGTAGGGCGACTATAAAACCAGATGAACAGAGCAGGGACCACGATGAGGATGGATGCAAATGGAGCAACGAAGATAGCAATCAAAATAAGTAGTCCTGTTACCGACGTATCTGGAATTGGCGAAGACCGCTCAACGAGCATCTGGTAAATACCGGGCACCAGCGCGGGAAGGGTTAAAATACCCACGAGCAGCCAGATCCAACCAATGCTCATCATGATCGATCGGACCCACCGCCGTGCACGGATCGAACCAATACCGAGAACCGAAAACACCACCATGAGTGCCACATAAAGAATAAACGCCATCACCACCTGGCTTACCTCGACGAAGGACGTTTGTGCCCCAGGCAACCCCAACACCATCCCAACTGGCGTAGCAATCGCCAGGCAACCGCAGAAAGCGCCCAGTAACAACAAGCCAGATCCAAAAAACACCAGCGGAATGCTGCGATCCTTGTGCGGACAAGGTATGTCTATATCCACAGTCGCTAATCCCGAATTCATCCGGACCATCCCCATGGCAAAACCCCATGAAATAAGAATGAAATCATAGACCAACGTGCCCATCCACGCAGCCATACCCTTGCCCGGCTACCAGAAGGAAAGACCTGGTATACGCTGGTGTACTCCCACATACCAGGATTTGCACATTGACTGAATAGAGCTTAGTTGGCCGGCTTGGCCACCCCGATGACGCCAATAGCAATTCGGGCGCCAGCAGCACCGGTTGGCTGGGTGGTCAGATCGTCGGCTCCGGCGTGGATGATAACGCCGCTGCCAATGACAGGGTTCTTTAATCCGGCAATCGATATCTGGGTATCAAGCCGCTCGTAGTGAGCGCGACCAGTGGAATCTGCTTCAAGATTACCCAGGTCACCGGCATGACGCATTGCCGCAGCAGGCCCGGCGTGTGGATGATTCTGGGGGTTGTAATGACCACCAGCACTCTTGCCTTTTGGATCCCGGGCATCTCCATACTGGTGAATATGAATTGCGTGCATGGCGCCCGGATTAAGACCTTCGATATTCGCACTGATGTACACACCACCGGAAACCTGGGTAAACGTAACCGTACCACGCGTATTACTGTCCAAGGTGGGATGCATCACAGCAACCGCCTGGTTAATCGAGGACCATGACTCACCATGCCCATGGAGATGGGCACACCCCGTACTCCCAATAAAAACCAAAGCACACAGTACAGCAACGCTCAGGATGGATCGATCCTTCATGACAAGTTCCTCATTTATTTTCAAGTGACGGATTCGTCGTCTTCGTCCTCTTCCGCGTATTCCTCTTCCTCGTATTCTTCCTCGCCTTCCTCGTACTCATATTCATATTCATCATCCTCCTTTGCTGACGCCCGTGTTTCAACCTCGCCCTCGTCATCCCCGCCTTCTTCCTCTTCCTCTTCCTCATCCTCGACTTCTTCCGTGGCCTGCGTACTTTCCTGCTCAACCGCTCCTGCAGCATTCGGCTTACCTGGCCAACCATCCGTAGAGGCATCCGCCTGGGCCTGGGCACAAATCGCTTCGTATTCTTCTAGGGTCATGGAAACTTCCCGTGCCTGCGACCCCTTGTATTCACCGATGATTCCAGCTGCCGCCATCTGTTCAATTAAACGTGATGCGCGACTATACCCTACAGTCAGCTGTCGCTGTAACAGCGACACGCTACCGCGACGGCTTTCAAGCACGATCCGCACCGCATCTTCGAAAAGCGGATCGCGTTCGCTGTCATCATCCAGATTGGTTGACTTGATCTGAACCAGTTGTGGCTCAAAACTTGGCTCTGCCACGTTCTTGAGGAACCTTACTGTTTGACGTATTTCTGAATCTTCCACCAACGTGCCCTGGACACGGGAGATCTTGCTGGTACCCGGCGACAGATAAAGCATATCACCTTGACCGAGCAGCAACTCGGCACCTTTCTGGTCAAGCACAATGCGACTATCCATACCTGAAGCGACCTTGAAGGAGATGCGACAGGGCATATTGGATTTGATCAAGCCGGTGACAACATTGGCCTGTGGACGCTGTGTTGCCAAAATTAGGTGCATGCCAATGGCACGTGACTTTTGTGCCAGACGTACGATATACCCTTCCACTTCCTTGTTCATCATCATCAGGTCAGCAAGTTCATCAATAATGAAGACGATGTAGGGCAGTTTCTTAGGAATCCGCGCCTCAGCTTCCTCACTTACTGGATTAAACCGCTCTTTGAGTTCCTCCCAACCAAGTTCGTTATAGCTGGCCACGTCACGAACACCTGCCTCGGCAAGAATTTCATAACGTTCATCCATCTTGTTTGTTGCCCATTCAAGAATTGATGCTGCTCGCGCAACCTCAGTAACGACCGGACACATCAGATGAGGAATCTGCTTGAACATAGTCATTTCAACCATCTTGGGATCGACGAGTACAAGCTTCAGTTCATCAGGCCGCTTCATAAACAGGAAGGAAACGACAATACTGTTGATACACACGCTCTTACCGGATCCAGTTGTGCCGGCAATCAACATATGAGGCATCGTGGTCAGATCAGCAATTAGGGGATTACCCGAAGCATCCTTGCCAAGCCACATCGGAAGTTTCATTTTCCTGACCGAATCGTCATTGGCAGTCATCAGATCCTTGAGTCGTACCTTCTCCTTTTTCAAGTTGGGTACCTCGATGCCAATCGTATCCTTGCCAGCCATATTGGAGACGATCCGCACGTTTTGCGCCTTGAGTGCTCGGGCAATATCACTAGATATTGCGTTCAGTTGTGCAACCTTGGTACCCGGTGCCAAACGGACCTCGAACATGGTAATTGCCGGGCCCGAATCGATCCCAACCACCTCGCCAGCAATCCGATACTGATGCAAAGCTGCTTCCAGCTGAACCGCCTGGTCCCGTACAAGTTGTTCCATCTGGCGCGTAAAGCTTGACTCAGGATCCTCAAGCAATGCGATGTCAGGGAAACGATAGCCCGACAAATCCACTTCACGCGGAGGTGGAGCCTTCGCCTGGCTTGACGCCGCAAAGTTAATTGGAAGCGATTTGATCTTTGCCCGAAGTTCTTCCGTGGTAAACGACTGGGCTTTTGATTCATCATCAGCCTCTTCATCTTCAATATAGGCTTCGTCTTCCACCTCTTGCTCGTCATCAATCTCGCCAAGGGAATCATCGAGTTCCTCATCGAATGACTCTGTAGCGCCTAGGCCACCGGCCCCCGGATCAACATCATCATCCGAACCTTTTCGCCCAATGGCCTCACGTGTTTGGCCACCAGATCGAATAGGAACCGACGAGTAACCAGATCGTGTTTGAATTCCATCACCCAAACCCACACCAGCTAGGATGGGACCGAACTTCACCTGCAACGCTTCTAGAAATGCCTTGGGACGCCTCATTCCTACACCAATCAAGGTGGCCCCCTGGATCACCAGGCTCCCAAGCCATGTCAGGATATGATCCACTGCCAGCACGGCTCCGACCCAGAAACAGACCAGCATGAGAATCAGTGTGCCCAGGAAGCTAAACCGCATCACAAGTTGATGACTGATAAAGTTGGCAATTAGACCACCGGCACCCAATGGGCTAGCAGCCTGACCAGCAACGGTCATGCCAATAATCGTGCTTGTCGAAATACACATAAGGACCAATCCCATGGCACGCAGAATGGGCTGTGTAAGCTTTCTTTGACGCTGAATGCAAACAAGTACAACCAGTCCGCCTGCAACCAGGAACCAGACTCCAGGTCCAACCATTGCCAAAAGTTGGTCGACACACCAAGCCCCTACATGTCCAATCCAATTCGATGGGGGATTGTTATGTGGCACCACAAATTGCCCCGGCCAATCTGCCGGATCATAACTCACTAAAGCCGCCACGAGCAGTAGCCATGCACCTGCAGACACTGCCCACAGCAGATAGAACCAGATCTGACGCTCGGTGGGATTAGATGGACGGTGTTTCATATCGCTAACAGAAGTACTTATCGGATATTTGGATCAGGAAGGGTCGCCGCTTGGCGTATCGGCAACGGACTGCTGCCAACGACAAAGTTTCAGCGGAGAATTCAGCTGCCGGTATGCCCAAATCCACCGTCACCGCGGTCGGTCGACGGAAGTTGGCTGACCTCAAACCACTGGGTCACGGGAACCGGCTTGACCAGTATTTGGCCAATACGCATCCCACGTGTTATCTCATACGGATCAGGGCCAAGATTGATCAAAATCAAACGAATTTCGCCACGGTAATCCGCATCAATCGTACCGGGGGTATTTGCCAAGGTAATGCCGTGACGCAGCGCCAAGCCTGATCGAGGACGAACCTGAGCCTCGAACCCGGGCGGCACCGCGATTGCGATCCCCGTGGGCACGAGAATAATCTGCCCGGGATCCATGGTAAGCGGCTTATCGGCCGGTACTGCAGCATAAAGATCCATCCCCGCCGCCAACTCAGATTGATAAGCCGGTAGCGGCAAGTCTTCCTGGCCAGCTAAACGTTTGATGGGTACCTGAATTCTTTGCGCCATGTGGGGGATAATGATACACTCCATAGACTGGGGAGCGAACCAAGCGGTCAATACCAATTGGACCCAATACCACACTCGGACCGATAACAAGACCTAGTCGCCCTTTGCCCCTACAACGGAGAGCCTGTGATGAAACCAATCGCCTTGGCCGCTACCTTGGCCGCTTTGCTATCGCTGACAGCCTGCCATGCAGTTAAGGGATTAGCCAAAGATACACATGACATCGCCCAACACACCCAGGAGCTCCTGGAGGGCAAATCCAAAACGGGTGAACCGTCCTCCAATGCCCAAACCCATTCCGTTCACATCCGATCCTAGGCTACCCCCATACCCCATCCAATACATGGTCAATGGCATGGGCAACGCCGTCAGATTCATTGTCAAACGTAATGTAATCGGCGGCTGCTTTGATTGATTCGACCGCATTGCCCATGGCAATGCTACATCCAGCATTTTGAATCATGGCCAAGACATTAACTTGGTCACCAACCGTGGCAATCTCCGCTATATCAATCTGGTGCCGCTCTGCGATCCAATTTATACCACGCCATTTATCCACGCCGGCATTAAAGATTTCCAGAACGTGTAGAACTTCCCGATCTGAGGGCAACTGCACCGCTGGGAAATGGTGCATTGAAAGTTGCGGCCCATATTTCTGATCAAGGCGATCAATGATCTGCACGATCCTGGGCTGCACTGCAACGATACTGATCCGCAGACAGTGAAGCAGATCGTCCGTCGACGGGGCTGAAAGATAGTGCACCCGCGCATTACTCGTTCTAAACCACCAGGTTGAATTGGAGGCCAGTTCACCGCCGCCGGTAACCAGGTAGTCATAACCCGCCAGATTACCTTCACGAAAAACAAGGACGGCCTCAGGCTCGTTGTACAAAATCTCAATAACCTGCGATACCAATCCCGGATCCATCACCACCAAGCTCAGCGATTCAGCGCTTGGAATCTCCGTCACTACAGCACCATTGACAAAAATCCCCACCGGAGGCGGCGGCATTCCGTCAAGAGGGCCGATCGATTCCCGCCATGCGCGCCCGGTACAAGGAACAATCAAAACACCCGCGTCCTGGGCCTTTTTGACTGCATCTATATTGCGTTGACTGATGCGAACATGCTGATTCAGCAGTGTTCCATCGAGGTCAATAGCAATCATCCGGTATCTCATATTGGAAACTTCAAATGCATGGGACCCAACCCGCAACCGCAAAGGCATGATTCATACTAGACCAGTAACACCCAGCCGATTCAAGATTGCATCTGGAGAACGGCGGGCAGCCGTATCTGATTCCTGCCAGGATTTAAGGCTTGATACATCAACGACACGAGGTGATCTGCCACCAAACCCATATTGACATTACTGGCAATTTCCTGCTCGGTTGTATGCAACGCCTCGATGACCTCCAACCAAGGTAGAAATTTCTCCTCGGCCGCTCCTGATTCACCTGGTTCACCCTGATTCGCCTGATTGCGTAGCTGCCGGCAAGCGTACAAATTAATGACTGACCACATGAGCCCAACACCCTGCCGGTTAGCGGCATCCTTGGATGCATTATCATGTTTATCAACCCATTGCTTGGCAAAGTCATCAATCTGACCGGCGATCTGAGATCCATAGTCAACAGGATATTGACCGCGTGCCATTGCATCGAATGCAGTCCGGGTTGCATCACCCCAGTCGGCAATTCCATATTGCAGGCCAAGTTGCACACGTCCCAAGCTACCATCAGCAAAATCCAACCACCAATCACGGTGCTCCTTGGCTACCTTCACCTTCTGCAACTGCAGCCACTTCTGAACCGCTTCGTGGCCCAAGGGACTAAATCCAACACGCTGACACCGGCTGCGTATGGTTGCCAACAACCTATCTTCACTTGAAGTGATCAGGAAAATAATGGTGCCTTGGGGTGGCTCTTCAAGTGTTTTCAACAGAAGGTTCTGGCCCATTGGCTGCATCAGGTCTGCATCATCCACTATAAAAATTTTTCGGTGACCCAGTTGCGGAGCACGGTAAACCGGATCGATCAACGCGGTTCGCAGCACATCTACGGGAAGGGATGTCAACTTCCGATTCCGGATGGCTGGATCCTTGCTAAATCGAGCCAATTCTTTATTAACAACATGCAGATCTGGATGCGTGCTTGATTCAAGACCCTGCAGTAACCTGCAGGAAGCACATGCCCCACAAGCACCAACCTTAGCCGGTGATTGTGCTTGGTGATCGGTTATGGCTTCATGGCAAAGTAAAACCTTGGCAAAGGACACTGCGGTTGTGAACTTGCCAATCCCTTGTGGGCCATGAAAGATATAAGCATGATGCAGGCGATCGGCCACAAACGCCGACTGAAGCACCTCTAAGGCTCGATGTTGGCCTATGATTTGATCCATTTCCACCTATTCTAACCGATCATGGAACTGAGACGGGCAAGCACCAACTGGAACATACTCTCTGCATCTACATATTTTAAACCCCAAGGAAGCCAGAACACATGCACGGGAACCGATACCCCTTCATCCTGATCGGATTGGCGTTGGTAGCGGGCATAATCTGCGGCATGCTGTCCCCGGTTGCACCCGATACGCTAAACCAGCTAAATACCCCCGCCATACACCGTGACAGGAAAGCAATCGTGGATCACAAGACCGACTCAACTGCAATGACTGCGATCTCCCCAACACCCTATCTGCTCCCCGCAGGACGAAGCCCGTTACCCCAGCCCCACGAGACTTTTGGTAAGCCCATGGGGCACACCCAATTGGAGCAGGCCCCACCGGACCGACCAATCAATCTCGATGGCCCAGTCGTTCCCTGGTACCAAGCCAAAGAATACGTGGGACAAACCCTCATCGTCGAGAGTCGCATAACACATCGGATCAGCATGTTTCCTAAACTTCTCATCAGACCGAAGAGACTCATTTTATGTCGTGCTGTTTGGCGCATCGCTAGACGCATGGCCCCAGTCACCACAGGACTATTTTCTAAACAAGACCATTCAGGTGCGGGGAGCTGTGACAACATATCGCAAACGCCCTCAAATCCGAGTGGACCATGCAAGCTAGATCACTATTGTTGACCCAAAACCAGCTGAAGAACAACTCGCAACCCCGGTACGGCTGCCAAATTTCAAGAACCCGTATCGCGTAGAACCAAATTGAACTCGTCCCTGGCTTGCCTGTAATTCCACAGTGTCCGTTAGGTTATACCAGTGAATTGGATGGGCACATGGTCTATTTTTACTGCACTGCTGGATAAACCCGTCGTTTAGCCAGACATATCGATTCCCACTGAGTATTTCTTTGCGACTTCCTGTAATTGCCCCCATAAACCTTCCGTGACGGGAATTCCATTCTTTTCACGATCCGCATAGGTGCGTAGTTCCAGTTCGCCAGGAATAAATATCTCGTCAGTGTTTTGATCCGTGGGTATCGCCTTGATATACCGAAGCAGTTGGTCAACCTGATCGACAAACAGGGAAAGGGGGATGAAGCTTTCTACGTTGATCGTAATGATCATGCTGCCATTACCCTCTCGGAAAGCGGACTGATTACCTGTACCGTATCGGGTCAACACACCACCAATAATTTCCGATGCCAACCCCAGCGCAAAACCCTTGTGACCACCCATCGGCAACAATGCACCAGCAATCTTCCGGATGCCCTGGCCAAATAATTCCATTGGATCGGTGGTGGGATTACCGTGCTGATCAATAATCCAGCCTTCCGGGATCGGCTTGTTCTGCTGGCCATGCCATAAGACCTTGCCACTGGACACGACAGATGTTGCAATATCCAGGACAAAGGGGGGACATTGCCCGGCAGGGATCCCCACCGCAATGGGATTTGCGCCAATGGCAGTCTTGGCGCCTCCATATGGTGCCATCACGCCACCACCACCATCTGGACCACAGACGCACCATATAAATGAGACCATCCCATTTTCAGCCGCTGTTTTTGCATAGCTCCAGAGCATTCCAATGTGATTGCAGTTCATTACCGCTACGGCACCAATCGCCTGCTGCGAAGCGATCTGTATTGCCAACTGCATCGAATGCTCCATGGTTAATTGACCAAAACCGCGATGGCCATCTACGATCGCGGCGCCTGGTCCATTACGCACTACAGTTGGTTTGGCATCTGGGTGGATCTTTCCCGTTTCAACATCCTCAACAAAACGTGGCACACAAGCCATGCCATGACTATCGTGACCGTACAGACAATTATCCACGATGATCTGACTCACCTGCCCGGCCTTCTCCTCATTCACACCAGCGGCAACAAATATTGATGTACTTATCTTCCTCAAATGATCTGCATGCATGGTTAACATGACCCATAACCTCCTTGCTGGCTTTGAACTATAATGCACAAACACAGTCAACAAAGTACAGTGGCGGTTAACAATACATCATTAAGTAAAGATTGGCAGGAAGCGAAGAAACCCATTACCCTCATGAGGGTATTCTTGGAAAAAAAAATGCGCATTGCAACCGTACTCACCCCCCTTAGTGATGCGAATCTGCGTTTGGCGGCACAAGTCGGAGTCACCGACATCGTCTGCAGATTTCCAGGCCATTACGGCCAAACGCTGGAGCAGATTAAGATCCGGGTTGATGCCGCCGGATTGAAGTTGACCGTTGTCGAAGGCTATATTCCCCATAACCATATTGTCCATGGCACGCCACAGCGAGATGAGCAGATAGCGGGATTCATCAGTCTCTTGCAGGATATGGGGCATCTCGGCATATCGATCTGTTGTTATAACTTCATGCCCGATGATGACTGGTCACGCACATCATTCAAGACACATGGCCGTGGCGGAGCTCTGGTTAGCAGCTACGACCTGGACCTGGATGACCATCAGTCAATTGGCCCCGGTGGCCCTATCGAGGAAGATCAAATGTGGGATAACCTGGAATATTTCCTACGCCGCGTCTTGCCCGTCGCCGAGGAAGTGGGGGTAAAACTCGCACTGCATCCTGATGACCCACAAGTTGCAAAGCTAAGGGGCCAGGCGCGAATCATTACCAGCCCGCAGGCTTACGAACGCTTGTTTGATCTAAGCAAGAGCAGTGCAAATGGCATGTGTTTCTGCCAGGGGAGTTTTTCTCAAATTGGCGAGCCAATCGTTGATGCCATTCATCATTTTGCTGACCGCATCCACTATGTCCACTTCAGGGACGTCGAGGGAACCATGCCCAAGTTCCAAGAGACGTTCCATGACAATGGTAAAACCAACATGTTAGCGGCGATGAAAGCATATGCTGCCATCGGATACAAGGGCGTGATGCGTCCTGATCATGTCCCCGTTTTAGAAGGTGAATCTGCAGATGAGAATCCCGGGTATACGATGCTTGGGCGATTATTTGCAGTGGGTTACATGCGGGGATTAATCGAAGCGGCAACAACCCGCACGAATTAGCCATCATTGAACCGGCCATTAATTACGTCACCCAATGCTCGGTCATGGTACTTACCGGACCATAACGGCTATGCCCGTCCAGGCTCGGGAGCCCAGGGCATCCCCTAGCTCCTAGTGGCAACTTAAATCCAAGGCTTCCAACCCTATGGAAGCCCCAAAAACGCCCACAGTCCCAACACAAACATCTTGCTCGCCAACAAGCTCCAATTCCCGCCAAGCCCCAATAAGCACGTAACTATTTTAAAAAGAACAAGTTACATCTAACATGACAATTTCGTAGTGACTAGAGGCGGTATCAACTGGAAATTAATGATAGGTATTGCAAAAATATGGCATATTTTGTAGACTCAGACAGGAGGTGAAATTATAATATTCCACCTCTCATTTGGAGTTCGCCGTGATCACGACAACCAACGGCATTGACCGGGCGCGCGTTGAACAACTGGTACGCCACGCTCTACACAGCCGCCTCGCACAGCGGCGTGATGGTCAAACCCGCGCGGGCGATCACGAGGGACCCAACCCGCTGGTTGTGAATATCTCAGCGCGGCATATCCACCTGTGCCAAGACGACCTGCTTCAACTTTTCGGGCCTGGCGCCCAACTCACCAAACTACGAGACCTTTACCAGGATGGTGAGTTTGCTTCTGAACAACAGGTCAACATCGTGGGACCCCGCAATCGCATGATTCCTGGCACGCGAATCCTTGGACCCACCCGCGACTACACGCAGGTTGAACTGTCGTATACCGATGGTGTGTTTTTGGGAATTGATCTGCCGCTACGAATCAGCGGGAATCATGAAAACACGCCTGGCTGTATTCTTGTGGGGCCGCATGGGGCAGTCACGCTAAAACAGGGCGTGATTCGCGCCAAGCGCCATGTCCACATGCATTCCGCAGACTTGGCCCATTATGGCGTGGCCGATGGCGATTTAATGAAATTGAAAATTGAAGGCCCATGCGGAATAACGTTTGATGACATGCAGGTTCGTGAACACCCGCGTGTCAAGCTGGAAGTGCACATTGATACGGATGAAGGTAACGCGTGCGACCTGTCAACGGCCACGCGTATGGAACTGATCAAGGCATCGTGAACGTCAACTGAAACCACCCGCAATCATGCGGGAAAGCAGGAGTCTGCAAAATGGCACAAGAAGCGTTGGGAATGGTAGAAACCAAGGGTCTGATCGCGCTGATTGAAGCGAGTGATGCAATGCTGAAAGCAGCGAATGTCGAGATGATAGGTTGGGACAAGGTCGGAAGCGGCATGGTCACCGGCTTTGTCTGCGGCGATGTCGCCGCGGTCAAGGCAGCAGTTGATGCCGGAGCTGGTGCGGCCAGCAAGGTCGGGGAACTCGTCGGGGTGCACATCATCCCAAGACCACATGAGGAGTTAGCGGCGATGATGCCCATGCCCAAAAATAAAAGCAAGATCTCGAAGTAAGTTGTCCATTTTTTTCGTTTTGTCCCTGCTGATAATGCAACAGGCGGCAAGCAAGGAGTTAGATCATGAGTAGTGCAGTAGGCATGATAGAGACGCGAGGCCACACTGGCATCGTCGAGGCCACTGACGCGATGCTCAAAGCAGCAAACGTCGAATTGGTCCAGTCAGTTCCCATCGGTGGTGGTTTAATCACCGTGGTTGTCAAGGGTGACGTTGGTTCGGTTAAAGCAGCCGTCGACGCCGGTGCTGAAGCAGTTGGTCGAGTTGGCGAACTTGTTTCCGCACATGTCATTGCGCGTCCACACGACCAATTGCTGGACACGTTTTAAGTTCCATAACAGAATCCTTGCAGGCGGACCAAACATGATTGTCCTGGTGGCCAACCTCGGTTCAACCAGCTTTAAATATAAGCTGTTTGATATCGACCGCGCAGGCACCACTGAAACTGTTCTTGCACAGGGCGATGCTGATCGTATCGGCCAAGGACGAAGTACATGGTCGGTCACCGCCGAGGAATATACCCGCAACGGTGAAGTGGACCTGGAAGACCATGGCGAAGCGATTGATCTACATTTACATGAATTGGTTCAATCCAAGGCAATCACGGCAATGACCGATGTTGAGGCAATTGGCTTTAAAGCGGTGCATGGCGGCCCAATCAGTAAACCAATTCAAGTGGACGATCAGGTGCTTGAAGTGATGACCCAGTTTGCTGAAGTCGCCCCACAACACAACCCGCCTTACATCGATGCCATGCGGGCATTCATGGAGCGGCTCCCGGGTATTCCCCAGGTTGCAGCCTTTGAGACCGCGTTCCACCAGACGATACCGATGGCACGCCAGGTTTATGGCATCCCGGCTGCATGGATTGAAGATCATGGCATGCGACGCTACGGTTTCCATGGTGCCAGCCATTGTTATATTGCCACCCGCATGGCGCAGATTGCCCCGGAGGCCAAGCGGGTAATCAGTTGCCATCTAGGTGGCTCATGTTCCATCTGTGCGATTCAAGACCGGCAAAGTGTCGCCAACAGCTTTGGAATGACGGCCCAGACTGGCGTCCTACACGCATCACGGGTTGGGGATTTTGATGCCTTTGCCATTTTGCAATTGCTCAAGTCTGGATTTGATCTTGACACCATCTGGCAACAACTGGGCAAGGAAGGGGGCCTGAAGGGACTTTCAGGGGTCAGTGCCGACATGCGAGAAGTGGAGCAAGCAGCCCACGCTGGCAATGAACGGGCAAAGCTTGCCGTGGATGCTTTCGTTGAATCGGTTAAGCATTACATCGGCGCTTATCTGGCAATTCTAAATGGTGTCGATGCTCTTGTTTTCACGGGCGGCATTGGAGAAAACGGACGCGACATCCGCACTGCAATCTGCAAGAACCTCGACTTTGCCGGCATTGAAATTGACCCTGATAAGAACATGACCACCCCAACCGGTACCGGGAACCAGGAATCACAAATTCACAGTGGGAAGGTCGCAGTCTGGATTATCCCAACCAATGAGGAACTCATTGTTGCGCGGCAAACCGTGCAAGTCCTTAGTAAACAGGCTGCATAACCGAGCCATCGGCTATGCAGCAAGTGGTTACGACAACATCGCCACGAGGAGTTAACAACATGGCACAGCAGGCAATCGGAATGGTAGAAACACGTGGAATGATCGGCGCAATTGAGGCGCTGGACGCTGCCCTCAAAGCCGCAAACGTCAAATATGTGCGACAGGACAAGGTCGGAAGCGGGCTAATTTCGATCACCATTGAAGGTGATGTAGCTGCCGTCAAGGCCGGTGTCGACGCTGGCGCCGAAGCGGCACGCCGCGTTGGCGAAGTCGTTAGCGTACACGTTATTGCCCGACCACATGATGATGTGACACGGGTCTGATTCCCGCATCCGTTGTCAGGAGCCAACCATGTTTCTTGCGCGTGTAAAGGGACATGTTGTAGCCACCGCAAAGGACCCGGCGGTCCAGGGACAAAAGTTCCTGATCGTTGAGCCACTTAAAGTGGATTATGACCAACCCACAACCGCCGGCAGTACCAATAAGGGTGGCGGACGTTTCGAAGTCACCGGACGGGCAATCGTCGCGCTCGATTCAATCGGCGCAGGAGAGGGTCAACTTGTGCTGATCGTTCAAGGGTCCAGTGCACGTATGGCAGAAGGTTTCAACAAAACACCGGTCGACGCGGCAGTCGTCGGCATCGTGGATGAGGCGATTGTACACGGCCAACGAATCAACTAGTTCAATATTTGCGCACAACGCAATGCCAGGATGGAACGGGTTATGAACCAGGAACAACTCATAGGAAGTGTGGTTGAGGAAGTTCTCAAGCAACTGGCACCAGGGGCTGACGGGACCCAGACGGTGATGCCCGGCGCGCCAACTGCACCACTACAACAGACCGCTGACGGTCTCGGCCTATTTGGCGATGTGGATGCCGCGGTCAACCAGGCTACCGTATCGCAGCGGCAACTCGCCACGGCAAGTCTCGAGGTGCGTGATGGGATCTGCTGTTTACTAAAACAAATGGCAAAAGAAAACGCCCAGGATTGGGGGCGTATTGAATTTGAAGAGACGAAGATCGGCAGGTTGGATCACAAAATTGCCAAGCTGGAGATGCTCAGTGGTGTGGCTGGTGTTGAGTTTTTGCGAAGCGCCGCCCATAGCGGTGACGCGGGGATCAGCCTGGATGAAGCTGCACCATGGGGAGTGCTGGGAGTGATTACACCCGTCACCCACTCTATTCCAACCTTAACCTCCAATGCGATCAACATGCTTGCAGCTGGAAATTCAATGGTTGTGAATCCACATCCATCCGGAGCCAAGTGCGCCGCAATGGCAGCCGCAGAGTACAACAAGGCCATCAAGACAGAATTCAACATCGATCCCCTAATTTGCGTCATTGATCCGCCAACCCTGCGAAGTGCCGAAGAGATCTTTCGACATGCGGGCATCCCTCTCCTGGTTGCTACCGGGGGCCCCGCTGTTGCACGAGCCGCCATGAAACAGGCCAAGCGTGCAATCGTTGCCGGGCCGGGTAATCCACCAGTCGTAGTTGATGAAACGGCCGACTTTGATAATGCGGCTCGATCAATCATCAGCGGTGCGGGCTTTGACAACAATTTGTTATGTATTGGGGAAAAAGAAGTTTTTGTGGTGGCATCGGTCTTTGACAAGATGATGGACGCCATGCGTCGCGCCGGTGCAGTTGAGTTGGGACACCAGGAAATAGAAAAGCTGGCCCAGGAGGTCTTTACCTTTGAGCAGGACCATTACGCCGTCAAGAAGGAACACGTGGGCGCAGACGCACACATACTGGGGCAACTGTGCGGAGCAAATGTTTCGGTTGGTGTCGACATTGTTTTTGGTGAGACGGACGAATCCAGCCCCTTTGTCAGTGAAGAACAAATGATGCCGTTCGTACCATTTGTTCGTGTGTCCAACTTTGAACAAGCCATGGACCTGGCCATTAAATACGAACATGGATTTGGACATACCACGATTATTCACTCGAACGACCTGGACCACATTACGCGGATGGGGCGGGCCTGCAACACAACCTTGTTCGTGGCTAATGGTCCATCCACGGCATGCCTGGGTATTGGTGGTGAAGGGTATGCAAGTTATTCGATCGCCACACCAACCGGTGAAGGCGTGACCAACCCATTAACGTTCACACGTTTCCGCCGGATGAGCGTGAGCGGGGCGCTCCGTATTGTGTAATTGAAATCCTAAAAAACCTCACACTATGAGGAAGGCGAGCATGCAGTTGGCCATGGTTAAGGGACGAGCAACAAGTACGATCAAGCACCCATCCCTCACGGGTGCAAAATTGCTCATCTGCCAGATATTGGGGGTAGCCGATACTCCGTCAGGTGATCCGGTATTGGCGGTCGACCAACTCGGCGCCGGACTTGGTGATCGAGTGATTTTGACCAGTGACGGGCAGGGACTGCGGAAGTTGCTTGATGATAACAACAGCCCGGTTCGATGGTGGACCCTGGGAATTGTGGATGAATAGCCTTGGCTGGGCCGGGTAAAATATGGATACGCAACGCGAACAACTGATCCAGCGCATAACCCAAGAGGTGATCAAGATCCTGGCTGATCGCGGCCTGATCGATACGCCATCCATAGATGATCGAACAGCAGCAATTCACGCGCCAATCGGCACATGCACCGGTGATTATTCCAAGTTTCCAGAACTGCGTGGCGGTCTAGGTGGGCAAGCTGATGCCATGCCGGACTCCCCAGGCTTGCAATCACAGCCCATTACACCTTTACCCACCCCTATCCCATTAAACGGCATCATAACGGCCAACCAGCTACAGGAAGCGATTAATGCCTCACCGGATGCAGTGGCCGTGATTGCTGGTGACGCCAGACTCACCCCATTAGCCAGTGACTTCGCCCGCAAGAACCCCGAAAAGGTCAGCCGCGGCAGCGCCACAGCACCACTCACAACCCAAGGTGGCGGTCAAGTTCGTCCATGGGCCTGGTGGCTAGGTGGCCATTGCAATGCCGTGAACCAAGTTGCCCAGCAAAGGACATCATACCTGCGACCACTGGGTGGTAGTGGTCGTACCACTCCCTTAAGCCAGGTCGTGCGTGACTTGGCCCTTACCATCGGTACCGGCCAGGTAACCGGTGGATTCCTGTTCGTTGAAAATGCAGCGAGGATCATGTGCATGGTCAACCGCTGCCAGTCAATCCGCGCTGTGATCGGCACGTGCGAAGAAGCGGTTGAGCAGGGAATCACGGAACTGGGGGCAAACGTACTGGTCCTCGAATACCCTCATATCACTCCACGGTCGATGGCGGTGATGGTGGATCGAATGTTACTGTCGGTCCCGACAGTGCCGCCACTGGTACAACGGGAATTAGCTGACTTGCATCGTTGCTGATGGGATGTTTATGAGAATTGCTCGAATCATTGGAACCGTAACGATGAACCGGATGGTTACACATCTCAAACCGGGCCGGTTTCTGTTGGCAGAAACCTTGGATCATACGGCACTATCTAACCTTGGTGAGCAGACGCCGCGTTCGCATCCAATGCCTGAATCATTAATTATTTTCGATCAGCTCGGTGCCGGCCTTGGGCATATTGTTGCGGTCAGCGAAGGTGGCGAGGCAAGCATGCCGTTTAAGCCCCAGCCGGTAGCAATTGATGCCTATTGCTCGGCGATATTGGACGAAATTACGGTAACAAATTCATGAGAACAGAGATGGACATATCGATCGAAAAACTTAAGGAGCAAATGTGCGAAGTGGGCCGTCGCATATGGCGACGTGGGTATTGCGCTGGCAATGAAGGCAATCATTCTGTCCGTATTGGACAAGACCGGGTGTTATGTACCCCCACGGGGATAAGCAAGGGGTTTCTTGAACCTGATGACATCTGCATCATCAACCTTGAAGGCCAACAGATTGAATTAAACCAAAATCAGCAAAGACCAACCAGCGAGGTCCTGGTGCATTTAGCAATTTACAAGCATCGACCCGATGTGCGGGCTGTGATACACAGCCATCCACCACATGCCACCGCCTTTGCCGTTGCCGATGTGGCGTTACCACAGGGCATTCACCCTGAAGCTGAAATATTTCTAGGGAAAGTACCAACCGCAAAGTTTGCCATGCCCTCAACACAGGCACTACCCGACAGCATTATTCCCCTGATTGGAGACCAGACCAATACAGTTCTTCTGGGCAATCATGGATCCGTCAGCTTTTCAACAGACCTGATAGATGCCTACTACAGGCTGGAGATCTTGGATAACTATTGCCGGATTTTGATCCTGTGCCAGCAATTGGGGAAAACAAACGTACTTGATGTTGCACAGGTAACCGAACTGCTGGAAGTCAAAAAGAAATTTGGCTTTGAAGATGATCGTCTCATGTGCGCACCACAGGGTTGCATCACATCGGACAACCAAGATTTTCTAGCGACATTCGATGTGCGACCGACCACCGCAACCTGTCAATGTAACGGCGGGCACACAATAACCCACCAGACGCCACCGCCAGCAATAAACCAAACAAGACCGACGGATGTTACAGACGATGCATTAACTCCAATCGTGCAGGCAATCACTGACCAAATCATGGCGAAAATAGGGTGATAATAGCACTGGAAACATGCAACTAGGACCGGAATCGATACACGGCATGCAAAAATCTCTCGACACCAAACTGGCTCGAATACTCGCTGATCCAACATGCGGTGATTTCATTATTGCAGACGCCAAGGACGCTGACATGGCATTTGGAATTGCCGCCCCAGGGCAGTCGCCAGAGCATCACGCACAGGAAGGGCGGTTCCGTTCGCTGCAGGAATACCGGCAACTGGTTCGCGAAAATGTCCAACAGGGTCTGCTCGACATCATGCTAACCAGTGCTTCGACAAATGAATTACTGACGGTCAAGGAACGGATATTCGATCAGTCGTCAACCACACCAGCTGCTCGCGTCAATGATACGACCGACATTCATCTGGCCACCGGTAGCAATTATGCACATGAACCCAGCCGCCCATTTCGAACTGCAACCATTGACCACATCATGTGTGGCCATGCCGACTGCAACCCCGCACAACGCGTACTTGGTGCAGACCTAGGACTCTATTCAGTAACCTTTAATAATGATATTGAGCGCGACCTGGAAACCCTGGAAGCCTATGGCACATTTCGGATCGAAGCTGAAACCAAGGGATTTCGCCATTTCCTAGAAGTGTTCAATCCTAATGCCTGTGGTAATTACTGCCCAGAAGACCTTGGACGGTTTATCAATGATCAAATTGCCCGAACGCTGGCCGGCGTGGTCGGCAAGGGAAAGCCCATCTTCCTAAAGATTCCATATCACGGCCCGGAGGCGATGGAGCAACTGGCTAGCTATGATCGGACACTGATTCCGGGCATTCTGGGTGGTTCGTCAGGTACGACCTTTGATGCATTTTTCCAATTGTGGGAAGCCAAAAAACATGGCGCGCGTGCGGCCTTATATGGTCGAATGATCAACAATAGTGAACACCAAGCCAGTTTCATTCAACATCTGCGATGGCTGGCCGACGGTGACCTCAATAACCCGGAAGAAGCGGTCCGATCCTATCACGCCGCACTACAGAACAACGGCGTCCAGCCATATCGATCCATCGAGGATGACCTGATAAGTACACGTCGCCTTGCAGCTTATGGAAACACGACGGCAAGCCCAACAACAACTAACGCGTCGACGACCCCCACCCGGGATCCGACTGTTGAGAAAATCCCCCAAAATGAAAAAGTGAAATGGAGCCTTGACCGCTGGCAGCGTGTCCTTGGATAACAGACCAATGCTTATTGTCGAACGTCAACAACGCGTATTGAATATTCTCAAGATGAGAAAAACGGTCCAGCTTGAGGAATTAGCCCAGGAACTGGATGTCAGTTCATCAACGATCCGGCGCGACCTGGAGCACCTGGAATCACGCGGAAAGGTTGACCGCACACGAGCTGGTGCCATCTACCGAGAATCGGTTGATGAACCAAATGTTGACGAAGCCGGCCGCATGAATGAACAGATTGAACAAAAACAGGCCATCGCATCCGTGGCTGCACAATTGGTTCAACCCCATATGACCGTACTCATGGATGGAGGGTCAACAGTCGTCTACACAGCACAACAGGTCATCGCAAGACCGATCCAAGTTGTCACCAACAGCTTGCTTATTGCCAGCCACTTTGTTGAAGATGACAAGGTCGAACTCGTCATGATTGGCGGCGACCTGTATCCAAGAACCGGAACAACCGTTGGTGCAATTGCCACCGGTTGTCTGGCAGATTTACACGCAGACCTGCTGCTGTTTAGCCTAGCTGGAATTTACGACCAAGAGGCATACAACATCAATCTACCCATGACACAGGTCGAGCAGGTCATGATGCGCCAAGCTGCCAAAAATATCCTTTTAATGGACTCCACCAAGTTTGGCCGCAAAAGCCTGGTGCGGGTGTGCGGGTTAAATGAAGTTGACCAGATCATTACGGATGCACACGTTGGCCTAGACTGGAAACAGCGTTTAGATACACAGATACGCGTGGCAGAACCCTACGCGCAATAGGACATGGGAGTTTCAAGAATTCACGACTGACCAAATGGAGTACAAGACACATGACACAGATCAGACAACTCATGGTAATGATTCTGATAATGACTGGTATCGGTGGTTGCAACCAGTGGAAACAATTGACAGGTGCTGGTAACAGCGAAGGCTTTTCTGAACCAATCGAGCTGACATACGAGGATACCGATATCAACTCCAATGAAACACTGGCAGGGACATCGGAGTCGGACCCTGCTCCGCAATTGGAACCAGGCCCTGTGGTGACAACGACGGGTAGGACATCATCACCACCACGAGAGCCAATCATTCATGTGATCCGCCCCGGCGACACACTCTGGTCTATTGCAGAAAAAACATACGGGGACGGACAGCGATGGCGGTCCATTCGCCGCGCCAATCCTGGTATTAACCCCCAAAAACTACATATTGGGGACAAAGTCATGTTACCCGACTTAAGCGAGCAACTTTCCGAAGTGCCTACCAATTAATTGAAACAGAAAGTGCTTTTTTCAACTTCAAAAGATAATCGGAACGTGGAATCACAACAACACCAAACTGCTCAAGGTGGGGGTTGGTGAATTGGGTGTCCAAAAGAGTAAAACCTTGGCAACGAAGATGCTCAACCAGATGAACAAGACAAACTTTAGATGCATCCGTAGCACGGCTGAACATCGATTCGCCAAAAAATGCGCTGCCAAGGACTACGCCGTAAAGGCCACCGACCAGTTCTCGACAAAGATTATTCGTCCACGCTTCAATACTATGGGCAAAACCCATGCCATGAAGCGTCGAGTAGGCGTCGATCATTCGTGGGCTAATCCATGTCTCACGCCGGCCCGGCATGACCTCCGCGCAACATTGCACAACACGTGTAAAACACTGGTCGACCGTGACATGGAAAGTATGGGATTGAACTCGGCGCCTGAGCGAACGAGACACATGAAACCTGTTCAACGGCAAAACAGCTCGAGGATCCGGACCAAACCATTGAATGGCGCCATCCACTCCGTTGGCCATGGGAAACAATCCGTTTTTGTAACCCCAGATGAGCACCTCTGCGGTCAGCTTCTCGTCACCTTGGAATTTGGGGGAAGTATCTTCTCGCATGGATGTCGAAGGAAGGCGAATTAATCCAAGGATGAATCACTTGAATCATAAACACAGGACAGTTAACAAACAGTGCATGGTATACCACGGGTCAAACCCCATGATATTAACCGTTGATTTTAAATGGAGATAAAAATATGTCTATTGGCACACCAAATAGGGTTCTATCACAGCAGCAACTTGCAGAACTGGCGAAATATGACACGCCAACGATTTGCAATGCCATTGAGCTGTTTGATGTACGGCCACGCAATGCTGGATACATGGATCAGCGTATCCAATGTTGCTTTGAGCATTTCCCACCGATGGTGGGTTACGCAACAACAGCAACGTTTGGTTCAGACGCACCGGCTGACGGCCCCTCAACCTACGATCGGCTAAATGAACAAATTGAAACCCTCGCACAGCTCCAAGCCCCCCCTGTAATGGTGTTTCAGGATCTTGATGATCCCCCCGTAGCCGCAACCTTTGGCGAAGTGATGTGCGCTACCTACCAGGCCTTTGGCGCGGTTGGGATTGTCACATCAGGTGGTGGGCGCGATCTGGATCAGGTGGAGGCACTCAAATTCCCTGCATTCATCGGGTCAACACTTTGCGCTCATGCCTATACCCAGATTCGTGCTATTGATGTCGCCGTGCGTGTAGGTGGCATGACCGTCCGGCCCGGTGACCTGCTTCATGGTGACCGAAATGGTATTACCACCATCCCTAACGAGATCGCATCGGAAGTAGCTGAAGCGGCGGCAGGCTTGGTGGCAGCTGAAGGTTCAGTATTGAACTACCTCAAGCAGGGCTCATGCACACCATCGGGGTATCGCCAGGCGATGGAAGAGTCCAAGCGACAGATGAATAACTTGGCCGTGCGTTACCGGCTAAAACGTTGACACCCCCCAGACCTCGTCGACTGTCATAGGACGGGTCGGACGACGCCAGCGAAAAATTCAACTTTAAAATGGAGCAAACGACCAGGTATGAGTCATAAGATTGAAGGAATCTTCTGCCCGCATGTCATCCCCTTAGACCACCAGGACCGACTCAATGAATCAGAGCTTCGAAGAATCATCGACTTTCTGATCGAACGGGGCATCACCGGCATCTACCCGAACGGCTCAACTGGTGAGTTCACCCGAATGACCCACACCGAACGGCGACGGATCATTGAAATTGTTCAAGAACAGGCGAGTCGTGCCGGTCGTGATGTACCTGTGCTAGCCGGTGCCTATGAGGCCAACATTGAAGTTACCCTGGATGCATTAAACTACTACGCTGATCTGGGTTGCCGTGCCGGAGCACTTATTGCACCACACTATTACAAAATGAGTCAAGAAAATGTGCGCACCTATTTCGAGGAAGTCGCTAACCGTGCGCAGATAGATATCGTGCTCTACAATATCCCACAATTCTCCAACGAAATTTCCATTGATACGATTGAACAACTTTGCCAGCATCCTAGGATTATCGGCATCAAAGACTCTTCTCGGGACATGCCTAGGTTTCTGGCAACGATTAACCGGATCCGCCCTAAACGGTCGGATTTCTCATTCCTGGTCGGTTGTGAGGAAATCCTGCTTCCCACGTTGATGATGGGGGGGGATGGTGGCACGATTGCCACGTCCGGCGTCGTACCCGAAGTGGTTATGAAACTCTACAACCTTTATCGCGCCGGACACCATGACGAAGCAATCAAGATTCAGTACCAGATGCTTGATTTGATCGAGGCCATGCTAAATGGCGTTGATTTCCCCGAAGGTTTTCGTTCTGGCATGACCGTCCGAGGATTCGATATGGGTCGCGGACGTCAACACCAGTCAGCCAGGTCACAGTTGGACATTGATCGCCTCACAAGAACCATTCAATGCCTGATTGCCGAACATGGCCTAGTCAGCGAACCACCTGGTGGTTGTGGAATATCACAGGTCGATGACCAGACGATCCAAGCAATCGTATCACAGGTGGTGGAGCGTTTTGGGGGGGGAAAATTAGCCTAAACAAGGCTTTTAAAACTCACTCGAAACCAATTAACAATTAATCATCGATTGTTCAGATAGCAGATTGACTGTTTTCCACTAAGAAACCTCGACAGCACCCAGGCGTCCCACCTTGACGAGGATAGATACAGGAAACACACCTTTTTCACCCCTCGGTCATGACACGAACCAGATACAACCTTGCCATGATCGATGTGGTCGGCTTGTCGCCAGCACTTGTAATCGCAGATCAAGCGATTAAAGGTGCACAGGTGAAGATCATCGACATCGAAGGAGATGCAGGCGAACGATGCGTGGTAAAGATGGTTGGTGATGCGGCACATTGCCAGCGTGCAGTTGAAATTGCAAGGCAGATTTCAAGTCATATGCATGCAGAATGTACAGCTACACTCCTGCTGCATTACGAAGATAACGAAAACGTACCCATGATCAATAGCCCGCAGGAATATAGCCCAATATCACAGGGCTATCTCCACATGCGACCTCGTGATGATGGGGAAACGAAAGGAAATACAATGCAAGCATTGGGACTATTGGAAACCAAGGGACTGACTGGCGTTATCGAAGGCGCTGATGCAATGCTCAAAGCGGCAAACGTCGAATTGGTCGGCAAGGAGAAAATCGGAGCAGCACACGTCACCGTGATGGTGCGAGGTGATGTGGCGGCGGTAACTGCCGCACTAGATGCCGGACAGGCCGCAGTCGAAAAAGTTGGCACGCTTGTGGCTGCACATGTGATTGCCCGACCACATGAAGCCATGGCAAAGCTCCTACCGGAATAACCAACTCCTAGAATTTCAGCATGGCTGCTTCCGTCGTTTCATAGATCTTGAGAAGCTTGTCCAGACGCGTAAGCTTGAAAACCTCCATGATTGACGTGGGCACAGACGCTATTCGTATCTGCCCCTTCATACTCCGCGCCTTCATGTTCAGATTGATGAGCACGCCAAGCATGGCGGATGAAACTTGCGAAAGGGTTGACAGATCAATAATAATCTTGGGATGTCCGCTATTGACAATAATTCTTTCCAGCTCTGACCCCACCTCTTGGATTTGCGCTTGATCTATCAGGCTCTCGGATGTGAACTGGATTACATGGATGCCCCCGCGATGTTCCACGACGAATGGTGGTGAATCTGCATGGGACATGGGAACCCCTTTACAACAATCTAACCGGGTCAAAGATGACCAGCGCCAATCTGACGCAGAACTAACTTACATCATTCGATACCGCGGCACAATTCATTACACCATCAGGTCAATGACTGACCAGGCAGCAATGGTGGCATAGGACACCCCAATGAATCAGAGATTCCCCGCAACATTTCAGCCTCGCGTGTAGTAACATTCTTATCCGCAACGATACATGCCGCACAAGCTTCAAGAACGATCCGCTTAAGACGAGGTGTAGCCTCGGACAAGTCATCCAGAGCACCATCAATGACTGCCAATGACTTGACGCGAATGGGGCGGATAGCCAGGCCAGCTTTACTCAACGGGCCCGTACCTTGAGTAAAGGCATGGTTGGCACACGATCGATCATCATTACCAATGAATGCCAGCCCTGAAAGAAGTAATGCACACTGGTTTGCCAATGACTTGAGGGAACGATGTCTTGTCTTGGGTGGATCAATGCGATGAAATCCAGGACGAACATGGTGCATAACAACCCGCTGAAGGACCCATTCGAACAGATCCAAGCCGTCATCAGCTGCAATTAATGCCCGAATATTCTCTTCAAATGCCCTGTATTGCGTGGTCGAAAGCTCCCGGAGGGCTGGAACCACCATATCAATCAGCGGCAGTCGTACAGACGGATCAAGCGGCTTAATCAAAGGCTTGATCTGAAGTGTCGTGTTATAAACCAAGGTATCAGCATGATGGCGCAGTCGTTTAAGCTGAGTTTTCTGATGTGGACCGGATTCATGAAGCAACATTGCATAAACCACCGCCCGGGCCCCGAATGGTTCTCGGGCGGCACAAGTCACTGGCTCAGGCAGCGTGGCAAGCAACCGAATAGTGTATTCAAGATGGTCGCGTGTTGGCTGACCAATTTGTTCGATGGCATGTGCGGCGGGTTGCAAATCCACCGAAGCGTTCAATCGTGGTGAGCCAGCCAGAGATGAGATTGCGCCAACCATGCGACGTGACTTGGAAGCGGACCGGGACTTTGGAGCCGATGTTGGATCAAAAGTCTTGGGCGTCTTAACCTTTGGGTAGGTGCCATCCCAACCGGGATCAATACGCTCGATACGTTGCAACAGCGGGGGGTGCGTGGCGGTAATGGATCCCAGCATGCTTTTCAGACCTGGGCCAAAGAACATATGACTCATTTCCTCGGCCCGGGGATTGGTGATGGTCGTACTGAAAGTGTAGCCACCAATCTTTTTCAGAGCACCGCCAATACCATTGGAATCCCTTGTGAATTGTACTGCTGATGCATCTGCCAGGAATTCACGCTGACGTGAAATATTGGCCTTGATCAGCTTGCCGAAGAATACCCCTAGACTACCAACCACCATAAGCCCCAAGCCAATACCCAAGAAAACCAACTTTCCCTGTCCGTTACTGCGACTACGGTGGCTTGAGGAATAGAAAGTAGACCGGATCAAAATGTGCCCCAGAATTCCAATGATGACGATACCGTGAATCACACCGATCAACCGAATATTCAGACGCATATCGCCATTAAGAATATGGCTGAATTCATGCGCGATGACGCCCTGTAACTCATCACGGTCCAGCAATTCCATCGTCCCCCGCGTTACGCCGATGACCGCATCGTCTGGTGAATACCCTGCAGCAAATGCGTTGATTCCAGCTTCCTTGTCCATAAGGTATACGGGGGGGACCGGCATGCCGGAAGCAATGGCCATTTCTTCTATAACATTCAGTATTTTTCGCTCTTGGGAATCCCGTGAAGATGCCGCCACGAGCCGCCCGCCAAGAGACTCGGCTACTACGCGACCACCGCCGCGCAACGCAGCAATCTTATAAAGCGTGCCGATTAGAATAATACCGACGGTCCCAAGCCCAACACTCACAAACAGCCTGGGCTGCCATAATGACGAACCGAACGAAGACTGCTTGTCCGGCACATGGGAGATCAGTCCCTTGATATTCAAAAAACTTATGCCAAAAGCAACCACCAGATAGGCCATCACCACAATGGCTATCACGGCACAGAAAAACAGGACGACCATTATCCCTGATTTCTTTCGGGCAACGTCCTGGTATCCGAAGAAATCCATGATGCACGGTAAAAGACGGGGTAAATCGGATGCGTTGATCAGGTGAATGAAACCTTCGGCGCCTGACGCTGTGCCTGGTCTTCAATCTCAAAAGGTTGTGCTTCTTTAAAGCTGAACATCCCGGAGATAAGGTTGCTCGGGAATGATTCCCGGTATGTGTTGTAGCGCATCACCGCATCATTATACGCCTGACGGGCAAATGCCACCTTGTTCTCTGTTGATGTCAGTTCTTCACTTAGTTGCATCATGTTCTGGTTGGCCTTTAAATCCGGATAAGCTTCCATCACTGCAAACAAGCGGCCCATGGCACCAGTCAACACGCCTTCAGCACCCATGAGTTGGCGGATCGCATTGGCATCATCCGGACTGTTTGCGGCAGTCTTCTCCGCTGATACTGCCTGATTGCGAGCCGCAATCACTGCTTCAAGGGTCTCTCGCTCATGCTTGATATAACCCTTGGCCGTTTCCACCAAATTCGGGATCAGGTCGTAGCGTCTTTTCAGTTGCACATCGATTTGCGAGAACGCATTTTTGAACCGATTGCGAAAATCAACCAAGGTGTTGTACATCTTGGCGACCCAAACAATGAGGATCAGGAAAACACCCGCCACCACGACCAAGGGAATCAAACCTTCCATAAATTCATCCTACCAAATCACCACAAGGGGCGAAAGATTCCATAGATCATAGTCCTTGACCTAACCATGGCGTCAAGGGGATCAACATGGCCCACTCAAAAATGAGTCGGATCAACCGCGGTGAATCCGGCACCATGATCAAATAATCAATGGGTTAATTCATCTTTGCGATAAGAATTACCATGTACAGTCCAGAACATGGTATCAATCAAGGTTCATCGTCAACAGAAATTCCGCGTTCGTCTTAACCTTCTGCAGCCTACCTTTGAGAAGTTCCATTGCCTCAACAACATTCATGTCAGCCAACACCTTGCGTAGACGGTAGATCAGATTGAGTTCATTGCTATCCATCAGCAGTTCCTCGCGCCGGGTGCCGGATGCTGCAATATCGATCGCAGGGTAAACCCGTTTTTCGACGAGCCGGCGATCTAGGTGCAATTCACTATTGCCAGTGCCCTTAAACTCCTCGAAGATGATGTCGTCCATCTTGGAGCCTGTATCAACTAAAGCCGTCGCCAGAATCGTGAGGCTGCCGCCATTTTCAATAGCTCGTGCCGAGCCAAAGAACTTCTTGGGCTTTTGCAGTGCATTGGAATCAAGACCACCAGTCAAAATCTTGCCGCTGTGGGGCATCTCGGTGTTGTATGCCCGGGCCATACGGGTAATCGAGTCCAAAAGAATAACAACGTGGGAACCAAATTCGACTGCACGACGGGACTTGTCGATGACCATATCACACACCTGAACGTGGCGTGCAGATTGTTCATCAAAAGTCGATGCGACCACCTCAACATCATCCGGTGTGTTGTTCCGGAAGTCAGTAACCTCTTCCGGACGCTCATCGATGAGCAAAACAATCACTTTTACATCCGGAAAATTCGTGATGATCGAATTAGCCATCTTCTGAAGTAGAATTGTCTTGCCGGTTCTTGGTGGCGCGACAATGAGACCTCGCTGACCACGACCAACAGGGGTGACCAAATCGACGATCCGCATCTCAATCTGATCGGGTGTGGTTTCTAGAATAAACCGCTCTTCGGGATGCAGTGGGGTCAAATCTTCAAAATTGGAAATATCATTCAGTGTATCAGGGGGCTGCCCATTGACTGCATCGACACGAAGCAGGGCAAAGTAACGCTCGGATTCTTTGGGCGGCCGGATTGAACCTTGGACAATATGACCAGCTTTAAGCCCAAAACGACGAACCTGACTGGGACTGACATAAATATCATCTGGACATGCCAGATAAGAGTATTCCGGGCTGCGTAGAAAGCCGAAACCATCAGGCAGGATCTCCAGAACTCCTTCACCGTACATCAAGCCTTGTTTGCTGATATGGGCTTTAAGGATCTGGAAAATCAGGTCCTGCTTTTTCAGCCCCTTGTAGTCATTAACCCCTTCCTCTTTTGCGAGGTTATGCAGGTCATCGACCGTCATCTTTTGAAGGTCTCTCACCGTTAAGGCCGATTTCTTGGCTTGCTCGTATCGTGCCTGCGTTTCCGCATCGAGCGCTTCATCTGTTGACGGCTTTTCGGCTACGGCAGTACGCCCACCACTTGCTTTTGCAATATTACCGGGCGAAGGATCATCGCCACCTTTTTTCTTCTTACTACGATAAGTCTGCGTTTTTGCCATTAAATGGCTCTCCTAATTAATCTGCGTCATTGATTTGCCGGCTTGGGTGGGCAACGTAGCCGGCAACGATCATCTAAAAACACTAAGGGGTATGACCAGTGCCAATTCCGTTTGACAAAGCCTGAGAAAGTTCCGGGAAAAGGTCAGTCTGTGTGACGTACGCTGCGATGAGTCGGTTCAATTGCCGACGTGTGATTCGTTGCCTAATCGGAGTATTTGGGAAAGAACGCCGCGAACGTGTGCCAAGCATTCTGCTTTTGTGGCATTGTTGACTACTATATAATCGGCGCTTTTTATCTTCTTGTCAAGTGGTATCTGATGTTTCTCACGTTGAGCAAGGTCCTGTTCGGACCAGCCCCTGCTGGCCGCCAACCGTGCCAACCTGATCGGACGGGGCGTGTCAATGAAGATAACCGTGTCACATTGTTTGTCAAGACCCACTTCTAGTAGAAGCGGGCAATCTTCCACGACAGCAACTACTTGAGGGTTATTTGCATACTGGCGACCAAGAATCATGCGTTGGTGGTGCACAAGCGGATGAATAATGCCTTCAAGCCGTTGCCGTTTGCCTGGATCGGCAAAAACAATTCCAGCCACGACCGATCGATCGATACCTCCGTGACAATCCAGTATTTTTAGTCCCCACCACTTAAGCAGCTTCGCTTTAACTCCCCGCTCATCCAAGGCAGCCCTTGCCAATTGATCTGCATCAATAACCCCGCAGTCGAGATCCTGTAACTGACTGGCCACAAGACTCTTGCCGGATCCTATACCGCCAATCAGACCGATGACCGGTTTACGCAGTTCGCCAACCATCTAATGGATATTCTTATACTCGATCCCAGCGACTGGGATTCATACCCGGCGCTTCACTTATCATGCCCTTTGGCTTATTGCTACCACCGAAATCCCAGTGTCGAGTGTTGGGATCGGCTAATAATGGTTTAACGTGATCTGGTAGAGCAGCAAGCTTCTCGGTTTCCCATGGCTCAACTTCCTGTACCGGACCAGCCCAACCAGGACGGTAGGCAATTGCCAACATGGAACGAGGCTTGTCACCAACATTCGGATAATTTCCGTGAAAGACACGATGATTGATTAGCACGGCCGAACCAGCTTTAACGGGCACCATGACCTCTTCGGGGTGTGATTGATAACGACCGTAAGGATTTGCCTGCTCATGCAGACACAGATGAGACCGCGGCACCACTCGAAATGGACTAATTTCCTTAGTCAGGTCATCGAGATAATACAGCACGCGAACAAGGAATGGGCAACTGCCCTGGTAACCAAATATTTCCGAGCCATATGGCTGACCGTCGGCGTGCAGACTGATACCGGGATGCCCCGGTTCACTCCTCGAAGTGGTATAGCTCATCATGATCACCTCGTCGCCAAATAATTCCTTAAGAAATGCGATCGTCGGTGGATAACCGATGAGTTCCGTAATTGAACCGCCTCGAAATTCGAGCCGCTTAACACCCTTCTGGTAAATACTATAGTCGACCGCCTTATACTCGAAACCAGAAAGCTGCTCTTTGAGTTGCTCAATGTATTCGGTATCCAACAGATTGGGCAAGACAAGATAGCCCTCTACCTCGATTTGTTTGATCTGCTCACCAATCGTTAATGCGGACCAGTCACGCTCATCAATAATCAGTTCAGGCATTTCTCTAGCTATCCGTTAAAATGGTTTTTGAGACATGTGTTTGTTGCCCAACATAGACCCTGTTGTCTTCCACTTTATTTTAGCAGGCTGGACAACACCCGTCGATCGTCACGACTAATTGCTACCATACCCGACCAATGAAAGAACCGCTGAAAAATTTCGCCACGGTTGGGTTGGTCCACCATTTATTTTACCCAAGTTGTGTCCACGATCCCCAGGTCCACGCTGACTCACTCGAACAATTTATTCAGCGGCGTGATATGGCCACCTTTGATGTGTCCATGCCTTGGGATAACGCACTACGTCACCGCCTAATCCCCAAAATCCGTGCTTCCTCTGAAAGGTTGCATGACACCGCCTATGCCATCCACTTGTTTCCGGCACGACAGATCTGCCTGGGAACCACAAACAAACAGCAGCAGGATCTGATCAAAATGATCCTGCTTGATCAAATCGACATCGCGATGACAATTGGCGCCAGGCAGTTTATCTTCATGTCAGGAATTGATGTTCCGCTAGAGGAACGGCCGCAGGCAATACAATGTTTTAAAACCCTGTGCCGATGGTTGTGCGAACAGTTGCACAACCATGACATGATCGCCACGCTGGAAATATTTGATCGTCACGTTGATAAAAAGTTCCTCTGTGGACCTAGCGAGGAAGCGGTCCAATTGATCCAGGCATTAAAACCAGATGTGGATAACATTGGTCTGCTTCTTGATGTGGCCCACATCCGGCTTTTGAATGAATCTCTGGAACAGACTATTCGAAGGTGTGCACCGTACCTAAACCGCGTTCACCTAGGTAACTGCGTGATCAAGAACAAGGAAAATCCCTACTACGGCGACCTGCATCCGCCGATTGGGTACACCGATGGTGAAATTGATATTCCCGAACTTGCCGAAACGTTATCGACCTTACTCGAAACGGGTTACCTTAAACGAGGCGGGCGCAACTCCATTTTGACCGAGTTACAACCGGTACCCGGAAAAACACTGGATGAGTGGATTGAAGACAACCACCGCCGTATTGAAACTGCATGGGGAATGGTTCAGGAAAGCTAGCAAGTATAAATCCAACTGGCCTTGTATCCGCAGGTCACACGCAGGGACGACGTAAAGGTGGGGATCACACCCGGCAGATCAACCCATACCTAGACAACACCAAACTCGCACCTGGAATATAAGTGGTCAGCGTAATATGCGGGGTAATCGATCAAGCGCCATAAATGGCTCCCAAACGATCATTTGTGCATGACGTACCTTAAGCACGGGCAGATCCGCTAATAGATTGATAAGGACATACTGGGTTGGGTTTTCTTTAAAGCTAGATTCGTGGAAACTGATCTGGCCTTTGCCCCTCCATGCATCGGCACAGACTCCGCTGGCGGGATAGGTACAGGCATAACACACATCTGCCCCGTCATTCTGGACATTGGGGAAGTACTTGAGATTCATCCAATTAGCATCCCGTTTCACTGTTTCAATTTTCTTGCGATCAGCAGCTGATGATGGCTCCAAGCCGGTGGCAGATATCTCTAATATCGGATGACCAAAATGGGACACCTCGCCACTACAGGCGTCATCGTGGCGCATGAGGTTCGGAATCTCGGCATAGACTTTTGGCACACCACTGTGGTCACGACCACCAATAATAGGCTCAGTCATGTTTTCCCACATGACCACCGCGAAAGCACCGCGTACGTCCTTGTCCTGCTTACCATCAAAAACCGCAGCCACATCAACACCAACCAGATTATACGCCTTACCTGCCAGCCAATCGACGTCTTCGCACTGCACGACCGAAACGCTGACAAGCGGTTCGTCCCCCAACCGAAATGGCGCCGGTAAGAGCTGCTGCGCCTTGTCTGGGTCGGTCAGAAAAGTAACTGACAATGCCGTGTTTCGGCCATATCTCATCCCTCCCTGTTCCCACGGCTTGGGATCACGAAAAAGGCTGACCGTTGGCATTGTGTACGGATAATGAGGTTTCAGGTTGTACATGTGGTGAACTCTAGAACATAGTGGTTCCACAGGCGGCAGCCAAGAGTCGATCCTGCCTTTATCATGAATACAACAACCGGTCAGGATTGCGTTTCAAGGCATGCTAGACGACGCTCAATATCCAATAGCTTTCGAATGATAATAATATGCGTCTTCTTGGCATCAATACCAACCGGGCTGGCATCGCTGGCAATCATTTTCTCAATCTGCTCGTATTCGGCGGTTGGAACATCCAAATCCATATGTATCTCCTCACTAATTCACGGCAAGTACCGTAATACAGATTATTCATGACGTAAAGCATCAAGAAGGTAACGGCGAAGGGCAAGCGCCGAGGCAGCCCATACCCAGAATAAACCACTGACAAACACGGCTGCACAAATCATAATGATCAATACCCATGGCATGTCTTGTCCACCTGATCTTACCATGGGAATCACGGCAATGAGTGACGCTGTTACTCCACAAAACAGACCGACCACCAGAAGCAAAGCATGTTCAGACATGATCATGCGTCTTAATTGGCAACGGCTAAAGCCAACCGCACGCATGAGAGCCAATTCCGGGACCCGCTCTAGGACATTACGCATCACCACCACCCCCAGGCCAATGCTTCCCAAAAGCATTCCCAGGCCACCCAATGCCTGAAATATGGCAAGGTAGGTGTTTTGGACGGTATTGAACGCTCCTAGCCGCTCGGAGGTTGATGATAATTCCATCCCGATAGGTTCAAGTGCCCGCGCCAGCGAATCATGCACAACTGCCACGGAATGACTCGGGGCATCAACAAGAAACAACTGGTACCCACTACTGGTCGGGAACCGGTCAACAAACTCATCTTCACTGATCAGGATATTGCCCTGAAGAATGGAATTTTCCAATAGGCCAACAAACTTCACTTGGAAAGGTTGGCCATACTCATCAACGTACCGGTGGGTATCACCGAGTTTTTTTCCCAGGGCCCACAGTACAGTTGCCTGATCGGCAATGGCAGGAATCACATCAGGCAAACCAAGCGCAACATCAAGAAGATCCCAGCCCTCACGCTGCAGATGTCTGGAGGCCGTCTTGGTAAAATGAAAGGCATTTCGTTCGGCCAATTGGCCGGGGTTCACGCCGATTAATGTCGGTGATTGCGCTCGGTTTAAATTCAGACAACTCGCATCATCACCATGGCGTATACGCATGGGTACGACACCTACGTCCTGAAGATCCTGCTCATCAAAACCCCATGACTTGCGCCCATCCGTGGTATTGAGGTCCTGGTATAATGGGAGGGCCGTACGTCCAAAGAGCGCAAATCCACCGGTACCTGCACTACGATCATATTGATCTACCTGTATATCAAGACGGTTTGCACTAACTGCAATAATAATGAAGATGCCGCAACTCAGCAGGATGATTGTTGCCGCACTACGTCCTGCACGTCGTGCCGTATTACGTAGAGCCAGATAAGCCAGTGACAAATCATGAATCCTCTCGGTACGCCAGGTCATCGCGATCAAAGATCTCCACAGGCATAGCATTCCTGCTAGAACAAGCACACCTGTGATAAAAAACTGAACGGTATATGAACGGCTCGATACCTGCTGGGGCCAGATCATTAAAACAATGGCTACTGATGCCAATATACATGTAACCACAACCCAGAATATCGGGCCAAAGTATTTCACATTTCCCTTGATCACCACCAGGCCAGCCCCTGACAAGAGTTGCTTGGGTGACCATTTTGTCGCGCAACGCAGTGTGTAATTCATGGCAAGCAGAGCAACCAGAACACCCGCCATACCCCCAACCAGCCATGACTTTGGTTGCGGGCTGAAGGTAATCATTACACCTGCTACTGCACCGCTCCAGATGCCATCTAGTGCGGCTAGCACCAGGCGGGTGTAGATCATTCCGACAACACACCCAATGATCGACCCAAAGACCGCCAGAATGGTGCCTTCGATCATCAGTACCCGTCGCACGCTCTTGACTGGCCAACCCAATGAAATCAATGTACCGATCTCAATTGCCCGTTGATCAACCCCAAAGGCAAACTGCAACATGGTAAGCAACACGGCCGCAATCATGATAAACATGCTGAGAGCAAGAAACAGGATGCCAAAATCCAGAGAGTCCCGGCTTGCAGCCAACGCACTTGAACGTACATCATCAAACGCCAGACCAACCTGTTCTGGCTGTATTGCACCAAGAATTTGTTGTTCCACCTGATGAAATGAATCCTCCACGGGATCAATTCGTATGCATGTACGATCACCGAACCGATTGGCCCAAATCTTCTGTCCGGCTTGCAGTGATATAAATGCCTTCGGAGTACCACGATAAATATCCCAATAGCTCTCATCTTTATTGCGTATACGGTCCAGGTTGACCGGGATACCCGGTTCCCACTGGCGACAATGTTCGGCATCGGCAAGACCAGGAAACGATGGCATCAATTCACGATCTGCAGCCAAACCTTCAATTTCAATGATTTTCCTGATGCGAAAACCCGTTGAATGTTCCACCAGTTGGGCAGAAGGTTCCATTACAAAATAGCTGAGCACAAGTGAATCACCGGCCTGAACTGAAAGATCATCGGCAAGCCAGGTGTTGATAACAATCTCGTCATCGGCCAAATTGACTGGAATCACCGTGCGGCCAATCCATGACGGCTCAATAGCACTGACCATCGAGTAGGGGGTCGACCTGTCGCCAGCACGAATGTTGTTGACAAAGTATGTAAGAATGCTGGTCCTTTTATCCTGCGAACGTGAATTAATACCTGTCTGTATCGACCGTAAGTCAAGTTCACGACCTACAACCTGATCAATGAATACACGCCGCGAGCGGAGTTCAAGTTGTTTGTTTCCCGCAACCGCATGAAGTTCGAGTTCCGCATCAGCCAGTTGCCAGCAATCATTCAGCCTTCGATTAAGTTCCCCAACAGATCCTGGAGACTGACCACCAACGAGTAACATGTTCGCCTTTGATCCGATTTCAAGATGACCAGCAAGCCAGTGTCGCGACACAAACACATTAAATACCGGCAACTGATTGGTCCGCAGTGAAAAGTCTCCAAGTTGTACCGCGTCAGCGATAGCTACGATTTCCGCACGGAGAATAGTAAAAATATCCTCGGTAGTCGCAAGCGGCATATCCCGTGGCAATGTCCCTGGTGTTTCCACCCGTATCACCAAATCATCGCCGACATCAACATTCAGTTGACGTGATAGGTGCGTGTTCACAACGATCTGCCCGGCATGGATCTTTGGTAGACTTATTGGTTTTGCCGCAAGTTTCCAGAAATCGTCCTCAACACCAAGCACCTGAATATTGTTTGCACGTCGGGCACCATCGGGGCGTGAAGCGATGCCGGACAACTGCAATACAGCAGCGGTATTCTGGTTTACCCCGGCAGAAATTTCATCGGCCAAGACATCACGAAAGAATCGCATGTTCGAGACCATGGCCTGTTGAATATCACCTAAACGAGCAAGTGCCATTTTCTCCAAACTGTACCGAACGCTATCACCAACGGTCAAAGCCCCGACGATGACCGCCGTACCGACCGCGGCACCAAACATCACACCCAGGTGGGTGCGCCAGTAATGGTGCAAGCTGCGCCAGATTAAAGTCGACTGCTTCACGTGTTAATGGTGAATCATGGTAAGAGTATGGTTTTTCAACTCCAGAACTCGTGCCATCCGGGCCGCCAGTTCAGACGAATGTGTTGCCACAACCAGCGTAACCTTTTCTTCATGATTCAATTCAACCAGGAGTTCCGTCAGCGAATCAGCTGCGTCCTGATCCAAGGCCCCAGTGGGCTCATCTGCAAGCAGAAGTCTCGGTTGATTAACCAGTGCCCGAACCACCGCCACCCGCTGGCACTGACCGACGGAAAGCTGTGATGGGCGATGCTGAATGTGGTCTACCAAACCGACCCGAGCAAGCAATCTTTTGGCCGTATCCACCCTATCTGGCATCATGGAACGGCAACCAGGCACCAAGGTCGGAAGTAATACATTCTCCCACGCGGTACATTGTGGCAGCAGGTGATGTGTCTGAAAGACAAATCCGATCTGCTGATTACGCAGCCAGGCAAGACTGGGTTCATCCTGCGTGCCTAAATCAGTCCCGTCAATAATCACTTGCCCCGCCGTGGGTCGATCAAGAGCGCCAATCAGATTCAATAATGTACTCTTACCGCATCCAGATGGGCCGATAATGGCAACTGAATCGCAGGCCATAAGTGACAGATTGACCTGGTCCAGAACCAATGGCGAATCCATGCCATTCACCGCATCATATCTCTTGGTGATATTAACCATTTCCAAAATGGGATTGTGATTTGACATGTGTCGACTCAATTTCGGTCAATACGAATCCAGCGTTTAGCTTTCATCTCAAACCGGGGCAATTCGCCCGGATCCTTAGCAATCACCGGCACCCGAAGTTGAAATACGTTACGCAGTTCACCGCTTAATCGTCCGCAAAGATCCTCTACGTCCTGACATTGCGGTTGCGGTTCAATCAAAAGTTGTAATTCGGTTAGTCCCTGGCCATCGTGAACCTCAACTTGATATTCGGCAATCTCATCATATTTATGAATCACGTGGTCAACGGCACTGGGATATACATTGACACCACGAACTAGAATCATGTCATCACAACGGCCAAGAATTCCACCCTCAAGGGCCATCTCTGGCCTACCGAGTCGTGAACAATCTAATGTTGACTGGCGCACCAGGTCACCCGTCCGGTAACGTAATAAAGGTGCACCATGCCGGCCCAAAGTGGTGAGAACCAATTCGCCAACCTGCCCTGGCTGAACAGATTGTTGATTGTCGGCATCCACAATTTCCGCCATATATGCTGACTCGATAACGTGTAGCACGCCGGGATGCTGGAGGTTTTGAAAGCTGACCGGGCCAACCTCGGTCATACCATGGTGATCAAATACATCTGCGCCGGGCCAAAGACGGGCAATGTGACGCCGTGTTGATGTGACACTTCCACCAGTTTCGCCGGCTACGATGATCCGCTTTAACCGTGTCCTGCTGATATCAAGACCCGTTTCCCGTGCCACCTCGGCAAGACGAATAGCATACGTTGGAGTACAAAAGAGCAAAGTCATCTCGTGGTCGATAATAAGCCGCAGGCGAGCTTCGCTGCTCATGCCGCCACCTGGGACACACAACACGCGCTTCTGCGCCGCAGCTTCAAATGCAGTCCAGAACCCAAGAAATGGACCGAATGAAAAGGCAAAAAGGGCCCGGTCACTCGAATGAACGCCCGCTGCATCCAAGACCACCAGCCAATTATCAAGCATCCACTGCCAATCCTCAGGCGTATCGAGGCAAACCATAGGCTGATCCGTAGTCCCACTGGTTTGACAGAAACGCATATAGTTTTCAATTGCATAGGTAAGATTCGTCCCATACGGCGGCGTACTGTGTTGATCGTCAATCAAATCCATTTTGAGCGTGAACGGCATCCGTTCACAAAATTCCTCAAGTGATTGCACGCCCGTATCAAGCCCGGCTTTGACCAGACGACTGCCATAAAACTGATTCGAGGATGCAATCGTCGTAATCAGCTGGTTTAGAGCACCAAGCTGATGCTGTTTGATAGCGCAAGGTGTGGTGAACGGTTCGCGAGTCACTGGATATAGACTTTAGCAGGTTTTATTTTCTGGTAATAACCAATCCTCAACCTAATAGTTATCCGGAAGCACTAGGCACTTCTTGAATCTTTGCCTTCAGCTGATCCGGAACCGGGACGGAACGTATAAACATACGATCTGAATCCAGCAGAACACATGAAACTGTTAACGAACCGCGAGCAACCTGGATGGCTGGAATATCCGAATTGCCCGTCTTCTTAATATGAAAATCGAATTTAATTGATTTGCCACCAATCTTTGCAACCATCAGGTGAACTTCAATCTCATCTTCAAACCGAAGTGGCTTGCAGTAATTACAGCTTGATCGAACAAGTGGCACAGTCACAATACCATCTGGTGTCTCGATATGAATTGACAACCCCAACGAGCGTAAGAATGCGTGCTCAGCCTCTTCCATATAGCGATAGAAGTTTGCGAAATAGACAATGCCAGCACTATCTGTTTCAGAAAACTCAACTCGGCGACGGTATTTAAACTCGTAAATGTTCACAATTTCATTAATCCGGTTACTTGAAGCCCTCAGTGTTGTGTGTAATGACTGATTTGTCCAGTCACCATGGACCATCAGCCAATGGAATTCCGATTGCTCGACAGTCACAAAATATTTTCACGAATTTCCATCCTTAAAGGAGCGATGAGCCATTAACCGAAATGATCGCCGACACTAGTCCTCTGTTATCACAGATGCACAAAGATCTGCAAATTGCTTGCCCATTCGATCTGCACCAAAATACCCGGCAACGCCTATCCTGCCCTCCTTTCCAAGTTGGCTGCGACGGTGTTCATCTAACAACAGTAATTCAATATTTTCAACCAGTGAATAGAGGTCATCCGGTTCATACAGGATCCCACCAGCAGTTTTAGCTAATAATTCCGGAAATGCACCGCAGCGTGGTTGTACAACCGGGACACCAGATGCCAAAGCCTCCAGAACATAAAGACCAAATGCCTCACCGTATGTTGCGGGAACTGATAGCACCGACATACCCATGAGAATTTCTTGCTTCTGATGCCGTGTGGGGTTGCTCGTAATCACCACAACATCCATCACACCAGCTGACTGAAGCCGTTTTTTCTGTGCATTAACAAATTCTCGGTCCTCCCCGGTAATTGCACCAACCAGATGTAAACGCAGACCTTTAACCCGATCGCGCTCCTTTAGCATCATGAAGGCGTCAATGATTACATCCAGGCCCTTTTTAGGACACAAGCGGGCCAGATAGCCAAGCACCGGTGGCGTAGGAGGGGAGGGGGCGGGGTTGAAACCATCTATATCAATGCCGTTGTAAACAACATGAATACGCTTGGCTGAAAGTTCCAACCGGCTGGCCATCATGTCACCGTAGTATTGGCTGACCGCAATAAATGCATCCACATGCCTACAACCTTCTTTCACGATCTGCCAACAGTCCTCACGATATGGTGACCGGAGGGAATTTAGAAACACGTCTTCGCCCTGAAGTGTACAAACAACTGGGATTGCAAGCTTAGACCTAATCTGGCTAGCCAAACCAATCAATAATGCATTTGAAAGACAGAGTACATCCACCGGGCCAATCGTTTGCAACCACTTGACCAAACGCTGGAGTTCCCTGTGTTGATTGCCATCTTCTCCTCGAAGTAGCGAACATGCCAGATCTCCAAGTGCCGTTGCATTGGTCATGTTCGATTTATGGGATACCCACCGCAGTAGTCTAGGTGCATCGAAAATCCGGTTTATCCAAGTTGGAGTCTTTCGGAAAAATGCTGATTTCTGCTGGAGATAGGCATTGATACCACCTAGATGAACATGTTTAACCGGTTGGGGTGAAGTCGGGCTGTCGAGTTGATCCAAAACCAATGGCAGATAAAGAGGAACCCATGTCACCTCGTGACCATTGGTTTTTAGAACCTTGATCAACGCCTCATCACGCAAACATGATCCGCAGTGAAAATAACCAGTGCCAGGCGTAAGATAAACAATTCTCATATATTTTTGCGTTGAGGCCCGCCATAGGTCAGCGGTCGGGGGATATCAGCAAACTGGGCAATCGCATCAAATAGAGGATCAAAATCACGAAACAGGTTGCCGATGAGGCAATCCGTCAAATCCCCCCGCAAGTCTGGATATTTATCAAGTAAATGGCCAAAGTTAAAGGACTTGTCATAAAAGGCATAGACCAACTTTCGCATTGCTTCAATACCACCACACAATTGCTCACTATATTCCGAAAACTGACCTGCAGACAGGTCCCCATCTGTTAGTGCTGAATCAACTGCATCGGCCACCATCTCGCCACTACGCAGAGCCAGAAAGATGCCAGATGAAAATACCGGATCAAGAAATGCAAATGCATCGCCGGCTAGCACAAGCCCATCAACCGCACAAAATCGTGAACGGTAGGAATAGTCACCGGTTACCCAAAATCGCTCAACCCGCTCTGCCGGGGCAAGGTGCTGCTCCACCCAGATGTTGGAGGAAATTTCACGCGTAAAGATTTCCTGAAGATCCTTCCCATGGCGATACAGGTACGCCTGCTCGGCCGTAATGCCCACACTCACCATGTCATCGGCCAGTGGGATGTACCAAAACCAACCCTTTTCCGGCACATAGGCTACCGTCGTTGCGCCTTCATCAATCCCCTGGTCACGAACTGCCCCGCGATAATAGGTCCAGATGGCAATCTTACTTAGCTGAGGATCACGCACCCGCCAATTATTTCGGGTCATAGCAAAACCGTCACGACCGCTACAATCAATGGTAATTGGTGCCTTGAATACAACCCGCTCACCACCATGCTTCTGCGCTTGAACACCAATAACCGTATCCTCGTGAGTCAAAATCTGTTTAGCCGCAGTCTCATAAAATATGGATGCACCAAATTCTTCGGCATTTTCAATGAGCATTTGATCCAACTTGCTGCGGGAGACCTGCCATGTCTGAGATGCTTCATGATCCAGATGCTGGAAAAAATAGAATGGAGCAGAGACACGGCCATCGCACCTAACAAATTGGACGCTATGCTTTTTTATAAATGCAGATTGCTTCAGCTTGTCAATCATGCCTATCCGCTGAAGTGGAAAGTAGCAATAGGGAAGAAGTGATTCACCGACATGGTAACGAGGAAAACGCTCCTTCTCGAGCACCGCCACGCGTCGACCTTTTTCAGCTAATACGGTGGCTGCCGTTGAACCTGCAGGTCCACCACCAATAATAACCACATCGTAATAATGAACGTTTTCCATATCCCTACAAGCCTTATCGTGGCACCAAATTCGGGGGCAACACTTCAACCACCAGGGCCAGCAGTTCGCCTTCAGCATCAGACAAGATATTACGCCGCCCAAAAAGCCATTGGCCCACCGATGCACTCAACGTATCCTGCATGACATGATCAGCTTCCACGCGGAAATACTGTGTAGGTCTACTTTGGTGTTTAATTTGGAACTGTTCGAGGATGGCGCCCAGTGGCTGACGACACTCTGTAATAAGCCCCCGCGGATCAGCATCAAAGCGATCTAACCTGATTCGTATGGCGCCATATTCTGCAACAACCTGATCCAGTTCACCAATGAGAACCACCTCGCGGACCAACCAGTTCCGATCCATATCTTTATCGAGCACGCGGACAACCAACGGTTGCTTGTGATATGCCTGGAGAATTGGCGTCATATCATCTTTATGGACAAGCAAATCGTGGTAGGGCGATGGAATATCCGCAACATTCAGAACCTGACAATCAGGTGCTGGTCGTCCATGACGGCGACAGAAGCTTTCCAACGGGTCGCAAGCCCACTGCGAATCCAAACTAGTCTTCAATTCATCTTGGTATTGATCATTCATGTATAGCGAATACCACGGTGCTGCGGCAGAAAGAACCCATACAGCAAACGATCTACTTGAAGAAGACCATTTCTTGTCAACTTAATCTGGCCGCCTTTAATTTCAATCATTTCCTCATTCTCATAGGTCTTGAGTACGTCTCTCCAACGGTCAATCACATTGACGCCGAACTTATTTATAAATTCTCCTGCATCAATCTGTCCCAGCTTTAATTTGAGAACAAATTGACGTATGAGTTGTTCCTCCCGCGTTGTTCGCAACGCACGATAAATTGGAAACGATTTGTCTTCGATGGCAGAAACATAGGGCGCCATATGCGCCTGGTTTTGATAGTGCACACCTGCAAGATAACCGAATGATGAAACGCCCACACCCAACATATCGGCGCCATTCCATAAAGCATCGCGATATACAAATTCCGTATTCTCTGGATAGCGGATGGCCGTATAGGCACTTGCAATGGCATAGCCACTTGCTTCAAGGCTATCGAATGCATCGCTTACCCATCGGCGTTTGGTCGGCCAGTCAGCAACCGGTGCGACCTCAACATGATTACCCTGCATCTGCTGAAACACGGTGGTGTTATAAGGGATCTCCATCTGATAGATGGTGACGGCATCAGGTTTTAAGTTAATTGTTTCATCAATGCACTTTTGCCAATTCTCATCTGTCTCACCAACCATCCCGGCAATCAGATCGATATTCACCTGAGGGAATCCAGCCGATTGTGCCCATTCATATGCTCGATAGATTTCTTTTGATTCATGAGCACGGTTATTGGTTCGAAGCACATGATCATCAAAGTTTTCAACACCAAGGCTCAGCCTGGTCACTCCCAAGCTGCGGATAGCAGCCAACTTACCTTCATTGAGTGTGCCCGGTTCACATTCAAACGTAACCTCTTTCACATCATCCCAAGGCAGAGCCTTCTGCAACCCCGCAACAAGATATTCAAGCTGCATGGCAGACAGGTAAGAGGGGGTACCACCGCCAAAGTAAATAAATTTGAGGCGACGCTTGGAAACAAATGGCTTGGCAGCCAGTAGCGACACCTCTTTTATCATGGCATCAAGGTATTGGCGAATATCATCTTTGTTCTTATCCGTATAAACGCGAAAGTAGCAGAAGTGACATCTTTTGCGACAGAAAGGAATATGCAGATACAACCCCAGAGGCGTTGCGGCACTGGCCTTGCATTCAAGTTGCCCAAGAGCATCACCAACTCCCTGCGTGCTCCATTGAGAAAAGGGGGGATAGTTAGAAACAAAGTAATTACCCACTGTCGTTTCATCGCGCTGGTGAGGGAGAATATCAAGCTGATTTCTGGCGTTATCTGCCATTGGTGGCCTCCAATCGAACATCCTTAGATATGCATTGAATCGGCTCAAACGCGTAGACCACACCATCCTCACCACCAATCACAATCATACTGTTCGCCACCGCAGGTGAACTGACCAGTTTATCGCCTATCTGATAGGTCCATATCACACTGCCGTTCACCATGCTGAGCAGATAAATCCAGCCGTCAGCTGACCCCACAATCATCCGATCACCACAAACAACCGGTGAACTTTCAACCTTGCCACGGGTGTTAAATTTCCAAATCAACCGGCCATTTTCCTGGTTAACACAATAGATGCGACGGGCCGCGGAACCAAACACCAAGGCTGAGCCTGCTTCCCAGAAACCAGGAGACGAAAAGAATGGAAAATCAAGATCCTCAAACTTCCATTTGATGTCCTGTGTCTGTAGATCAACCTTTACAAACTGGTTTCCGTAGTGGCCGATGTAGCCTGCTTGACCTTTGAGGGCAATGGTTCCGGCAATCGGAGCATTTAATTCGACTCGCGTTAGCTGTACTCCCTTGGAAATAGAAATCACGTAAACACCACCGTCACAGGCACCAAAATAGGCGTGGCCCTGATCAACTGCAGCACCACCGTTCACATAGTTTTCGGTTGCAACTCGCCAGTACAGTTCTCCGGTAACAGCATCAATGAAATACAGATGATTGTCATAACTACCAACCAGAATTCCTCCTGCATCGTTCCCCTCGATTGGTGCCCAGTTGGCACTGCCGATAATTTTGTCTTCCGTTGGGTATTTCCAGGCTACAGTACCGGTGGCTGCTTCAACTGCGTATAGTTGGCCATCGAATGATCCCACATAGACATGATTGCCGACAACAATCGGCGGCGCTTCAATGGCGCCATTGGTCTTCACCTCCCATCGCTTAACCCCACTTTTCAAATCAATTGCATACAAACATTGGTCATCGGATCCAATGAACACCAAATTCTGACTGACCACCGGGGAGGACTTTACTGATCCGCCAGTCTTAAAGGTCCAGGTCAACTCATAATCGTCAGCCAGCGTGCCTGGTGCCACACCATGAAACTGACTGCCGCCCCGATACGTAGGCCACGATGTCGGTGTCGGCTGTAACTTGCTTGGATCACCAGAGACGGGAATTCCCATTACAACACAAACGACCATTTCAACAAATATTCGCACCCAAACAGGCTGCATGAACTTATACCTTCTAAAGATCATGGTTGCCATTAAGTATAGGCAACCCAATTCCAATATGACTTATTCACGGCATAGCCATCAATTAAATGCGGCTTTATAGAGAGCAATAAAATCATTCCGGGCAATTGGGCGGGGGTTGAACTGGGCCGTCCATTGCTGAACGGCCTCATCAGCCAAATCCACAATAGCTGATTCCTTGACACCACATCCATGGATTGTGCAAGACAAGCCGGTAAGTCCTAACTGTTCCTCAATGCAGGCGAGCAGGGCATGGGTGGCGGTAGACTCATCAGCATCCTGCATCACACAACCAGCACTACAGGCAAGTTGGGCATAATGAATCTGTGTCTTGTGATCCTGCGCGTTAAAACGGATCACATGCGGCAGCATCAACCCAACAGCATGTCCGTGAGTCATCCCATAGCGGGCGGTCAAGGGATTGGCTGCCGCATGGGCCGCCCCTAACATGCTGTTCTCGATCGCCATTCCCGCCAATGACGCACTCCACAACATGGCACCACGAGCTTCCAGATCATCCGGTTTTGATAAAACCAAGTGAAAATGGCTTATCAATAGTGAAAATGATTGTGCTGCCACCATTGTCGAAAATGCATTTCGCCTGGTCGTCACAAAGGACTCGACCGCATGTGTAATTGCATCAAGACCAGTACATGCAGTCACCAAAGGGGGCAGGGTGGTGGTGAGTTTGGGATCAAGGATCGCGATGGCGGCAGCAGCCTTAGGATCACCGCAAGCCATCTTCTGGTGGTTTTTTGCATCAGCAATCAAGGCAAACGATTGGCATTCACTACCGGTACCTGCTGTCGTTGGTATTGCAATCAATGGCAGCATGGGCCGATCTGCCTTACCAACCCCCCAGTAATCAACCATCTCACCACCATTGGTAAGTAAGAAATTGCAGCCTTTAGCCGTGTCAAGACTACTGCCGCCACCAAGACCAACGATCAGATCAATCGGACTGTCGGCGGCCTGGGCTTTGGCAACGCAGGCATTCACATCGTCGGTTGTAGGATTCTCATGAACCCCATCAAAGATATTTACCCTCACACCTGAAGCTTCCAGGATCTTCCTAACATGATCGCAGTGGCCGGCCCCATGCACACCTGGGTCTGTGACCAGGAGGGCGGATTGTCCATCCAACTCACGCGCCAGTAGGCCGACTCGCGCAACGGCGTCGCAGCCATACACGACTTTCGTCCGTGATTCGAGATTAAATGATGAGGAACAGAAGGTCATGTGCCAATAGAAACCATCTGGTGTCGAATCGCACGTCGACGATACAGGAAATCAAACAGGTTGCCTTCATGGGGCTGGTTCCAGTCAACATGACTGGTCGGAATCGCACCAATATTGAGACGATCTATGTGTGGACAATGGAGAAAACGATCCGCCACTGGTTTATCGTTGGTCACAACGGTGGCAACCAACGTTGGGCCTATCCATTGTGTCATTTTCTCTATCGGCATTTCCACAACACTTGCAAAGGGAAACATGTATTCGGTATTCGCCAGGGGATGATCCAGCGAGTGGCATCGGATGATTGTGGGCTGCAGGTAATTTAAGTTATCGCAACATACTTTGCGTGCACTACGCCTAGCCAATGCTGTCACATCGGTGGCACCACTTGTTTCCAAGCATCGGTCAATAGATCGATCAATCGTATCTGCGATCTTGGCATTTGTGAATGCAGCAAGCTGCGCACGACTGTCATCGGCTGATCGTGGCTGAATGTGTGCCAGTCGCCGTGCCAATCCATCAGCAATTTTGTCGGCATGCCTGGATACAATAATACAAGACGCATTGATACAACTTCTCCCACCGTTATCCGTGATGGAACTTTCCAACACATCAAGAAATTCACCCCAATGATCGATAACATCCGGGCCGAGGATACATTTACTGTGGCCAGCACCATGAACCTGGATATCTGAATTTTCTGCGTACCGTGCCATGGTCAGATCATCGCCAAAAAGAATGCTACGGCCACACATGGTGGCGATGACATCGGCGCCTTCATGATCGGTTGGATAATACCCTAATGCCTGCGATGGATATCCAGCTGCAATCAATGCCCGGATAATTCGCAGCGGGGTCCACGGCTCATCCCGCCCTGGTTTAATCACAACTGGTATTTTCAGCGCAATCGCCGGCAACCAAATAGAATTCACACCGGGTGAATTACTTGGTAACACAACACCCAGCGCATCTGTCGTCGGCAAATAGCCCAGGGGGATATCACCCTTTGTGCCCATGCCAGCCTCAATTGCCCGATGATCAATGCCGCGGGTCAAACCATCGACGATCTGAGCCATATTTGAAAGTACATAGCAGATTTTATTGACATTACTATGGCATAGTGTATGGGGTAGACCACTTGTAGCTGATAGCATTTCAATATATTGACGAGGTGATTGTCCTTGACTTTCATTACCAATCGGCAGGTTATCTTCTCGAAAATGCACGGCGGCTTGACGACAGATATCAAATAGATTTGCCAGTGAAAATGCTTGAAGAACTGATCGCTGTAATTGCCCCAGATCCCGACGAATCAAACCCGGATTGGCCTGGCTCACCATCGCCAACGGCTCACCGCCATGAGCACTAATCACATCAGCCGTGGCAAGGCTCTCGTACGGTTTACCCATCCGTAACAGTGGCACCGTAATCGCCATTTAATATACACCTTCGACCGTCATCTGCTGCTGTGCGTCCAAGGGCCGCACCTCGCCGACACCATCCCACGGACACCCGGATTCCCCCATCCATGGATGACGCCGGACCGCTTCATCCCGCTCAAGAAAACGGGGCATCAAAAATTCACGCGTCAGTGTTGTCAGTTCAATACGACCCCATTGATCATACCTGACGGTGTGATCAGGATTTTCCGTATCAACCACGCGGAGCACTGCGCGTGGTTGTGGGGCGTAATAGGTCAGTGCATAGTCCGCTTCAGCGGCCACGGGCTTAGCCACCGCCAGTCCCATAAGCGTGTTGCCATAGGTGGGGACCAAGGCAGCCCTGTTCCCAAGAATTTCCTCAACCAAGAACCGGATGACCTGTGGAGTCATGGATGTTCCTCCACAGAATACGCCTTTAATCCCTGAATCTGAAACGTTGATCTTCTCACCCAACGCTTCGAGCAGGCGCGGCGTAGAAAACAGGCAGGCAATGTTCCGATGACATAGTAACTGGGCCGCCTGGTCGATCACATGATTCATGTACTGTTTAACTTGACCGGATCGACGCTGCGACAATTCGCTCTTAACCCACCGTGGATCCAAATCAATAAAGTAGCATGCACCACCGCGTATATTGGCAAGATGTTCAATCGACAACCGTAGTCGGCGCGGGCCAGTGGGACCCAGCATCAACCAGTTAGACCCATGGGGAAATGCGTCAGCATAGTGATCATCCAGCATACGTGAGAACTCGGTATAGTCGACCAGATGGTCTTCCCAACTAAGCCGCTGTTTAGGCATGCCTGTTGTACCCCCGGTTTCAAACACCTTGAATGGTTGACCCCTATAGCCATGCGGAATCCATTTATCGTGCCCCAGTTTGCGCAACCAAACATCTTCAAATCGCGGAAGCTTTTTCAAATCAGAAAAACAGTTGATCTCGCTGACCACATCCAACTTGGATTGCCTTGCCCACTCTAGCCAGAACGGAGTTCCAGTATCAGGTGAAAAGTGCCACGCGATGATTTGGCGAACGTGCTCATCAAGAATATCTGAGGCTTCGTCACTCATTGCTTAGTCGCCTGTTCTTTCTTGAAATCGGGAAAGAACTTGCTCACCGTTTGGGCCGAAGGCGGCGAAGTCATCCAGGACACAACAACCAGTGTCAAGAAACAGGCCATGATAATGACAGCCACCGGCATGATGCCATCTGTTTCATCAAACCAATGCGAGAACAACAGGTACTCGCCTCCATATCCTGATTGCTTGAATAAAAAGGCCCAAACCACGACCGTGACAGAAACTGCCGCAATCACAGCAGAGCCTGTTGCCCGTTTCCAGTACACGGCAGCCAAGACAATTGGGAAAAGAGCTGCGTAGCCACTGAAGCACCAAACAGCCAGATCAAATATGTGTTTTGTCGTAACCAGTGAAATCAGATACGTAACGACGACCACAAAGACGACAAAGCCTCGTGCCAGGTTGAGCTTCTGCCGGTCACTTAATGACTGCGAGCCACAGAGTCGAATGGCGATATCGTTGGTAAACATCGAACCAACGCACATAAACTGAGAATCAAGCGATGACATAATGGCGGCAAGAATTCCTGCTGTGAGTAACCCAGCCAACCATGGCGATGCAACAAGCCTTTTTACTGCCACGCCGAGAATGGCATTCTGGTTGGCACCTGGCGGGGGTACCAGACCTTTGCCTGCAGCCCAGACACCGATCAGAATACAGGGTACCCAAACAATCATAATGCAGATGGGATGAAAGATGACTGTCAGGCGAAATGTCTTGGCACTACGTGCGGTAAGCCAATGCTGGAATAAATGCGGAAACATACCGACCGACAGTGGCACGAACAAGTATGTAAAGAATTGCCAACGGCCAATATGGCCATTGCGCATTAGAAGCGAATGTTTATCCGAATGCTCGCCTACAATTCGTGTGGCCGCTGATGGGCCACCCAGTGCCTTGGCAATCATGAAGAATGCGATGACGCCCGTCAACATGAAGACTAATGTTTGAAATGTGTTGGCCCATGCAGTACTGCGAACGCCACCCACAAAAACGTAAGTCAAAACAACACCACAAACCACCAGGCCTGTCAACCATGGAGGAATCGCACCATTGGTCGAAGCAAAGACATGGGGAAACATCTTAATGGTCAGCCCGCGTACCACGGCACCGGCACCAAGCAACCCAATTAAAAGGTAGGGAATAATCAGTGCAACGAGCACAGGAAAAAGCATATAACCAAGTGCTGGCGACTCAAAACGGTCACGAAAGAACTGGCACTGGGTCGTGTAGCCATAACGTTTTCCTATCGCCCAAAGCTTGATCCCTACAAGGAAAAAGCAGGCTGAGTGGATAAGACCGGACCACGAGGCCATGAGCCCATAGACCCCAATACCCGTGGTATAAGCCTTGCCGGTTGATCCCACCAAGGCAAAGGCCGTCATGGTCGTACCAAAAACACTCATGAGCAGCATGAAAGGGCCGATTGACCGGCTGGCCACAAAGTAATCGCCACTTGTGCCCCGAAAAAACATGTTGCTGACAAGGCCGAGTATAAGCAGACCGATCAGATAACCACCAATGACAAACAGGGGAATATATGGGGTCAATGGCGTGGCCTCTCTTGATCTTTCTCATCCGCCCAGGTTTCCCATGCAGTCGGCCAGACAAACTTGACTGCCAACGCCCAGAGCACGGCGGCAAGCAGCGAATAGATCGCGTGGTATGCAAGTCCTATGGGCAGGAAGCCAAAGACAATTGATTGATCAGACCACCACCAGTAGTCCTGATGCAGTACAAACAACACAACCGCCAATAACCAGATGAACTTTGCAGCTTGATTTGGTGAATTCATGAGGCCTTTAATCAACGTCCGGTGATCCTAACGGTCTGCGGCAAGTTTATTCATAACTGTTGTAAGACAACCGCCAGTATAACATCGCAGAACCCCGAGCGGATGTGAATTACCTAAAAACCGCCGCGGCCCAGCGAATACGCATCGGCCTGCTCCATTGCGACTTATGAGCCGATTTCCAACGTGATTTTCACCCCCTAGGCCACCTGTTTTGACAGGATACAAATGACCTGATCGGGAGAACCCGCTTTCTCAACTTAATAATCGGCAATACAAAGCCCAGCAAATCCAATTTTCCGATAGAGACAACCCGGGTTCTATCGTCCGTCGTGTGCAATTGCATATAGATGTGACATCGTGGCCACGTACAAGGTCCCATTGGCCATAATTGGCGATGAATAGATAGGGCCATCAAACATGATTTCGGCAATTACTTTTTTCTTTTTACCAGCTGCAAGAATCGTAAACACACCATCTTCATTACCGATGTAAACCTTCCCTCCAGATACCAGCGTGGAACCCCAGATATGCCCCAGTGTGTCATGCGTCCAATAGACCCCGCCGCTGTTGGCATCGAGACAGTGCACGACACCCGCATAATCGGCAATGTAAAGCAGGTCATCGACAACTGAAACGGTTGAGATTGCCCGGTTGATCTGGGTGTATTGCCATATGAGACCCGAACGGGAAATATCTCCCTGTTGGGTGGCATCAATACAGCTTAGCGCACCAACGCCCTCGCCATGTTCAGGATCCTGGCCGATGGCCACATAAACTTTATTTTTATAGAACACGGGGGAAGCAATGATCTCGCTAGGACCTTCATAGGCAGGATAACGGATCGCCTTGCCATCTTCGGTGGCCTTGTACTGTGGAGGGTTGCAATCAAAACGCCAACGCTCTTTCAAGATACCGTAGCCGCCATCATCGGGGACTGGTTGTGAATAAAAGGCATAGCAAAACCCATCGCCGGCCCCAAAAAACACATAGCTCGCTCCATTTACCGTCCCGTATGATGGCGACGACCAGTTGCCATGATATGTACGACCACTGATGGAGGACATTTCCTCGCCAATCAGTCTCCCGGTATGCTTTTCTAAAGCAATCAGTGCAGGTGCTCTTGGATTAATAATATGTCGGTGCGAATAATCGACGCCGTTTGAACTGGTGGCATACGCGGTGTCGCCAACTACCAGAACAGAACTACTGGTGACATTATGAGGGAAGACACCCAGTTCGCTCGCCATGTCATAATGCCAGATAATATCTGCATCAATGGTGCTTGTTTCAATGGCCGATTGGTTGGGACCAGCCAGATACTTACCTTCATCTTGAAATGGGCCATCGTTTCCATCCGCCAAGCCAGCCGCATCAAGACAAATAACCTCACATCGATTTGTCACTGCATACACCCGCTCGCCGTCAATGGTCGGTGATGAGCAGATACCTAAATATTCCCAATCACCAACCTTGCCTGCCCCCAGTTTGGGCGCGGAAAACTGCCAAATAAGGTCGCCAGATTCCTCGTTCAAACAGTAAATATTGCTACGGTCACCTTTAAGCTTGGGATCCCGTGGTAGGTCATTATTGGTGCCAATATAGACACGCCCCCTAGCCACGGTAGGGTTGCCGTAGGTATTAGAACCCAATTCAGCTATCCATTTAATGTGCTTGGTTTTTGCCAAGTCAATTTTATTACTGCGCCCGATCCTCCGACTTGGATCAAAGTTGGAGGGAATACCATACTCGTCTGGCCCGACCATGTTCTTGGTTGCATCACGGCCCCATTGCGGCCAGTCAGACACAACCATTGATCCCGAACATCCCATGAGAGTGACGATGCCCACGAGGTTCAACAGCATGAACACAAACCCTGGCTGTAGAGCAATTATGCTCAACCGTTTACAGGACTGGCCGAACCTTCCTGCATAAACATACCGCTGGAGACCAGGGTCACCTGCAGCCCCATGTCCCAAAAGACCGCGAGTGAGTGAAATACAATTCAAGATTCGAGGGGCAGAACAAACCTTCATACTAAGATCCCGTGATGTTTACTAATAGCGAAAACTACTCGTTGGGTTCAACCCTGATATTATCGATATACACCCCAAACTTAATATTTGGTGTAAAACCAAACAAGCCAGGAGAACCATTGGTATGCACCCGGTTTACGGGAACTTCAATATTCCATCTAGACGGCCGTGCATCATCCCGCGGCCAAACCTTGCCCCTCACGGTTCCACTACCATCGTGGTTAACATCGACCCGGGTCGCGAGTCGGTACCAGATTCCGGGGTTCCATGAAAAAGGGACCTTCGCTGACAGGCGCTCAATGTTGGAGTTGACTTCCAATTGCTGCGGATTGCCCCGCAAAGTGATTATATAACGTTGGTTGATCAGCCCCACATCTGACATCTGCCTCCGATTGCCATCGCTCATGACATCCGCCGTGATCGAATAATTTCGATCATCAGCGTGTCCAATAAAGACAATGGAACGCTGGAACAACCAACGATCAAGTGTTTTG
>PBAS01000051.1 GCA_002716625.1 Phycisphaeraceae bacterium | reverse complement strand
CTTGAACGGTTGTAACTAGCCAACGCATGGCATCCTGTTGGTCATCATGCGAATATGAGATCTCGTCAACGTTTAGGTCCAAAAAGTCAGCGCCTGCATTTGCCTGGCGTTCGATGAGGTGGCGTATGTAATCCAGCCCTGTTTGGTGGTTGGGGCTGTTCTTGTCCATCGCAGAAAGCACAGCTGATTGGACATGCTTGACGCGGCCTTCTTTGAAGTCATTACCCTTCTGGACTTTTTCCGGAACAGGCAGGAATTTCGCCTCATCATTATTTCCGGGAAAGAGCACCGCTGGTTCACCATTGGGTGATTCGCCAACTCGCTTGCCTTTGCGTAGCAGTACTCGTGTGCAGTGGATGTTTTCGCCAATGACAATAAATTCTTGATCCCGATTCTTGACTTTCACTTTAAGTTTCCTGGTTTAGCTGTTTTTAGAATGATGGTCGCGTTCTAGGAATGTATTAGTCCAAGCACTGGTGCCCTGCAGGGCCCCATTCTTGTAAACGACTGGTCGGTCAAGCATCTGCTCTTCCTCGCCGTAGGCTTTGAGCCGGTCATAAGCTCTCGCCCAAATGCAATCCTTCTCGCCTACTTCGCACTTGCCTTTTCGTGTTCCACCGCATGGGCCATTTCGTTGGTTTTTGGCACACTGAGACTCCGGGCAAAGGTAGGCGATGTCAGGCAGTGAGCAGTCGCCGCAATCACGGCAGTCGAATGAAAGAATCTTGAGTGCATGTTCCATGCGGTGGGCGATCTTTTGCATGCCGACAGAGCTGTCAAGGATTTTAAGGCTGATACGGCGCCCAGCGTTGAAGCCCTTGGTCCCCTTTTTGAATACCTGGTTATGTACAAGGCGATTCAACTTATAATCGAGGGAAATCTGCTGGCGAGCTTGTTTTTGGCCATCCGCTGTCTTGCTTGCAAGGTAGTATCGGTTGACCTGATTAGAGGTGAGGCTGGTTTTCCTGTCCTGTTCGAAATAGTGGAATTCGTCGGTGTGTCCGTACTGAATCTGGCGGGCGAAAGTTTTCCAGTCGTCGGCAGAAAATTGTTTCTCGATCTCTAGTACGCGGGCAAATTCATCCGCATTTAGATGGCCGCCAAGATACACGCCAGCAAAACCGAGTCCCTTGGCAATCGCAACTTGCTTGGCTGCAAACTCAAAGAAAAAGGATTTCCCCTTGTCCGGTGACCTTGCGTGTTTTTGTGACAAATCAAACAGTGTGTCATTTACAAAACAGCCTGGGAATCCACCATCATGAAAGAACTGAGCGGCTCTGCCGCTGAGAATATAAACATTGGCTAGGACTGGGACATCCATTTCCTTAAGGGCCATGTATCTTTGTAATTCATCCAGTTTGCGCGAGTCATATCCAAGTTGGTTGATTACGAAGCCTGCGCCTGATTCAAGCTTCTTGGCCAGTTTGAAATATTGTGGCATTACTTCACGCTCATAGCGTTTGTAATTGTTGACCACGGTGCCCAGAAAGAAGTTGGTACGCTTCATCGTGAGCATCTTGTCGCTGATTCGTGACGGATATTTCAGCCCTTTGTTCATGTCATCGAACATCTTGAGCAGGCCAACGGAGTCGATATCGAAAACGCCGCTGGCTTGGCCTTCGAATCCCGATACTGGGCAATCCCCCGAAAGCGCCAGCACGTTGTGGAATCCTGCACTGGCCAACTCCCACCCACGACTCTGTATCGCGTTGCGATTCCAGTCTTTACAGGCGAGGTGGATAATCACCTCCTGTCCCCGGGAAATAAGGTCGGTACCCAGGACGTCCGCCCCCAACATTGCATTGCCGCCCGGATTGTCAGTGATGCTCATCGCATCAATTTCCGGATGAGATGACAGTGACCTGGCAAGATCTAGCACGCGTTGCCCACTGCGTTCAGCAATCACGCCCCGTGAAGTGACCAGTTCCACAGCCACGGCAAACTTTTCACCTCGTTGCAGGATCTGGCGCAGCGTAGGCTTTTGCCATGGATCTACTTTGCCAGAAATCATCTTCGGAATGGAGGTTGTTCTTGCCATTAAGCCGTTCTGTAAGTTAGAGGGGATTAGTGAGGGATCTGCATCGGTTTCATCTGGCAGCCTTCGACGAAGACATCAAAGAAATCTTCCATTGTTTCCAATTCAATGTGCTCAATGGTCTTGATTCGTTCTTCGATCGATCGACGTTTTGTGCCCGAGAGCAGCATTTGGCGTGCACCTTCTGATGCTCCATTGCCAATCTTTTTTATTCGGTCAGTTGGAACCGGGGCAAGAAATCCGATGTCAATTGCACTGGCCGGATCAACGTAATTAGCAAAACCTCCAGCTAGGTAGAGCGCCCCGATCTGGTCAGGCGTAACTCCAAACTTGCGCATCAGGATGATCTGGCCGCAATAATTGGCTGCTTTGGCTTGCGCCAATTCACTTGCATCCCTACGCGAAAATGTAATTCCCTGGTTTGGTGCAATAGTGAACTGGGTTGCCTTATCAGCAAACACGCCCTTGGGTGTCATCAGGTTATGGCGGCGAAGTTCGGCCAGCAGGTCAATGAGGCCTGATCCACATAAACCACGTGGGTCACTATCGCCAATTGTTTTGTATTTAAACTCGCCATCTTGCCAACGGATGGACTCAATGGCACCGTCACACCCCGGCATGCCGTATGTCACAAGTCCACCTTCAAAAGCTGGTCCTGCTGGACAGGAGGCAGCAATCAAGCGGTCTTTATGGCCGATGACGACCTCGGTGTTTGTGCCGGCATCAACAAGCATCATTACTTCGTCATGGGATTCGACGTCAATTGCTAGTAGGTCAGCTACAATGTCGCCGCCCACGTGACTTGCAATTAGCGGAGCACCGTATACACGGGCATTCTTGTTTGCCCAAAGTCCAAGCTTACGTGTGGCGTAATTGAGTGACGTTGATTCTCGCTTGCCCTCAAGATATTCCTCCTCGATGGTTGACTTGTAAGGTTTTTGACCGATGGGTTGCACATCTAAATCAAAAAACAAGTCACGCATTGTCGAGTTGCCCACAATGACAAGCTCATAAATCTGCCGCCGATTGATATCCAAGTCGCGGCACATCTGCCGGATTTCTGAGTTCATTGTGGTAATGATAGCGCGGTGCAGTTCGCCATGAAATTCATCCCGATCGTAACTGATGCGGTACATTACATCACTGCCACCAAATCGTTGTGGGTTTTCCAATGCGGTGGTGTAGACCGACTTGCCTGATTCAAGGTCTACCAGTTCCGCTACCATCGTCGTGGTGCCCAAGTCTACGGATAATCCGTAAATTCCACCACGATACTCGTCTACCACCTTGCCATCGTACAAAACATGATCTGATTCTCGCGTGACTACTGGATCGAGTTGTGTTTTACCAAGAACTGCCGAAGTCAAAATCTGGGGTGATCGACGGAGGACAGTGAACTCAATATCCTGGTCGGTCTTTTCGACAACCGCCTGGCATGCCAAGCGGTAATCCCCGGACAGGAAAGCCTCGGATTCGGCGCGTGGTGACAGGGCGTCACCGCCATTCTTGATTTCGACAATACATTCGTGGCAATGCCCCGTACGGCCACAAGATGTCGGGACACGGACACTTAATTCATCTGCGTAGTCAAACATAGTCTTGCCAACCTCGGAAGGGCGGCTTTCACCATCATGCATGACACATCGTGTTGGTTTGCTGCGCGATCTGGTGGCTGATGCAGTCTTGATCTGTTTCTTAACCTTCATATAGCTTTCTGGTTCACTTTCCCATGCGGTGCGATAGTCAAGTTTGTCATCACTGGCGCATCCCGGTAGTTCTCCTGGAGTATGTGGTTTTCGCTTGTTTTGGCAGCCAAACTTGGCGGTACATTGGTCGAATCTGTTTTTATAAGGACAACGTATCTGCGCCTGTGTATCAGCATGGACTGCGATCTTTGAAAAAATATTCGTGATCCGGTCAATACGCTTTGCGTACTCATCTTTGTTAATGCGTTCCATGGGTGATTCTTTAATCAGGCGGATGCATTCTTTTTCAACAGCGACTTGGCTACTTCCACGCACTCAACTGCACTATCACCATAGGCGTCAGCGCCCATGTCGTCAGCGAACTCAGGGGTTACCGGGGCGCCTCCAACCATGAATTTCACGTCATCCCGCTTGTCTTCATCGATGAACAGTTCAATTGTTTTCCCCATGTTGGGCATTGTGGTCGTGAGTAGAGCTGACATGCCGATCAGGTTGGCGTTTTCCTTGTCCACTGCTTCAAGAAAATCATCAGGAGATGTGTCAACACCAAGATCAATAACGACAAATCCGGCACCACGCAGCATCATGATGCACAGGTTCTTGCCGATGTCGTGTAGATCGCCCTTGACGGTGCCCATGAGGACCCTGCCGATAGGCTCAACCCCTGACGCTGAGAGAATCGGTTCGATATGAGCCATCCCGGCTTTCATGGCGCGGGCGCAAGCAAGTACCTCAGGTACGAAGATGAAATTCTCTCGAAATTTGATGCCGACGATGGCCATTCCTGCAATCAAACCATCGTCCATGACCGTTAGCGCTGTGACGCCATTATCGAGCGCCTGCTTGGTCAACTCATCAGATTTATCATTATCACCCTCAAGCACCGTGGCCGCGATATCCTGCATATCAGGTGAGGCGGCGGCGTAGAGGTCAATGATCTCCTTACGCTCATCTTCGTTCTCGATGAACTCATCAATTTCTCCACGGGCGAATTCATTTGCAATATCACTAAGTTCGGCCATTAAAAATACTCCATCTATTGCCTTTAAGGTTATGGGTTAATTACGTGCTGCCTGTTCCTTGTGCCATTCACGGACAGCTGCTGGAATTGCTTTTAAGTTTTCAATTGAGGTTTGCAGTGGAATGGCACACTCGGGTCCGACTAGTTGAACTCCAGCTTCTAGATTTTCTTTCACTTCTGCATGGACCTCCTCCGGTCCCTTTGAATAAAGCGTTTGCGGATTATTGATGTTGCCCACAAGCGAGATTCGGTGGTTGCAGATATCCATCGAGTTGCAGGGGTTGTTCTTTGAATCGTAGTGAAAAGCAGCCATCCCGGTCTGCGAGATGTATTCCATCCGGTCTTCCGTCTTACCGCAGATATGCAATATGAGTGGAATCTTCAGTTCCTCGGTGAACTCAATGTGCATGTCCCGCAGGTAACGTTCGTAGTATTCGCCGCTCACCAGATCGCCGGTTGCATGGTCCGGAAGGGTCAGGGCATCGGCGCCAGCATCGATCTGGGCTTGGCCAAACAGGATGGTCGACTCCTTGAATTTGTCCAGACAGCGGCGTGTCTTGTCTGGATCATCCAAGGACATCAATAGAAATCTTTCAACACCCATACAGTGATATCCCATTGACCATGGCCCCATGGTCTTGCCGATGATGGCAACGTCATCACCGAACTCCTTGCGGAGTATCCTGATCGCATCAAGTACACACTTGGTGTCGGGATGGGTGCACAAATTATCAGGGATCGCAATGTCCTCGGGTTCTAACCAGATGGGTTCATTCATCTTTACAGTTGGCCAGTTATCTTTTCCCTCCCATTGGATCTTACAGCCAAGCGCAGACGACTCCTGGATGATGCTGAAAACCGGCATCACGGTGTCAAAGCCAAGTTCCGTATGGCTTGTTGCGGCCAAGCGGGCCATTTTGTGCGGGTCCCGGTTGGCTTCCGGAAAGTGAGCGTCGACCAGATCCATCAATTCAACCGTTGCAACGGACGTGGGGTTGCATACAGGTGTGCGGTCGACTGGATCGCGCCTTAAAGCTGCCAGAACACGTTGTCTACTGGTCATTGACTCTACGGTATGGGTGTTCTGATGCATGACATCCTCGTTTCACATCTCTTGGTTTATATCCGACATGTCATGTGTACCTGGTGATGCAACATCGAAGTCATAGTTGCGGCTAATAAATAATCGAGCCTGCCTGCCAGACTCATTGACCACCTGGTGGGGTAGGGTCGCATCAAAAAACACGACTTCACCCTGCTTCAAAGTTACTTGCTGCTGATTGGTGGTGCGTGAGGGGAACTTGACGGCGACCGTGCCACCCTCGTCGAGCCTCATCATCTCGGTACCGGAAAAGTGGCGGTGCATGCCCGAGGTCCCACCGGGATCAAGTTCAAGGTATAGATGATGCATGGGACAACTGGCCAGTTGTTCTGGCGGGAACAGGTATCGAGCACCACTGGCAACAGGGTCTTGTAGCGGGGCCTCGATATAGTCGCCGGGTGCCAAATGTACGGTTGGCCACACACGATCGGCCAGCGTATCGAACAGTTGTACTACGTCGATCTCAAAGATTTCGCTGAGGTACTGCAGCATATCGCGATCGTTGTATTCGATCGGAATCTGTCCTTTGAGCAGGCGGTAAAAGTGAGGGCGGCTGCTTCCAAAACGCTTTATTTCTGAAGGAGTTAGGAGATTTTCATCAAGCCAACGCTGTTTGATCTGCTCAGCCCGCTCAGCCAAGTCCGATGGATGAATACCTACGGCGTCACACCAAGCGGCCAAGAACCGTGCCAAATTGCGCAATTCCTTATCAGGACTAGATTTATTCGTGTCATCCTGGTCTTGATTAGCGCCGGTGTTCTGCATTGCGACCATTCCGAAAAATCTCAACTGATTATCTGAATTATATCTAAGTGCTTGTGAATTAAAGGTTAATGATATGATCGCGAGGGGATGATGTCAACCGGCACGTGTCAAGGTGCTTTGGTTGCGGGGTAAATTCGAAAATATGTTGTGACGAAGTTTTGGAGTATGTGGCCACTTCAACTAACTGCTGAAGTAGTGGCCGTCAGTTCTGTTGGCTTGGTGCTGAAAGAACTCCACGTGTGGCTGCTTCCTCTTCTTCCTTCATGGCACTACGCACGTTTTGAGCACGATACATCAGTGCGCCAATTATTGGGTCATGGTTGGTGCGGCAGGGGAAAACAATGCGGTCTTTACCGCCGTCTCCAGCTTCAATTTCAAAAAGTTTGATGAATCCCCGAGCAAGGGCAGCTGCCCGCTTGGCACCAGCTTCGGTTGGTTGTTCGGATTTCATTTCATATAGACCATCGTCCAAGTTGGCGACGGTGAGGTTGCAATCGGCTTTCTTGTCAAAAGCGGTAAGTGGTTTAGGCGTGAGGGGGGCTCCTGTTTCGATCTTGCACAGATCAAGAAATGCCCTCTTAAGAGCCCGCTCATGCATGGTACGGCAAGTAAACCGTAACCATTCAGGATTTTCGGGCGATTTTACTAGGCCAAGCATTTGGATTAGAGCTTGGCGAATAAATGTAACTCGACCGGCCGCTTGCTCTACGTTGCTGTAGGTATGTACTTTAACCTCAGGGATTCCGCCGCAGCTACGCCGATAGAGTCCCAGCGAGATGTTCTGGCAGTGCGGATCCATCGATAGTAGTTCGATACGTATTCCCAAGTCGAGTGTTTTTCCCATTTAGATTACTTCCGCTTCTTCTCGTCGATATTCCACCTTTGGCCTAGTTTGCCGACCCGTATTGTAACCCGGTGTATGCCAACAGGCGACCCAATGTTCCTCTTGAACCTCCAATAATGGTGGGTCATCACTGGAGCACTTAGGGTCTGCATCTACGGTTTCGCATCGTGGATGAAAAGGGCATCCGGGCGGGAAGTTGGCCGGGTTGGGTACATTCCCGGGAATGGTCGAGAGCCTGTGATTCTGGTTCCCAAGGCGTGGCATTGAATTGAATAATCCTTGGGTATAGGGATGTAGTGGTTGGGCGAACACGGCATGGACCGAACCATATTCGACAATCCTGCCAGCATACATGACCGCCACGACATCGGCATTTTCCGCAACCACTCCCAGGTCATGTGTGATCAGCATGACCGCCATGCCACGTTTGTCTTGAAGTTCCCGCAAGAGTTCCAGTATTTGTGCCTGTATGGTCACATCCAATGCGGTTGTAGGTTCATCGGCCAGCAGTAGTCGTGGTTGACATGCCAAGGCCATTGCTATCATGACGCGTTGACGCATGCCACCGGAAAGTTGGTGTGGGTACTCTTTTAGTCGAGAAACCGCATCTGCAATGCCAACATCATCAAGTGCATCCGCAGCAATTTGAATGGCTTGACGACGGTCAACATTCTGATGTAGGAGAATTGCTTCCATGATCTGGTCCCCAATCGTATAGACCGGGTTGAGGCTGGTCATGGGCTCCTGAAAGATCATGGCGATCTCATTTCCACGAATGGCACGAATCTGCTTTTCCGTCATTTGAAGTAAATTGCAATTCTGTCCAGCGTCATCCTGCCATATAATCTGGCCTGACTCGTACTTTCCAGGCGGCTGTGGAACCAGTTTGAGAATCGATAGGGCCGTCACCGATTTGCCGCAACCCGATTCCCCGACAACCCCGACGGTTTGTTTCTTATAAATCGACAGGTTCAGATTGTGGACAGCCCGCACACGGCGACGATGGCCTGGTCGATCATCACCGGTAGGAAAACTAATGGCGAGATCCTCGATTTCGATTAGTGGTGTTTCGATCATTGAACTCTATTCTCGCAATTTTGGATCCAATGCATCTCGTAATGCATCGCTGACAATATTGAGTGCAAGTGACACAACAAAGATTGCAGCAGTAGCCGCAGCCATCTGCCACCATACGTCACGAGAAAGCTCGAGGCGGGCGTCATCAATCATGACACCCCACGATGGTTCATCTTTAACACCGAGGCCCAGAAAACTGAGGATTACTTCTGCATGGATAAATCCGACGAACCGAAGCGAAAAATCTATAAGAATAAGGTGAGAAACGTTTGGTATCAGGTGCAGAAGAATGATTCGCCAGCGCGGACAACCATAGGCTCTCGCCGCGGCGACATAATCACGTTGCTTGTGTTTGATCACTTCCCCGCGGATAAGGCGACAGATTCCGACCCAACTTGTCAAGCCCAATGCCAAATAGACCACGGTAATGCCACGTAGTGGTTGGCCAAATAGTGATTTGTCTTTCAAGACGAAAGCGAATGCCATGACCAGTAGCAGTCCGGGAATAGAACTTAGGGTTGAATAAATCCATACGATGATCTCATCAACAATACCCCGGAAGTATCCGGCCATTGCCCCCAGTGGAACGCCAATCGCTAGTGAAATCAGTGCGGCAACAAGTGCGACGGTCATGGAAATCTTTGTGCCATAGAGAGTTTTTCGTAGCACGGATAATCCAAAGATGTCCGTTCCAAGCATATTCGTAGTGGAGGGCGGTTCATAGGAGCCGCCCACGGATTGATCCCAATCATTTGCGAGCCATCCGAACGCAACAAAAAGTGCAACCAGCACATAGAGTAATACGATCAGGGACATGAACAGGGCCAGGCGGTTTCTAAATACCCGCCGCCACGCATCCGCCCACAGGCCACGTGTGGGCGTTTCAGGAATATCAGCGGCGGTGGCGGTGATGGCGTTCAATGTAGCGATATCCTTGGGTCGACGAGGGCATAACAGATATCGGTTGCCAAGTTACCGAAGACGAAAAGAACTGAAATAATGAAGGTCATTGCGCTAATGACTTTGAAGTCACGATTACCGATGGCTTCGATCATCATGTAGCCCAAGCCTGGGATGCCGAAGAAACGTTCCAAGAGTAGTGAACCCAAAAATAGAAATGGAATGGCTAGGACAACGCTCGTGATCACAGGAATGAGCGCGTTCTTTAGTAGGTGTACGAAAAGGACGCGACGGGTGCTTACACCCTTTGCGTAGGCTGTACGAATATAGTCGGCACGGATTTCGTCCAACATGACGGTTCGGTAGAACCGGACATCAGACCCAAGTCCTGCAATGATGCCGATGAGTACAGGTAAGGTCAGAAACTTGGCACCGGACCAGCCGGGCTCGTATCCAAAAATAGGGAACCACCCGAGTTTATACGCCAGAAAATATTGACCCAAAAGGATGAATGCCAATGATGGCAGGCTCATTCCAAGAACGCAGATGACAACCAATATCGTGTCCCAGATGGTGCCCCTCGCAAAAGCAATGATCAGGGCAATACTGAGCGAGGTTGAAAGAAGTCCGACAAACATGGGGAGGGTGAGGCACAGGGATGGTCCGGCGCCGTCCCATAGTAATTCGGAAATTCGTTGTTTGCTTGCCCGGCTTCTGCCAAAGTCAAAGGTGACGGTGTCTACGAAATGTTTGACGAACTGCGAGTCAAATAATGCTTCAATCCCATGTTGTTTCATCCCCTCGATATTAATGAATAGCGGCTTGTCCCATCCATACTCGGCCCGAATCTCGGCGATTGTTTCGGCTGATGCGGATCGGCCGGCAATCTCGGTAGAAAGGTCACCTTGTACAACAACGAACAGGAGAAAGGTGACGAGCAGAACCCCGATGACGATCAATGGGGTGTAGAGTAGACGACGAACAACGTAGTTCCACATGTCAACCTGTTTTAGCTTTGTGACGTCGTTCGACGTCAATATTACCGTACTTTAAATGACCCTCGCCAAAGACATGGGGTTTGCGGTTCAGGGCCCAGTTGTAGTGTAATGCGAATGCAATAGGGTGCGAGGTTAGGATACAGGGCAGATCCTCGATAACCATTTGCTCCATCTTCTGCACGAGTGCCTTACGCTCCGGTGAACTAGGCATGGTGCCCATTTGCTCGAAAAGTTCATCGAATTCCGCATTCTTATAATTCATGTTGTTGGGGCCTGGTGATCCATTAGGACCGTAGAACAGGAGCAGGAAGTTCTCAGAGTCAGGGTAGTCGGCATACCAGCCCATGGCATAAATCTGTGCACTCTTGTTTTTGACCTTGTCCTGGGATGTTGGCCAGTCCATATATTCCACCTGAAAATTAAGGCCCACCGCCTTGTAGGTACGAGTGAGATATTGCCCAATTTGTCTGGCGGTGGAATCTGTTCCACCCATGGTCATGGTAATTGTAGGAAGTGGTCCGCCATGGATGCGCTGTGCTTCGACTAATAACTGCTTAGCCTTTTGGGGGTCATAGTTAATGTATGGGCTGACGAGCTCTGGATTAAAATCGCCGAACATGGCTGGCAGGATGCCGCGGGCCGGAATGGCTCGGTCGTTTGCGAAAAGTTTGATGTATTCCTTACGGTTTAAGGCTAGATTCATGGCGCGTCGAAGTGGAAGATTGGTTCCAAGTATGGGATCTTCCATATTGATGCCGTACCAGAGTGTCAAAGGAGTCTGGTATTTTGTAAGAATGATTCCCTTGGCCAGCATCTCAGGTGTCAGTTGCCGATTTGTATTAATGACTTTGTCAAATGAGTCCTTGGGAATACCGGCAACGTCAAGATCACCAGCCATGAATTTGAGCCAGCGGGGTTGGTCTTCTTGGATCACCAGGAATTCTGCACGATCAATCAATGGAAGTCGTTTGCCGGCATCTGTGAGCAATCCTGCTTCCTTGTCACCTGGTTCGCCTTCGCTTGGATAGCGTTCATCACGAAAAGTTGGATTTCGTGAAAGGATGATTTTGCTGCCTCTTTTCCAGTCTTCCAATATGAAGGGCCCGGTGCCGACAGGATGGTTCAGGATTTCTTCACCATAATGATTGACTGCTTCGTGTGGAACGGGTGCCGTGGGTAAATGCGCAAGCATGAATTGCAGCTGTGGCCATGGCTTTTTGAGTTTGATCTGCAGTAGGTGATCATTTAACGCGACCAGGCCTTCGACCGGTTTTGAGTAGTCGACATCGGCTTTGTCTTTTATCGTTTTGGTATATTCTCGAAATTCATCAAAGCCTACGATGCGGCCATCAAATATCCACCAGTTTTTCGATACGTTCTTAATATTGGCGATACGTTTCCATGCATAGATGAAGTCGGCGGCAGTGAGTCCCCGGCCTTTGCCTGAGGTCGCTTTAAAACATTCATCGTCAAAGAAAACCACATCGTCCCGAATGGGAATGGTGTAGGTCAGGCTATCTTCACTCACCGTGGGCATTGCGGCCGCAAGATTTGGGATCAACTGGTAGGGACGCTTTAGATAATGGTATTGATAAAGGCAATCAAAAATATTTCCACCGATTGCACTTGATGTGGTGTCGCCAATGTCCATCGGGTCCAAACCACGAATCTTTGAACTTAACGTGCTGTAGCGGACCACCAGTCCTTCTGGACTGGAAGAGGGGGGGCTCGCCTCCTGACCGCAGCCAGCGTGCATTCCCATGAGGCAAATAATGATCAACTGGATGGTATGCAAAGTCTTCATGCGGTATTTACCCTGCTTCGTGGATCTAGCCGGTTCCGTAACGCATCACCCAGAAAGTTTAATGCCATGAGGGTCAATCCTAACAATAAGCATGGCCAAAGTATCAGCCACCATTGGTTCTTTCGGCCGGGAACGGCCAGCCCGTGCAATTCACTCATTCCTTCGGTGGCTATATTACCCCAGCTTGGCAGTGGGGCCTGAACGCCGATACCTAGGAAACTGAGGGTTGATTCGGTAAGAATGGCTGTTGGTACCGCCAGGGTGCCGTAGACGATGATTGGGCCAACCAGATTTGGTAACAGGTGCCGCCAAAGAATGCCCGTTGACCCCACTCCACAGGCCCGGGCAGCTTCAATAAATGGTTGGGAGCGAAGACTCAAGACCTGTCCACGAATGACACGTGACATGGTCATCCAACTTAGGCCACCGATCGCAACCAAAAGGGTTGCAACATTGGCCACGGCAGCGGCAATATCAGCGGGTAAACCGCCAAGCATCCTTTCGACCAGTGGTTGCAGCCCTATACCGATTAGAACCACAAGCAGCACATAGGGCAAACCATACAGGACATCCACCGTTCGCATCATGATGGCATCAGTTCGACCCACACTAAGGCCTGCAATTGCGCCCCATGCAACGCCAATCAGCACGGCAATGATGGCGGCGCTGATGCCAATGCCTAAGCTGATTGCACCGCCCAAGAGGCAGCGCCATAACATGGATCGTCCCAACTCGTCGGTACCCATCGGATGTGTAAGGCTTGGTGCCAAACGCGCTTGAGCTTCATCGCCCGCTTCACCCTCATATCGCTGGACCGACCAAGGTAAAGTCACGAAGCAGGCAATCGTAATCACCGCAAAGACTGCGCCGCCAATAAAACCCGAATTCATGTGTAGTGACCGTCGCAGTTGTGGTTCATCGCACCGAACGGTGTTGGGAGGCATGCGGTGAGTGTATCGGGGAAATCCCATGCATACCAGCAGGCGTCAAGGTCTTTTGGGCGAATATACGGTGGACTGTGAAGTTTCAGATGTCACGTATTAAATAAGACTTTATCTCATTAATTCCAAGTTCCAACGTGCAGAGCTAAGGATTTAATGCTGCATATCTTATGAATATTGAGGATTCCATAATGACTCGTACGCTGTCCGGTCAGTCGTAGCTTAATCAGGTGCGATACCTGGTTTCGTGCATAATTCAATGACATGTCCATCGGGGTCACGCAAAACAATTTGCAGTGCACGGTCGGGTCGGCATTTGGGGCCGACAAATTCGATTTGTTGCTCTTGAAGGTGAGCAGCGAATGCATGAATGTCATCAACCCGAAAAGCAAAGTGACGGTCCAAGGGTGGTACCTCAAAGATGGTGCCCTTTGAAATCAGGTGCAGTTCCTGCTGATCCCCCATTCCGAACCAGGCACCAGGGAAGTTGAAAGCTGGTCTGGCAATTGGCGCCAAGCCAAGGACGTTTTGGTAGAACTGACAGGATTTTTCTAAGTTCTGGACGGGTAATGCAGTGTGATTAAGCTGGTTAATCTTCATTTTAGATAAGGATTATAGCTTGGGGTGGTTGTGCTGTCGTGCTACAATAGTCGTTCTAATCCCATCGCGGGTTGACTTGGATCATGGTTATTGGAAAGGATGTAACTAATGGGAGATCTCCCCGGTGGCCTATGGCCTGCAATGTATACACCGTTGACTGCGGATGGTTCCCCGAATCCAGCAATGATTGAAAAGCTGGTCGAGCTATTTGTTGCCCAAGAATTGGATGGTATTTACCTACTGGGCGCAACTGGTCAAGGCCCGGGGATGACGGTGGATGTCCGCAAGCAGGTGGCTGAATTGACGGTGAAGGCCAATGGTGGCCGGTTGCCGATTGTTATTCATGTGGGAGCTATTGCAACGGCAGATGCGATAGAACTGGCCAAGCATTCTGCAGACTTAGGAGTTGAGGGTGTTTCATCGGTACCCACCATCTTTTTTCCCACAACTATTGATGTGGATTTTCATCATTATCACTCGATTGCTTCGGCAACCGATCTTCCCTTCTTGCCTTATTACAATGCGGTATCATCGGGTGGATTTCCCGTGTCAACTGCCGAATATGTTAAGCGTGTTTTAGACATTCCCCATGTCGTGGGGATGAAACTGACTTCGCATGATCTTTATTCTTTCGGCCTGGTTCATTCGTTTGCAAAAGATCGGCTTCTACTTTACAGCGGTGCGGATGAATTGAATTGTCATGCCACACTTTCAGGTGCGCATGGTGCTATTGGTACCTACTACAATGTTTGGGGCGGATCCTTCAAAAAGGTACGGCAGGCCTGTATTGACGGTCAGTTTGGGACCAGTCGGGATTTTATGCTGACGGTTCAGCAGGTGTTGGATCGAATAATGGCATCGGGTCGTAGATACCGCTTTGAGCGGCAAGCTATGCAGTTGCTTCACGGAATTGATATTGGCCCTGGTGTCTCGCCGCATTGCAGTGCTGGTGATGACTGGGAAGACGCGGAAGTGCTGTCCATGTGTCAGCAGGTTGAAGCGGCTGCGGGACTATTAGCGGTATCGAATTAAACTTCATTCTCGGATTGGTTTGCTGGTAGCGGTTTGACGCCGTTATCATCATTCTGATGGTGATGTGCTGTTGCTGGACCTGCTTGTAAAGCGGATCAAGACGGGTGAAAAGGTGGTGTGTCACCCATTGTTGCCTAATTTGTCAGATGGCTAAAGTTGCGATTTGACGCAAGGCGTTGATAGTACCAAGGGTACACGTCGGACCACTTTTGACGCTATGGTCACGGAACATGTATCGTGGCGGAAAAAAGCGAAGGTCCCGGTAGGGCTGTGTGCCTTAACCATCGGAGAGAACGTGAAGCCGCATGCGGCCATCCGATCACTGATTTCCGAGATACGCCAACCGGCGCTAGTTCTTCCGTGAACAATCGCGAGGTTGGCCCTGGCACACTGCACTTGCGGGAAGCGAATCCGTTCTTCCTTCGCTAGTTAACAGTTGGGCATGGTTGTCCGATTAGGCTGTCGAGGCCCTGTTTCGACGTTTATTCCGTTCAGTTACGCATCACGCGACGCGGATCCATCAAAATCTGTGGTTGCTCGGTAAGAACCTGCTCCACATAAGTACACCAAGTGGTTCGGTCGCGGATTTCAAGGTGGTCGTTTACCCCTAATAATACAATTTCACTGTCCAAATTAGCACGGTCGATCAGCGGTTCGGGTAATGTGATACGCCCCGAACTATCCGCTTCAACACGCCGTGAGAGACTAAACCAAACTCGTTCATAGGCCAGCAACTGGTCTGGATCAGTTTCAGCTGCCAGTAGTTCTTGTGCCCGTTCATTAAATCCCTGTTCCGTATACAGATAAAGCGACTGTCCCTCACCAAGCGTGACAAAAAAGATCAGTGACGGCGATCGATTCTCGCCAGTTTCTGATTGGATCTGGGCACGGATTTCGGCGGGGATCGCCAGCCGGTTTTTGGAGTCGATCGTATGTTCGTGGGTGCCAGCGAATACCAAGATGCATTTGCCCCATAACCATCATGGAATGGGATAATACCCCACTTGGCCCCACATTGCAACACATTATGGAAAATTTATGGGGAAATTTTCAAGATTTTCTATCCACCAGGTAGTTCCCAAATGATAAAGCCGTCACCTTGATGGCGATCTTGAACCAGTGGTTCAAAGGCAAAGGTGTAACCATTGAAGCCATATCGCTTTGCGCTGACGTCATCCAAGAGAATAAAACGGATGTTGAATTGCCGCAGCTTTTTTTCAACTTGCTGTGTGCTAATGGTTTTGGGTGGTCCAAAGAGTGCTGCGGAAAACTGGCGTTTCGATCTCCAGTTGATGGTTTGGGCCCAATGCCCCTCGGCAACCGTTAATCCGGTTCTTGCCGGGAGATACCCATTAATCAATGGGGTTGAGATCACGACATCAGGTGGTTTGCCGTGCTGTTCGAGCCAACGAAAGCCATTGATCGCGGTTTTGGGTAGAAAATCTCCGAATTGGCCTTCTCGATTCCGGTCAAACAACTGCAAGTAAGAGACCGCCGATCCGATGGCAGACCCGCTGATAATGGTAATGCCAAATACAGTTGCGATGACGGGCTGTATACCGCTTGGTTTCATCATGATTCCGCCGACATGGTTAAGAAGCATCGCGGCAAGTAATGAAATGGGGATTTGAATGCCCCACAGAAGTTTACGTTCGAATCCGATTGGTACATGTAATAACAGTACCCCACAACATATCCATGCGAGTAACAGGCCAACATGCCGGTGTTGTTTTTGGATGGCGGGTATTACCAGTGCGGCTGAACCAAGAATTACAAGTGGTCCTAGCCCAATGAGATATGACCTCAAGGTTGGATTTGGTAACCGCCAGGCAATGTTTGAGAAAACCGGGTGTAACTTCATAACAGCTAAACTGTACATGCAGTATGGCAGGCAGATGATCAGGACTAGGATGATTCCTTTAAAGCGGAGCGGTCGCATCATCATTGTCCAGACCATCAAGACTGGGAATAGTGTGACGACGTCATATGGATGGGTTGCTGTGAGTGATAGTACGATCAAGCCACTATAGACTGCGTGACGCGTGCACCCCCCGCGTAAATAACGAAGGTACATCTCACAAGCCGCTAGCATGAGACCAAGGGCGATCGGTAGCGTAAAAAACGAAGACGTCATGGCGTCAAAGATATTGGCTTCGGCCATCCATAGATCAATAGGTTGGTGGGAACGGCTTGTTGAGGGGGTCGTATCTGTGAGGTAGCCGAATCCGGAAACTGTGGTAACGAGGACAAGCGACAGCATGCGCGTACGCGTTGAGTCTGTAAATAGGGTGGAAAAGCGGTATGCGGTCACAATCATGAGAACGCACCCGGCTGCGTGTGTTGCGTACCATATGGGAAGAAATGGTAGGCCTATAAGCTTTGCGGATATCCCCATCAACCAGAAGAGGGGATGAAAAAAGGCTCGGCTATGTGGTTCTGTGGTATACATGTCGCGAAATAACACATGCCCGTCATATGCTTGCCGCATCCAGGTGAGGTAGCTGTTGTAGTCTTGGTGAAAGCCCCGAATGAAACCTGTAAATTGCCATCCAGACGGTGTTGCCAAGAAACCATGTCCTATCGGGGCGGCAACGAGGCCAAGCATGATCAGGGACCACGCGGTTACGAAGGACCACTGCCAGTAAGTAATCGGGCTAGATTGTGCATCGATTTTGAGTGGGTATGAAATGGGTGGGGTGTTTTTCATTGGATGGCGATTCAGTGCTTTGCCATATGATTATTACACATATTCCAATGTTTGAAGTCGTTCAGTAATCTGTGCATCAAAATCGAGATGTTCCTTCATAAGTCCACGATAGGTTTGGGCAATTCTTGGGCTCGACCAGTTATCAAGCGCCACAGATTCACCATCCAGTGACTTCATGAAGTGTATGCTGCATCCATAATACGCTCATATGAGTTGTGCCAACAGTTATTGTGGTTGTGGCAAGGATGTCCAGCCCCGGTTTGGATTGAGAACTGGAGCATTGTGATGGACCATCATGACTACGCCATCGGTTTTGGGAATGCTGTTTCGAGTCTGTCTGCATGGATGTTATGCGGAATAAATTCAGATGGAGAACAAGTTCAACTGCCTGCTGAGTCTGGAACTCAGGGGTTGGCATTTGAACCAGTTTGTTGGGGTAGGTCTTAGAAGTGGTTGGATATGTTGAATGTGCTGGTTCGGATTCAGCCAGGATCTGATTTCTCCTTCATTTTTCAGGAAACAGACCATTCTAGGATTGTCTGGGGCGGCATTATGTGTTTTCTGCCACCATAGGTTGGCCTTGCATGTGAGCATTGAGCAGCGGTGTTGTTCGGGATCATATATTTCGGCGATCGCCCCTAGTCCGCCATGGACCAATTGAATAACTTGGGGCATCTTGGTGATTTTTCCGGTGGTCCTGTTGAATTGGTGTTGCCACTCGATGGCTCCGGTCAGTGGAAATATGCAGCGATGGTTTAAGTGTGGTTACCATTGCGGCGGTGAAGGATCGTTTCGCTGCGGGTATTAAAAACCATGCTATTTCCCTTGGGGAATGGTGACGTAAAACCCCAGCCCAACCAATCCAATGTGCGAATGGTTAAACCATCTCGTGAATTCTGTTTGGGTACGGACAGTTGATAGCGGCTGCACATTGCGAATGATGATATCAGTTGCCGTAGATCGCATCAGAACCATCAGGTGACCTGAGGTTTGCTGCCAGACCGCCGGCTATTTCGCGATGGTATTGCCCTTGATGAGTCTGCGATTCAACATGGCCATCGACCATCAGCACATGCGCCATCAGGTCATGGCGAAAATGAGCATAGCCAGATCGTACGCGGACATTGGGGTTGATCGTAATGTAATGCCCTTCGTTGAAGCCGGGGTTATGATCGAAGTGGATCGCATCGGCAAAGACAACCACACGATGGGCACGGCCCATGAAATGATCGAGATGCCTGGGGTCTCGTGACTGGCTTGCTGAGCCCAGTTTGAGGTTGTAGCCATAGCTGGCTGCTCGACGGTCAAACTTGGCATAAAACTGCGGGTCGTCATAAGGGAAAGTCGGGCACTGTAGTTCACCGCCGGCGGCTTGAAGGTATGCACTTAAAACACCACGATTGGTATCTAGTGAACGTCCGGTACCATGGCCGGGGCCATTTGGTTCGTAGCCAAACCACCATAATCGCCCATCAGGGATGGTAGAAAAGTATCGCCAGAACTGTCCCTTGTATTCAGCCAGATACATGGAGGTGGCGAGCCCCGCCTGGTGCAGATTGCTAAGGCAGGTAGCTCGTTGTCCGTTACGCTGAGCGGCACCAACTGCCGAAAGGAGCAGGCCTATCAGTAGGGTGACGATCGTAACGGAAACCATTAATTCGATCAGTGTGAATGCCTTTGCTCGATACTTCACGGGAGGGTCCAATCTGAAGCCATTAGCACATGTGATACAGTTACACACACGTTTTTTGCTGTCTGCCCGCTCTGTTGTAGAGCAGGATTATTGCCAAGCCTATTGCAAGTCCAAGACTGGCTGGTTCCGGTACCAAGGCAACCTTTATATGCTTGAATGCAACGTTAGCAATTAGCGAGTGTGCACCTGCATTGCTGAATTGAGTATCAAAGCCGTCAGCCCATAACAGCAGTGAGAATACATCGACTGAGAATTCGGCTTGTAGATCATGCTGGATGGTGAATATGTCTCCGTCCCCCCCCCCGATGACGCCACTCAGACCACGTTGGTTGATAACAACTGGTCCAGCTGGATCGGATAAAGTGACGGTGACTTGTCCGGTCGAGCCATCATGATCCATTGTGACCGTGTATGTTGTATCTAAATCGAGTATGCCAACCTCACGCGGTTCGGTGATGACACTTTCGGATCCAAATGGGGCAAAGAATCCATGGAAAGCATCCTGACTGTTCAATCCCTGGCTGGCAATCACCGTGGGGGTAAGAGTGACCGTATCAAAGTCAGGATGATTTGTTGGAAAGTAATCCAATGAGATCAGGTCATAGGTGTCGCTGGCATATCCTGAATCAAGGCTTCCGGTTCGGTTGGACCCCGTGGTCATGCTGTTTTCCAGTCCAAAGGAAATCTGGGACAAACCGCCCGTATTGTCCGCCGCATAATGGATGTCATTGACGATCTTATAGCTGACCATCATTGAAAAGCTGTCATGTTCATGAAGAGTCCGTGGCAAAGGCCATCGAAGTTTTGTGGTTGGTAGTCCCGAGTGATAGAAGGTGGTCAGTGAACCATCTTGGGCTGAATGGCTGAACCGTGAATCAGGTGCCCGGTCATCAACTACCGAAGCTCGCAACTGTAAAATTGGATCATCACCAAATGTTTCATCGAGAAGAACCACCGGGGCTGCAACTGCAATATGCACCGCTGACAGATAGATACTTACCGCTAATATTCCTGCCCATACTTGATTCGCCTTACCCATCGTTTACCTCCATACTCTGATTCGCGCAGAGTGTTTCTCCATCGAACAAGAATAATTTCGTCCTGACGAAATAGGTCAAGCAGCTTGATCGGGTGCTGTTCTATAAGAATTGAACAGTCGAGCCGGCTGCGCCCCGTTTCGCGAGGACACGTGTCGGTCTCAACAGGCAGGTCTTCCGGCTTAGGGCTTTTGCTGGGTTGACTGCCTTCCCGTTAGGTCCGTTGCAGACCTGACAGTGGCATGATCAGTCACCCGCCGCCTTTTTTATGAAAAGGCTAGTCCATTACGGCGGCGCGTCCGCGGTGGAATTTTAGCCCTGCATGAACAGACATGGTGTGTCTAATCCTAATCGATCAAGGGTCGATTCCGCAGGCCAATCACCACACTTCCTCTTCTTGATCCGCGCTGTTGGGCAGGTGGCCTACACGACAGCATGGATACCTGTTGATCACTAGGCCTAACATAACAAACGGGGAGATATATGCAACCCCAAACGGAGTGAATGGTGGATGATATGAACTGCTGGGTATCCATGATTGTAGATTAGGTTGGGAAATAGATTTGGTCGGGCATGATATGGTGTAAGTCAGTCATGTTGATCAATGGATCCCGTAACGGTGTTTGAAGTTGAAATTAATCGGACATCAAGCGGCACGGGTGTATCCAGGTGTGTGTCCTGCTGTGGAAAGGCAATGACAATTCCTGCATCTGAAAATTGCTTGTCAATATGGAATCGCAAGTCACTACGTATCAGGCGTAATGCCATTTCGGATTCCACATGACACCAGAAAAACACATCAAAAATAAGCGCATTATCCCCGAAATCCTCAAATATGACTATTGGATCTGGCGAATCTAGAATTTGGTCGTGTTTGTCGGCAGCTTGGCGCAATAACTTGGCAACTTGGTCGGTGGGTGACCCATATTGCACACCAATACGAACAGATGTTCGGATATCGTGGTCGATAAGTGTCCAGTTAACCACAGTGCGTTCAAGGATCACACTATTGGGGACCATCATGTCAATCCCATCAGTTCGCCTGATGTGAGTGCAACGTGTGCCAATCGATTCGATACGGCCAAGATTTGAGCCCACCTCTACCAGATCACCTACTCGCACTGGACGTTCGGCAGTCAGGATCCAACCACTGATGAAATTATTGATGATATTTTGAGCACCGAAACCTACACCAATGGCCAGGGCGCCTCCTGCCACGGCAAACATGGTGATTGGGATGTTAAGCATATGCAATACGGTAAGCGCCACGATCACCAACATGGTGTAAAACAGGACCTTCTGGACCGTGTGCGCAAGGCCTCGGTCAATCCGTGTTTTTTTAAGCCGGTATTCGATCAGGCGGGAGATGAGCAGGCTAAGGGCAATGCCTGATAAGAGCAGCGCACCTGCCAATATGATCTGGCTGACGCTGATCGTCTGCCCGTCAGTAATCTCAAATAGCCTTTTGTTCCAGATTTCTTGCCACATCATGCTGCCCTAGTCTGCCAAGATATGGGTGCGGCGCCAATTGGGTTGGGGAAATCTCCTGCTGTGAATTTCAAATGGCAATCGTGGAGCAAAGCGGATTTACTTTGTCAGCCTCTCAGGAGGTGCCTAAGGGGAACATCATATCTGATTTATGCTATAACGGCAGTTGTTGTGTTGCTATATGTGCTCCCCCTTGCTTTGCCTGGGATCCATGAAAAACTGATGCATGCCAAAGGACCTTTGTTGAGATTCGAGCGTTGGTTGCTAGCTATGATGGTGGTCGGGCTGGTCATCGTATTGCCAAACTGCGGTGAATCAGATCATTCGGATCTTAATGTGAATCAAAATGGCGAGGTTATGGAGCCCCAATTATCACCTCCAACCGAAGGAAATAGTGTGTCCACAGATGCCCTCACACAGATCCGTAACTTTATCGAAACAAACAATATCGACCATACCTCCCAGCAATGGCGGCTGGGTTTGCCCAAGCCAACCCCCGTGTCATTTGGCGAGGGCCAGAATTACTATTGGGTAATGGAAACCAACATCGGGCCGATCCGGATTAAGCTAATGCACGATGTGGCCCCCATGCACGTCACGAGCACCATCTATCTTACGGAGTTGGGCTTCTATGACGGGCTCAGCTTTCATCGCGTGATTTCTGGCTTCATGGCACAGGGCGGTTGCCCACTGGGTACAGGCACCGGTGGGCCAGGGTACAAATATGATGGCGAGTTCGATTCTTCTGTTCGGCATGACCGAGCGGGCCTGTTGAGTATGGCGAACGCGGGGCCCGGTACGGATGGCAGCCAGTTTTTTCTAACTTTCGTGCCCACGGATTGGCTCGATGACAAGCACTCTATTTTTGGCGAGGTGGTTTCTGGAATGGATACCGTCAAGGAACTTGAGAAGTATGGCAGTCGCGACGGCACAACATCCAAGCCACTCAAGATCGACAAGGCGACGATTGTGGTGGAGTAAATAAGTAGATCCGACCATAAGAACGCTTAACAGGTGGTTCTACCCATTGCATTGAGATTTGAAAGCACCACCTGCGGTGTAGAATGATCAGACAAAGTGTCCGGCATGTCGGCGAACACGATCACCGTGAGCACGCATTTGCTGGAACTCATCTGCGTCCAAACTATGCCAATCATCTAATAGCTGCAGGTTCTGTTCGAGGTCGTCACATCCATTGGGCGCCATGATAGCCACCGTTACCTGCTTATGGCAGAGGACAAAGCGATACCATGCCGCCCCTATTGGGGGTTGATAATTGGGCGGATCATCTGGTGTGTTCTTCATCAATGCTCCCCAGCGTTGGGCTGTGAAGGTGACTACTGGCATGCCGCGTTGCTTGGTGATTGGGAATACATCCTGTTCTGCACCCCGGTGTGCTGCGTTGTAGCGGATCATGAGCATGTCAAGCTGCCCACTTTGTGCAATGGTTGCAGCCAAAGAACGTTGGTGGCTGGTTAGGCCGATGGACCGTACTCGCCCATCCAATTTAGCCCGTTGCACGGTTTTTGCGGCGCCATCGGGAGCCATGATCCGCTCCCATTCGTCTTCATGTTCCACGTAGTAGTATGTGAGAACGTCGATGTAATCGGTTTTGAGTTGTCGCAGATAGTTGGTCAGTTCTCGTTCGGCACCGATACGATCTCGGGCGGATAATTGCGTGGCGATAAAGAGTCCTTGGCGTTGTTGCTTATTCATTGAGGCGATCGCCTGGCTAAGTCCATCATCGCGGCCACACCAGTTGACGTAATTGATGCCGCGGTGAATTGCTTCATTCACGGATTGTAGGTCCAGATGTGTGTTGCCCCGCGTGGCAAGTCCCAATCGGCATACCTGTCCTAAACCAGGGAATTGGGCAAAGCGTGCCATGTTGTGATCATAATTGGGCGTCGTCACGCCGCACTGCTTTCGGGTGTGCTATTGAGAAAACCAAGGGACAATGGATAGGTGTAGGGGCCTTCCGGAAAAACTGCAATGGAAGCCGATGGGTGCTCAGCAATAAAATTGTCGATGAATTGCTGACAACGCTGTTCAACTGGTTTTTCGCCTAGGACTGGATTGACGGCGAGTTGCTTTAATGTATTGGTGTCAATCTGATCAGTTATAAATCGAAGTTGTTCCACCCCGATCTTGGACAATACTCGAGCGTGCATTTGGTATTGCCATTGATCCTTCACCACATGATGCGAGGTGGATATTGCTTGAATAAAACCACGCCAATCCTGCCCCCACTGCATCATGGTCTTTGTGTAGGGTGGTGATCCAATTCCTTCGCCACAGTGACTGGTGATGAGCACGGTTGTCTGGTCATGCATAGCAGGTAGTGGCGTCACGATACCCTTAACACTTTGGTAGAAAGTTTGGTCTAGTGGGTAACCACCACCGTGGGTGATAATCAGATCGTAAGTCCGATCAATCTGCACCGAATTCCACCTGCCAACCTGTTCAGTGCCGACTAGGTGAGCCTTTTCAAGATCGCCACAATAAATACCGGCCAATTCCCGGTCTCGATCAATTGCTACGTTGACAAGAAAGTCTACGCCAACCAACCGGGCCACACGAAGCGACTCGGTGTGGCAGGGATTGCCATCCAGCAGGCCAGTTCTGCTTTTCGGATCAGCCAAGACTGGAAAGCTGTGAAATCGCTGCACGGTTGTACAGTCCGCCAAGGCCGGGCACACCCCTTTGCGTCCGCCGGAAAATCCAGCCATGAAGTGCGGTTCAATGAGCCCGGTGACGATCCGGAAATCAGCCTCTGCAAATCGTTGATTAATTGAGACGGGCGGGTCCTGGCTGACTTGTATAAGCCCACCAGGATCATCGCCGCAATGATCGATCACTTCACACCGTTCTAGCAGGTCAACACCAAGCATTTCGGTACGCTCTTGTGATGTGCTTGGACGGTGCATGCCCGTGCCGATAACGATGACGACCTGTTCATCCCGGATTCCTGCTGCATGAAGTACATCCAGCAGTGGTTTTACAATGAGTTCATTTGGCACAGGTCGTGTAATATCGCTGATCGTGATTGCCACCTGTTTGGGCCGTCTGCGTCGAACCAGTTCTGCAAGCGGGGCGGTGCCAATGGGGGCATTCAAGGCTTTGCGAATAGCTGAGTTTGGGTTTGCCAGTGGCGAGACGGATTTACTGGTGAGTGTAGTTGCCGTCCGGGGTACTGAAATGCATAGATCTTTGCGACCGTAAAGCAATCTAACTTTGGATCGGTCTCGTGTGATGTTCATAAGGTTTAACTCTGTCAAGCCAACTGAAATCTTTTGTGGGCTGCTGTTAAAGCCGCTTCATAGACTTGCCGGACACCAATTCCAAGGTTATCCGCTATCGCAAGGCAATCATCATATTCGGGTCCTGCTGCAATAATTTGGCCATCGATCCATTTTAGTTTGGTTCGTACTGAACCGTAGGGCGTTTCGACGGAAGATTCTTCACGTACTGCTTCGTGCCGGCGGATCGGGACAACCCGTACGCCAAGGGTGGTTGTCTGGCGCATTATCAAGTCAACCAGAACTTGCTCGTGTTCCTGGGCTGCCAGTACACTCAAAACAACGGCCGGCCGACCCTTCTTCATCTGTACGGGTGTGAGCCATACATCACGGGCACCAGCGGTCAATAAACGATCGCTTACCGAGGCGTAGTGCTGCGGGTTCATGTCATCGATATTAGTCTCGATCTGAATCATGGGTCCATTTTCAAAGATTTCACCAAGCCATAAACGTGCAATGTTCGGCATCTCGGTGTCACGCGATCCCGCCCCGATTGCAATTCGTCCCAGTTGCATTGCAGGCTGTTCAAAAGTTGTTAGTTCTGCCAGTAATGCGGCACCAGTCGGCGTCAGCAACTCTCCGCTAGATGTATCGCCAGCCACCCTCGTTGGTGCGGACACGGCGGCAAGCAACTCAAGTGTTGCCGGTGCCGGCAGTGGTATCGGTCCGTGCATGCTCTTGGTCCACCCGGCGCCTAACATTGGTGGTGATGCGTATAGGCGGTCGATGTTCAGTTCGTGCAAGCCAAGGACGCAGCCGACAATGTCAATGATTGCATCCAGTCCACCGACTTCATGGAAGTGGATTTGGTCTACGCCCATTCCATGTACTTTTGCTTCCGCATGTGCCAAGCGCGTGAAAACACCTAAGACACGTTTTTGGACAACCGCCGGAAGGTCGGCTTTGTCGATGATCTGATGAATGTCTTCTAAATTCCGGTGGACATGTTGATGAGGTGTTTTAATATCTACCTTTGTGGCGCGAAGAGGACCCTTCATGACCGACCGAGAATTAACTTGGCAGCCTGTCTGTGCAATCCCAAGTGTCGAAAGCATATGATCTAGTTGATTAATTGACCATCCAGCGTCCACAAGACATCCCAGCATCATGTCGCCTGATAGACCCGATGGCAGGTCAAGGTAACCAATCATGTCTTTCCCTTCACGGTAACCGAGACCACATCAAGATCCGTTGATGGTGTAGATCGAAAGCCAGCAAGGTCCAGGCAGACGTGGCGATAGCCAACTTTGCGCAAACCTGCCACGATGTCTGATCGAAGGTCATGGGCACGCAGGAAATCTTCCTGGGGTACTTCGATGCGGGCCAAATCACCATGGTGACGTACTCGAAACTGTTTGAATCCTTTTTCGGCAAGGCTGTCTTCGGCCAGTTCAATCTGGCGTAACAGGGTGGGAGTGATGGGTACGCCGTGTGGGACACGGGAGGAAAGACAGGCCATTGCGGGTTTATCCCATGCCGGGATTTTTAGTGGATGCGCAATGGCTCGTACCTGCTCCTTGCTGATATCTACCTCAAGCAATGGAGAGCGGATACCGTATTCGTGAGCGGCTTTTATGCCCGCCCGATCATCACTGGTGTCATCGGCATTGGTGCCATCAACGATTACTTGCCATCCCTCTTTGTCTGCGACCCGTTGAAGTTGGTTGAATAATTCGGTTTTACAGAAATAACAGCGATTACTGGGATTCGCCGTGTAATTAGGATCAGAGTATTCACTTGTTTCGATCAGGCGGTAGGGAATGCCAAGTTCCTTAGCCATAGTGATGGCTTGCTCTTTTTCGCGATGGGGGTAACTGGGAGAGACGCCGATACATGCTAATGCCTTCTCGTGGAGCTGGCGGTGTGCTATTGTCATGACCAAAGCACTATCGACACCGCCAGAGTAGGCAATCAGGATCGACTCGAAATGGTTGAACCAGTGTTCAAGGTGTTTGATCTTAGTTGCGACAACTTGATTCATCGCTATGCCTTTCCGACCAGAACGATCAACTCGCAGGTTGTCTTGCTTTGCCGGTGTATGAGAGGCATCACGATAGTATCCATTTCAATTGGATCTGTATTCAGCCCAATCGTTAACATCTTCCGGCCTCGACAATCTTGCGGTTAACAGTTCCGGCAAAGTATCCGGCACCAAATCCATTGTCGATATTAACCACCGTTACCCCCGAAGCGCAGGTATTTAACATGGCAAGCAATGCGGTGATTCCCCCAAAACTCGTGCCATAACCCACGCTGGTTGGTACGGCAACCACAGGGGCGCTCGTTATCCCGCCGATCACACTGGGTAGAGCGCCCTCCATGCCTGCAATTGCCACGATCACGTTTGCAGCCTGAAGGGTTTCAACGTGGTGTAAAAGACGATGTAAACCAGCCACTCCTACATCCGTAATACATTGGGGTTTATGTCCCAACAGCTTTAATGTGAGTGTTGCTTCTGCAGCGACCGGTAGATCACTGGTTCCAGCTGCAACAACCACCGTCCCGGGATATGCTTCTGTTGCAGATCGCGGGTTGCGGTCCAGCCAGATCGCCCGTGCTAATTCGTCATAGTGGAGATCCGGGACCAGTGCGCAGGCAGCTTGAAACTGTTCATCGGTTGCGCGAGTGGCTAACACTCGTCCCCCATGATCCACGAGCTTCGCCACAATCTGTGCCACCTGTTCGGCTGATTTGCTCTGGCAATAAACCACTTCGCCAAAGCCATCACGCAATTGGCGATGATGGTCAATCGTGGCGTAGGGGGTTTGTTCAAACGGCATTGCACGCAAAGTGTCCAATGCTTCTGAAACGTCTAATTCCCTACTTGCCACACGATCAAGCAGGTTGCGAATGTGTTCGGGCGTAAACATCTACTTTTAATCGCTTGCAGCCACTAACGTGCGGATCGAATTTCGAGCCGCCAGTCGGTGGCCGTGGTGTCAAGGGTACTGCCTTCCAGGTAGTCCTGTATCTGCGGTTTAAGTTGCATAAGGGTAAAGCCAGGGGCTTGTCCTATGGTATGGCCAAGTTGATTGAAGAACCAAAAGCGGTAATACAGGGGGTGAATATTGTCATCAACGGACTTGAATGGGACGCTCACCCGCATTGATGGTATGTGTGGGGAGCTTGCCTTTAGGCTCATGGAGGAAAACGTTTTGGATGGTGGTGAAAAATTCAACGCGGATTGTAGATCTTCGGATACGCGGATGTTTGGATAATCAGATAGTGGCAATAGTTTAATGAGGCTGGCATGTGGTAGATTTTCACTGTTCATCGTGCAGCCATGAATCAGAATGAATGCTAGGAAGACAGAGGTATTCGTGATGGGTGATCGCCATTTCATGGTTTTAATCCTTTCCTCCATAGGTGGTGACATTATAACCGTCTACTGGGGAATCGTCTTTTTTTATAGCCATCACTGTTTAGAGGGAACGAAGTTGAGTGGCAGCGATACCAACCGGTAGAAAATATTTTCTTGAGGATTGCCGTGAGGCAACTTGTTTCGGCCATTAAGTGTCAGATCGTGTAGAATTCCATTCGGAATTGTGGGGTGTGACTTGTACATTTATGGGTAGTCGAAAGATTGAGGATGTGATGGCTAACTCGGAACAGATCAATCCAATTGAATACGGGGCGGTCGGTGACGCGAAGACTGTTTGTACACATGCTATTCAAGAATCCATCGATCGATGTGCTGCTGTGGGTGGCGGCATTGTTTGTCTGCCTCGGGGAAGGTACGTTACGGGGACGCTGTTTTTGAAAAGTGGTGTAACGCTTGATTTGGAAGAAGATTGCATCCTGCTTGGTAGTACGGATTTAAGCCATTATAGGCGTGCGGTGCCCAAGACATTCCGTTCGTACACTGACATCTATACAGAAAAGAGCTTGATCTACGCGGAAAGTGAACATGATGTCGCCATCACTGGTCAAGGTACGATCGACGGCCAAGGACAAGAATTTTCAGGGCCTTATCTCAAGCGTCCCTATGGTATTCGTTTTGTTACATGCACTGATGTTCGCGTTGAGAATGTGACACTGCGTAATTCTGCGATGTGGATGCAACATTACCTGGCCTGTGACCGTGTCACGATTCGTGGAATTAAAGTTTGGAACCACAGTAATATCAACAATGATATGATTGATATTGATGGCTGTCATGATGTGTTGATTACGGGGTGTATAGGCGATTCCAGTGATGATGGGATCACTATTAAAAGTTCATGTGATCGGTCATGTGAAAATGTCACCGTTGCAAACTGTACTGTCGCAAGCCACTGTAGCGCGATCAAGTGTGGGACCGAATCAAACGGTGGCTTCAAAAATATTTATATTACAGACTGTATAGTTGTGCCGTCAAAGCAAAGACATGTAATCAACGGTTGCCATCAAGGATGGGCTGGTTTGGCATTGGAAATTGTTGATGGTGGAACATTAGATAATGTGACGGCCGACAACATCACGATAGATGGCTCTGTTGCCCCAATATTTATGCGGTTGGGGGATCGTGGTCGACCTGTTGGCCCGGATCGTTCCCGTCCCGCTATCGGGTCGATGCGCAATATTTTTCTTTCGAATATCAAGGCAACTGGGGGTAATTCACTGGGATGTGTTATTGCAGGTCTTGAAGGTAATGAGATTGAGAATGTCACGATGCGTGACTTGGATTTTTCATTTAAAGGCGGTGGAACCCGGCAGGATATAACTCGATGCTTTACGGAATTACCCAACGACTATCCCGAGTCAGTCATGTTCACGAAACGAGTTATTGGCCCAATTGCCGAGGGGGATTTAGAGCCAGATACATTTCGTCTACGTGGTGAGACTTGTAGTATGGGCCGATTGCCGGCGTATGGCTTGTTCTTTTGGCACGTGAAGAATGTAAGTCTTGAAAATATAAGTCTTTCGACGCTGACGCCAGATGAGCGCCCTGCGGTTATATTCGAGGATGCAGTGGGGGCGGTCATTGATGGGCAGGGTGCGGATGGCCACAGTAAAGACCTATCGAAAGATATTCTATTCGTTGCGAACAATGGTATTTGACTTCTGTTTTATTGAGCAAATCCACCCATTTCATTGTGATGTCAACTTTATCGCTGGATTTTGACCTTAGGGTGCCTTTGCCACCGGCCCTTCTGTCCGGATGGATTGCTGTGGTGATTCTTGGTTCTGGCTATGGGCCCACAGGGTTGCGAGTGTATTGTTTGTTTTACACGCGGGTATAAGCAGTCAAAATTGCTGGTTTATTCTCTAGCTGTTCGCTGCAGCATCCCGCATCGCAAGAATATTTTGCCACGGTGTCCGTGGACTTGTATTACAACTGCTGGCAAAGATGAAGTGTGGGTTGCCAGCTATTTGCTTAAAGAGGTTCTTGCTGAAATCTCGGATTTTTTGTGGCCCATCTTCATCAAAGAGTTCTTGCTCATGGCAACTATTGCCGCCGTCGACTACAAAATCAGGGCCAATACGCTCATGTGCTTCATGTAATGGGAAGTCCCCCAGCGGTGGATGGGTCAGCCCCTCCATGCAATCGATCTTGCATTTCTTGATGCACTTAGCAAGTTTAAGGTTATTTCCGCATGAATGGACCCAGAAGTATCCACCTTTGGAATGGATAAGATCCGCTAGTGGGATATAGTGATCGTACAGATATTCATCGAAGTAGTATGGTGGAAAAAGCATTGCATCCAAGTTGTCATTCGAGATGAAAAACTTGGTGTCGGTTTTCTCCAGCAGTTGTTCTGTGAATTCAAGTGTTTTTCGTGTGTGGATATCGAATAGCTCCTTGAGCTTTGGCCCGTGGTCAATCAATAAATAGATTGCTCTTTCAGGCCCACACAACCAGTGCAGCATCTTCAACGGGTTTTCCGGTAACTCCTGCATCACAAAGCCGCTGTCGCCTATTTGTTTCTTGGTCTGATCATATTCCGTTGTGTCGCAGCCATAGTGCCTATCTTCGATAAACGTTCGAATGGCTGGGTAGTCCTTTTCGAAATCTTTCCACCAAAATGCTTCTTCAAAATCAGCACAGCTTTCTTCGGTAAACCGCCACGTTTGGCTCAATGTCCCGTGCGGAGTCTCTAGTTTGCGATGGATTTTTGTGCCCTCGGTGTATTCATTGAATGCTGTGATTAGCTTTTCTTCGGGAGCTTCGCCTTCGTATTCCAGTGATAATCGGCAAGTGCTGAATTGCGTGTGAAGTCCGGGGAACCCACGCCCTTTGATCTGTCCATCCCATCGCGTGAGAACTTCACCACCTAACCACTGGATCGCTTCGGTTGGTGTGGTGCAGCCATCTAAATCATCAGGTAGCGTATTGTTGAATTTATTGCCGTAGAACCATTGGTTCAGATTTGGTGCCCATGGGATTCGATCGGGGGTTTCGCCCCGCATGGCACACAATATTCTTTCTTGGCCAGTCATGTCTACCTCGATACGATAAAATACGCTTGTCTCGCTTTATTCCGGCTATTGCAGATTACATCATCCTCAAGAATAACCGTACTGTATAACCTAAGCAAGCAAACGAGCTTCAACGGATACCCCGCTAAAGTGGGCAGGTATTCTCCAACTCAACATTTAATTTGGATAGTAGGGGTTAGATAAATTAGGTGTGTTTAAAAGCCCACAACTTACTACCACGCAAGATGGTAAAGACCATAAACGATGGCACCACCTAAGAACCCAGTTATGAGAACCAAGCCTGCAGAAATAAACAAGCCCATGCGATATGCCTTGCGCCGCTGTGGTGATGGCCGACGATGAAATCGTTCAGAAAGAATAAAGGCGGTAATTGATAGTCCTGCGGTTACTGTGCCCAGCCAACGGTGTAGTGTCGTCAGAAGATCTTCGCCACTCCAGAATCCCGCGTTTGCCCAACCAAGTAAGGTTGCCAATACTCCAACAATAGCGCCTGTACCCATGCAGAAGCGTGCAGCCCCGCCCAGCCAGGAGGAGCCAATCACCATTTTCAGTAGCTCTGCGATGGCCGCACCTGTGATAAGTCCTATGGGGAAATGCACGATCGATGGATGGAATTTCCCAAGCCACACAACAAATCTATTCCGATATCGAGTCTCCAACTCGGCTGCGATCTTGGGTGAGGAATGGTCTTGGGCTGTCTTGAGATTTTTAGGTGTTGGTGCACCGGATTGAATCCAACGACGAATCATGTCGATCTGTCTCTCGGGCAAACGTGGTGACTTGCGAGGCATATCTCCGGTTACAATGACGTCGAATAGAATTGACTGCTCGGGATGGTTGGGGGTAATGAAGATTGCTTCACTTACCATTCGTTTTAGATCCAAAACATGATCAAAACCGCCATGAATCTTTCCGTGCTGCGGGTCATGGCATTTAGCACAATGGTTCAAAAAAACATCCATTACTGAGTGTGCCAACTGGTCCGGTTCAGAAGACTGGCCACTGGCCAGGCAGTTAGCTGCAGCGACTAGTGACAGTATCAGAAGAATGGAGATTGTTTGGCACAAACTCATGGTATGATTTTATAAGACCAGAAAACTATTTGCCATCACAGTGGCTGGAAGTAAGGCGATATCAAATTCTCATTGATAGAACGACGAGATCATGTGATTGTATGAATAGATCGGGGAAAATTCATCGGAGAACCGTGAACGCGGATGAGCTTAAACTGCATTCATTGCGGCTAGTCCTTAAGTATTGACGCCCACGGATGGTGCCGTGGTGATGGGCAAACCTAATCTTGACGTTGTGGAATCTATCGCAAGCAATTGATGATGCGCTTGTAGATTCAATGATTCTCATCTAATCCGCATGTCTGACCGTTTGGATGTTCCGATAATATGAATTTGGTGACCAAGCTCAACATCAAATGTGACGATGATGCCGGATATGCCGGCCAATGATCTGTCTCCGCAAAGGATCTGGCCCAGTATGGTATTTGTAGACTGATATTGAGGTTTACTCGTGAAGCTTGACCGCAGTTGCTCTAAACTTCCAGCCTGTCGCTCAGCGATGCGGTTGGTGCATGCTGTGTACGATATTACCGCCCATTTTCCAGACAACGAAAAGTCTGGAATGATTTCAATGTTACGGCGTACTTCAACCCGTATACCCACCATCCTTGCGGACAGCCATTACCAGCAAGACCCAGATGAATCAGTTCGTAGGCTTGCGACCGCTGAGGATACCTTGCGGGAACTATACTCCTATCTGGATATTGCCGAACGCTTGCGGCTTGCCCGCAGATGGCGATTCCGTCGCCCCAGACGCCGTGCCCAGGCGACGGCCGCTAGCCTAGATCAAATGCGGGAACGGATATTAGAGTCTGGTGACTGATTGGTGCCTCAAGGCGGTTGCAATACCGCCAGACACAAATCAAATACCCCATTTTTATTGACACACAAAATGATCAGCCGATAACAAACCTGAATCACGAATACTCAATTACCTCAAATCATAAAGCGCAAAATGACACCGCCAAGGCCAATTACGCATGCCAGATCCTGTAGAGGCTGGTGGGTTTTATGTCTTGGAGATTGTTCAGTCGCGTGCTCATTCATAGGAGGTGAAGCCTAGCGGCACACATTCTTGGTGCAGTCGGTTAAGATCAGTACCGTCAGTTAGCTTTACCGCAAGGAAGCCGTATCGTGCTAACCCTCGAGGTGTCTTGAGTCTCAGGTGTGGCACGGAGGAGGGTGAGACGTCATGGAGATGCACGCATGGAGCAAAGGATTCGACCTGGCGACGCCGCCATTAAAGCGGCACTCATAGGCACATACCTGCCCCGCAAATGCGGGATTGCTACTTTTACATCAGATCTTACCGAGGCATTGGTGGCCACGGGAGTAGGATCCCAGTCATGGGCTGTTGCCATTAATGATCAGCCTGAGGGCTATCGGTATCCGTCCCGCGTGAAGTTTGAAATCCATCAAGATCGGCGATCTGATTATCGTTTGGCTGCAGACTTCTTGAATATGGGGCAGGCCGATGTGGTTTGTCTACAACATGAATACGGCATCTTTGGGGGCTCGGGCGGTCAGCATATCATTGACCTGCTGCAGCAACTTCGCATGCCCGTCGTGACGACCTTGCACACTATTTTGGAAGAACCCACATCGCAACAACGGGATGTGCTGTCACAGGTTGCTGAACTTTCAGATCGCATGGTTGTCATGGCTAAATTAGGTGTGGAGTTTCTCAAGGATGTCTACGGTGTTCCAGAACAAAAAATTGCACACATTCCTCACGGCATCCCTGATGTGCCGTTTGTCGATCCTAACTACTACAAAGAGCAGTTTAATATTGAAGGCAAGCGTGTCATTCTGACATTTGGTTTACTCAGTCCTAACAAGGGTATTGAGTCAATGATTGATGCGCTGCCGGAAGTCATCAAATCTCAGCCTGATGTCGTTTACATCATACTTGGTGCGACACATCCACATGTAGAAGCCAGTTCAGGCCAGGATTACCGAAAGAGTTTACAACGCCGTGCGGCGGCCAATGGTGTTTCCAGTCACGTGATTTTTCATAATCGGTTTGTTGAATTGTCGGAATTGTGCGAATTTTTGGGTGTTGCTGATATTTATGTGACCCCCTATCTGTCACAAGAACAGATAGTTTCTGGCACGCTGGCTTATGCGCTGGGTACGGGTAATGCCGTCGTGTCAACGCCCTACTGTTATGCACAGGAAATGTTGGCTGAGGGTCGTGGTCAAATTGTGCCGTTTCGTGATTCACAAGCCTTGGCCCGAGCGATTATTAAGCTTTTCGATAATGAGGTTGAACGTCATGCAATGCGCAAGCGGGCCTATGGATTTACCCGGGACATGATCTGGTCGGCGGTGGCCAAGCAATACATGGACCTGTTTGCGGATGTCGCACACAGTCATCGACCGCGGGGTAACTCGGCTGTTCTATTGGATCATGCCGAGCAACTACGTCCACAACGGCGATCCAATATCAAGTTAGATCACCTGCGAACACTAACGGATGACACCGGCATTCTGCAGCATGCTCGGGGCACGGTTCCAAATCGAAGTCATGGTTATTGCACAGATGACAATGCGCGAGCTCTAATCGTTTCATTGCTTGTTCAAGACCATCTCACGGGTGTCAATGACTGCTCGGTATTGACTGGGCGATACCTGAGTTTTTTACACGATGCGTTTAATCCAGATGTGGGTCGGTTCCGTAACTTCATGAGCTATAACCGGCACTGGCAGGAGGAAATTGGATCCGAGGACAGCCATGGTCGAGCACTTTGGGCGCTGGGTGAAACGGTGGCCCGAAGTAATCTTCGAGGCCATGTTTCACTTGCCTGTGAATTATTTCACAAAGCCATTCCCGCAACGCTTGCTTTCGAACATTGTCGTGCCTGGTCATACAGTTTAATAGGTATCCATGCCTATCTTCGACAGTTTGGGGGTGATACCGAGGTGCGTCGTACCCGAGATGAGCTAAGCCAAAAACTTCTAGTGCAATTTGATCAGCATGCCACGGAGGGTTGGCCTTGGCCTGAAGATCAATTGACTTATGCCAATGCACGGATTCCGCACGCCTTGCTGCTGGCTGGCCAGTGGATGTTTGATCAGCGCATGGTTAACCTGGCACTGCGAGCACTGGGCTGGCTCGCCGATATCCAGACCAGTGAAGCAGGATATTTTGTTCCCATCGGAAATAAAGGCTGGTATCCGAAAAATCAGGTTCAATCGCGGTTTGACCAGCAGCCCATTGAAGCAGCTTGCATGGTTGACGCTTGTTTGGAAGCAGCCCGGGCAACAGGTGACGAACACTGGGTCAACTGTGCTGACCATGCTTTGAAATGGTTTCTGGGTGCCAATGACCTCCAGATACCACTAGTAGATGCAGGCTGTGGTGGCTGTGCCGATGGATTACATCCGCATGGTGCCAATGAGAATCATGGTGCGGAGTCTACACTTGTTTGGCTTTCTGCTGCCTTGGCAACACGTGAATTTTGTGCCCAGCGTACTCCTGCCAAGAAGTGTAAGCCCATTGAAGTTGTAAGTACGCTGCACAGCCAGACAGGGAAGTCTGTTACACCTACCTAATCAATACGGTATGGGTGATGCTTGGCACAAACACGACGCTCGACTTTATGGGCGATAGAGGCCGTTCCCATCCTGAATAAGCACTGTGTTGACTGTCATTCCATTGGTGGTGCAGCACCTTGGAGTATGGACGGTTATAAGCGTATAAAAGGGTGAGGCCAATGATCCGAGAGGTTGTTAGGACCAAGCACATGCCCCCTTGGCACGCGGATCCAGCTTACGGGAGATTTCAAGAAGACAATTCATTGTCTGCAGAGAAAGAAAAAATACTGATCGGTTGGGTTGAGCAAGGATTTTTCAGGGGGCAAGGCAATGATCCACTAGTCAAAAAGGGCAAGCGTCATCTGTTTTTTTGGGGCTTGGAGAGCCGGATCTTAAATTCCGTTTGAAAACCAGCCAATCAGTTACTACGACTAGTGAGGATGAATTCAGGATGATTGAAGGTGATCGTCCTGTCGATAGGGATATCTGGGTGAAGGCTATTGATATTCAACCGGGCAATCCCAAGGTGGTTCATCATGGCAACTTATCTGTGGTGTGGCCGGATAATTCTGGGACTGTTGATAATCCGGCGACCGGGAATCTGAAGATAGGAATCGCTGGCTTGCCATGGGGGGAATGAGTATGGGAAAGAGCTCCATGATCGCAGCCTATGCGCCAGGCAACCGAGTTCTTCAATATGATTGGCCAGTTGTTTGAAAGGGCGACGGTGTTTGCATGTGTTTGATGAGCGGTGGCGGCTAGGTCGGTACGTCATGATTGCAGTTTGTTTTTGATAATCTCAGTCACGAGCTTGGGATTTGCCTGGCCTTTGGAAAGCTTCATCACCTGTCCAATGAGTGCGCCGATAGCTTGGTTCTTGCCATTTCGGATGTCTTCGACGGCTTTTGTCATCTTGGGGTTTTCCAGTACCTGATTAATGTAGTCGTTCAGTGCCCCATGGTCACTGACTTGTAGTAGGCCATGCTGTTGGGCAAGTTGTTCGGCATCGCTTTTACTGTTGCAGCATAAACCAAATAATTCGTCTGCTGCATTTGAACCAATCTTGTCCTCATCTAGGAGTTCTATAATCTGCTTGATCTGTTTTGGCTGGATTCCAATATCACTGATCAGACAGTTTTGTTCGTTGGCTCGTTTGGCTCCGGAGTTAAGTAGCATTGCTGCGGATCGTTTGGGATCAACGCCTTCGCTGACTACTTCTTCAAAGAAGTAGCAAACCTCGCGTTCAGCGATCAGTGCATTAGCCTGTTTATTGGGAAGATGATAGTCCCTGACATACTTGCGCAACCGATCGTGTGGTAACTGTGGCATCTGTTTTTGAATGGTTTCGAGCCACTCATCGCTGATCGTTACTGGTAGGAGATCCGGGTCTGGAAAGTAACGGTAGTCATGGGCGTCTTCCTTTTCCCTCTGCAGGGTGGTGACCCCATGTTCATCATCCCAGCCGCGAGTACTCTTCGATCCGCTGCTCATGACTTGTCCTGTTTCCAGCCATTGTTCAACTTGGCGGACATGTTCATATTCAATGGCACCGTGCAGGGCTTTGAAGCTGTTTAGATTCTTGATTTCAACAATTGGTGTTTTATGGATTTGGCCTGCCCTTTCAATAATCACATTGATATTGGGCTCGAACCGGATGTGTCCTCGTTGCATCACGCATTCTGACACGCCGAGAAAGCGGCAGATGTTTCTCAGCATTTCACAGAATGCGAGAGCCTGGTCAGCCGAGGTGAAGTCGGGATGAGTGACAATTTCCAATAGTGGCGTACCAGCACGGTTGAGGTCGACAATGGAGTGGTCGATTTTTTTGCCACCTGGCGCTTCATGTAGTAGTTTTCCCGCATCTTCTTCTAGATGCGCACGAATAATACGAATTTTTTTGGTTGTGTCTGATGGTGTGTCGGTTTCGTCATGTGCCGGGATATCAATGCTTCCGCCAAAACACAGTGGTTTATCGTATTGGCTGATTTGATAGTTTTTGGGTAAATCTGGATAAAAATAGCTCTTGCGGTCCCATTTGGTAAACCGGTTGATCTGGCAATCCAGTGCCAATCCTACCAGTATGGATTTTTCAACAGCATCCTGGTTGATTACCGGTAGCACGCCAGGCATTCCCAATACGACCGGATCACACAAGGTGTTCGGTTCAGCGTCGTAGTGGTGGTGGTGGGCAAGGTTTGGTGCATTGGTAAACATTTTTGAACGAGTGGCCAATTCAACGTGTACTTCGAGGCCAACACAGAGCTGTGCATTGATATCCTGCGGAATACAATGAGTTGTTGCTGTTGTAGGGGGCATCTGGGATTTCTTTGTATATGTAAGGGGATAACGGGCCTGCTTGGGTTTAGATGTGATTGTAACGAAACACAATGCTAAGGATGAATTGGCTGCATGTCTGGATCTTGTTCAATCCAATCAAACAGCGTCTTGGCATTTGCTGGGCTACCCTTGGTGAAGTATTGTCCAAAAATCAGTGCGGGGAGGGATTGGCTTGGAAGTATTTTTTGCAGTTCGATATTGTTGGAAATTTGTCTTGCGGGCCATGGGTCTTTTCGGGCGTTTTCGAGCGGTTGGTAGCCTACGAGCTGGGATGCATGGACATAAGCCTCTTCAAGAGTACGGGGTTCATCACTTTCAAACATCCAATGATCAAATTGTCGGAATGCATCTTGGTTGATACGCCAAATCCGAAGGGCCAATTTGGCCAATTCACAAGCATTCTTGTGGCTTTTGTGTGTTTCCTTGATTTGCGCGTTACAGGTGGATTCCAAGGGGGCTGGTAATGAAATAATTGCAAACTGGTCGCCATACCGGCTTTGGGCAAGCTTTAAATAGTTGTGCATGATGCGGCAATGTTTACATGTGTAATCAAACAAGCACAGCATGAGCTTAGGAGCGTATGGTGAGCCATGGATGGGAAGGCCTAGGGGATTGAATTGAATCGTCCGGGCATTACCTTGGGAATCGCGTACAACCAACTTGCGAATGTTTGGTGGGAGTTTGGCCGGCTGATTTGGAGTTGAAGGTGACGGCGCCGTGTGGTTTTGATTACGGGAGTTAATATCAGGCGACGGCTGTTTTTTTTTACCATCGGGCGGAAGTTGCGAATCAATGTTTGGTGATGGGTTGGTGTACCCATCGGTGACAACATCGCCAAGGCCGGCGATCACCTGCGACTCCATCTGGGGTGGTTTCAGTAACTGGCAGGTGGTCAGTAGGCCAACTGCTAGTATGGCCAAGGTTGCGAGTTGGGCGGCGGTTGTCAGGCCAATCTGTGGGGCTTTAATATCATTGCTACGGAAGTTGATTGGTCCGTTGGTCACTACGAGCACAAGCAGGACAACACCACAGGCGTGAATGGTCAGGCAGTAAGGGCACAGGCCTATGCCAACAAGAAACATCAGGACTGTGAACCATGCTGCTGCGGTCACAGCAATGAAAGATGCAACAATCAAGACCTTCCATGCAATCTGTTGCCATTGTATTGGCTGGTCACCGGAGATATGCAGGGAGGCGGTAAAGATGAAAATGTAGGGGATCAAGGCGAGCCCGCTGACGGGGACGCCTAGAACGGAGGCCCATCTGCTTGCCAGTACGGAGCTGCAACCTGATGCATTGTCTGGTCCGCAGCCCGGTAATGCGTTGCCGGAAACAGAATCCCACAAGAGTAAAAGGCAAACGACCACCGCAACCAAAGCAATGACCGGTATCAAAATGCGAATCGATAAGCTGGGTGGTTGGTATCGGCTGGTTTTGGCCATGCCTAGTTTCCAGTCCCCAGGAATTTAATGTATGAAGCAGCAGGTCTGAATCCCAACTGCAAAAAAATATCAGCTACTGGATTTTGATCGGCACATTCCACGATCACCTGTTCAAATAGCGCCCGTTGGCAGTGATCTAGTGTATGGGCCAATAATGTTATCATTGTCTCAGAGCTAAAGGTGTCCTGGGCAGCTGTTGCATTGTAAATCATCCCTGTCTGGCCGAGACTTACCAAGCATACAGAGCCGACCGGATTACCATTGCGACGTCCTAAAAATGATTCGGTTCGCGGTTCATCAAGAAAATCAATCTGTGTGTAGGCCAGGTCATTGGCTTTTATGTCATTTATGGAATTACCGGAAGTTGCATCGTGCTTAAAGAACTGTTGCAACTGTTTGTATGCAGCTCGTCCGGGAATGATCTGGAGGGTTTTATCAATCTGCGTGGGTCTCAAGTAGCCAGTCAGCAAATAAACAGTCACTTTTTGGGGTTGGTAGCCATGCGACTCAAACTGGCTGGCAAGCGCCTCGGGCCATGTGGATTCCCGTGCCAACAGCATTTTGCAAACCGTACCGGCATGATCAAAGTGTTTGGATATCTGTTCAAAGACCTCTGTCGCTTCCACGTTCTCAGGCAGGTGTACGTCCGCGGCAAAGTTCACAGTTTGTACATCTGGTCGATCCGGATTGGTCAAGGTCGTCGCGCTGTCAAGTTGGGATTCAGTGGCCGCCATACGACCCAAGATGATGCTGGCACGCTTGGCGGCACGGATCAACTCGTCGGGTGATACCTGAACCGCGCGGGGTGCAATTGGCAGTTCCATACGTGGAAGTATACTGGAATTTAATGGGGCAATACCGGATCACGCATTCCCAGTGATTCAAAGGCTCGGATACGCAGAAGACAGGCATCGCATCTTCCGCAGGAATTTCCATCTCGAGTTGGGTCGTAGCAGGAGTGGGTTAGGCTATAATCAACACCCATTTCCAAACCATGTCTTATGATTTCTGTCTTAGTCATGTCAATCAATGGTGCATGGATGGTAAGCCGTTGGCCTTCAACACCGACCTTGGTAGCCAAGTTCGCCATTTTCTCAAATGCTTGGATATATTCTGGTCGGCAATCCGGATAACCGCTGTAATCAACAGCGTTGACGCCAATAAAAATGTTGCTGGCACCAATGACCTCGGATAACCCAAGGGCATATGAAAAGAAGATGGTATTGCGAGCTGGCACATAGGTAACCGGTATCTCGCGACTCATTTGTGATGCATCACGATCCTTGGGGACTTCGATCCGATCAGTTAACGCAGATCCGCCAAACATGCGGAGATTAATTTCGACGAACTGGTGGGACGAGACCCCCAGCTGTTGAGCAACACGTTTGGCTGCCTTTATTTCGATTCGATGCCGCTGGTGATAATCAAAAGTTAGACCGTGGCATGCAAAACCTTCCTTACGTGCAATCGCTAGAGTCGTTGCGCTGTCAAGACCGCCAGATATTAAGACGACTGCAGTGGGGCGAACGTTATCGGTTGTGACGTAGTTGTCGGGTTTGGCTTCGGTCATGGTTGCGTCGATCGTCCATCATCTTTGTTGGGTTGACTGGACGCATCAGAAACCACAACAGTCCGGCCAACAAGATCACCGAGACGTTGTCGGTACGGGCCAATGAGCGGCAGGATAAGGAGAAACCACGCGATCAGCCCGAAAACTTTCATGATGTTACGAACCAAGATCTGCCACAGTTTTGGCCGCTTTCCGGTCAAGCTACTCACCCGTAAACCCAACAACGCCTTGCCAAGTGTGCGTGCCACAAAGAGCTCTGTCATCAAGGTGTGGGCAAAAAACAGCCCAATCATCGTACCTCCCGGCATCATCTGTTGGGCGCTGCCGGCATCCTGCCCTGGCCAGTAGCTGCGCAAATCACCAATGTTGAAATTGAATATAAAAAGACAAACACCAATTGGTGGCGTCAAATCAATACCAGCCGCAAGCCCACGTCGTGCCAGATCAGCCAACATTAGATTGTCGGGTAATTCCAGGCGATTCCATGCCGGGTCACGCCGCCATGAAAGAAAAAGGATCAACGTTGCCACAGCCAAGGTGGCAGTCATAACCAGACTATCGAGATTACCTGACCACGGTCTTCTAGGCGTGCGCTTGAGGATTTCCTCTGGAGCTTTCTCGCCATCCCAATTTATGCGATTTTCGGTAAAGTTCGATTCTGGATTCCAAGATAGGATTCCGATTGGATACTTGTTGGCAGATGGGGTTATCGTCCACCCTGTTGGCTGATCTGGCCCAATGACCAACTGGCCAAGTGCACTCAGTGCCTCATGGCGAAGCAGCATGAGTTGTACTGTAAACGGTGCCGTCTGGTCCAGTGGTTGTGCCACTACGACCTGCCCATCGATCAATGCGGTCCTGAACGGAAGTGAACTGTTGAGCGGAAAGTCTTGCGCTGTCCAGCGTTCTGAAGGACCGATATGCGTATGCCATCGAATAGTTGCCCCGCGGTCATCGAGGTGATGCGATACGATGCTAGGGGGCTGTGTGGGATCATCATCGTTGGGAATCAGAATTGCTGTTGCGCCGTGCAGCCAGTTACGGGGTAGACGGACATTGCTCCAGCCTGTGGCATCTAACCGTAGAAGTCGGTCACTGCCAGAATACTCTTTAATGGAATCAGTATCGGGCTCTAGATGATCCAGCGGTGGTTCAGGATTGGGTGTGGTGGGATCCTGTGGTATTAGATTATTGGTGTTTTCAGAGTCGTGTTGTAATTCATCTTCATTATTCACATGGATTGTTTCGACAGTTGCATCAATGAGCGCAAGTACCGTTGGGCTTGATGATGACACCAAGGCCCAAACATCTGCGGTACCTGCGGCGAAGCTACGTAATGTCACATCCTTGGGGAGTCTGGTCGCCAACCGTGTCTCATAAGTGATCTGTTCCGTAGGATTAGTGGCACTTACGCGGATTGATTGAACTGCTAAATTGCCGTTATAAACAACCCATAGCCACTCGCCAGCACTGGCTACACCCCCGGGGACAATCTGGCCATGGTGAGATAACGCTCGATAAAGTACCTGTGGTTCGTCATCCTGTCCCCGATGCCAGATCACCACCGTATTGTCCTCATTCGACTGCACAATCCATAAATGCTTTGAATTGCTAGTTGCTTGAATTAACTGTGCAGCGACATGGTTAGCGGGTACAGTCAATACGCCGGCCATGAATAGCAAAACGCCAATAGTCAATTTGTGTTGCACGGGTGACACGATAGTGCATCGTTGGATTCGACGCCAAAGCGGTGAGGAGCATATCAGGGCCAATCCACAGGTAATTAAAAGATGCAACCATATCCAGCCGTTTAAGCCCTATCCACCCATTGGTCCTGCTCACGCTCCAGTGGGTAATAAATCGCTGTTCAGCACCAGCGATTCGCAGCGTTCCACCGGCTGAGATACGATGCATTGATGCTGCAGCGGCGTCTTATCTTCGGTCCGGTGATGATTGGCTTGCTGGCAGCCATCTTGTATCTCGACAGCACGTTTGAGCGAATTGTGTTGGCGGGTACATTTTGGCAATTGCTCTTCTTAGGCCGGGAAGCCTTGCCGCCTGGGATACTGATGTTCCTCGTGCTTTTGGGGATTATTTGTTTAGCAGCCAATGAACTCTGCGGTATCTTTCGTGCCAAACAAATCAAGGTGGAGCCTTGGGTGGTGTCGACTGCGGGTATCTCTGGTTTTGCATGTGTTTATCTGTCTGTGAACCATGATAGTCCGCATCATATGCCAGCTTGCATAGCGTCCGCGGCAGTGATGATTGCCATGCTCTCGCTTGCCGCCCATTGCCGCCGTAGGCAAACTCAAGGTGCAATTGCCACAATCTCAGCCACGATATTATCTTTTATTTATCTAGGGTTGCTGCCGGGGCTTCTCATGGCCATTCGCATTCATCATGGGGTTTGGATGATTGCAGCCATCCTCGGCATCACAAAAATATGTGATATCGGCGCCTATTTTACCGGTCAGGCGATCGGTCACCGCAAGTTGGTTCCATGGCTCAGCCCAGGCAAAACATGGGAAGGTCTGATCGGCGGTTTGTTGCTATCGGCATTACTTGCACTGGGATTGGCCGTCATTACCAACCACAATGGCAATGGGGCGGTGTGCTGGCCACTGATATGGGCCGGTATTGGCGGCTTGGTCCTCGGTGGGGTAGGCCAACTTGGGGATCTATTAGTAAGTCTTTTAAAGCGGGATGCAGGGATCAAAGACTCAGGATCATCAATACCTGGTTTTGGTGGTATCCTTGACGTGGTTGATTCTCCCCTGCTGGTGGCGCCAGTTGCTTATTGGCTCCTTTGGGCGATTAAGTGAGGACCGTGGGGTTTGTTTGTCATGCAACGAGATTGGCTTACACCCTGTTTTTTTCTTGCTTCTTATCGGCCGTGTCGGTATGGTAAACCATGTGAAATATCGGTGGTCACAGGGGGCGGGTGCTATTTTGTAGAACTTGTCTCAGTGGGGACTGGTGCGGAGTAATAGTAATGTTGAATATCGATCAATTCAATCAAAGTTTAACGTGGAGGTATTACCATCGCTAGAGGACGATTTATCCGGCCGGTTCAAAAAATCGGGAAAAGACTTCGTACGAATGATCAGATCCGCATTTCTCCTATCCGTCTGATCGACGCAGATGACGAGCAAATAGGCATTGTAGATTTGGAAGAAGGTAGAAGCCGGGCCCGTGCTGCAGGCCTTGATCTGGTTGAGGTTGCGCCTAAGGCTAAGCCGCCAGTCTGCCGTGTTATGGACTATGGCAAATGGATGTACCAGCAAAAGAAAAAGGAACAAAAAGCACGGAGCCATTCCAAGCAAAGTGAACTTAAGGAAGTACGGCTTCGACCTAAAATTGATATCCATGATTTGACGATCAAGCTTGATAAAGCCAAGCAGTTTCTGGGTGAGGGTCACAAGGTTCAATTCACGATGTTGTTTCGGGGTCGGGAAATGACACATCGTGAGTTGGGTATGCGGACAATGGACCGGGTCCGTGAATCACTCGGCGAGCAAGGAAAAGTCGAAGTGATGCCTCGGATGTTAGGGCGTCGAATGACGATGGTTCTCACGCCAGACCGTGGTGGGGGTTCCAACTCGTCTGCCGTTTCCGTGGTTGCTGCATCCAAGTCCGGCACTTAGGAAAACGTAAACCCATCGACGTATTTCGAATTACCAGCGCCAACCATTTTCAATTAGTGGCTTGTTCATCGTTTCATTCCGGCGACCAACTGGTACAGATTTGAACGGTATGGTTAACGCGATCAAGATATCTCGTGTTCATTCTGGCCGAAGGATTGCCTCGCGATGGTTCTGGATCTGTTTCTTGTCATCATGATGCTCTGCCGGCGGCTGCGATCATGTTCTGTATGACTGTTCACATGACGAAAGTGTACATATGTGTGCTTCTGCTAAGTTGACATTACATCATTTTGGTCGTGCTCATCATCTACGTATTGATTCTGCAAAAGATCTAGCGAATGTGCTGCTGCTTGATGAGGCACACTGGGTGGCAACAAGTGCGCCGATTAATACCATCCGTGGCGATGCCGCATTTCTTGAACTGATTGATTCTGACCATGATGGACGCATCCGAGTCTGTGAACTTCGAGACGCTGTGATCTGGACCCTAGAGACTCTTACGGACTACAGCGGCTTGGAGGCAAAGAGCACGGCTCTACAACTCAGCGCGATTAATTGCGAGAGTTCTGACGGGCAGAGGATTTTTAGTTCAGCCGAAAAAATTATAAATCGACTGGGATCCACGGCAACAGATTGCATAACGTTGTCCCAAATTCGACAGATTAAATCTGAAGTTCAGCAGATGCCGGTCAGTGAAGCCGGCATCACGTTGCCTGATGCAGCTGCTGATGAACAGACCTCGCAGTTCATTAAGGATGTGGTGGATACCGTGGGTGGCGCTTCTCACCCATGCGGTAAGGCTGGTGTGGGTCAAGAACAGTTGGGCCGCTTCTGCAATATGGCAAAGGCTTATTTGGAGTGGGTGAAAACTAAAGAACAGGATGCAGGTGAACTGTTGCCGCTCGGTGAAAAGACTGAAAAAGCATTCAAGCTGTTTTCTGATCTGCGGTCCAAGATCGACCAGTATTTTTTCCAGTGTCAAATATTAGCACTGGATTCTCGAATGATTGACCAGATTCCACCACGTACCAGCGATGCAGAAAACGCTGATCTAGGAGATTCCCAATCGATCACTCATTTGATGGCCATTGCGCCGTTGGCCAGGCCTTGTGCTGAACGTACACTTGACTGCAAGGGTGCTATCAATCCTCACTTCGTTGAATCATTCGCTAATCTACACCAGCATGTTCTGAAACAATTGCTTGATGAGGATCTCGATCATTTGACTGAATGCCAATGGGAAACTGTCAAAAAACGCTTAATGCCTTATGAAAAATGGTGCGATTCCAAGCCCGAAGGTGCGTTTGCTAAGTTGGGAGTGGCAAAACTCCAAGGCTATCTGGATGGGTCGTGTATCTCTAATGTCAGACATCTTATCGACCAGAGCCATGAGACGGCTTTCCAACTCGATAATATCCGTCTGATAGAAAAACTGCTGCTGTATCAATCCTGTTTGCTGGAGTTAGCCAATAATTTTGTAAGCTTTCCCGATTTGTATGATCCAACACGACGAGCGGTTTTCGAGATGGGCACTTTGGTTATGGATGGACGGCGTTTTAATATGGCGGTCAAAGTGATAAAGCGTGCTGACCATGCCAAGGTCACGGCACTAAGCAGCATGTTCGTGCTTTATATACGCGTTAATGACCATCGTTGCGAAAAGCCATATGAACTTGCTGTACCGGTTACTTCGGGAGGAAAAGGTGGCCTTGTGGTTGGTAAGCGAGGTGTGTTTAACGATATTGATGAGTGTCAGTGGGATGCACAGGTCATACAAATCATCGAAAATCCTATTAGTCTCAATGAGGCGATGTTTGCCCCCTTTAAACGTATTGGCCAACTCGTGACCGGAAAGATTGAACAACTCACCAGTGGGGCAGAAAAGAAACTTGATACTGCTACTCAGCAGAGCATGTCAAATGTTGAGAAGGCGGTGACCGATGCTGAAACCTCCAAAGTCCAACACCAGGCAGTCCAGCAACGTGGCTTGCTGGCGGCTGGTGGTTTGCTGGCCGGAGGGGGTGTCGCTTTGGCGGCTGTGGGTTCTGCCTTGGCCTATATCGCCGACAAGATTTCCCAAAATCCAACTCTCATCCTTGGTGGCTTGGGTGGTGCGATTCTGGCCGTCCTGCTGCCAAGCATTCTTTTGGCCGTGTTAAAGCTTCGCCGTCGAGATCTGAGTGCAATCCTTGAAGGTTCAGGATGGGCGATCAATTTGCGGATGCGCCTGTCCCGCAGCCAAAGCCACAGTTTTACCCGTATGCCTAGGTATCCGCGAGGCACTAAGGGTCTACGGGGTTTTCGCTTTTGGGTGATCAATTGCATCATCGTTGGGATTGTCGTTCTAGTGGTCGGGCTGGGGACCTACTACTTATGGATTGGGGGTTTTAATTCCTAACCTGTATGGGTAGTTGGTGATGTCTTTTCTATACATTCTTCAGTATATTCGCCGGGCGAAATGTTTTGCCAAGTACTTTGCGGCTATCGGCTTTCAGCCATTTTTCCATGACAGCGGCATAAACACTTCGGAAATCCACATTATAAATGAGGTCCCCTTGATCAAGTTTGGCCAGGCTCGGATGTTTTCCAAGCAGACCTGCTCGAATCATTGGTCCAAACATGAACATGGGCCCGGCTGTGCCATGGTCCGTACCCTGTGATGCATTTTGTCCTACGCGCCGTCCAAACTCACTGAATGCCAAAGTCAAAACACGTTGGTCTTGTCCAATGGCCTGTAGTTCCCGATAAAACGCCTGCATGGCCACGGCAAATTGGCGCAGTAGGTTTGCATGACGACCTGCCTGTCCAGCATGCGTATCAAAGCCATTTAGTCCCACATAAAAAACACGAGTACCCAGCCCTGCTCGGATCATGGCTCCCACCATACGTAGTTGTTCTGACAACTGGCCGCCAGGATAGCTCGTTACACTGCCTTGCGCAACAGCTTCATTAATCGCCTGTGAGGCGACCTGTGCATCCAGCGCTGTGCGCCGTATGAATGATCTTGGGTTGTCCGGTTGGGGTATGAGGGTGTTAATTCCATTGGGATCTTCCACAGAGTCTCGGCTGATCTGCTGGTAACGCGCCTCCAGGGCTGCATGCATTTCTGAACCAATCCAGCGAAACAGTTTCGGGTTTTCAAATGCAATCGGTTGGGTTTTGTGACCCTGGCCGGCTAGCGGTGCTTCGCCGCTGAGGGCAACCAGTGAAGTACCGTTCGTCGGATCGATCTGGTCGAGTAATTGACCCAACCAACCCAGTCCCTTGCCACCACGTGCCTGGCATGTGTGATAAATGTCCATACTGGCAAAATGTGATCGGTTGGGATTGGGGTAGCCAACACCTTGGATGATTGATGCCAGCCCCTCGCCGATCATCTCTCTAAGTGGTTCGAGTTGCCAGTGCAGGCCAATACCGTCTCCACCGTCCAGTGGTAGTACTTGGTTTTCTCGCAGGGCCAAGCCTGGTCGAGCATTGTGATAAGTAGGATTCCCATAGGGAACCACCGTGTTTAGACCATCATTTCCACCGGACAATTGAACGACGACCAGGATCCGATCCTGTGGTATGCCTGGTTGGTCCTTGATCAGCGGCATATCGTCGGGATCCACCAGGGCATAGGCCGATTGATGCAGGAATGTGGGTATAGTTGCTGCTGTTGAAACAACAGCCAAGCTGCGATGTACAAATTCACGTCGCGTAAAAGCCGCTTGCATAGTGGTATTCAACATAATTGGTACTCCGGCATTGCAGTGATCAGCATCAAAAGGCCAATCATACGATCTTTCTTAATCTGGCCATCACGCTCATTAACAAAAGCAAGAAGTTGGGTGCGTCGCTGGGCTGGAATAGGTCCAGCAATCAGTATTTTGATTAGATGGTCAATCAAAGCTTCAGGTGATCGATTTGACACCCCTTCGGTCAGAAAGGTGGGGTCATAATCCAGTTGTCTGCGCGTCCATCCGTCAAGATAGGGCAACTTACCGGTAATAAGGTATGTTGCTAAGTTTTGCCGGATAAATAAAGTTGATGTATTAATCCATGTATTGCCACCCGACCAACCGGCAACGGATGGGGGATTGAATAACGTTTGGCCCATAGTTCCTGCCGCATCAATCAGTAGAGACATATCGCGTACGGGGGTCCCAAGCATTCGAATCGTACCGGCAATTAGTTGCAGAGGGCTTTTAATCTTCGAGCCTACGATTGCTGTGTCATAAAAATGACGGCTCATAAACAGCTTTTTAAGCACCGGTGCTATCCTATAATCGGTTGCCCGAAGGCTTCTAGCCATCTGTAATATGACCGACCTGCTTTCGCGGGGCATTTGATCAGGAATATCGGCAACAAAATGCTTGTACAACTTATAGCAGACAAATGCTGCACATGCCTTTTGTTTCAGGAGGATGCGAACGAAATCCTCACCATTTAGTGTGCCGGATATGCCCAATATTCTTTTGGGTTTTTCATCATGCTCATGATCCATGAATTGGAACTCATTGTCATAGAAACTGTATCCGGTCAAGGCCCTTGCGCCCTGTTTAATGTCATTTTCGGTATAGTTGCCCTCTCCAAGGGTAAACAGTTCCATAAGTTCGCGGGCTAAATTTTCATTCGGCTTCTGTTTTTTGTTGGCGTGGTTATCGAGGAATCGGATCATTGCCGGGTCGCGGATGATGCCGAATGCTAAATCTGAGAACCTTCCATTAGCATGGCGACGTAAAAGTAGGTTCTGCTTAAACATGAGGAAGCTATCCTCGACAGTGCGGTGGTTGGTGGCAAAATGGCTATGCCACAGTAGCACAAGCTTCTCTTCAAGTGGGCGAGGTGATTCAATCATCCGCTGTAACCACCATTGCTGTAAATGTTCCAATTGTCGGCGATCATCTGCTTTACGCTGTTGGCGTAACGCACGGAATCTGGCGATTTCAGCTTCGTTGCCAGCACGTATTGCGGCAGCCTGGCGTTGGCGTTGCTCAGGTGTAAGCGGGGCGATAATATCGGCATCAGCTTGTGGCTTTGGAAGTGAGGATGCGTCAACCTGCCGGTAATCCACAAGATGTTTTACGGCCTCACGGAGCCCCATCTCCACCAGTTCGGCGACCTGAGCAGTCGTTCCGCCAAAACCTGCGCGGTTGAGTAGATGCTGTGCCTGATCTGGTCCGAACTGGTCTGGTCGTAGTGGTGATAAGGATTGGCTAATGGCCACGTGTTTTCTCCATCGACCAACGCCACGTGCTTGGTGTGGTCCATAATGACTCTGAGAGATAAACGTTTGATCCCATGGAGTTATTGCTCGGTTTGAAAGATCAAGGCCTAATCTTTATCAGGGTTTTTCTGGACACTGGTCAATCCTTGGGTATCGGCAGCGGTGGGGACATTGTCTGTTGTCACCGGCAATGCAATGGTAAACGTCGCTCCCTTGGCTGGTGAACTGCGTACGCTGAGTGATCCGCCGTGTTCTTCGCATATTTTCTTCGTAACCACGAGCCCCAAGCCGGTTCCGCGTAGTCCCTTGGTCGAGTGAAAAGGTATAAAAAGATACTTTCGACTTTCGGGGCTAATTCCCGCACCACTATCAACCACGCGGATTGTTGCTTGTTGGGTGACCGGGTCAAACGCAGTTCCAACAGTCACTGTCCCAGATTCTCGATCTACTGCCTCCAGGGCATTATTGATCAAGTTAAGTAGAGCCTGATGAATACCTGAGGCATCTAGTGGGACAGGTGGCATGTCCTGGTCAAGGTCCACGATTAGTGCGACGTGCTTGTCATCAAATTGATGTTGCATCAGGGTGATGACCTCTTCAACCACTGAGTTAAGAATGGTCATTTCGATTTCTGGCTGGCGTTGTTTTGAATAGGCAAGCATATTCATTGTCAACGAATAAATCCGATCAAGGTTTCGAGAGACAATATCCCAGCCCCCCCGAACCACCTCCATTTTATTTTTCTTCAAGCCCAGTTCGAGGACATCTGCGCCACCTCTCAGGCCCTGAAGCATATTTCGAACCGAATGAGACAAAGAAGCAACCGTCTGGCCGACTGCTGCTAGACGTTCGCGTTGTAGTTGGCGCTCATAGAGATGGGCATTGGACAAGGCCAAGCCGGTGTGGACGCCGATGGCGGTAAGCAACCGCAATTGATCTTCTGTAAAAGTGTAATTGGTGATTTGGCTGTCCAGATGAATGACTCCGAACAGGCGGTCCTTGTACTTGATTGGTACGCATATAGCAGAGTGTATAGCCATGTCCTGGATACTGTCACCACCAGCAAACCGCTCATCGGTCATGGCATTGCTCGATAACACGCCTTCACCATGTTTGATTACATGATTCACAATGGTTCGGCTAATGGGAACCTTCGTCTGCTCGCTACTATCTTTTACAATACGCTGCCGTTCAACCACCGGGTCAATCGCATCCTCCGTTGTGCGTTTGAGTGATATGAACCCACGATCAGCCTGGAAATGTTCAAAGATCAAATCCATTACGCATTGCAGTAATTCGCCGCGATCCACGATCGATCCGATCAACTCAGTCAGTTCATAAATGACGGTCAACTGCATGACCGCCTCTTCACTGGGATCGGGCACGGCCATGATCATCGATTCATCATTACTGCTGGCGATATGCTCGACCTGAATTTGAAGTTCATCTTTACCAGCAATGCGCCATTTGTACTGCCGTGCATCAGACGCTTCTGTGCCGAATAGAATCAGCGTATTGCCTATGCGGAATTGGTCGCCGGGTTCCAGGGGCCGTCTTGCCGTGAGCCGTACGCCATTCAGGTAGGTGCCGTTGGAGCTATCAAGGTCATTGAGATACCAAAGCCCGTCGTCAGGGGTTAGTTCGCTATGACGACGTGACATCGTGGGGTCGGAAATTGGTACAGCTTCACTGGAACGGCCTAGCAATTGCGGTTCGTCATCTGGAAGTTCAAACCGCCTACCTTTGTCTGGGCCTTGAAGTACTGTAAGGATGAGCAAGTTTCTGCTCCCCATTGGCCAACGTGGTTCAATAATTACGTTGCTGTCATGACGATACGTATTGGTCGGATCACGTTTATAAATCCACCAGTAGTCAGGTCAGCAAGGTCCACCACCGGAGGCCTAACTGCGGCCGGATGTATATCAACTTCCAGTGCGGGACGAGAATTTTCTACCGTGGACACCTTGTCGCTTGGCACGATCAGATAACTGAGTATTGTCTTGGCAGAGAAGTTCAAAATTTGGGATCCATTGAAGGGCAGCCCATCACATCTTCAATCGTTTACGCCATGACTGAAGTTGCCGCCGCACACCCGATGCGCCAGCATTACCTGTTGTGCAGTATCGCTTAACTACATTTTCTGCGCCTAACCACTTGTATACATCATTGCTGCATCGCTTTGTGCCGAGTTTAACTGCATGGCAGGCTTGGTTGAAATCTGCCATTTTCAGCTGCGATAGTTGTTCGTATCCCATCTGCTCGCATTGGCGTACCAATTGACCAACCACTTGGTGTGCAGTGCGGAATGGAACACCCTTAGTTACCAGATAGTCAGCTAGACTCGTTGCGTCAAGAAATCCTTTATCTAAGGCATTGGCAATCCGACTTTTGTCATATTGCGTGGTACGCACGATCTTCGATGCCATAACCAAACATTCAGCTACTCCATCGTAGGCATCAAATATGTGGCGTTTATCCTCTTGCAGATCCCGGTTGTAGCCAAGGGGCAGACCCTTGCACATGGTTAGTAGGGCGACAAGTCGGCCGTAAAGATCGCCGCACCGGCCGCGGATCAATTCCAGCATGTCCGGATTCCGCTTCTGCGGCATCATTGAGGACCCAGTGGTATAGATTTCGCTCAACCGGATAAAATCAAATTCAGTGGAAGCATATAAGATCCATTGCTCAGCCCAGCGTGATAGGGTTGTGGCAATCATCGCCAAGCCGTAGACGAAGTCGAGAGCTACATCCCTTGTTGCCGTTGCGTCAATACTATTTGCCGTAGGGCGTTTTAATCCAAGGCTTTTGGTCGTGTGATGTCGATTAAGGTGTAGGCTGCTGCCGGCAATTGCACCACTGCCCAAAGGGTTTTCCAGTCCAAGTGATAGTAGCTGTTCCAGTCTAGTGGCCCCGCGGTCGAGTGCTTCAACCCATGCCAGTAGTTCGGCGCCGACCATGATTGGTTGTGCTCGTTGTAGGTGGGTATAGGCTGGCATCACAATTTGGCCATGATGTACCGCGAGAGTCACAAACGATCTTGATAGGTCGTCGATCATATGACGCAGGTCAGTTACAGCATCACGTATCCATAATTTCAGGTCCAAGGCGACTTGATCATTACGACTGCGTCCGGTATGTAACCTGCGACCTGCGTCGCCAATCATTTCGATTAACGCAGCTTCAAGACACATGTGTACATCTTCGAGTTCGGTCTTCCACCCGGGCCAAGCATCACCCAACCGGTCAATCTGTTTGCTAATTTGCCCTAACCCCTTGGTAATCTGACCAAGGTCTTTCTTGGAGATCAGGTCACAGTCCGCCAGCATGCGGGCGTGGGCCAGTGAGCCGGCGATATCGTGTTTATATAGACGTCGATCAAAGGACACCGACTCGACAAAACTGCTAACCAGCGAATCAGCAACTAGTCCGCCCTTGACGGATTCCCAGCTTTTGGTGGTGGCGGTACCGGCTCGGGGGCTAGAAGTAGATTTGGATCGTCTGCTCATATGCTAAGTGTATCGCCCAACGGTACGATCGGCACGTTGTTGCGATTTGTGGACGACCGGCGGGATCGTCTGGTCACTCAAAATGCTTTTGATGAGGGGGTGATTGGTGAAATCTGTGGCGTCGTATTTTCAGCCATATGATGGAAATATTGAGGGTTATACTCATTCGTCCCATGCGGAGTCTGGCCCGTCATCGACGATATGTCGATGGTGAATGCGGATCAGTTTGGCTAGGTACTCCGAACACATTGGGGCGATAGACTCACATAGTTCAACCACGCTGGCGTTGAAGGGTTCCGTTCCATCTCGAAACAACACCACTACCGCCAAACTTTCCTGTTCATCGCGGCAGGTAAATCCAATCATATGACTGTCAGCCATGAATTCAGATTCGCCATCCAGCCATCTAATCATATCCTGACGGTCGGTCAGGTGAAGCAGCTGGTCATGGTTGGCAATGCGCGGTACTAGCACATCCGCGAGACCCTCAAGCAGAATATCGGCCGAGCCGCTGCTGCAGTCATAGTTGACGTAACCCCCTAAAGAATATTCATCACCGCTTGATGGCAGAAAGATAGCTGCGTTGGTGGGACCAGCCTTTTGAAGTAGAAACTCAAGAGCCTTGCGAAGGAACTGTTCAAGGTCAAGTTCCTCATGTATCAGGCCGGCAAATTCACTGGTTACCATGACCTGGTTCATCTGCACCGCTAGTTCATGATAGGCCGTTACCAGGTCTTGGCAAAGAATATCAACTTGCTGAGCCACGTCTTTGCGCACGCGGTTGAGTTTTCGGCACACCCGCTTGAGACGCTTTACTTTGCGATGTTGTTGGTGCTGTGATTCAACACGTAACTTGGCCTGGGTGATACGAAAAGCCAGTTCCCTACTATCAAATGGCTTACAAATAAAGTCAGTTGCTGATGGTGGAATAGTCAGCAGTCCGTTATCGAAACTTGCCTTGCTGCCAATCATGATTGACTGGGTACTTGTGTTAGATCCTGCCAGTTCAGCCGCCAGGTCAAGGCCTTGGCCATCAGGTTGCTCTAGATCTATAAGGGCTAGATCCATTTTGTTATTTGCCAGTTCGCTGCGTGCATCATCAAGACTGGCTGCGCAGGTGAGTACAATTGGTTGGTCAAGCACGACCTTGTTAACTTCACCACGTACTTTAGGATCACCGTTGACCAGGAGGACTCTCAGTGTTTTGTCTGGGTTGTGTTTTAATTGTGAAGATGTTTTTTGCGATCGACTTGGCACCACTTTTCCCCTGCCTCTGTTTGTTATGGGCGCCGTCGGCGCCAGGCCTTAATCTCGGGTTCTATGACTAACTATCGACCAATCTTCTTGGTCATTTTGCTTATTTATTGAGTTGTCAACTGCAAACCGTTGGGTCTATATCGATTGCCACATTCGAACAGGTTCTATAATTGCGATGGACCTGATATATGGACTAGAGGATTTTGAAATAGGTCTCTTAGCAGCTTTACTAAGCTGATCAGTTGGCATTCCTGTGTTTTATTTCATTTTTCGTTCTAGTCAGTAAGTGGCACAGTTATGGTCACCCGTGTGCCAACGTCCGGCGTGGATCTAATCTCAAGAGTTCCGCTATGGCTGGCAATCCATTGTTGGGCCCGTGCCAATCCAAGTCCGGTTCCACGTCCGGCCTTTCTTGCACTAAAGAATGGGTCTAGTGCATGTGACAGAGTGTCTGCATCCATCCCCGCACCATCATCGACAACCTGGAATAGCATGATATTCTTCTCGGGTTGATGTTTGGCAGATAAATGAACTGATTCAGTTCCGATTTCGGTAATGGCATTGTTTAGTAACTCGATCAATGCCAAACTGATCTGCTCCGGATCAATAAGTACAACCGGAATGGCGTTTGATATCTGCACAAAGAATTCAATTTTTTCAGCCATTTTGACATGATCGCGTCGAACATGTTTCACTACATCATGTAACAAGTTTCCTACGTCCGTTGCTCTTCGTTTGGCTCGAGGTGGGTCAGAAAACATTCGCAATGAGCTGATTAAGTCACTCAACTGCTGGACCTGGTCGACAATCGTTTGTGCGGTTTTTTGAGTCCATGAACCGTTATCGGGGTTCGTCGCCAAGAGTTGGCTACGGCCACTAATCACTGTCAGTGGATTGTTCATTTCGTGGGCTGCTCCGGCGGCCATCTCACCCAAACGTGCCATGGATTCGTTACGCAATAGTTGATCATGGGCTTCTGATAACAAGTTGCTGGTTTCAGTAAGCTTTTCACCCAATATCCGGGCTCCGTCATGCTGTTTGGCTGCGGCAATCGCTCCACCCCAAGTGGTTATCAAGGCATTCAAGAGTGACTGCGCCGGCAACCTGGGGCGATCATGCAATAGGATGGCTGCTGTTCCCCACGAACAGGTCAATGGCAACAACCTGACACGTCGGATGTCGGATGTCTGCGTCAGGTAATCTATCAGCCAAGGGTGAAAACTCATCAGGTCAATGGATAGCGAGTCTGATGGGTTGATTTCGGATAAATGACGGACTTGTGGGGGTGGATCTGCCAGTTGCTTCCCTGCAGGCCGCCCATCGAGGCCATACTGACCAATTAGCCAGGGTTCAGATGGATCATTGGACCCACCATTCTGATATAGGATGGCATAAAACCCTTCTTTGAAAATCAACGCAGCATTCGCCACCACCTGGTCCAAAACCTCATGAACATTTCGCCCGGGCGAGGTGTAACGGTGAAAGCGGGAAATAGCTTCTAATACTTTTTTTTGGCCTACGGCAATTCTTGCCCGCTTGTGCATGACAGTATTAAGTCGACCCAAAGCCTGATTGGCTTGTTGCAGGGAGCCAATGTACTTGCCCGGTGATAGGTTGTCATCTAGTCCCAGCACTTCGGCTCTGTGGTGGACCTCTTCATGCAACTCATCCGTAATCGAGTCAATGATATCTGGATTAAGGCCGATTTTGGTTGCAATCTCACGGGGATCAGATGGTAGCGCATAATTGCCGCTGTGGCCGATATGGTTTTGCCTTGCAACATGGTCGGCAAGGTTAATCAGGCCGATTAGTTGTCGATGTTTAAGGTCAGGTAACAACTCATATGCCGAGCCGTGGAGCCAGATGGCATCCTGCATACTGTGAGGTAGCTGCCATTGTTCGGCCAGTCGTTTACCGGCTGTATGATGATCAATACCCATTACGCGTTGCTCAAAATCGGCCAAACTGCTTTGGTTCTCATCCGCTAATTGCACGACGCGGGAAAAGCTTTTGGGCAAGACATGGTCCAGGGCAAGCTTGCCAATATCGTGTAGTAATCCGCAGACAAAAGCTTCCGCAGGTTTTAGGTTTTTGTGGTCCCCATGCATTTGTGCGATTAGTTCAGCGGAAACCGCCACCGCCAAGCAGTGGCGCCAGAACTCGCGACGGTTGAGCGGAGCGGTGGGGGTTGATGAAGGACGTGATGTTTCTGCAGCGACCATGGGATCTGAGCAACTGGTGCTGGGATTAAAGTTGCTTTGCTTTCCGTTCTCCAAACCGAAAGTTTCGAAAACCTTGATGGAGAATACAGCGTTTCGGATGGTATTGAATCCCAGCATGACCACGGCGCGATCAATGGTTAGCTCGCCGCTTCTCACCCCCTTGTCCGCTGCCCGACATAGTGAAAGGATCTTTCCGGTCAGGGCTTGATCGGATTTGACCAACTCGATGACCTTGCGGGCATCAGATCCATCATCCGCGGTTACGGTCATGATGCGTGTTGCGATATGGGGAAGCGTCGGCAGTGAATCAATCTGTCGGAGGATTAATTCTACGCGGCGTGTTTTGACCGATTCAGATGCTTGCATAACTAGATTGATATAGAAGTTTCTACTGTCACCTCTCGATTTAAATGAGATTAGGTGCAGTGGAGTAATAGTGTGGATCAAGCATTTTCAAGATGCAAAAAGGATTCAATACGATCCATTAGATTACTAATTTCAAATGGTTTTTTAATAAAGTCATCGGCACCGGAATCGATTAGGTTTTCGATCTCATCCTGTTTGATCACACCTGAAACAACAATGATTTTCATGGTGGCAAGGTGCGGCTTGCTGCGTACCGTCTGGCAGACCACATTGCCATTAATATCCGGCAACATGAAGTCGAGAATCATTAGGTCAGGTCGAAATTGCTCAGTCATTACACCCGCGTCATACCCGGTCGTGGCGGCTTGTACTTTGAATCGATCGTCATTCTCAAAAAGGTTGATAAACAGATTGACAATCTCCGGGTCGTCATCCACGACGAGGATTTTATGTACGCCACCCTCAAACTGAGTGGTTGTCATGTTGTTGTTCTGCATGAAGCGAATAAGGTCCTCCCGTGGGATACGACGAAAACGGCTACCCGGTACACGAAATCCGCTCAGTCGACCGCTATCAAAACAGCGAATAATGGTCTGCTGGGATATCTTGCAGATTTCTGCCGCTTCACCGGTGGTAAACACCTGCTTGCTTGTCAGAGTATTGTTGATGCTTCTTTCTCCCATCATCATTATTCCCTGTGGGGCAGTGATCCACGCGAGGGCCGTGGAATCATAAAAACCATTTATCTTCCCCACTTTCACATCGGAGCATGACCAAGGCGACTTGATCGATGATATTCCAGCACGGATATTTGGGTTGGGTGGGACCCATAAGAAGGACCATATTGCCTTTCTGGTTGGACTCGAACAGCAAATGCGATATCCGCAATCAATGGTGTCGTTGTATGAGATGTACGAGATGTATTATTGGTCATGGCCATTGATGCTGGATTTTGAGTATCAAATACCCTGGCCAAACGGAAACGGCGTGTGGTGAAAGGGATTTGAGAACATGCAAGAGTGATTGCGGGCAATATATTCGTGAACTGGTAATCTAGAGGCGATGAACGTGTCTTAGGTAAGTGTTGTACGTAAGTGTTTATGCCTTTTGATTATCCTATGCTCTACCCTTGAGGAAACATGTTGTTTGTGAGTCATGCTGCTACATCTCATTAATAAAGGCGAGTTCAAATAATGACTGATTATGCTGATGTTTGCATTGAATTCATGCGCCCTGGTCAGATTCATTCCTGTCGTAAGAATGCTGATATTGCGTTCTTGCCACTTGGTGCTCTTGAGTGGCATGGCATTCATAGTCCGATTGGAACCGATGCAATCAAGTCGCATGGCGTATGTTGTGCTGCGGCGCAGAAATTGGGTGGCGGGGCGGTTTTTCCGTCGCTGGTTTGGGGTGTTCCCCGTGATTCGTTCTTCATGGACAGCAATGGCCAGTACGATGATTTGATTGCTAGTGGGTATGGCGTGGACAATGATGTGTCTAAAGTCATTTCACCATATGGTGGTGGCGATCAGCAGGAACAATGGCTTTCCTATCAACGTTTGGTGCGCATGAGCCTGGAACAGATTGCAGGTTTCGGTTTTCGTTCCATATATCTATGCAGCGGCCATAATCCGCTTGTCCACTGGGCTCGCCCGGTTGCCAAGGCATTTTCGCGTGTGACGCTTATGGCCGGACTGCCTGTGACCACCGATTGGGGCGGCGAGTCTGATGCAGCGGGTTTATCTGGTGACCATGCAGGCAAATGGGAGACAAGTTTGATGATGGCTCTTGAACCCAACAGTGTTGATCTCGGTGAAATCGACTGTCAGCCCGAATACCACGGTGTCGGCGCTGGAGTCAATGCTGTTGAAGCATCGGCCCGTCAAGGTCAAGCATGGCTTGAGACCTGTGCCGCAGCCATTGCTGACGAGGCCCGTTGGCTTGTCGACAACTATCCGGAATTGCCTGCTCGCCACGCCAATAAGCGCTAGTACTTATAATCAAAGGCATGCCCTCGTAGCTCAGCTGGATAGAGCGGCGGTCTTCTAAACCGCAGGTCACAGGTTCGAATCCTGTCGGGGGTATTGTCGTTCTGTTTAATGAAGTGACTATCACAAGGATTTTTGTAATGCAGTGGAATATTCGATGGGTGGTGTTGGTCCTGATATCCATGATGGCTTTCCAACTCGGCTGCACGCACAGGCAAGTAGCGGAGTTAAGTCGTGGCAAGCGCTGGGTACGCAGCCACCCATTTACCACGATGGCGCTGACGATTGCACCGAACACGTTCAACGCCGATCATCACGCCCAGGCCAACCTGACGAACGTGATGGCGTGGAAGACCAAGTCCAAACTGTTGGAAAAGGTGTCAGCCAAGGGGCTGAACTGGCACCTGCACGTATATCCGCACCAGGACGGTCTGACTGGCAAGCTCAAAGCCACGCTGCAGCGGCTGAATGCCAACTATTCCGGGCAGACAGGGTGGCTGGTCTGGGACGAGCCGAACCGGCCGAAGATGTTCATCGCAGCCAAGACGATCGAGTGGCTCAAGCAGACGTATCCCGATGACCTGGTGTATTCCTGTGCCTTTCCGATGGGCGCAACGGCTGAGGAGTACTACGGAGGACCGGTGCCCGATGGCGGCTACAGCTACGAAGACTATTTGCGCGACTTCGCCACGATCATGGACACGGACATCGTGCTTTTTAATGCTTATCCGTTTCGGGAAGGCGGCGGGACCAGCAACCTGTTTCCTACGTTGATGACTGCACGGAAAATTAGCAAGGAAAGAAACGTGCCATACTGGGCGTTCGTGCAGTCACACTCAGACGACAGACGTGGCTATCGCATGCCTAGTGAATCAGACGTGCGTATGCAGGTATTCATGCACCTGACCTGCGGGTACACGGGGATCGCGTATTTCACCTACGAAGATCAACAGGGGCCGGCCATGATCGAGTATCCCAACGGCCGACGGCGGGCGATCTATTACAACGTGGCCAGGTTAAACAATGAAGTGGTCAACCTTGGCGCGGCACTACGCTTTCTGGAGAGCACGGCGGTGCGGTACGTGCCGCAAGGCGGTAACAATGTTCCCGACAGTATTACCGCCTGGAAACCGGGCGATGCGGGTGACACGATGATCAAGGCGATCACCATTGAAGGTGACGAGCCCGTTGCGTGGAAAGATCTACTGATCGGGTTCTTCAAAGATGACGATGGCCGGGACTATTTCATGCTGACCAACCTATGGCACGGCATGGGCGGGTCGTCAGCTGAGCGGGCAGTGACGGTGACGTTGACGCTGGCCCCTGAGGTGAAAGTGATCGGCAGGTTGTCACGTGAAACAGGGCAACCTGAAGCGTTTGCCGTTGAAGGAGGCAAGTTTCGCATCACGTTGCCCGGCGGCACCGGTGAGCTGCTGCGTTTTGGCGACGCTAAGTTTCCCGGTTTGGATTAAAACTAGCGCGAACGAATCGGGCCGGTGAATGAAGGTTTAGGCTATTCACCCGGGTGGGTGGTCGATTATGCTGGGAATCCGGTTTTAGTCTGTACACTTACATTAATTAGATCAAGTCCATCTACACATTTTACGGTGACACCGTGATCGGCCCGCAGGTCGATGTTTTCGAGGTTTAATTTTTGGATGGGACTCTCCAGCAGGCCCCGTAACTGTATTGCAGTGGCTGCGCCGTCACACGAAATATTATGAATCCCAATACTGCGGAATATCGGTGGCGTATTAGACGCCGACGGTGCACTGCTGTAACCATAGTACATGTCGATCGTAATCGCTTCGTGAATGATGTCACGCATGCGAATGTTTTCAAAATGTACATTTTCGACGATACCCCCCCCCGTCCGCGCATAGACTTAAGCCGGATGCCCCGGTCCGTGCCCTTGAATGTACAGTCCTGCACGGTCACGTTTCGGACATCGCCTGATGTACCGCTTCCGATCGCAACACCTCCATGCCCATTCTCCATCTGGCAGCGGCGAATTAGAACCGTGGATCGATGGCAGCGGCCCACAAGGACAGTTGTCCGCCGCCGGAGATCCCCATCAAGCCGATGCGGTCTGGGTTGATCTGCGGCACGGTGCACAGGAAATCGAGGCTTCGCCTCAAATCATGGATACGAATCGAGGCGAGCGTGGTACCAAAGAAGATTGCCAGCGTTGCCGCGGCATGACAGCCACTCCTCGCTATCGGTTCGTGCAGCAACTCTCGGTCACGTCGCTCTCCGAACCCCAGCGGCTCGACAACCAGCACGGGATAACCTAGGCGTACGACCTGTAGTGCATAGTCCTTTTGATAGCCGTGGCCTTCAGGCCGCAGGTGGCCTTTCATGTCTGTGGCCAGTAGATCCTTGGCCCCTATGCCGTGGCCTGTGTGGCAATCATTGCCGGTCTTGGCGTATGTGCTGTCACACTATCGGGAATACACAGCCAGCAAAGTGCTTTCAAGTGTGGGGCCGTGGTTAGCGTGAAGGTTGTACGGTGATAGCCGTCCATCTGTTGTCGATCCAACACATGTCGGCGAAGCGGCACCCTCTTGAGCGGTGGGCCAAGACATTCCATGAACTTGTCACGGGCGCGGCGTTGCCATGCTTTGGCAGACCGAACTGAACTGGCCTTGAACGTCAGGCGGGGCTTGCCATCAAACCACTTGGTCAGATTGCTGCGAATCTCTAGCCCCGGATCAAGTGGTCGTGTGCCATATTGCATGGCAGTCATTCATAGCTGTTTCCGCCTAGGGACGCAATGCATGGGAACCTGTTTGTGGTTCTTCCCGGTGACCGTTGCCAAGGCGGATGACTCTAGAAGGCTTCAAGGACTTAGCGGGTCGTTGAAGGTCGTAATCGGGTACTGAATATGCAAAGCATAGCGGGCAGGTCGGATTTGCAGACCGATTCGTGTGTGTTGCGGGTTGAAGGTGGTTATACCAATCAGCCCTCGGTTACCATGCTTGGTGATATAGACCAATGATTTCTTGCTCGGTGGGGACCCGGGGGTTGTTTTGTGGACTACCGGAAGCCAACGCATCTTGGGCCATCTTTTGAACTTCGTTCTTAAAACGATCTGTATTCACACCCTTGCATTGGCCTAGGCGCGGGACTTGAAGGTTGTAGTTCAGTTGTTGCAGGCCTTCCACCAATGCTTCGGCCGCCGTCTCGTCGGGTTGATTGCCTTGGGCGTATCCCATGGTGCGAGCAACTGTTGCGTACCGTTCGGTGGCACCGGCAATGGAGAATTGTGTAATAGTGGGCAGTAGCACCGCGTTTGACAGGCCATGCGGCAAATGGAATACCGCGCCAATTGGCCGACTCATGCCATGTACAAGGCAGACACTGCTATTGGAAAAAGACATTCCGCCTTGGCAGGCGGCCAGCATCATCCCTTTTCGTGCATGACGATCCGTTGGGTTTTGCCATGCAGTGGGTAGGTGCCGGGCCACTAGGCGAATGCAGGACAGCGCGATCGGATCAGTCATTACATTCGCCTTTGTGGAGACGTATGCTTCGATGGCATGCGTCAGAGTGTCCACGCCAACAGCTGCGGTGAGCTCATGGGGCATCGACATGGTCAACTCGTAATCCACCAGTGCCACCCGGGGCAGCAACATGGTGCTAAGCATCATCATCTTCACATCGTTTTCAGTGTCCGTAATGACGGCGACTTTGGTGACTTCGCTGCCTGTTCCAGCCGTTGTGGGAATTGCAATCAACGGTAATCCAGTATTGGGGATCTGGTGATAGCCCATGTACTGTCGCATGGGTTCAGGATTCGATTGAAGAATGGAAATAACCTTGCCTGTATCAATTGGCGAGCCACCACCAACCGCCACGATTGCGTCGCTGCGGTGTTCCCGAAGAACCGCTAATCCGTCACGCACATTTTGATCGGTGGGATCTGGGTGGACCTGGTCAAAAATTGCAACATCTAGGCCAATATTTTCTAACAGTTGCCTGATCTGGCCAGCAACACCTAGTTTAACCATGCCATCGTCAGTGACCAGTAGAATCCGATGGGCACCTAATTGTTTGGCTTGTTCTGCAACGGCTTTTCGGGCACCACCACCATGAATGATCGTGGAAGGTACGTTGAATGTCGTACTTGTCATGACCAGCCTTCATGCCTGTAAATCGTGGTAGAAGATGGCATATTATCTTACCCTTGGAAATATTTATGTGACTTGCTAATCCTTGATACGTGATTAATTGTAGCTTAACCTCTCAGAGATGAATACCAATATCAACCAACTTGCCATTCCGGATCTGGGTGGTAACGATCAGTTTCGAATTCTTGAATGTTTCGAGGTGCGTCACACCTTGGGGCAGCATCCAAGTGCAGTATGTTTGGAAAATAACGATCTGCTTTACACCTACGATGATTACACGGATGCCATGGAGGGCTCAACCGGGTATGTCCTTCGATCTACGGATTATGGGCGTACGTGGTCGGATCCTATTCTCGTACTCGCATCGCGTGTTTGGCATGGCGGGATTCACCTATCACTTGGAATGCAGGCACTTCACAGTGGCCGAGTGCTTCTTCCATGGACTGATGGTATTAGTCGTAAAAATCATGCAAAGGCGAAAGGAGATTTTGTTTGCCTACGTAGCGACGACAATGGCGTCACGTGGAAAGGTTACGATCCACAGGAGATTGGGGTGTGGGCCTTTTCTCCGTACGGAAAGATTATCGAGCTATCCAATGGCGAGGTCATCTGTGCAGGCTGGGGGTACGCATCAGATAAAGGCGAGATTCGATCCGGGATCATTCGCTCCCAGGATCAAGGCGAGACCTTTGGGCAATATGCCAAAATTGGCGATGTTTTCAGTGAGACGGATCTGACCTTGTTGCATGATGGGCGGATATTGGCTCTGTTGCGCCGCGGACGAGGTTTTGAACCTGAGACACACTACGCTCATTCGTCTGATGGCGGCTACACATGGACCACGCCGCAGCGTATTAATATGTTCGGTGAGAACTTTAATGCGTGGTATACGGCCAAGGGAACCTTGGTCGCGGCATGTCGAGGCATTGATGGAAGTGGTGTTCACAATCCAGGGAAATACTCGCCTGCTGAACTTGAGAAACATTTGGCTAGACGTCGCACGCCGCAAGAGGGATATGGAATTCACTTTTTCCGTGCGGCCAAGGAGGACGGCTCAGAGTGGGACTACCTTTTTGCGCTGCCTGATCCCCTTGGCCTGGAATACCGGGCTCATCACGAAGCTGGAGAACCTTGCTTTGTTAATCTGCCAGATGGCAATTTATTCGTCGGTTACTATTCGTACGACGAAACAATTTACGATACGTTGAATCCCGGAATGCCCCACTTCACTAAAAGCGAGTCAACACGGATTGCGCATTGTTTCAAACGTCGTCCGTGTGCATGTGTTGTACGCGAAGTGTAATGAGAATGGGTTGCATGTCTTTTATCTTCCATTGTTTTTTTTGTTGTGATGACAGTGGGAATATTCACGCAGTCTGCGGCTGAAACGTGGAGACTGGGATCGAAATTAACACATCCCCCTGATTCTGAATTAGTATGCCCGTGTTGTAGGTGAATTTTGAGATGGCGATAAGTAGAAAGGCGCCGGGATGTTATCCGTAAT
>PBAS01000050.1 GCA_002716625.1 Phycisphaeraceae bacterium | reverse complement strand
TGTACAAGCTTCAGTCACCCGCCGGCCTGCATCACGAAGAATGGGGATCCATGGGTTGTTGGCAAAGTCATTGATGATGACAAAACCATATTTCTGCAAATAAGCTAGTCGTTGAGGCGTGCAGCCAGGATCTGCAAGTTCAGGCTTGGCATCGGCAAAGACGTTGGCTCGGTAAGAATGTTGGACTAATACCGATTCGGTTGTAGATGCCGATTTGGGGTGAGTCATTATCAATCTCTTTTGGAAATCCAGTGATTACAGGTTCTATTAAGAACCATTAAATTGTATTTCCGATGATGTGGTGGGGATGGCAGAACAGATGGTATGATTGAAGAGGACTTTGGTGCCCAGGGTGAATGGTTCTTTCAATAATTTAAATAGATTTTAATAATGTACCATGACCCACACAAGAACACTTGAGTGTTAACCCAGATATCATATATTTCAAAGTTTAAGTGCTTATGACATATTCTGAGAGAGCAAAAAAAAAGTTTGATGCAATGTCCTCGTCCTGTACACCCGTGCTGCTATGTCTGGCATCTTCGTCACCACGCCGTCGAAAGATACTGGAGCAAGTTGGAGTTCCATTTCGGATCCATGCCCCCTGTGTGGAGGAAGTAAGATTTGTCTCAGATCCGATTCGAACTGTCAGTGTTAATGCCCAGGCCAAGGCGGAGGTGGCGCATGAATGTTTTCCTGATGGAGCAATTGTTGCGGCCGACACAGTGCTTGAATTTGAAGGCCGCTGTATTGGGAAACCAGCCTCGTTGGATGAGGCTCGAAAGTTGATGGCGATGTTTTCTGGCAAGGTTCATACCGTTTTGACCGGCTTGGCATTATGGGCTTCGGGGGTAGAAGTCATTGTCCATGTAGAAACTTCAACCGTGCAGTTCCGAAAGTTGGATGCCAAAGATATCGAGGCCTACCTATATGCGGTGAATCCGCTTGATAAGGCGGGTGGTTACGATATTGATCAGTGTAGTGAGATCATTATTGACTCCTTTCAAGGCTCCCGTACCAATGTGATGGGATTGCCAATCGAAGTGGTGATGCCATGGTTGAATCAACAGAAAATAATCTGAAACCACCGCCATTGCGGATTGGGGAATTAACCATTGACCGGCCAACTGTTTTGGCACCCATGGCCGGCCTGACAGATCTGCCTTTCCGTTTACTTTGTGCCCGTCATGGATGTGGCCTTGTGATGACCGAAGTTGTCAATGCGCAGGGGGTCTTGCGGGCATCGTCGCAGACGATGTGTTATCTAGAAGCGTGTGCGCAGGAACGTCCAGTGGGAGCGCAACTCTACGGATCTGACCCACAGGTCATGGCCGAAGCAGCAGCTCGTATTGAAGCCCTTGGTCGGTTTGATTTGATCGATATTAATTGCGGCTGTCCCGTACCTAAGATTGTGAATAAGGGTGCAGGTGTGGCTTTGATGAAGCAGCCAGGCATAATCGCCGAGATGATTCGGTTAATCCGGGCGGCGGTTGATCTTCCGGTGACGGCAAAGACACGAATTGGGCTTTCGCCTGATGAAGTCAATATTTCAGAAGTGGCGCATGCGATCGAGGAGGGTGGGGCGCAGATGCTGGCAATTCACGCCCGTTTGGCTGCAGTTAAGCATTCAGGACCGGCTGATTGGGATCTGATGGCGTTGATCAAGTCACAACGGCAGATTCCAATTGTTGGTAATGGGGGCATCGAATGTGCTGCCGATGCCGGTGCCATGCGGGCTGCGACTGGTGTCGATGGTGTGATGATTGGCCGGGCCGCGGTTGGTAATCCATGGATTTTTGAAGAAATCATAGCGATGTGGGAGGGTCGTTCATTTAAACCAGTCAGTTTGGAAGATCGACGGCGGATGATCGAGGAGCATCTGTTGAACCTCATCGCGCATTTTGAAAAGAAAAGTGAGTATCACAAGCGACGAAGGTATGGTAGCGAACAGTCAGCCTGTCGTCATTTCAGAACGCACCTTATTAAGTATCTCAAGGGCCATCCTGGAATTGGGAAACTGATTAAACATCTGGAGGATATTCACTCGGCTGGAGATGTAATGGTTGCCGTGGATGATGTGCTTTGGCCAAAGAGCTGTTCAGAGCAATTGGCGTCTGGAGCTTAGAGTCGGAGTGCTTTTTCGGGTGCCTGGGCTGCGGAGCGTAGTTTAGGTAAAGATGTATCGATCCTTCTGTGAGTCATTGCGGTTAGTTGTTGTGAGCAGAGGTGTGGTTCCACTGGATTATCCGTCAAGACCTTGGAGTATTAAGCAACCTATCGAATAGTTGGATATCATCCAGACTTATTGCAACCTACAAGGAGATTTAAGTGCCCACTACACCCCTGCAAGACAGCGACTTGGCCACACTGGCAAAGTTTGATTCACCAACCATCGCCAATGTGATCGAGCTTTTTGAATGTCGTGCCTACAATGCCGGTTATACCAATGAAACGATCCGGGCGGTCTATCCGCAATTGCCGCCAGTGGTTGGGTATGCGGCCACCATGACATTTCGCGCTAGCCAGCCAGCGGGCAGGGGCGAGCCATTTAACAAGATTGGCCAGGTGATTGAGCAATATGCTGATGCTCAGAGACCCCTGATTGCAGTCATCAAGGACCTAGACGAGCCACATGTTGCTGCGACGTATGGTGAGATCGTTGTGACATGCTTGAAAACATTTGGGTTTGTTGGATTGATGACAGATGGTGCTGGGCGTGATTATGAGCAAGTTCAAAGGCTTAAATTCCCATGTTGGACATCGTCTATGATCGTATCCCATGGTTATAACCATCTTCTTGATTTGAACATTCCAGTTCTACTTGGGGGTTTGTCCCTGGAGCCCAAGGACCTACTGCACGCAGACGGTAACGGTATCATTCACATCCCCTTGCCCATAGCTTCTGCGGTGGCTGAATTGTGTGCGCCATTCGTCGCGGCCGAAGAAGTCATCCTTCAATACACAAGGGACCCAGGTTTGACCATGGCGGGTCTACAAGAGGCTATTGATAAAAAGAATGAACTCGTGGCCGGGTTGATGAAACAAGCCAAAAAGATGATTCCTGAAAGCTGGTAGGTCCGTATTGTGATTTCATAGGATATGTTTATGGCTACTCATGGCACCGAATGGGGAAAGGTGCTTGTTGCTGCAGATGTTGACGTGGCAGTTGTTGGAGGTGGTGGTGCTGGGTGTTCGGCGGCCGTTGCTGCAGCTCGCAATGGTGCACGCGTTGTGCTGATTGAAAGATATGGATCTCTGGGTGGGTGCATGGGCCCCGGTGGTTGGGCTGCCGGTGCACTTGATCTGGCGATACTTGACCCCCATCGGTTTTCAGTAGGAAAAGATGAAGATAAGTTTTCAAATGGATCCAATCATTGGATCAGTACCAAGCATGCCGATCCTATCGCTGAAGATATTCGTAACCATGTGAGAGGTTGTGGTTTAGCTGGCGAATGGATGGCCCGTTTATTTGACCTGTATGAGAAGATTGGTCCGTGCCCGCACTTCGGTAATCAGGCAATTCGTGTTGAATATCTGTTCAACCAAATGCTTCAAGAATCCGGTGTGCAGCAGATGTTGCAGACATATGCTGCTGATCCAATTCTCAGTGCAGAGGGTGTTGTGGGAGGTCTTTATGTTGAGAATGTATCTGGGCGTCAGGCTGTACGTGCCAAGGTGACCATCGACTGCACCGGTAATGCGGCTTTTGCGCAGCGAGCTGGTGCTCCCATTGTGTTACCCAATCGTCAACCTAGCATGAACATAACTTTTTCCATTGCAAATATTGATAGTAAGAAGTTTGAAAAGTTCATTGCAGATCGACCTCCAATCTCACGTGAATGTAACCAATGGGTTGATGGAGTTCTTATTCCGGATGTCGATTATGTGGCTGGTCGATTAGGAGCTCACATTACCCGCTTGAGCCCATTCGCGGATTTGGTTCGACGCGCCTGGGAGGATGATGGGTATCAGGCAGTTGGCTGGATCGGTGATGTGGGGCGTATCTGCATGGCGTTTCCGGTCTTAGGTCCGAAAGATGGCATGCTATGGGATCGTGCTGATATTGATGGCGATGTGGATACACTTAACGCCGAACATCTGACCATGCTTGAACGTGATGGGAGAAAATATGTATTTGATACGCTCCTTTTTATGCGCAAGTATTTTCCGGGATTTGACAATGCCTATCTTATGTACCTCTCGCCTTACATCGGAACTCGTGGGGGTCGTGCCATCGAGGCCGAATATATCGTAACCAAGCAGGATCTGATCGATGGTCGGCGTCATGCCGATGTGATTCATCAGACCTACGATCTCCGTGATGCGCATAACTTTGCTGATGTCCCCTATCGTCAACTGCTTCCTCAAAAAGTGGAGGGGCTATTGGCGGCAGGTGTGGCGGCACACCAAAAGCCGCCTAATCTGCGCTGTCGTGAAGGTGTTATGACCATGGGGGAAGCCGCCGGCATTGCGGCGGCGATATGTGCTAAGCAAGGTGTCATGCCCCGGGATATCGATATCAAGGCACTGCAACGAGTCTTGCGGAAGTCAGGGGTTAATCTTGGAACACCAGGTCGTGTTGCGGCGTTGGGGCTTTAAGCATCATCCCACGGTTAGACCTTTGTGGCTTTTGCCCTCATGTCTGTATTTTGTGCGGTTGTCTGTTCGTTGATGTTTTTATGGGGTAAAACGAGTAAAGGATCTAATGCCTATGAATCACTGTGCTGGCAAGGAGTGTGGTGCTTTTAGGGTTTCTGGTGTGCATCCTGTCAAGCATCAAGACGCCCCAATGTTTGGCCATATATAGCCCAATGATCATGTATATCCTTTGTGTTGGTGAATAAAATCCGATGATTGTTAGAGCAATATTTCACTCTTCAGGTCAATCATGAATGATAAAGTGTATGATGGAATGCGGACTGGCTATGCCAGTGCTTGCTGGGTACCGTAGATATTTGTTTCTCACAAAGGAAATGAAATGTCGCACCATTGGACACACGACCAACTTCTGGAATTGAAACGCTTCAATACGCCAAGCATTGCCAATGCACTGGAGTTCTGTAGCAGCCGGTCTCCCCTGGACGGGTTCAACCGTGATGAAACCTGTGATTTTATGCCGCACATGGGGGCCATGGTCGGCCATGTGGTTACCGCTGAGTACCGGGCCACCAAACCCGTTACTCCTGGCCAATGGGATGAACCTCAACTTATGTCGGTGTTAGAGGCAAGTCCTAAACCCAGTATCGTCGTGATTCGTGACGTCGATTCGCCCGATGGTATTGTCGGCGCCCCATGGGGTGAGTGCATGTCGAATGTCTGTCGCGCATTTGGCGTTGTGGGAACAGTGACCGATGGGGCTATCCGTGATTATGATGAGATGCTAAATGCTGGAGTTCACGCATTAGCCCGAAGATTGTGCGTGTCCCATGGTTACGGGCATATATGTTCGGTTGCTGAACCCGTCGAAGTTTTTGGAACCACCGTGCAAACAGGTGACATCATTCATGCAGATCGCCATGGTTTTATGGTTCTTCCTGATGATGTTGGTCCGGAATTGATTGAAATGGCCCATTGTCTAGACCGAGGAGAAATCAAGCATATTATCGCTCCATCCCGACAGGCAGGGTATACGGCGAAGATGTGGGAACAGGGCGTGTCCGCATTCGTCTCCTCCTTGGCTGAAGCAGGATTCAAGAAGAAGTCCTCGCAAGGTATACAGTAATACGGGCGGGACATATCAAGTTGCAGAATACCTCGAAGTGGATGGCATTTTGACACAGCAGGGAAATGTGTTTGAGGATTCTATCACCATTGGTGAATGGCTTGCATAGTGTGGCTAATTTAGCCAGTTGCATCGCGATATTGTCGTAGATGTTGGATATAATATCCTTGATGGCACCGCGCACCTTTAGATTGTCCCGCCGGGTCGGATTCTAGTTCATGGGATGCGGGCTGTAGGGATAAAACTTTAATCATCATTGCCTGCTTCTTCTGGTACTGCTGCAAGGCGAAAAGGGTGGACGATGCGATGGCTTGAAGGTTAGTGGCAATATGCTCGCCGTCCTGTATGACGCCTGAATATCGCAATTCAAGGCGGGTGATGAAAATGAGTTCTTTTAGAATTTTCCGGCATTGGGTCCTTTCAAAAAGGCGAAGTGTGCTGGCCGGCGTTGTCTACATGGTGTGTATGGGCGGATGGGATGAGGTAATCAGTGCAGGGATTACATATGGCGTGGGCGAATCTATCCTACTGGAATCTCAAGCCGTGTTTCCTGGCATCGTTTCAGACGGCAATCAACTGGTGGTCAGCTTTGCTCGGAGCAGGGATTTGTTTCTTAGGCAATATGACATGGAATTCGATCCCATTGGTGTTGCTGTACAGGTTACAGATCGCGCAGATATTACGGATCACAAACACCTATTTTTTGAGGGAGAACATTATCTGTTGTATTCCACGATTGGTGATGAGGATCTCTACCTGAATAAATTCGATCTGGAGTTTAATCAACTAGGAACAACAGTAACGGTCATAGAAGATGGTGCCACAACTCCTACCAACGATATGCTTCTGGCAACAGATGGAAACCTGCTGGTTGTGGGTGTGTTTCGGCCATCGGATAGAAATAATAACGAAACAAGTGGTCACTTAATTAAGCAATTCACAACGGATCTTTCTCCGTATGGTGAAGAGATTGTTGTCAACCCCTTTGATCATGTGAATACTGCATCATTGGGAATAATCAACGGGATGATGGGGATCGTGGCTCCTAGCAGAGGTTTAGGTGAACTGCAAGTTCAGACCCAGAAAGATATTTCCTTAATCCGTTTGGATGCAGATTGGCGGCCCGTGGATGCAGAACCCATTATTCTTGTGAATGGTCGCGAGTATTCTCATCAGATTGGCGGTGATGGCTTGTGGATGTCCACGGGTATTGCTTATGACGAGGAGGTGGGCAAACTTTTCATTGGATACACTTTTAACATTAGAACAGACAGGAATATTGATGCCGGTAGAATCGAATTTTCAGCAATTGATGTTGAAAACTATGAGGTTCAGCATACCGAGATTCTTGTTGATTCAACAACGGCAACCCGGGCCCATTTCCTACTCGAAAGAGGCGTGCTTTATGTTGTTTATGATGATGCGGAAACGGGATCCCCGGATGTCCATGGCATGAAGATCAACATACTGATGGTTGTTCCAGGTGACGTGAATAAAGACGGTGTTGTGGATGTGGTGGATTTAGGGGTTGTTGGTGCCAACTTTGGGACGGTTGATATGGATTGGGTCCATGGTGATTTTAACGGTGATGGTGTGGTTGATATCTCTGATTTGGGCATTCTTGGCCACAACTGGAGCCGATATGGACAACTATCACCGATTCAAGAATCACTAAGTGTGGACCCGGGTACAGTGGTTCCCGAGCCATTCACGCTTGCGGTATGTGTGTGTGGCCTGCTGGGCTTTCGTCGCAGTTGAAGGTACAGGGGATTTTCGTCCAGTGGGAAACTCGGCCCGCCTGGTTCATTATGGAATGCAATGCCCAAGGGGTGTGGCGACTTTATGTTTCCTTGTTGGGGTCATGGCAAGGCCAATGATCAAAAGAATTAGAACAGATGGTTCGGGGATATTAAATGAGAAAGTAATTGGTTTGGTGGCGGTCATCCAGTAACCTTTGCCGCCTTCCATGGATTGCAGATTTCCAGTCCAGCCCTGGGTTTCGATATAGCTGGCGGCAACTCCTTCGCTGATAATTGAGGTGATATCACCTTCGATTTCATCAGGTAGTGCATCGCCGATGTTGATCGATCCTGCGAAGGGGAAAGAAACCAGGTTACTTCCTGCGTGTAGTTCATATGGAGAATGTGGGTCAATTAATGTGGCTTCAGAAAGACATAAGGAAGCATCGCTGTTTGTCTTGATCCAGTATCCTGAATATGGGTTGATGGTTGTCAAACTTCCGGCCCAACCCTGGTCGTTAATGTGAGTTGCGGCAATTCCTTCGCCGATGATTTCAGTTGCCTGATTATGCAATGACGCGAGTACATTGGAAACAGATCGATCATCCGGCAGGGCGTAAAAGCTGACCAAATTAGATCCGGCATGCAAATCCAGGCAATAGTCAATTCTGTTGTTGGTATCCAGATGTTCCTGGTGGTTTGTCGACGCATAGATGTTTGGCGTGGCCAATATTAATGAAAATACAAAGCCAGTCAGGTAAATTTGGAATGGGATTTTAATCCCACCATGGCCTGGGTCAGTATTAAACTGTTTCGTCATCATTGAAGCGGATCCCCTCTAAAAGAAGCCTGATGTGCTGATGCCAATCATGGTTACGGGCAGTACACCTGCCGTTGCCGTTTGATTCGGGTGGTTTCCGGGCTTTGCCATCGTCAGGCCTCGAAAAGTGTGTTCATCATCTAATGTTATAGCGAACGAAAACGGAATTTATTGCATCAATACCATTTATGACCTGTGAGGCCAGTTTGATATCGTTACTCTTCAGATTGCGGGGCATCAACGTCTGGGTGCCGTTTGAGAGGGGTGTCTGGTTCACGCCACCGGTGGTCATTCTTGGCTTTGTGCCATTCTTCCTGATCCTGTTCGTCGACATGTCCATCAAGGCATACGGTGTTGGCACCGCCGAAGTGCCATTCCCCAATCGGGTAGATCAATTCATCGCGAAAATCCGGGAGCATATCAACCACACTTGGTTCTTTATCTCGTGGGTCCTCGATTGAAAATGTACGGGATAACTTTGTCCAATAGTGATAACCTGTATGGCTTCCCACCACAGAATAAGCATTGTCTGCATGGGTAATGATATTACTTGGATTCTTGACATACACCTTTTTTCGGTAGATCCACTTTTTGGCGTTTATGGCATCAGTTGACTGTGATCCGAGGAAAAGGTGGTTGTAAGCATAAGCCCCAATCGTACGGTGTGTTGAAAGCCATGTGGTATTGGGTATTGGTCCTTCAAATTCATCAGTGAGGTCCTCTCCTGTATGCGAAGGGCACCACAGGCCATGTCCTGTATTGAGGATGTCAGAAAATGGGTCGCCGGCCGTATCTAAATATGCATTAGCCTGCGATCCACGCCCCTTTAGATTCCTAATATTCCTCCAGTACCAGGTGCCATCGGAATTCACGGCGGTGTTCCAGTTGTGATCGTTGTACCAAGCTTCATAGGGGCAAATCCAACCATCCCAATCAAAGATATACACCTCCATCGCAACACCAAGTTGCCGCAGATTGGTCTGGCATACGACTTGGTGCCCCGACGCCCTGGATTTGGTAAGTGCTGGGATCAGCATGGCGATTAAGATCGAAATAATCGAGATCACAGCCAATAACTCGATTATCGTAAAACCAACCGCTTGTTTTCGCGTATTGTCCATGTTTCTTGTTTGTCAGCGTTGCTAAATAATATCTAATATTTCGAAATAGAATGAGACAAGTGTTTAAAGATCATACCGATATCGAATGCAGTACGTGTTGCAGGTTGATGTGATCTTCCAGCCTGCCTCAGAACCTTGGTGGTGAAGATGGCTGGTCATTACCCGGTATACCACGTTTGGTTGAAAGTTAAGGGTGGTCATATGGAAATAGTTGGGGTACTTTCAGGGTTCTGCTGGCGCCAGCATTTGGTCGGACATCCTGTAGGCCTTCTTTACGTTTTGTGAAAGAATCTGGCGTTGGTCTTCCAATGAAAGAAAACCGATGTGTTCTTGGAATGATTGAAGTAGCTGGGGATAGTTCGCATGCATCAACAGCCCCGGGGTATCTGTACCAAAGAGCATCTTCTGCGGACCCATGTGGTCAATGGCCATTTTTAGGTATCGCCCTGCGGTTGGAAATGGGTAGGGTTCGGGGGCAACATATGCGGGCAGGGCAGCGGTGTCGAACCATACGTTTGGCAATTTACTTAAATCCAATTGTTCGTACCACGCTTGACGGGCCATGTTGCTGGAATCAACTGCAGGCCTTGGCTGTGCCAAGTGTGCTATGACGAGATGTAGTTGGTCCCATGTTTCAGCAATTTTCCGTGTTGCAGTGGTCTGATACGAGCGGGCCCCAATAGCGCCAAGGTCAAGTGTCAAAGTTGATTTTTCATCACTAATCTCAGTCCACAGCCAGTCCAACTGCGGGTCATCCAGGCGGGCATCGGGATGAATTCCGCACAGCCCTGACATGTCGGAGCATTCCAACTTGATGCCGCAAAACTCTTCCTGCTCCAAGATCCATGCCAAATCCTGCTGGGCAGTCTGTTTCCATGAATCCAGGTAAGCTGCAGCGCTGAGTTGGTTGGGGTGTTGGCGTACTGCATCAAGGGCAAATCTATTGCATTCTCCATAGAAAGGCTCTTGAAGCAGTACCGCATGGTGTACGCCAAGCCCATGCCATGGCTTTTAGAAGCATCGGTGGGGTGTGTGACACCTTGGCATTTAAAGGTGGCAGCACACGCTGGGTGTTCGCGTCAACCGTTGCCAGCCCATATTCGAGTCCACGCGTTTTTCCGGCACCAACTTGTCCCCGTATTTGGGGATAAATATGAGCATGGGTATCAATGATCAGGTCAAGTTTTGTAGAGGTATACCCCATGGTCATGAATCAGGCGGGATGGTATGGAATTGGAATATGGCAGCTATGTTTATTAAAACATTATAACCTTGTAGCGAAACTAGATCAGTTGGGCAAGCATTTATGGGACACATATCTTGGCAGTAAAAAAAATCATACCAGTTGGTGATGTGGAATTGGAAGGTCCAAGTGCACTGACCCCCAAGCCGGTTTCTCTTGGCGAATCCATAGAGATTGATGAGGTGTACACGACTTGGCGTAATCGATCCAACGAGCAGGTCATGTTTCCCCTCGACATGGCAGATCTGCCGGTTGTTATTGGCCAAGACCGACAACTTTTTGTGGATAACTATATTATTGCTGATACGCAGAATGTTATTCGCGAAGTCCACCAACCAAGACGGTATGACGGCAATCCTGTTCTGGCCCCACCTGGTCCCAAGCCTGATACGGTAGGTGAGATGTGTTTGTTGCATTTTGATACCGCCCCTCATTTTCGGATGTGGTATACCTCGTATGTCGGTCATCATCCTTGGAAGAATGGGCAGGAGATTCGGCAAGCAGTTAGCTATGCGGTTTCAGACGATGGGAGACATTGGCAAAAACCAGTACTAGATCTATATCAAATCGAAGGGTCGCGAGAACGGAACTTCGTTATTCCATACGGTATTATTCAAGGTCTCTTTTACGACTCATGGGAATCCGATCCTCAAAAGCGGTTTAAAGCTATTCTTTCGGTTGAACGTAAAGAACAAGGTGAACGTGTTGTAGACACCTATTACGTACATACCTCGCCAGATGGAATTCATTGGAATGGCGATTTTTCCTATCCAACCTTGCAAAAGTTGCGGGGGTATACGCTTCCTCAAGGGGGTATTGGTGATACGTCCTTGTTCTGGTACGACCCCATGCGGCGTAAGTATGTCGGTGATATTAAATTCGTTTTGCCCGGGAAACAACGGTGCCGTGGTGTTATTGAAAGTGATGATCTCGTTCACTGGTCAAGGCCCACGCCAACAATGTTTGAACGAGCCGATGATGCCCAGGTTTATGGTCATTGCAGCTGTGTTTATCAAGGCATGTACCTGGGTTTCCGCTGGATTTTTCTGCCTGATTACAGCCGGCGCCATTCGTCCTATGTTGAACTCGACTGCAGTAGAGACGGCCATGTCTGGACACGGGTTGGTGCAGGGCAGCCGTTTATGGCTTTCAACCCGAACCATGACACTTGGGATGCGACAATTATGCGGCCACAGGCAGTGCTGGAGGTGGGTGATGAAGTCTGGATCTATTACATGGGGGCACCAACGGAAATTGAATTAAATAATCCGGATCTTCCCAGTGCAGTGTGTATTGAGGATGTCGGATTTTCATGTGGTTTGGCTACGGTCAAACGAGATCGCTTTGCCTCAATTAATGCAGGGGAACAGGTTGGGACCGTCATAACGCGGCCTCTTGACTTCAAAAATGGCGCACTTCATCTGAATGCCCAGATTGCCAAAGGTGGAGAAATTAATGTTGCGGTTCTGACACGCGACGCGCAACCCATCGCTCCATGGACAATAGAAAGTTGCTCGGCACTCCACGGCGACAGCATTGATATGCCGGTGTCGTGGCGGGACGAGTCGAAACTTACAGAATTGAATGATTCTTCGGTACGACTGCAGTTTGATCTACGCAGCGCAAAACTATTTTCATTCTGGATTGACTAGCGGAAATGACTTGTCAATAGATTAAGTGATTGGTCTTGGTCGAAATGCCGGGAATCCCTTCATGATGAAGATAGTGGTATCCTTTTCGTGGTTCATCCTTCTTCGCCCATTCGGTTTCCTGTCGCTTGCTCGCAACATGAAATTGTCGGCATATCTCACGCAAGCCGGGTAAAACCCGTGTGTTTGACCGGTCCTCCAATACGCTGTTCAAGGGACTGGTCCTTGATGGCTTGGCTGATCTCGAAAAATACCGGTTCGCATGCATTCAAGAATGCGGATACATGCGATGACTCATGAGATAGCATGGGGCAGAATAAACCGGCTGTGAGAAAACCACGCTCAAGCATACGGACAGTCCAGAGGGTTTGGATTGCAGCTTGATGGGGATGATCAAAGCGATACTGTGTCAATGCCGGATGGGCACTGAAACTCAAAGGCAGGTTGTTTTCAGTGGCAAGTTCAGCCAAGCCATCGCGGACCGCACGGCCGATGCGATCGATATGTTTCGGCACATCGACACGTTTGAACTTGTTGATTGCGGCAATGCCTGCCGCAGGACCCACGGCTTCAGTCCACAACGCGCTTGAGATAAAGGTGTTTTGTGCGGCTTGCATCGTGTCGGCATTACCCAACACCGCGGCGATTGGATGTCCGTTGCCAGTTGACTTTGCGAAAACAGCGATGTCTGGTTCAACACCATATTTAAGGTGTGAGCCTCCAAGGCAAAGCTTCCACCCGATGGTGATTTCATCGAAAACGAGGCGGGCACCGCTACGGTTTGCCAAATCACGAACTGATTCAAGAAATCCTGGTGCCGGTTCGTCCGAACGTGTTGGCTCCATCACGATTGCCGCTAGGTGTTGGCCCTCACGATCAACAATGGTCTTCAGTTCATCAATCTTGTTGTAACCAAATGGGATCGCTGTGCCCGCCAATTTTTTTGGAATGCCAGCGGGATCCAAGCCGGCCATCAAATGATAATCGGCAAGGCGATCATTAACGGTGTCATCACCGGAAACCGATAGATTTGCGGCAAGGTACCAGTCGTGCCAGCCGTGGTAACCACAAAATGCAACCTTGTCTCGTTGCGTGCGAGCACGGGCGATACGTATCGCCATGGCCATTGACTCGCCGCCCATTCTGCCCAGTCGTGCCATCTGTGCCCACGGGTGGATATCGATGAGCAACTGGACGAGTTCCACTTCCTGGGCGGGATTGAGCGAGCACATTGAACCCCGTTGAATTGCATCAATTACCGCATGGGTTACGTCAGGGTCGGAATAACCCAGAACAGTCGCGCCGATCCCTCCAGTGGACATATCCACATACGTATTACCATCCAAATCAGTGACTTGGCAGCCTAGCGCTGTGGCGTAATACGGGGGCCATTGATCGGGGGCATAAAGTTCCGGGCGTTTGCCAAAAAGCTGGGTGGCGCCTGGGATAAGGCGTTTGGCTTGTTGGTATAGACGTTGGCCAACTTGCATGGGAGGTCTCACCAGAGACGGGGCAAAAGCATTTTCTCTAACAGGGTTATGTCTGGGCGTTCCTGCCAGTGACGTCTATAAACCAACTAAAAGCCAAGCTGAACAGTGCGCGTTGCTGTTATCCACGGCCAGTTTAGTCTTTACGGTAAATGGGGTTATAGTCCAATGATGTTTTGGCCCGTATCAATCTTCGAGGTTTACAGTGACCGTTTTGATTTCAGTGTAATTTCGTAGGGCGTATTCACCCAACTCACGCCCTTGGCCGGACATTTTGAATCCGCCAAATGGGGCTGCGGCATCAAACACGTCATAGCAGTTGACCCAGATGGTTCCGGCGCGAAGGGCGGCAGCCAAGCGATGGGCCTTGGCCACATCCTTGGTCCAAACCGCTGCGGCCAAGCCATAAAACGTGTTGTTGCCACGCTCGATGACCTCATCGACGTCCTTGAACTTCATGATTTGCATCACAGGGCCAAAGATTTCATCCTTGGCGATGTCCATTTCATCGGTTACACCATCAAAGATGGTCGGCTGGACGAAATAGCCGGTGTCAGCAGCACGGTCGCCGCCGACAAGGCATTTGGCACCTTGCTTCTTGCCCACATCAATATATCCCATGATCTTTTCAAATTGGGTTTTATCGACCTGTGGTCCCTGTTCGGTCGACGGGTCAAAGGGGTCGCCAACTTTTCTTTGTTGAGCCTTTGCCACCATCCGTTCCACGAAATCATCGTGAATGCTTTCATCAACCAATAAACGTGAGCCGGCACAACAGCATTGGCCTTGGTTGAGATAGAGTCCGATATAGGCGCCTTCAACTGCAGCATCAAGATCAGCATCTGCAAAGATGATGTTGGGACTCTTGCCGCCAAGTTCAAAAGTGAGACGCTTGAGCGTATCTGCCGCCTCTCGCATGATGATCTGAGCAGTCTTGTATTCGCCGGTAAAAGCGATCTTGTCGACGTTGGGGTGTTTGACTAGTGCAGCGCCTGCCGTTTCACCATAACCAGGAACAATATTGATCACCCCCTTGGGGTACCCGGCTTCCATGGCCAACTCCGCCATGCGTAGGACGGAAAGTGGTGTCTGCTCCGCCGGTTTCATGACGACCGTACAGCCTGTCGCCAGCGCCGGGCCCCACTTCCATGCCGCCATAAGCAGAGGGAAATTCCACGGAATAATCTGACCGGCAACCCCAACGGGCTCGTGGCGTGTATAACAAAAGTAGTTGCCACGTATTGGGATGGTCTTGCCTTCTAGTTTGTCGGCCCAGCCAGCGTAATAACGGAGACAATCTACAACCAACGGCAGATCTGCTGTGCGTGAATCAGTGATTGGTTTACCATTATCAAAAGTTTCTAATACCGCCAACTCCTCTAGGTGCTGTTCGATCAAATCAGCTAGTCGATTCATCAATTTGCCGCGATCACGGGCATCCATTTTCGGCCAGTCACCTGATTCAAAAGCTTTCCGGGCTGCAGCTACTGCAAGATCGATATCAGCGGCATCACCTGCAGCGACCTCGGCGATTCGTTGTTCTGTTGCGGGGTTGATGGTTGCAAATGTTGCACCACTCAGGCTGTCACGCCATTCGCCATCGATGAGCATTTGCGTCTGGCTAATTTTGGGTGCACTTGCCGGTACTGGTGCGGTTGCAGTCGTCATGGATTGCCTCCTGTATCGGGACCTTTAAGAACCATACTCGTGTGAGATGAGATTAAGCCATCTGGTTCAACACTATCTCTAATTCTAACGAGTTGTGAGAAAAACGTGAATCGCTAGTCGTCGGGCAAATATCTACCGAAGTAGGGCTTCATTATGATGTTGGTCCAAGCCCTTGATGGGAACTCGTATAATCAACAATACACGGTGGAATCGTCCGTCGTCATGGCGTTTGGGCATCATGCTTCCCGGCTTAATCGGTCAAGGGCAGCATGCTAAAATGCCGACGGTAAGCCACAATGCAGGGTAATTGTTCAAGAAGGGTGTAATATTGACCTCTACGCAACTTATCATCGGGACTTCAAATCAGCCGGCAACCATCCTTGCCTGGGCTATTTATATTGGTTTTTTTGCTTGTAGTATTTTTGTCGTATGGCGTCTTTTGATTACATCTGGCAAGCAAGAGGATCAATCTGGCGGGCAGCCTAAGGAGTGTGGTGATGACTAGGTTCGATTAAGCCTTCCTGGCACAAGATGATTTCGCCGGGCTGCCAGCCGGTCTTTGGCATCACCAATCAATTGTTGCAGCAATTTCGGTAGAGAATCAGGCGGCCATCGCAAACTGATGGCACTGCTATGTTTGTCAATAAGTACCTCCGCATGATCCAAGGCTAATGCACGATCACCTGGGTTCAGTTCATCAAGATGTTCAAGGGAAAACCAAACAGCCTGCAGCACAATAATATCAGGTACCGAATCGCCTAGCCGCTGGCCGTCAAGATCCTTGGGTAGCGCAAGGGCGCTGCGGGCAAATTCAATCCATCGTCCAAGAAGGACCGTCCAAGTTACACTACGGCAATTATTAGTGGACATTACAGTTGCGCTGGTTTAATAGCCTGAGCGGTGTGAGCTGAGCGGTGAACCGCTTCGACTTTTCGCATATAGAGCAATCCCTCATTAAAGTCTGGGCTCACCGGTCGGGTCTCGGGTAATTCACCTCGTTCGGCATCTCGCACTGCATTGACAAAATCACGCTCAACCAGCCAAGGGCGTTGCAGTTCGGGTGCAACCGATACGGTTTCCAGTAGGTTGCCTGACTTGGCAAACTCGATCGTATCGCCGAAGTGATACTGGAGTGTACCACCGGTCCCCCAGATTCTCAGGCATGTAGCAGGTGTGCTTTTGTCACCGGCTACGCCATTGTGGTGCTCAACGGCCAATGCGCCGGATTCAAGACGCCCGGTGATGGTCACCAGTTGGGGGATCTTGATTGGGATCTTGTTGCCGGACTCATCAGTCTTTTCGGTTATGGGTGTTGATGTATAGGCTGATAGTTCTTGATAGGGGCCTACCCAAGCATTCAGCGTTTCGGCAAAAATCCCCATGGCCATCACCTGTTGGCCGCTGAATTCAATGCGTTCACGCCAATGGATACTATCGGTAGTCAAATTGGCACCGTTCACCGTATCAAGTTGTACCATCATAATCTGGCCCAACTCATTGTTGGTGATGATCTGTTGCACGTAGGGTTCGAACGGCATC
>PBAS01000049.1 GCA_002716625.1 Phycisphaeraceae bacterium | reverse complement strand
CTTGCCCTCACGATCCAGTTTCTGGCGCCATTCACCGTATCCCGGGACCGGGTAGTGGGCAAATGCATATTCATGCACTTTATCGTACCACCTAAGACACCAATCCTCACGACAGTGTTCATAGGCCAGCAGCAAGGCATACATGGCTTCCGTATGTGGCCACCACAATTTCGTATCCGCAAACTCCCAGCCGATTTCATCGCCACCATCAGCATCAACGGCTAGATGCATCCCGCCGTACTCATCATCCCACGCCATTTCAAGGTGCCGCTTGATTAACTGCACTGCCTTGTCGATGCGTTTTTGATCGTTACGGTCACGCGCGATATGGATCTGGAACCACATGCTTTCAATCACATGCCCGGGGTTGACTGTAGTGCCCAAAGGTGATGGAAACTCACTGCGGTCAGCAGCAATACGTTCAAGCAACATGTCGCGATCAGGCCGGTAGTAATGGTCGAACACCTCGTCGCAATGCACGATCGCGGCCTCTCGGTATTTGTCCTCGTCAACACACTGCCCTAATTCCCAGAACATCAGCGCAAACATCATGTCGATCCCATGAACGCGCGCACCTTTGGGTACTGGATAAGGAAAATGTGGGATCTCGTCGTGTGGCATGGCAAGATGACGCAAAGCGTGATCTGCCGTCTTCTGTGCCAGCGCCGTGTATTGATCATCTCCCGTCGCCCTGGCCAATGCTGTCAACCCGTAGATCGCGAACGAATCAACGTAGATACTATCGCAACCGCGTATCACCTTGCCATCACCGGACAAACATAACACCCATCCCCCCACCTGTTCATCCCATCCAAACCGGACAGCGAAATTGCAAATATGTTTCGCCAAGTCCAACCATTCATCCCGTTGTTCAATCAGGTTGTAAAGAGAGCTATACACCCATACCGCACGCCACTGGCTCCATAACCACTTGTCGCGGCTGGCAACCTCCCCATCATCACGAATACAACTATTTAGCCCCCCAGCGGGATCAACTGCATGCTTTAACCAGAAAGGAACAATCGATTCGAGCAAGTGATCCTCGAGGAATGTACGCAGTTGGGGAAGAGAATGGGTAGGATCAGAAACCATCAACTATTACTTGGCGCGATCTGCGCCCACTTTTCCTTGATCTTATTGGCCGTAAACACAAAAGCTTTGGCTTGTGATTCGAATGTCGCACCACCATAGTGTGGTGTAAGAATCAGATTGTCGTTTTCCCTAAAATAATGCATGAGTGGTCGATCGTTACGATTTGGATCCCGTTCACCCTGGATCACATCAAGCCCGGCACCCGCCAGATGCCCATCACGAAGCGCCGCAATGAGAGCATCTTCATCAATGATCCCGCCACGGGATGTATTTACCAGAAAAGCACCTTTCTTCATCTTGGAAATTTGATCACGTCCGATCATGCCCCGTGTCTCATCCATCAGATGGACGTGAATGGTGATGATATCCGATTGCGCTAACAGTTGGTCAAGTGGCAGTTGGGTAACCCACTCATCCTGGATGGGCTGGGGGTCCGTCGCGACCACATTCATTCGAGTTGCATGAGCAAATCGACTAACCATGGTCCCTAATCGGCCATAACCAATGATCCCCAAAGTGCGATCAATAAGTTCATGGCCACGGACGGCCATGGCTTGCCACTGACCGCCCTCAATATGTCGCGTCGCAGCGCGTAGATTGCGATTGGCGGCCAGAATCAACAACCATGCTAATTCAGCGGTTGATTGCACTCGATCAAGAAACTCCCGATCCTCCTTGATGCATACCAGTTCAAGCCCACGTTGTGCCATGTACTTCACATCGATATGGTCGGTACCCGTACTGGGTGTTGCGATCATACGAAGTCTTTTTCCACAATCGATCACTTCACGATTGATCTCATGCCGAAGTTGCGGAATCAATATTTCATAATCGCCCAGGCATTCCATGATCTCCGGCCGCTCGATGTCCCGAACATCCACCTCCGCAAAAGAGGTCAGAATATCGGCCACACCGTCAATTTTCTCAAACTGGTCAGGAAATAACCAAAGCAAGGATGGTCGTGCCATTTCAACAACGTCTCCAACTGGCGGTTATCCGCCGTATACACCACTACCCGCTTTCACCGCTGCCTCGGGTGCCATTTCCTGCTTCAGTTCTTCGCGAAGTTCCTCCAGCAAGTTGGCCGCACCAATGCGCATAAATGCAATATCAGCGCCGCCAACAATGATCTGGTAACCCATATCTACTGCGATTCGGGACAGTTTGGCTGATGCCGCTACCGTCCCGGCAAACTTGCCCGCATTGCGTGCCGCTTTGGCAGTTTGCTCCATCGCGTCCCGAAGTTGTTTGTTGTCCGCAGCCGTTGTATTGATCGGAATGCCCATCCGTACCTTCATGTCATCAGGCCCGAAGAACAAGGCATCGACCCCTTCAACATCAATAATCTGTTCGGCGTTCTTTGCTGCTTCAAGTGTTTCGATCTGGGCCACGAGCATTACCTCGCGCTCTGTGTAGTAGTCGCGACCATCAAGGTCAATAACACGCCGCCCCCCGTAACTACGTCGGCCCAATGGCGGAAAGCGCAAGCCGCCAACCACATTCTTCGCCTCCTCAACGTTGTTTACCATCGGAACCATAACCGCTGAGGGCGATAGATCCGCAAAGGGGCCCAGCGAAGAATCTTCATGGCTGGGAACACGCAAGAGGGTTTCAATCCCCGTTGCCGCAGCCGCCTGCACGGCGTGGAGGCAGGCGTCAATCGACATTTCCCCATGTTGGCCGTCGATCCAAACGAAGTCCCAACCTCGGCACATTCCTTCAATAATGCCTGATGCCGGATACATGTTCGCCAGCCCCACCACCGTGTGGCCGGCCCGAATTTTCTCAATCATCATATTCGGTCGCATAGTTCACTCCTTAGCGTTGTTGGCCGTTGCCAACCTTAAATGCCGACAGCGGTACATATTGAAAGCAAACAAGCATACAGACTTTTTTGCAATAATGTACCCCAAGCACGCAATAGATTTACAGGTGCTCCCATCCGACGGCGGTCGAGCCAGCCAGCCATATATTCACCTTGGCCACAATATCCGCGGACGGGGCAGCCGCGTACGCTCGACACACACCAAACTACATTCCAGGGATCGAGCAGGGCAGGATTGGCGGGATGGCACGTGTATGACAACAGCGCATTTCAACTATCACAGAGAAATCTATTGTCCCGATCATGCACGGTGACTTTTCCAGCGATTGAACCCATGACTGCCCGTTTGAGCTGATGAAAAATTTGATTCCGCGTGGGCTTGCCAAGATGGCCCAGGTGGGGGATCAACCCACATCCATGGCGCCCAGAAATGTTATATTTCGTCCTACAGTAGCGGCTCGGCATCGTATTCTGGATAGTCCTCAGCAAGCGCAGCCAGTTGCACCTGCTCAAACCGTGGATCGTCGACAGGCAGGTTGTTGAACCAAGCCAGCACCTGTCGCTGCTTCACGAGCGTATGCTGTAGCTTGCCAACGTCAATCGATCGTACTGCCGTGCCCTCGCCAATGGCCTGAGCAGCAGCGTTGCCGGCGGCCTGACCCGTCGCCATCCAGATCGGTTCATGGCGGAACGCCGTGTACGCCACATGACTGGACGACATCGCCACTGGCACCAGCAGCCCGTCCACCTCCTGCGGCACCATAACGCCGTAGGGGATCGAGGATGGCCTGTTGATCGAACCCATCCGGTTGCGGTACCAGATCGTCCCTTCGAGCAACTGAAAACCATCGTCTGTACGGACCTCCCCGTCGCCACCACGATTTCGGCAGGGGTGACAGTCGAATGCATGCTCGTAAATGGCGACAGCATCCTTGGGGATGGGGGCCCGTTGTCGCCCAGCTGGAGGCACACTGTCATGTTCGGTCAACGTGTACTGGCCGACTATTCGCCGTGACTCGCGCACGTACAGCTGCCACGCCCAATGACCGTCGTGCGGATACTCGTCCGGCGGCAACCCGAAGCAGCCCGCGTCCTCATGAAAAGCAATGTGCACCCTCGGGTCATACTGGAGGAAATACCACAAACCTAATGAGTACTCCTTATAGAAGTTGAAAATTTCCCGCCGTGTGTCCCAGTCGCCTTCAGACCACTTAAGATGTACCTCCGCCATGTCCATGCTGGTCAGCGCCTCAAGGTGACCGTTGACCGTGGCCTTCATGTTCGACAGCGGGTTGAGCCAGATGATTTCGCGCAGAAACTTGACGCGTCCGGAGTGCATGTCCTCAAGCAGGTCCTGATACATTGGATAGAACTGCTGATACGAGTCGGGCTTTTCAATGGCGATGCGCTTGTTGGGATCCACGCACATGGTGGAGCGGAAGCAGTAAGCCTGAGTGTATTCGCTCGGCTCGCCCGTCGATGCCGGGTGCAGCTCACCGTGGTGTGGCCGCCAGTCCATATAGATTTCACCTGCAAACTGCTCCCCGTACTCCTGCCGTCCTTCGCGCCCCAGCCGATAGGCCACCCCGGCGGCCGCGGCAAAGTCGCCTTCATACGTGCCGTCGATGGCAACGCGGTGCGTGATCTGTCTGGTTTCATTCGTATCGCGAGCAAGATATTGCGATCCGATGACCGTGTTGTCCCGCTTAACTACGCGTTGCAACTCGCAGCGACGCAACACCAACAAATTCGGCTGGGCGTCACACATCTGGTCAAACAACATTTCAGCAACATGGGGCTCTGGCCAAACCCCGCCATAGCACAGCCGAAGTTGATCGGAGCCCTTGCCGTAGGTCTGCGTGTAATGGTCGATGACCTTATTCTTGAACTCCAGCGCGATACCGCTGATAGCGTGCGGCCGCAACACATCGATCAGGCCCAATCCGGAGGCAACCATGCCACCTAGGTGGTTGCCGCGTTCAACCAAAACAGTCCGCCGACCCGCGCGTGCCGCAGCCAAGGCCGCCGAGATGCCCGCCGCCGTTCCCCCGTAGACTAATACATCAACAGCATTCTTTTCGGCGTCATCGTTCATTCATCTATTCCAGGTATAAAAAACTTTGCCCATGTCCATGGAGCCTTCAGCAGGTGAGGTGCGTGGAGGAAGCACACCGCTTCCTGCAAGGCCGAATCTATTAGCCATAGCCTCGCCGATCAAGTTGTAGTTTAGAGGTGGTGTTGTCGAGTGGAACGGCTTGGCGATATGCCGCCGCAATTTGCGCGCCCGTGGCAGGGACGATTTGAAGTTGGAGATCTTCAGCGATCGCTTGAATGTGTTTCATCATGCCAACCAGGGTTTGCCTTCGAAAGTCATTACGATCGCTGTAGTCAAACGTATTATGGGTGATTGCCCTTAAAAACTTTACCGGCACCCCGTCCTCCACTTGGCGTTTAACCGACTTGTGGATCGTATACCAATGGTTCTTGGCATCAACGAGTTCAACGCGTAGATCCTGTGGATGTTTGCCACTCCACATGCGGGAATCGGGATCAACCGTAATAGGAATCTCCACGAAATCCAGATCACCAAGCAATAGGCGATTATGACGATTGGCATAATGCAGGTCCAGCGGCGCACCCGCATGAACTGAAGCACATTCAGGCAGCACACGCGAAGGAATGCTGCACGTGCCATGACGATAACCCAGGTCGTACAATACGCCGTAGGTGAAATCATTCGTTGATGCATAACCAATGCAAATCGACTCTGGTGCAAATCCAAGTGCAAATGAAAACCGATCACCCGCATCACCTACAATTGTCGCCTGCTGCTCAGCCCCATAGACACCCAAAAATTCCTCGTAACCCTCCGTCGCCGGATGCACATGCAATCCGATCTCGTGACCACGATCTTTTAACTCACGATATACATTGGCGTGCGCCTCCACATCGGAAGGTAACACGTGAAACGTGGCTCGGTGGCCGTTTTCATCCAATAGATCGCCAAATGCTCGAACAGCCCGCTCACCCAGTGGTAAATCTTGCACCGCTGGCTGGGAGACCTCACAGTCAATGTTGAATGAAACGTAAAGGCTGCCCGACATACTATTGCTCAAAGATCAAATCACGTCTGAAATCTGCCAGAGGTACCCGCTACGATAGGGAACATCGTTTTCCCCTGCATAAATCGTACCATCACCGGTCATCGTGACATTGTGGATATGCCAAGCTCGTTCATTGATCTGACCGTCGTAGATGGGACCCACTTGATCAACTTGGCGGGTCTTGGGATCGTAGCTAAATACGATACACGACCCATCGTTACCTGCCGTGCCATATATTTTCCCATCGGGTCCATTGGTCATCGCGGCAAGACGCCTGGCGGGACCGGGCTTGCCGATGGGCTCCACTTCGGCAGTCTTTGGATCGACGCGGCAAAGCAAGCCCTCACCCGTCCCCATATACATTGCGCCATCAGGTCCACAATGAACCCCCTGGCCCATATCAGTCCCATTACGAGCATGCAGTTTGGGCAACCCGTGTTTAAAAAACTCGATTCGGCCATGGTCAGGATGATACCGCCATAAGCGCATAGCTTCTGGCCCCGGGTCGTTAGACCAAGCGCGGGTTACACCCCAGGTGCCCCACACCGTGCCGTCCTGATCGATATCAATATTCTCCGTCTGCGCCATCCCAAAACCACTGCCAATGAGTCCCAGATCGGTCACCTCCCCACTGTCAATGTCATAGCGAAACAACTTTTCGGGCGTAAATGTTTGGCCATAGATAATACGCCTTTGGCGGTCCATGACGATGCCCTGGATATAAACATGGGGTATCGGTCGAGCGACAATTTCAATCTTTTCAGAGTCTGGATCAAAACGAACGATTGCGCCTCCAGGAGCATCCAAGTATTGATCCACATCATGCAGGAGTGCCGTAGCCGCCCAAATAATACCCTCACTGTCGAAGAGCAATGAACGATGAAACTTTGCATCGTAACGATCACCCACATCACGGTAATGCATATTCCTGAACTGCCCAGACTTAACATCGTAGGCATAAAAGATCTCGCCCCCGAACTGTGTCAACCCGCACCAGATCGTATTGCGTTGCTCATCAGCCAACACACAATCGAAAGAGATCCAGTCATTTACCCACTGGCTATTTTCCTCTTTAAAAAAGTCATCGTAGTTCCAGCGGCCGTCCACATGGGTTTCAAAACCCTCGAAACGGGTATCTTTCAGCTTAATCGCATTTACTCGCATTAAATTGCTCCATCATGGTTCTAGGCGGGATCGTTCACTAGCCACGAATTGTAGCAAATACCACCTATTTAATGTGGTCGCCACATAGCGGTCCCAAAACACACCCTTGAGTTGACATGATGCAACACAGATCAACAATCAGACCAATCCAGTAGCTGGCACCAAAGTAAGAAGATGAAGGGCTTGCTGCGTGAACTACGGCCAGGACATATCAAAATGAGTCCAAATCAATTGCCGTCAACTGACTGTGTATAAATTACTCATGCAGATGTCGACTAATAAAGCATCGCTCTCTCGTCGTTTTGGTCTAGCGGTACTCTGCGCCTTTTTTGCATCGGGTGCTGCAGGGCTGGTCCACGAGATTGCCTGGTCAAGACTCCTTCGCCTGGTGATGGGCAACACCACCTTTACCATCACGACCGTCCTGTGTGCATTCATGGGTGGCCTGGCACTGGGAAGCTATTTGGGTGGACGCATTATCGACCGACGCAATGATCCCCTACGCGTCTTTGCAATTCTTGAATGCACCATCGCGGTTTACTGCCTGATTTTGCCGTTACTGATCGACATTGCCGAACCGCTTTATCGCATCGTCTATCAAAGCTACCAACAGACGCAGACCACCTTCTATGTCCTAAGCCTCATCCGCTTTGCAATCTGCGGCGTGTTGCTTTTAATCCCCGCAACCTTCATGGGCGCAACACTGCCAGTCCTCAGCCGCTTCTTCGTGCAATCCTCCGATCGCGTCGGCCTGTCCGTGGGCACCTTGTACGCCATCAACACCTTTGGCGCGGTACTCGGCGTGGCCATGACCGGATTTGTACTCATACCAGCCCTTGGCGTCACGAAAACGATTTACTTGGCCTGCACCCTCAATGCATTAGTAGGCATTATTGGCTATTGGCTGCACCGGCAGACCTTGAGCTGGGCGAAAAAGACACACGCCACGCAAACACCTGCGTCAACAACACAAGTTGACCCACCAGACTTCACGTCACGGTACGGCCGACACGCGTTGACCGTACTGCTGATTGGCTATGGCATATCCGGGTTTGCCGCGCTGGCATATGAAGTCGCATGGTCACGCATCCTGTCCATGATGATTGGATCATCGGTATACGCATTCAGCATGATGCTCACCGCCTTTATTCTTGGCCTGGCACTGGGAAGCATGATCTTTGCGCGATTTGTAGATCGGCTTAAAGACCCAATGTTCATGTTGGCAATCATCGAAGTGGGCATCGGACTGTCAGCGCTGGCCGTGGTACCGGTCTTTGGTGAATTGCCGTTTTGGGTCACCCACATGCTGTCACGGATCGGCGATTCATTCTGGCTTCGCCAGTGGTCGCAGTTCGGATTGGTCATTGGCATCATGCTGGTTCCCACGATCCTGATGGGTGCCGCATTTCCCCTGGCCAGCCGGATCATGATCCAATCATCGAGCACCGTGGGGCGATCCATCGGCAGCCTCTATGGTTGTAACACGCTTGGCTCAATACTGGGAACATTCCTCGCCGGTTTCGTATTGATCCCAAGCTTGGGCCTACAGGACACCATCCTGCTGGCTGTCACGGCCAATGTCATGGTCGGATGTGGCTTTATCTACGTGGCTTTAACACTGAAAACGGGCACGAGGGCCGCCCTGTCATCGGTCATGGCCATTAGTATTGTCTCAATCATAATCATGATGCCGAATTGGAATCTAGTACATCTTACGATGGGCCCCTTCATCAGTGCTCGCCGGCTGTCTCCCGAAGAAGCACAGTCTCGCGCAAAGCTGGAGGAATTGATGACCGTTGACGAGGTGCTTTATCACAAGGAGGGCATCAATACCACGGTTACGGTCAAGAAATACCACGACAGCAAAGACACGGTCCTACTGGTCAATGGAAAACCTGATGCGTCAGCGCAGGGGGATCTCACCAATCAAATTCTTGCCGCGCAGATTCCCATGCTGCTACACCCAGACCCCAAAGACGCGCTGGTGATTGGCCTGGCCAGTGGCATCACGCTCGGATCAGCTGGCCAACATCCACTTGAGACCCTCGACTGTGTGGAAATCTCTCAAGCGGTTGTTGAGGCCAGTCACTTCTTTGATGAATACAACCACAACATACTTGCGGATGAACGAACCAGATTAATGGTTGCAGATGGCCGCAATCATATGGCACTCACGGAAAAGAAATATGACGTCATCATCTCCGAACCATCCAATCCCTGGATCGCGGGAATTGCATCTCTTTTCACCAGAGAGTTTTTCCAGACTTGCCATGATCGCCTTAATGACAATGGGGTCGTCTGCATTTGGTTAGCTATTTACAACATCGATGCCCCGGCCTACAGGAGCGTTATACGCACCTTCCAGTCGGTATTCCCACATGTCACATTCTGGAACACTCTCCGCAGCGATTACCTGATTGTGGGGTTCAAGGGCGAACACTTACCACAGTTGGATTACAGGGCCTTGATGAAACGCATGAACAACGAACACATCGCCCATGATCTTAAACGGGCAGGTATCAGAAGTTTACCTGACCTGCTGGCCAAAAATGTGATGGGTCCAGCAATGGCCCGACAATTTGCCGGCAACGCACCATTGCACACTGACGACAATTCCTTGCTGGAGTTTTCCGCCCCGCGTGCCAGTCTTGCCGGTGAAACAGCACTACTCAATCAAATCAGAAAGCACCGGCATCTGGACCTTTCTTACCTGGTGGAAACACCAGCCACCTCGGCCAGCATGCAGCCTTTGAATCCACCTTCCATCAGCCAGATCAAATCCCTTGCAGAAAAGCGTTTTTCGGCAACAACAAGTTTTTACCGTGCCACGGAATATCTAAATAAAGGTCGCCAAGATGAATATATTGCTGAATTAGGCAAGGTGGCACAACTAGATCCATTGAATGAGGACCTTGTTGCCCTGCTGGCCCCTATACGCGTACAGGGTTTTTCTCACATCAAGGAGGGGCGATCAGATGAAGCGGCAACACTGTTCCAACGCCTATTAAAGATCAATCCCAATGATCCCGAGACACTGTTCGGTATGGGGATCATCCATAAAATGAACCATGACCTCAAGTCAGCTGAAAAGACTTTTGTGAAACTCACACGGATCGCACCCACAAGACCAAGGGTCCATGTGGAACTCTCCAAAATCTATCGCAGGCAAGGTCATTTAGAACGCCAGCATCATCACCTGGATTTGGCAGCAAGCCTGGTCCCCCAAACAGCAACGGCCCATTATGAACATGCACTGCTACTTGCCAATTTTGACCAGCATGAGCAGGCGGCCAACTGGTATCGCAGTTCAATCGAGTTAAAAGCCAACTATGCGCCAGCTCATTACAACCTCGGCGAGTTCCTATTAGCTGGCGAGAGGCATGACGAGGCACTACACCATTACCAGATTGCGATGGCTACCGCATCCAATCCCCTGCCATCTACTAGCAAGGTGGCGTTCATTTTGTCAAGCCACCCTGATGAATCGAAGCGAGACCTACCCCAGGCACTTTCTCTGGCACAATCTGCATGCCAACAGACTAATTATCAAAACCCTTATTTTCTCGATACCCTCAGCATCGTCTACTTGAGATTAAGGCAATTTGAGGATGCAGTAGAAACAATCCAGAAAGCCATCACGTATATCGAGTCTGATCCTGACCCCAAAATCATGGAACACCTGCAAAGACGACTGCAACTTTACAGGACATTCCAGACACAATAACCCATCCCATTATTTAAGTTCAACTGACCAGTAGGCGTGATCGAGAAAGGCTCGCCAACTGGCATATTTGCCCGACCCAAGCCGCGTGCTGATCATCGGGTTCCGCCGGGGACGTACGGGCTTGCGCCATAATTTCAATCCGGCTTGGGCTGGTGTGCGTCCACCCTTGCGTGCATTGCACCTGACACAGCAGCAAACCAGGTTATCCCAAGAACTCACCCCACCTTGACTACGCGGCATGATGTGATCCAGGCTCAACTCTGATATGGGAAAGTGCCTAGCGCAATACTGACATCGATTGCTGTCACGGGCAAAGATGTTACGACGGCTCAGCTTCACCTGATGCTGTGGCAACCGATCATAACCAAGTAGCCGAATGACCTTGGGCACCGCCAATTGAAGCCGTACGGTCCGAACCCATTCATACTCATTTATACAAAATTCGTCGCGAGCTTCGCTCAATTCAGACCAAGAATTAAAACTGTGACCACTATACGCCCCATCATCAACATGGATCACTTCGGCCAAGTCACGTACCAGCAAGGAAAATGCCCGACGCGCACTGGTCACCCGAACAGCCATCCACAGTTTATTTAAAACCAGCACGTGGGCATTCAGACTGTTCTCGCCCGCTATCATTTTTCACCTCAACCCATCAAGTAAAGCCAAAAAATAATAGGTGGCAATAAGACTCATGGCAATCAATCAGGACGCTTATTTTAGACAACAGCGGAGCTTTCCTCGCTATGGGCGATGACGTTGGCTTGAATACATTTCGTGTCAAGTCACCTAGTCGGACACGTCCACCATCTTTTGCTCCACTGAGTCCACCTTCTGTGCCATCGATTGCATGCGATCAACCCTCGTTCCCACCTTGAGCGAGGTGTTAATCCGTGGCACACCCATTTCGTGTAATACCTCATGACATCGCTTAATGGCCTGCATAACTTCGTCCCAGTCCCCTTCAATATTGGTCCCATAGGCGTGCAACTGCGTTTCCAACCCTGCCTTAGCCAGAATACGCTCGCACTCAACAACATATTTTGAGACAGATACGCCGACGCCCATCGGCACGACACATAGATCCGCAATAACCTTCATCTTTGATCCGTTCTACTTTTAATCTACTGGCCCTAGGAAATACCCACAACGACTAGATATTGACCGGATGACACAACAGCAGGGACAGGTGCAGATCCTCCCACTGCATAACATAATATCCCCCGATTTCCCATATGGTCGTGAGTTTCTTGGTAGCGCCCGACACGTTCGCCCTGTAGAATACCGCACATTGTCACCAGCATCCCATGGATAAGGACAGCACCCTATGAGTGAAGCAGGCAAGGACGCCTTGCGGGTTGGTTTTGACCGCACCATCATGCTTGCGTTTCACGGGGCGCGGGTCAGTTCGGACGCGGGCCTGTTCCCCTACCGCGACCTCGACGAAGCGGCGGGGCTGACCACATCGGGAACCTCGCAACTGTTCGACCTCCGCACCGGCGGCAACATTCAGCACAGCATGACGGCGCTGCTGCGCCAATCGATCTACAGCCATCTGGCCGGGTACGAAGATGTCAACGACGCGAAGCGATTAAGCGTTCATCCTGTGATGCGTCACGTGGTGGGTGGACGCGGCGTTCGCCATCCCCGACCTGTACGGACTACCGCTACGCCATTCGGCTCAAGGCCAACGCCGTGCTTGAACGCCACATCGCGCACTTGCTGACGCGACCTGTCGGCCGACCGCCGAACAAGCCGCAGCGGTTCTATCACAGCTTCGTGTACCAGACTCACTCGTGGGACCGCCCGCGCCGCGTGGTGGCGAAGGTCGAGTGGCATCAGGGCGAACTGTTCCCGCGCGTGGGGTTCATTGTGACCAATCTCGGCGGTGGGGCGAAGCCGGTGGTGGACTTCTACAACCGGCGTGGCACGGCCGAACAGTGGATCAAAGAGGGCAAGCACGCGGCGCGATGGACACGCCTGTCGTGCCACAGCTTCGAAGCCAATCAGGTACGTCTACAACTGCACGTGCTGGCGTACAACCTGGGTAACTTCCTGCGGCGGCTGGCGCGTGAAGCACTGGACGCTCACGACGCTGTGGGAGAAGCTGATCAAGATCGGGGCGAAGGTGGTGCGTCACGCCCGATACGTGACGTTCCAACTGGCGGAGGTGGCAATCCCGCGGGGGCTGTATCGGGCCATTCTGCGTCGCATCCGCCAGTTCGCCGCGATCTGCCCGAGGGCTGCACCGATATGACCAGCCGGGGCAACTGGAAAATATGACGATCGCAGCGTTGATTGTGGACCGCCAGTCCTCAAACCGGCCGGATGGTCACGCTGAGCGTCGTCCTGACTACCGAGGGGGTGGCATTCAGGTGGTTGCAGGCGCAGAGAGGCTTGGATTCTTGGGGGGGCGATATACTGGTGACCGTGAGACCCTGCGGTGTAGCCGGGGCGGGTTCAAATGGGAAATGTCAGTTAGGGGCTCTTGGTCAGCAGTTCAACGTCGACAAGAAGAAAAGGGATTCAAAGCCATGAGATCAACCACGATCCTATTTGTGACAACCATAATGAGCATCGGACTTGAAACCCATGGGATCGATGCGCAATCCGAGCCGACCCCAGTGGTAACCGAGGCCCGTCCGGCAGATTTTGGTCTCCGCTGGATTCGCCGTGAGCCCTTTACGATTACCAGCACCGTCGTGACAAACAAAACGTTTGATGTGAATACCTATCGAGGGGCGGGGCTCAACACCGTATTGTTGTGGGAGACCGCCGAGGGTGTGCTGCGCGATGCCAGTCGGGCGGGGCTTCCCTGGATCTATCACGCGGAAAACCGAAGAGATCCGGCCGGTGAGGGCTTCGCGGAACTGGTGGCAATGGAAAGAAACCGCGCGAAGCAGTACATGGCCACCTATTCGGGCAGTAAAGCCTTTGTGGTCTGGGACGAAGTCAAGGGGGCCTACCTGGACTACGCGCGCAAGTCCGTCGGCTGGGCCCAGCAGACGTTTCCCGATCTCCTGGTGTACGTCAATGTGCATCCCTTTGAGCCCGGGGCCAACTATTGGGTTCGGGGTAAATCGGCCCATAAGGTTTCGGTAGCGCCAAATCCCTATAACTACGAAATCTTTTTGAGGGATGTAATCAGAAGAACCGGAACGGATGTATTGAGTATTGATCCGTATCCTTTTTGTGATGAGGAAGAGTATCCGTTTTATGGCGACGTGGAGAGGCTGATCCGGGAAACCTATTTCTATACCCTGGAAACCGCCCGCGATGCGGCACAAGAGGCGAACATTCCTTACTGGGTGTTTGTACAGGCATTTGCCATTCCCAGTGCTCGCTATCTCCCCAGTGAATCTGATTTTCGAATGGAGGTTTTCGTTCCACTGGCTTACGGGTTCACCGGTATTCAGTATTTTCTCTATCAAACGCCCGCCTTTACGGGGATTATGAACACCGACGGCAGTCGCGGTGAACTGTATCCCCATGTCGCCGATGTCAGCGCAGAAGTATCCCATCTGGGCAAGACGTTGCGATTGTTAACAAGCGCCGATGTACGATATATCCCCGGCGCCGGTGGTGGCAAGGCCAACCCCATTCCCACCGGTATCGCTGCTTTTGACTCAGCGGCCGGCGCACGGTGGGGGATTAACGATATTCAAGTCAAAGAAGATGGTATTACCAATAACGGCGTCATCGGCTTTTTCAAGGATTCGTCCGCCGGCAAATACTTTATGCTCGTCAATGTAAAGCGCGACAAGGGGGAGAGCGCTGAGGCCATGGCGCTCTCCTATACCCTGACGTTCGATGATTCTGTCGATCACCTATACCGTCTTAATCGTGAAACCGGCGATGTCGACCGTATGGAGCTTGCCGAGCATACGTTACAGGTGAAGCTGCCGGGCGGCACCGGTGATCTGTTCAAGATTGGAGATAATCAGTTTGCCTTTGAATAGCGAAAAGAAAAAGGGGATGGATCTGAAGGTGGGACACTATCCGTGGGGAGGGTCAGCCTATATTCGTGCCCCCGACGGACGGCTGCTAAAATTGAATGACAAAGGCGACCAGGAGACTGGGTGAGCGTGATATCATCAGGCCAGGACGATGCTCCGGTTCTCTGTCATCGCTGTGGTGCCGTTCTGACGCCCGGCACCGACGACCTCTACGTGGTCAGAATCGAGGCGTTTGCCGACCCGGCGCCAGTACCGGTCGATCCCCAATATAACACCTATTGTAGTCAGCCCTGATGTCCAACCACGAGAACGTCATTAAAAAAAATTTGTGATGGAAACAAGGTCGATCCAAACTACTGCCCGCCACATCAGTCACACTCTACTACTGGCCGGAATCGCTTTAATTTCAAGTTGCGACGATTGGGGCAACACTCACAGAGCCGCGGTCGTACTACACGAAGTCGTATCCCTGCCCGAACCCTACATGCCACTGCACCTCAACGGCCTTGTGGTCAACCAAAAACCCCAAGGCTATCAGACCCCAGTCTACAAAATCCCCATTGACGAATTGGTTCCCGAAGGCAGTACCGTGGAACCAGGCGACCACCTGATGACGCTTAATGTTGGCTTGGCCAAACTTCGGCTTACAACATACGAGCTAGCGATCCAAGAACAGGAACATGAACTCCTTTTGGAACAGATGCAGACAGCCGACCAGATCTATGAACTCAGCGAAGAAAAATCCAATGTACAACAACAACTGGAAATCATCGACGCCCGAATAGCTGCTTCACAAGAAAAAGACCATGATGAAATAGCCATTGCCAAAGGGGAATTGGACCTGGCCAAAAAAATGATCGAAGATGCAAAGCGACGGTTGGTTCGCTTGGAGAATCTGCAATTGGATGCTGCTATTAGCCCAAGGGAAATTGAAAAGGCGTGGCAGGATTATGCAGTGGCGCAGCAGACAGCTCGCGTACCGGCGATACGCCTTGAATATCTCAAGAACATCACCGGTTCAACCATGCGGCAACTGTTGGAGTACGATCGTGATACACTTGCACTCGATCTCGGCAACAACAATATTGGAGGCATCTTCAAATCAATTACGGCCCTGCGGAAAACACAACAGGTCACTGAACAACTTTCAAGTGAGTCGCTTCGACGGCTGTATGCATCACGTGATCATGACATCAATGTAGTCGGTGACAACGTGATCCGAGCTCGCCAAGCGGGTGTCTTGAGGTATCAAGATTCAGGAATCAATGTCGGAGATCGTTATCGCCAGACATCCATCATGTTTGTCCTCCAGGATAAGGATATGGGCTTTACTTTTGATCTACCCGTCCGTTGGCGAAACATGGTAACTGTGGCCTCCGAACAGGACCCAGACGCCGGACGTGTGTCCGTCAATGTCCCGCAGCTTGGGATCAAAAAACTAGAGGGGCTGGTTCGGTCGATCTCAACAGTTCCGTACAAGATCCCCGGTGGCCGGGCATACCGTTGCTCAGTCTGGCTGACCAAGCCAATTCCCGGACTCAGTGAGGGTATGCAAGTGGATTGCACGCTACATGTACCTGTACACCGTGGTTCGGTCGCAATACCCTCCTGGACTGTCCGAAATCCACATGCCCCATGGGTTGTCATGGCCGATGGCAGCAAACGCCCCGTCACCGGGCATCTTATTGGCCATCAATTTGTCGTATCCGAAGGCCTTGTCGCAGGTGAAACAATTCTCGCAATGGCCGCTGAAATCGAGGGGAAAGACCCCGTGCGTCTGTCCGGATTTGTCATCGCCACGAATCGTGTGGACCTGCGGGTTCCTTGGCGAGTGGAAATTGCGCAGATGGTGGATAACGGTCATTACGTCGAAAAGGGAGATGTCGTTGCCAAATTGATCCGTCTCCACAATGACCCGTCGGTTGACCTGCGCCAAGAAGCGGAACAACTACGCCAGGAGGCCGCTGCCCAGTTGGCCATCGCACAGATTGAGGCAGAAGCTGAACTTATTGAAGCCTATATTGAATGGCGTAAGGCGGTACTACACCTTGAACGGGTCCAGTTTCAACGAAAGATATCACGTTACGTCATTTATGAAGAGGAAGAGGTGGTCGGCGATGTGGAGCGGCAGCTATCTTCAATTGAAGTGAATGCTGCTGAAAAGCGTTTAGCAGATCTTGATGATATCTTCATGCGCCAAACTGTTTCAGAACATGGCCGCCGAGATACCAAACTCGCCAGTGAAATCGCCCAATTGGTGCATGCCCGATCCGAGATCACCGCCGTGGCAGCGGCGCGCCACAGAAACTGGATTGAAGTGTGGAACGATGATGCGGAAATGTTTGATGCCGAACATGAAGCCTCCGTACTACGATCACAATACAGTTTGGCTCGTGAAGCGTATCAGATTGAATTAGCTCGTGCCGCTAACGACTATCGGGTGATGATGAAATCAGCCCGTCATAAAATTGATCGGCTTGAACAGGAGACCGTCCTGGCACCGATCAGCGGACATGTTTACCACAACAGCGACTATCGGCACTGGAACCGCCGGAAAACCCGACCCCTTGAAACCGGTCATCGCATCTATACGACCCGGCCATTTCATATGCCGATTGATAACCGACGCGAAGTTCGAGTCGAAGTACCCGCTCGTTATCATGGGCGAATCAAGGTTGGTGATCATCTTCCAGTACACCTGTCGGTGCTCGGCCCCAAACCCATTGATGGTATGATCATGGCGGTCACACACCATTTCCATCGAAGCAAACTAGCAGAAGAAGAATTACACGCCCGCAGGTCAGTTGGAAGCCAAACCATGGTATTCACGGCAACGGTGGAACTTATGCTGCAAGATGATCAGATGACAAAAGCCACACCAGGTGTAATGGCTTGGATCGAAGTAAAAGAATGACCGTTTTTTCATGGATTATCATGGCCAGCATCCTAGGGATGGCGATCCCCCATGCCAACGGAGCGGCCCAACCACCGCAACCATCACGAAACATATCGTTCGCCTTTTCAGGCGTGGTGCATATCCCCATATCAGATGTCAATGGCATTACCCCCATCTGTGAACCCCTGGTCGTAAAGTGGAAATGCGCCGACGGGCAATCCGTCATGAAAGGTGATCCGCTCATTATCTATGACTCCTCCATACAACAAGAACGGCTTATTGATAAGAAACTATCGCTTCGAAAAGCACTGGCCCAACAGGAACTCGATGAAATCCAATTGACCAATGAAATGCAATCTCTGACCGACATGAAGAGATCATTGGAGTCCCGCCTTGCCGTGATCCAAGTCATGCTGAGCCGACTTCGCCATACCGATATTGAGCAGATTGCATTACTTGCATCCCAACACGATCTAGACACACAGCGCATTGCCGTGGAACGGCGTGAACTCGGCAAAAAAGAAAACCTCTTGTCCCTGGGTGAGATTGGCTATGACGAAGTCATGACGGCTCGACTTCAACTACAGAAGGCTGACAATGAAGCGGCTATAAGTCGACTCACCTGGTTGCATCAAAAAACTTATACCGACGATATGACAATAGCGGAACTAGAGGTAAAAGAACATGAATTACTCATACAACTAGGCAATAACGATCGCCCTGATGGCAAAATCATATCTGGACACCAGGGACTCATCCAACGGATTGAAGCCTTTGAGCGACAAATTGAAAGTGCACGTAAAAACAACAAAGCTACCGTAGATCGAGCGCGCAAAGACGCTCATAAACAATTACGGGATGCCTACGATCACACACCAATCACTTTCATTGAAGTGAATGACAACGAATCACTGGAGTCCATACGCCAAATATGCTTTGGTCCCACGGGAAGCGACATCCCCGATGGCTTCGTGCTCGATGACGGGGCGGTTTTTGATCCACAACGTGGATATGGGTGGGATCGTGATGTGCGTGATGCAACGCACTTGCGTAATCAGGGCAATCTCCTTGAAGCAGGCGTTGTGGTCGTACGCAGGCCGGCAACATGGCATTGCGCCATTCCCAATGGAACCTATCAATTGCGGATTGGAGTTGGTGATGCAGTCGACTGGCACGGCCCCGTCATCCACCACCGCCAACGCGCCTTATTCGCAGCCCATCACCTTGAAGGCCGACAAGTTGTGGAGGTAACCATTGAAGTGCATTCCGGCGAGATTACCCTTCGCTGCAGCGATGAATATGACAAGGCCCTGCGGGCACCTGACAACGGTGTTGGCCGGCCTCAACCCTGGCTAACGCTGGGACATCATGTTCGCTGGCAAAGCTGGCCGATCGCTTATTTTTCACCACAGGCCAAGTTCAAAGTACAGGGGCTGGTGCGGCAGGATGACGTATCACTACTTAAGGTTCATGAATCAACGGAGACATTGGAAAACCAAGCAGAAATCGATGAGGAATTTCCGGCAATGCTGGCAGAATATGAAGCAGGAAATACCGATCATGAATCTCACGTATCACTTGACCCCCAATTAATGCGTACCGCAAAGATTCGGGGACGCCTAGCCACCTCAAAGATATTCATGGAAACCGCAGAAGCATCGCATGTTGACGGTCACATCACCACCATTGGAACCAGTCCAGTAAAAATAAACCGAGATGCCGGTGTGTGGTATCGGGGTGAAGAAAAGACGGGCAAGGATCTGATCGCACGACATGTACTGATCACCCCGAGCCCCGACCAGGTTGGCCGTTTAAGACTTGGGCAAACAGTTCGCTGTACCGCCCGAATCACATCGGGACCCCAGATGCGTGTCCTGCCCGCACATCTCGTATCCCAAAAGAATCGGCATTACTTTGTACAACTCTCTCCAACCGGAAATAAGCAGCAGATCGAAGGGATACGAGTTGGACAGTCTTTCGTCGTCACCGATGGCTTGCCCGCCGACGCCACCGTGATGGCCATGATTAACAAGGAGGACAAAACGCATGCCGCCACCCATCACTTCACCGGCGAAGTGGTTGCCGGCAAACGCGTTAATGTAGGTTTATCCGATCACTGGGGCATCATCGATTACTTGGCTGAAGATGGCAGCCATGTCGAAAAGGACCAGTTAATTATTTCGATCACCAATCCAAGTCTCGATGCCAAACGCAACGAACTGGCCGAAGAAAAGATCAAAGCTCGCCAGAATTACCTACTTGCCATGGAAACCCGCCGTGTCAAGACGATTGAGGCAAAGATTAAACATGAAAGAAATATTTTTGAAGAACGTCGCCGAAGAATTCACCTGCACCAACTGATGGCGCAGAACCCAGTTGAACTCGAACGAAGCCGACTGGCTTTCAAGCAAACAAGCCTTGAAGCCGCATTGCACCATGATCGATTGGAAAGGCTTTCATCCATCCCATCAACACCTTCGCGGGATCTAAAAGCCGCAAGGGCCAATCAACAGATAGCTGAATATACCGAACTCAAAACACACCTCGACCACGTTGGAGCATTGCGGGAACTTGACTGGCCTGAACTAAATAATGCTCGACGTGAATGGATGGACGCAGTCGAAGCATTGTCGTTGCGTGACCAGGCCCTTCAAATCATTCGCAAGGAGGAACAAGTCGCACGACTCGCTGCTGATGTCAATCTGCGGCGGACCCTGGAAGGAACTGACTGGGAACGCGAATTTGATGCGGCAAAGGATATCCGCGCGCCCGTAGCCGGACGACTGTTCTATCTGTCAAGTTGGAATGACCATGCTCGATCTCGAACCAAAATATCAAAAGGCATCTCCGTTTGGCGCGGCCTACCTTTAGCCCAAATCCTGGACATGAGCGAACTGGGAATGAAGGCGGAAATACCGCAGGAATATTACAGCCAGTTGAGCCTAGGCGCTCCAGCAGTTGTCGGATTTCGACAGTATCCAGGCGTTACGGTAACTGGGAGGATTGATGAACTTGGACGATCCTTTTTTATCCCAAAAGAAAAGAGCCATACCGACCACGAGCCACAAATGCTGAATCTACAACGCGTCTTTTCAATCACGGTACGATTCACTCCTCCAAAAGAGTTAGCTGATGAATTTATTCCAGGAACCAAAGGATTTATTGCGTTTCCATGACCAGAATCCTTGCCACATCAAGCATGATCATCGTATTGGCTGTTGTCATATTCGCACTATGGCCCACACGAGATATCAACGTCCATCTTGAGGTCGTTGCGGTTCAACACGGTCACGTGACCCACACCCTGCGCGAAACTGGACAGATCGCCACACGGGATCCAATATTCGTAAAAACACCAATTGACGGGCGGATCGAATGGCTCGTTGAAGACGGTAAGTGGGTTGAGGTTGATGAACGTCTCTTCGTGATTAACGAGGACGAGGCCATGCTTCAAGTCACGGAAGACCGCACGAATCTTTTTAATGCACAACAGGAACTATCCCTGGCACGCTTGCGTCATGGCCATGCGCGGAATGAAGAGGATCAAAAGATTCGCGTGGCAAAACACCGTGCCGAGTTCGAGCGTATTCGATATCGCATCCTTTCTGAAACGCCCAAGACAGGACGACGACTACTTGAAATTCACGAACAGCTCTTACCGCTTGAACAACAAACCAACAAGGTCCGACTGCAATATGAACAAGTGCAGACGACTTACCAAAAGGCCCTGGACGAGTATCTTGAGCATCTTGATCGGGTTCAAGAACAACGGGATGCAATCCTGCAAAAACAGATGCAGATCGACGAATTATCAATTCGTGCAGAAGCTGATGTGGACGAAACCAAGCCCGAACAGGTATTAGACAGAAACCAAGCAGAAACAGAACTCGCAAAGGAACGGAACACTGTCCGACAACTCCGCAATGAGTTGTCACCACTGGAGTCACGACTGCTTGAGGCCACGGTCCAGCGTGATGCTGCCCGTATCCCCAGAGACAAGTCGCTCAACGAGCTTGAGAAACGAGAAGCAGCAGAGAAGGAGCTTTATATCGAACTTGAGATAGAGAAGCGCGGCGTTGAATTGGCCAAGCTGAGACTTGATCGAAAAATAATGCACTTAACCCTGCAGGAAGTCGAACACAAATATACCGATGGCCAAAATGCATTCAAAACAGGCGCCGTCAGCCGGGCACACATGGAGGAACTTGAAGGTGACGTTTTCCAGGCCCGAAAGGAACTGGAGATCCTCGACCAGAAGATTCGCATAGCCGCCCGACCCACACCACAAGAAGTCCTTACTGAAGCACGCCTTCGAACTGAACAAGCAGACGCCACGGCAAAACAAGCGGACGAAGCGCGTCGTCGCCGTCTTGCAATCGCCGAACAGGAAATTGTGGTCCTCCAATCCCAGGTCGATCAGTTGGCTTACCAGATTGGCGAAACGTCCAAAGATTTCCCATCGGTCATCGAATTAAATATCAATTTTCTAAATCGTGAGCTTGAACTTCTCAGCAATAACGAGAGCCTCCGGCGCGAAGAAATTAAAATGGAACTGGTCAAGCTAGAAAACCAATTGGAGCAGCTTCTCGGCAATCCACCCAACGTTGGATTAAGCCCGTCAGCGGGCACCGTTGAGTTAGGCAAGCGGTGGAGTCGCAAGTTATTCGTTGGCGATCAGGTGGCTGCAGAAACAGTGGTCATCCGCGTCAACCCCCCCTCGGATCTAGAAATTCGAGGGACGGTGAACGAAGCAAATGTCCGCCATGTACACCAGGGAATGCCAGCGCGTGTACTGGTGCCGGCATTGGACAATCTTGAACTAGGTGGCCATGTTTCCCTCATTGCCGGCGTGGGCAAGGATAAATATGCACATCTCAGCAACTGGGAGGATCCGATCTTTGCCGGTGTCACCGAGTTCGAAGTACGTGTTTCACTTAACCAGGTTCCACAAGAAATCCGGCCCGGGATGACGGTGATTATCGAAATCACAATCGACCACCGCAAAGACGTGAACTACCTGCCGCGTGTAGCGGTAACACTCAACAATGGATCAGCAAGTGTGCTGACCATGTCAGATAACTCGCCGACTGAAAAAAACATTACAGGCCAGCTCTTTGGCGATGACCTTTACATCATAGAATCAGGGCTTGAGGCTGATGACACCGTGTTCATCCAGCGCCCAGCAGCAGGTCGTTAACCTGCACTTGCCATCATCAGGATGTCCCAATCGAATTCGCTTGAATCCGACTTCTACACCAAGGCCATGACCCATCCCATCATTGAAATCAAGCACCTCAGTCGCATTTTTCAGATGGGACAATACCAGGTTGACGCCTTACGAGACATCAACCTGACCATCCATGCTGGTGAGTTTGTGGCGATCAAGGGGCCATCAGGTAGTGGAAAATCCACATTAATGTATCTGATTGGATGCCTAGACACTCCCAGCAGTGGTGAATATCGTCTTTGCGGTCAGGAGATTTCACAACTTGATGATCAAGAGATCAGCCGGCTTCGAAACCGCCAGATTGGCTTTGTGTTCCAACAGTTCTGCCTGCTCAGTGAATTAGATGTCCTTGAAAATACCGCGTTAGGAATGACCTACGCAGGCACCAAGCAATCTTGGCGCCGATCACAAGCTCAAGAACTTGCCAACCAGGTGGGACTTGGCAACCGAATTGATCACCGGCCATCACAATTATCCGGCGGACAACAACAACGTGTTGCCATCGCCCGTGCCATGGTCGGTCAGCCTCAAATCATCCTCGCCGATGAACCAACCGGAAATCTCGACACGCACACCAGCGATGAGATCATGGAACGCTTGCACAAGCTTAACACCTCAGGAAAAACCGTCATCCTTGTCACCCATGACCACAAGGTGGCCGAACATGCGGAGCGTATTATCACCTTGGTTGATGGGCGGGTGGTTAGCGACAAACGTACTACCCGCGAATCGCCCTTACACGACGGCGCGGGCATAGAACCTGAGACACGCCACAACATGACAGGCAACCTACGCAATGATGATTTGATCAAGATGGCATTACGTGAAGGGCTCCTGGCCCATAAGCTGCGCAGCATGCTCACGATGCTGGGGATTATCTTCGGCATCGCCGCCGTGATCGCCATGACCGCCATTACTGAAGGCGGCAAACAACACCAGCTTAAACAGTTGCGCCAGATTGGCATGAACAATATCCAGGTACGCGACCTTGATCTCCAAGCTGCAAGCCTATTACGGCAGCGTCGCATCAATCCACGGGGCGTCACACTGGATGACATGCAGTATCTGCGCCAACATATCAACGGTGTTGGTGCTGTCGCCGCATGGAAGGTATTAACAGCTGAGATCCGATACGGCAGCACCGTTGTTGGTGATGTCGATGTTGTTGGCGTCCACGGCGAATTCGAGTCTGTTGCCAACTATCACGCCGTGCAAGGCCGCTTTATTGACACCATAGACGAACAGCGTTTTGCACGTGTTTGTGCCATCGGGCCAGAAATCTCGGATGAACTCAACCTGGGTGTCGAACCAGTGGGCAAGGCCATCATCATTGGCGATCAGCCTTTCGTGGTGGTTGGGGTGATGCAGAGTAAACTTTTCACTGATTCGAAGATCGCGGACATCAGTATTGCCAACCGCAATCGCCAGATTTTCGTACCCCACCGTGTCCTGCGATTCTTTTTTCGAAAAGATGAGTACGCCAGCGAATTGGATGCAATCAGCCTTCGCATGCAAAGCGATGCAGAACTGGTGGGACAATCCAAGCTTATCAACCATATCGTGTCGCAATTGCACTTGGGTGCTGAAGACTTCGGCATCTTTGTACCACTGGAAAAGCTCATGCAGGCCCAACAGACAAAACGTGTTTTCAATGTCATTATCGTAGTCATCGCAGGAATATCCCTGATCGTGGGGGGAATTGGCATCATGAATATCATGCTGGCCAACGTGACTGAGCGAACACGTGAAATAGGAATCAGGCGTGCCATGGGTGCATCACGCCGACATGTGCTGCATCAATTCCTTGTTGAATCGCTACTAATTGCCCTGTTTGGCGGATTCCTGGGATTACTGGCAGGTATCGGTAGCGGATTGCTGGTCCAACAAATCTTCGGACTCCGTGTGGCATTTGGATGGCCGATCATGGCCATAGCCACCTTGGTATCGATGGCCGTGGGTATTGCCTTTGGCATTTACCCTGCATGGCTTGCGGCAAACAAGAACCCCGTCGAAGCATTACGCAACTAGTAATTGCCAATTAATACTTCAACCGGCATGGATAACAGAGACATGTACTCAAGCACTTTGCTGCGGCGATCACACCACGTAATTCCTGTCGATGAAGGGACATGTTAACCAGATGACGAACCATGTCATTAGCCATCCAAATACTGTATAACTTCCCAAGATGGCAACTTGGATGGTTGCGCATCGCTGTGAACATCAAACTCATACGCCAAGCTGATCACTAGCCGCTGCCGGAGAAGAAATAGGGGTACTTGCTACCTCGGATTTCCGCCTTGTTCTTCAAGGGCTCCACGTGACCATCAATGAACAAGAAGTTGTCCACCCCCTTGGCCTTGTTGTTCCACTTTGCATCGGCGTTGCCGGTTCGATCGTGGCGCACGGTCCGGCGATTCTTGTCGTTGGTGAAGCCCGTCTTAACCAGCCACCGATCCACCCACCAGTCGGCGACAGATAGAGCGGCGTAGTAATCAAATACGAGAATACTCACGGTGGGCTCCTTGATCGAGGAGATAGGACGCCATTGAGGAGCAAAGTAGTTTCGTGGTTGCCATGCATCCCAGACAATACATGTGGACATCCCCTTAGGCATGGCGTAAGACAACGCACCTACGTAGCCGAAGTCGTCGTTCTCAGGGCACATGTAGACTTGAATCCTTCTGCCCTGCCAATTCGTACGATCAGGCGGCACTAACTGCTGTTGACGCGTATCATCTTCAACAAGTCCTCCTTCCGCCTCATAAACATTACCCAAATAGTCAATAATCATCCCCGGCCACTTCCACTCGTAGCGATTGAAGTTAGGTTCATATAGTTCACCGTTTGGCATGCCCCCAATAACACCACCAGAACCCCACGCCGAACCTGGCGGTAGAACGTCATTGTTGTCGGCGCAATATGAGTACATCGCGATGCCAATCTGCTTGAGGTTGTTGGCGCACACGATGGTATTGGCGGCCTTTCTTGCCCTTTCCAAGCTCGGAAGCATTATTGCAACGAGCAGCGCGATAATCGATATGACCACTAATAATTCAATCAGGGTAAAGCCGGGTTTGGTGGACGGAGCATGTAAAACCCTTTTGTGTGGCATAGAGCTGATTCCATGGAACGAAACATGCATGTCCCAGTGATTGACCAAGAAATTATATATTAAATATCACTGTCTCTTAACACATTGGGTCAGTTAATAGCCGCTGCCGTCAAAAAAATAGGGATATTTGCTTCCATAACTTTCAGCCTTGTTCTTCAAGGGCTCCACGTGGCCATCGATGAACAGGAAGTTGTCCACCCCCTTGGCTTTGTTGTTCCACTTTGCATCGGCGTTGCCGGTTCGATCGTGGCGCACGGTCCGGCGGTTGCGGTCAGATGTAAAGCCGTTTTTCACAAGCCTGGGATCAACCCACCAATCGGTAACGGGTGGATCACGGTAATAGTCAAACGCCAAGATACTCGTTATCGGCTCTTTGATCGAGGAGATCGGTCGCCATTGGGCGGCACGATACTTTTGTGGCCGCCATGCATCCCAGTCAAAACACGTGGAGATCCCCTTGGGCATGGCGTACGAGGTACCCCCGGCCTGGAGTGTCAGTTCATCTTCGGCGCAGGCATAGACTGATATTTTCTTGTACCACCACTTGGTTCTGCTTGGCGGGTCGTGACCTGTTGTCCGTCCTTCTTGGTAGTCGGTGGTGTCATGAATATTACCTAGGTAATCAATAATCATCCCGGGCCAGGCATAGTGATAAACATTGAAGTTTCTTCGTTTATACAGATGGCCGCCTGGCATGCCCCCCCCTTTGGCCACCCGAAGCCCACGCCCACCCTGGTGGAAGCACGTCATTATTATCGGCGCAGTACGAGTAGATCGCGATGCCAATCTGCTTGAGGTTGTTGGCACACAAAATGGTGTTGGCGGATTTTCTCGCTCTTTCCAAGCTTGGGAGCAACATTGCGATGAGCAACGAGATAATCGATATGACCACCAGTAATTCAATCAGAGTAAAGCTGCGTTTGACAAAAGGGGTCTGTGAAACCTTCGTGCGTGGCATAGGGAAATTCCATGGGATGAAGTCTGCATTCCCAGATGGTGGATAGGGGGATTATATCTAGGCAACCAGAACCCAAGAGTATAACCTTTAAGCATGGTCTTGAATACATCCGGCGGTGACGAACACTGTCCTGCAACAAGCAACAACTTCAACAAAGTGTTACAAAACAAACCATCATTGAATTTCATCCCCGACGTGAGCCACGGCTTGCCTGGTGTACATCGACCAATTGGTTTTAAGCACGTGGTATCTGGAGTAAACAGGCCCTTGTATCCGGCATAACCTGATCTACAATTGCGTTCAATAGGAGCATGTATTCGACCATGTCTCAGAAAATAAGCTCTAAACTCGCCATTCAAAGCTGGTGCTTCCGCGGCTTTGAGGAAATTGACGCCATGCTCGAAATGTTACTGGCCTGTAACATTTCAAATCTAGAACTCTGTGGATTTCACTGCAAACCGGAACGTGGCCAAGCAACCTTAACGATCAAGAGAATTATGGATGCAGGGGTTAATATCACTGCATATGGTGTGCACAAATTTACGGCCGATGAAACAAACGGGCGGGCAGCATTCGATATTACACGACAAGCGGGCTTTGAAACCATTTCAGCTGACCTCGCCAACGGTGGCCTGCCAGTAGCAGAAGCGCTCTGCCGGGAGTACGGGGTCAAGCTCGCCATCCACAACCACGGTCGCCGACATGCACTCGGCAGTGTCGCTGCGTTGGATACGCTCTTTGCCGCAACCGGTCCGGAAATCGGCTTGTGTCTTGACACGGCATGGATGCTCGATAGCGGGGAAGACCCATTGCAAGTCGCAGAGCGATTCAAGGAACGGCTCTATGGCATACACATCAAGGACTTCGTATTCGATCGTGACGGCAAACCACGTGACGTGGTTGTTGGAACCGGCAACCTCGATCTACAGGGACTCATGCATTATCTCAAGTCCATCGATTACCAAGGATTCGTGACACTCGAGTACGAAGGCGATATGGACAACCCCGTCCCAGCACTAAGTGAATGCGTTGCGGCAATCCAAGCCTTCAATTGATTTACGCCCACTCACCACATGATGGATCCACAAGATCCACCTGGGTGTTTCCGCCCCGGAGCATAGGTGAGCCAGGCTCGATGGACCACGTCGCCAACCATTCAATCTAGGCGATCACACTCCTCGAACCCCCTTGCCGATGCACGGCAAAACTTGACCAACTCCAAGCACAACGGATCATCACCCAGTGTCTTTTCGATCATGTCAATGGCTGTGGATTTCGGTAGCTTGCGACGATACAGGATGGTATACGCCTCAGTTAGAGGCTGGACATGCTGGCGTAGACCTGCACGGCGAAGACCGACGACATTCAGTGACGCCACACCCTCAAGTTGATAGCACATAAAGAAAGGCGGCAAATCCTTGTTGATCGCCCGAATACCGGCAAGCATCGACAAACGTCCCATGCGGCAAAACTGGTGTACACCCGCGTTACCACCAAGTATGACGTTGTCTTCCAACGTAACGTGGCCAGCCAACAATGCGCCATTGGCAAGCACGCAATCATTCCCCACCAGACTGTCATGGGCCACATGACTGTTCGCCATAAAAAAATTACCCGTGCCAATTGTCGTCGGCTGGGAACCCGTGGCCCGATGAACCGTCACCGATTCACGAAATGTATTGCGATCACCGATACTGGTACCCGCCCCCGCCTTTTCAATATCAAACCCCAGGTCCTGGGGCTCGAAACCAATACAGCAAAATGGATAAAAGGTATTTTCTTGACCCACCTCTAGCGGACCCCGGAGATAAATATTCCCCATCAACCGACAGCCATCCCCAAGCTTTACACGGCCTTCAACCACACAACCGGGACCGACTTGCACATCGCTCGCCAGTTCGGCCCGATGATCAACATGGCTACTGGGATGAATCTTGGGCATACCGTTGGCACAGAATATCAAAACCAATCGCTATCATAGCCAGATGAGCCAGACCATACTAACAAGGTTTATTCTAGTATTGCCTTTGATTTTTCATATTCAGAACCAGGGGCGACAATCATAACGGCGAACCAACCCATTGATTACCCGGGCTGGCGATGAACACAATTACCCATTCAACCCTAATGACCTTGGGGATCATCTGGGCAGCAGGCTGGACCGCACTGACGGTGGTGGCGTGGTCACTACACACAAAACCATTACGAAAACATGCTGGATGGGGCGTGCTCCTTATGATCATCTCCATCGCCTGCGGGCTTCGTCTCATGGCAATCACTGCAGATGGCCCCATGCTCAGCGATGATCTATGGCGATACGTACATGATGGCTACACCCTGGCCGGCGGCAACAGTCCCTATCAACTGGCACCGAATGAACGGGAGAACACCACCATGCCGTGGGCAAAACATATCAACCACGGTCACCTTGTGACGATCTACCAGCCCACGAGCCAATGGCTCTTTGCCGGGTTATGGCTAGCTGGCGACAAGTTGCAACAGGTTACGGGCGCGTCAACCACTTGGACCCATGCAATGGTCTTTCGACTTGGGTTCATACTGTTCGATCTGTTGATCATCAGCTTGCTGATAGTGATCCTGAAGGGGCACGATCGCAGTGTCTGGTGGACCACGCTCTATGCGTGGCATCCAATGCCCATCCTGGAAATAGGCTCATCAGGCCACCAGGATGTGATTGGCATGATGTGGCTCTTGCTCTGCATGGTTCTCTTAAATAAAGACACGGACACCTTACGCAAACAACACGCGTGCCATTCTAAATGGATCTGGTCGCGCCTGATACGCGCTGGCATGGCGGGCGCAGCTTTTGCCCTTGCTTGTGGCGTTAAACCGATTGTCGCTCCGCTCATGCTACCGATGGCATGGCAGCTACGCCGCCAGCCTCTGGCAATGATTTGTGCGGTAACCACAGCAACCATCTCATTAGTCCTCCTTTACCTACCATTTGGACTCATGGACGGTGGCCTTGACCGGTTATTAGAAACGGTACAGATCTTCGCACATCACTGGCGGTTCAATGGTTCACTGCACAGATTGGCTGAAATGCTAAGTGGATCAAAAACAGCTGCAGACATCACCGCCGGTCTACTGCTTGTAGGTCTACTGGCCTTATGGTTACGATACGACTTGAATACTTGGCGGATTGCAGGACTTTATTTCTTGTGGGCCGTCCTACTGAGCAACACTGCACATCCATGGTACCTGCTATGGGCGCTGGTATTCATACCCATCAATTTTCAACCGGCAACATGGATCCTGAGCCTAACCATTGGCTGGTCATACGTGGCCCTTTGGGACCGTGAAACATATTTGATCCCCACCTGGATTCACCTGGCCCAATACCTACCGGTCTATATCACAATCTGCTGGACCATGATGACAAGTTCATTACAAAAAGGACTGCAGCCTAAATCAATCGGATGCACATCTGGACCAGATTAAGAACAGGCCACCTTCCCGCGCAAACAAGTTAAATTGACCACACCACTAATTTTCACCCAGTCATCAAAGGGCAACTCCCATCGACAAAAGTCCCCCGCACGAACGATGTTAACGCCATATGGAACCAAGTGTTGGAATATTTATTTTTCTTTGTGCTTTTCCATGGGAAAAGGCTTCAACCACGTTTCAAAAAGGGGCCTGAAAAGAACATTTCGTCCTTTTTATTGGAAGTATGAAAATATCCGTGATTGGTATTCAACCCCTGATCGATAGCCCGGCAGTACCCGACATAAAATCAACTTACCACCAACTTAATGATGAAATGCAAAAATTTTATTATTTCTCCATTATTTATCATGATTTTGAATTCATCTTTCCGATGCAAATTGCCAGTTAAATTGAGATTCGATTAATTCTAGATCCATATTAACCGAAAGGATGTGGCTCAATGAGTGTCATCAGTACTGCTAAAAGTTGGATCGGAGAAATTACGGAAGTCGGCCTTGGGCTTATTGCACTTGGCGTCGTGGCTGAGATCATCTTTGGCGGTGACTTGCCGTTCGTCGGCGGTGTGACCGGTAACCTGCTTGCCCTGATCGGCAACTTGGGCGGCCAGGGAGTCGTTGGATTGATCGCGGTTGGTATCATTCTGCATTTGCTGGGCAAGCGCCGGACAGTCTGACTACCTCTCCGACATTTTGAAATAAAAAACTGCCAACGCAGATGCGTTGGCAGTTTTTTTTATTCCTGCACATCATTGTCAAGATCAGCATCTTGTCTTACAACTTCATGATCGGTGTATCATCATGAGCCAAAGGTATGTTTGACTACAACTTGGTACTCAGCAACACAACCAAAACCCTATCCAACTTGACCTGCTTGTGGAAAACACCGTTCCACATTGGAGGACATGCGGCACACTACTGAATTGGAATCAGCAGGCTTGCCTGTGGACGCCTCTTTCCATTGCCCATCGGCTCATGATAGACATGACCGTTCACCAGGTTATGTGGGAACGTTTCTTGAAGTTTTTTGATGCGAGGGCCGTAGTAGTACATTAGGATCCGACGTCCCCTGGCGTCGATCGCCTCGCGTGGTTGACGGTCCGCATCAGAAAATAAACCGACGGTTACCATTGACATCTTGTTCCCGTGGTAATAAAAGGCCTCATGCCCTTCTGCTCGTAGTCGCCTAGCTTCCTGTTGGGCTGCTTGACCATAATTGCGATGGGTTTCATCAAAGACTGCAACCTGCAGGGTGTATGCATAGTGACCACGCAGTTGGCGTACATCCATTGACTGAGCCACGATCGGAGCACTTGGCTTGATAAATTGCGCATCCAAAAATGGCTGCTGACCATCAAGAAAAATGGAACGTGTCTGATCCAGTTCATTGATCGCGATTGGGGAAAAAATATCTGTATAACGCCCTCGAAAAAGACGACAGCCATCTTCCTTCGGATCGATCCAAAGCCTGGATATATATGTCTCGGCCTGTAACCGCTGCAGGAGGATGGTTGCCTGTTGCTCAGCGTTGGGCCCCGACAGGGATTTGAGTTGAATCGACCATTCAAGCTCTATTTCGCCCTCAGCTGCGGACCATGACTGACGTGGTCCTTGAGACTTCCCAAATGCCTCGGGATTGTCTTTAGCCAAGCCCTCCGCAAAATCCCCCCATGTGCTGTGGAGCTGCTGGTGATAACAGCTCGCCATCATGAGGCACAAAAGCGTTGAAAATAATTGGAAACAACTTGGCATGTTCTGGCAACGGGGTCCTCTAGCACTGCTCCCAGATGGCATCTGCGTAGTTTACCCCCCTTTTGTATACCGCCAATGATTTGACGCTCCAACAGGACACACATATCCTATTATCCGGATATACAGATGATAAATACCTTGTCAAAACATGCCCCAAGACCCCAACAGTGGTTGGGCCAGATGGAATCATTGTGTGACATGACCCGGCTGCGGGTCCTGCACCTTATTGAACAGGACGAACTGGGCGTCACCGAATTATGTGACATCCTTCAACTGCCCCAATCAACCGTCAGTCGGCATCTGCGTATCCTTTTGGATCAGGGATGGACGACATCACGTCGAAATGGTTCGGCAAATCTCTATCGCATGTTTGAACGTGAACTCAATAAGCCAGCACGTCACCTGTGGACACTGGCCCGCGATCAGTTCGCAAATGCACCCTCCATCAAGCAGGACCAGTTGCGACTGGCTCGTCGGCTTCGCCAGCGTCAGTCCGGTGCCAAGAAGTTCTTTGAAGGCATCGCTGGCGAATGGGACCAGTTGCGCAGTCAGCTTTACGGTAACTCATTGACAACCAACGCACTGGGTTCTCTATTGCCAAGCAACTTGACGATCGCCGATCTAGGATGTGGCACTGGACTGTTTGCAGCACACCTGGCTCCCTACGTTGAAGCCGTGATTGGTGTTGACCAATCACAATCCATGCTTGATGCGGCGGCGAAACGTACCGCGGAATTTTCGAATGTTGAGTTACGGCTCGGCGAGTTGCTGTCATTACCGCTCAATGATGGGCAGGTTGATGCAGTTGTGTTATCGATCGTGCTCACATATACCGCAGACGTGCGGGGCGTGCTGGGTGAAGCCCACCGTGTGGTGAAGGATGGTGGCAAAGTAGTGATTATTGATCTAATGCACCACGACCGGGAGGACTTTCGCCGTCAAATGGACCAGCATTGGCCGGGCTTTGAACCTGTCGAGATGGAATACATGCTTCGCCACAATGGGTTCCAGGATGTTCGGTGCCGACCGCTACCCACGCAAGCCGCGGCCAAGGGCCCGGCCTTGATCCTGGCCACGGCATGTAAATCATCTGCATAATCGAAAAGTGATCAGTTAACCTCACAAAACTCTATCTAGGTAGTAATAGAATAATTACCCTAGGAAACGATTGGAGACACCCATGACCACAGCCATGCAGACCGCATTGGAATTTAAAGTAACCGATTTAACCCTTGCCGACTGGGGCCGCAAGGAAATCCGCCTGGCGGAAAAGGAGATGCCCGGATTAATGTCCGTCCGCCGGGAATATGCCGCCAGTCAACCGCTCAAGAACGTGCGGATCATGGGCAGCCTACACATGACGATTCAGACAGCGGTACTCATTGAAACCCTGCATGATCTTGGTGCAGACGTCCGATGGTGCTCCTGCAATATTTATTCCACGCAGGATCATGCCGCCGCCGCAGTAGCTGTTGGCCCCGAGGGCACGGTAGAAAACCCACAGGGAGTGGCCGTATTCGCCTGGAAAAACGAAACACTTGTAGACTACTGGTGGTGCACACAACGGGCCTTGGATTTTGGTGATGGGCTCGGACCACAGCAGATCGTAGACGATGGCGGTGATGCCACACTACTGATCCACAAGGGCGTCGAATTCGAGCACGCCGGGTCGGTACCCAAGCCGACAGCAGCCGACCCGGAAGATTTCGCTGAGCTATTACAATGTCTGGCAGCCATCCATGGCGAAACACCATCTCGCTGGGGCGAAGTGTCTTCCGCTTGCCGTGGCGTCAGTGAAGAAACCACAACTGGTGTTCACCGACTGTACCAGATGGAAAATGACGGCAGCCTGCTATTTCCTGCCATTAACGTCAATGACTCTGTTACCAAGAGTAAGTTTGACAATATTTATGGCTGCCGCCATTCCCTGATTGATGGCCTGAACCGTGCCAGCGATGTCATGATTGGCGGTAAGGTCGCCGTGGTCTGTGGATTTGGTGAAGTCGGCAAAGGATGTGCTCAATCCCTACGCGGCCAAGGGTGCCGTGTAATCATTACGGAGATCGATCCAATCTGTGCATTGCAAGCTGCCATGGAAGGCTACGAGGTCAAGACGATTGAGCAAGTGATTGATGAAGCTGATTTCTTCGTCACGACAACCGGCAACTATCACGTGATCACCGCCAAGCATCTGTCACAGATGAAAGACGGCGCAATCGTCGGCAATATTGGTCATTTTGATAATGAAATTGACATGGCGGGCCTGGAAAATTTCCCGGGAATCGAAAAGGAAAACATTAAGGCCCAGTACGACAAATGGACGTTCCCCGACGGCCACTGCGTATTGATTTTATCCGAAGGCCGCCTGCTGAATCTTGGCTGCGCTACGGGTCATCCGAGTTTTGTCATGTCCAACAGCTTCGCCAACCAAGTTCTGGCGCAGATTGAATTGGTTACCCATCCACAAAAGTACGAAAACAAGGTTTATATCCTGCCCAAAACTTTAGATGAAAAGGTGGCACGGCTGCACCTAGACAAGTTGGGGGTAAAACTCACAACGCTGACCCAGGAACAAGCCGACTACATCGGTATTCCCATCGAAGGCCCCTTCAAGTCCGATCATTATCGTTATTAAAAACCAGCCCCGCGATATGGCAAGCCAATAATTTATTTCTAATACATTGACTGCTACAATTATTCCACGACATCAATCTGAACAGCACGACCTCACTTGCAGGAGTAGATCCATGCCACGCACAAAATATTCGCATGTGCAGTCGGTCATACGAGGCTTCACCCTGATTGAATTGCTGGTGGTCATATCAATCATCGCTCTGCTCATCGCAATGTTGCTCCCAAGCTTGGAAAGGGCAAGAAAAGCTGCCGAAACCGTCTTGTGCGCCAATAATCTCAAGCAGATTGGCATCGCGACCTACTCATACTGCGCCGACAACAATGACGTATTGCCACCAGGTTGGGGGTGGGCTGCCAATGGCCAGAGAGGGGGGATGCCAAACGGTGAATTGTACGAACCAAACTGGAATTACCATGACTGGGCTTGGGCCGGGATGATTATTGATTACCTAGGTAATATTCATGACACTACCGACTACCAAGAAGGACGGACGACAGGTCACGACCCGCCAAACAGAGCCAATTGGTATTTCAAGAAAATGCAAGTCTACACCTGCCCCTCGGATGAGCTGACACTCCAGTCTGGCGGCACCTCGTACGCCATGCCCCGGGCGATCTCCACGTGTTTTGACGTATTTGATTCATGGCACCCTCGCCTGAACAAGTATCATGCTGCCCAGTGGCGACCAATCTCCTCGATCAAGGAGCCGATAACGAGCACCTTGCTGTTCGACTGGTACCACGACCCACCAGTCGCTGACTGGTGGGTTGACCCCTGGCTTGTGAAAGTCGGCTTTACCATGGACAAGAACCGCCGGACCGTGCGTCATGACCGAACCGGCAACGCCGGTGCCAAGTGGAACAACAAGGCCAAGGGGGTGGACAACTTCCTGTTCATCGATGGTCACGTGGAACCGCTGAAAAACAAGGCCGAAGTCCTAGGAAGCAAGTACCCTTATTTCTTCAACAGCAATGGCTATTGATTAGGCTAACAGATAAGGTAGACACCCGTAACGATGCCTCAAAAGACAGACTAGAATCTCCAAGCCCCACCCCCATTGCCACATGCAGATTCAGGCTGAACCACTCACACAACTGACTTCGCGTATTTTTGCTGCAAGCGGCTGCGATGACGCGGAGGCCCACTGCATTGCCCATCACCTGGTCGATGCTAATCTCTGTGGCCATGACTCACACGGTGTGATCCGCGTCGGCCAGTATCTAGGCTACGTCAAGGCCAATACCCTAAAGCCGGGACAACAGATCACGGTGACCTTTGAAAATGACTGCATCGCAGTCGTCGATGGGAATCTGGGCTTTGGCCAAACCATTGGCGAGCAGGCCATGAAGCTGCTCACCCAAAAGGCGACCAAGCAAGGTCTAGCCCTCATGACTTTGGGTAATACCGGCCATGTGGGGCGCCTGGGCGCTTGGGCTGAACGACTGGCCGAAAGAGACTTGATCTCCATCCATTTCGTTAGCAGTACCGGGCTGGGTATGTTAGCTATGCCATTTGGCGGTAGTGACCGCCGACTTTCCATTAGCGTCATTTGTATGTGCGTACCCGTTGCCGGTCGAGATCCCATATTACTCGATACCACCACAACGACGACGGCGGAAGGGAAACTACAGGTCGCTAGGAACAAGGGGGTACCTGTCCCCAAAGGGTTTATCGTGGATAAAGACGGCAACCCCACAACCGATGCCAATGACTTTTACGACGACGGTGCAATTCTTCCGTTCTTTGGACACAAAGGCCATGGTTTTAATATTCTTGCGGACATGTTGTGTGGCGCCCTTTCCGGATCCGGATGCACTCGACCAGGAACTACAACACTGGTCAATACCATGACAAGTATCGCGATCAATCCCAGTGAATTCACAAATCGTGAAGCCTATATCGCGGAACTTAAACGTTTCTCGGATTGGGTGACTGGCTCACCGCCCAGCCAACCGGATGGTCGGGTACTGTTACCAGGCCAGATTGAACTTGAAACCCGCGTTGAACGAAGGCAAAAAGGTATTCCGCTTGACGATAATACGTGGAGCCAACTGACCGAATCCGGACTGTCGGTCGGCCTCGATCAATCGGATTTCGAACAGTACAACTGACCGCTTCAGATCAACCCGGCAGTTTCTTCCAGGCCAAGAAGAATATTCATGTTCTGCAACGCTTGCCCACTGGCACCTTTGATCATGTTGTCAATGGCACTGAACACGACAATCTTCGGCCCGTTGGCCGTATCCACCAGCCGCACTGTGATATCGCAACAATTCGTACCACGGACGAACTTGATATTGGGTAAATCCCGACGAACACGCACGAACGGCTCATCACCGTAATCCATCTCGAAGGCTTGGAACAAATCTTCCTGTGTAATCTTGCCGTCAATAGAATCAGCGTAAATCGTTGTCAAAATCCCGCGATCGACCGGAAGTAGGTGCGGCACAAACAGAAGATCCACGTTGCTGCCGCCCACCTCAGACAAGAAGTGAATCATCTCCGGCTGATGTTGATGCCCACCAATCGTGCGATAGGCGTAAAATGATTCATTGAGTTCGGGAAAGTGCGTTGTTGTTTTAGCCGTTCGGCCAGCCCCAGTCACTCCACTGGCCCCATTGACGATGATCCCCGTCGATTTAGCAATTCCTCTTTTAAGTAGTGGAGCCATACCAAGGATGGTAGCGGTTGGAAAACAACCGGGATTGGCCACAAGATTCGCACCCTGTAACTCGTTTCGAAAGTATTCCGGCAAACCATAAACACCATCATACAGATGGGCAGCGTCGACATGTTGATGGCCATACGCCTTTTCATAGATCTTTGCATCGGGAACACGATAGTCCGCCGACAGATCGATCACTTTCAAACCCGCATCAAGGAGTGCGGGCACATGGTCCATCGCCACCGTGTGCGGCAGGCAACAAAAAACTACATCAACCTTCTTGGCAATCACACCCACATCAATCGGTCCGCAAGTTGCTGCAGACTCGGGCAAGCGGCCCAACAGTTGTCCAAATTCCTCAACCATGTTCGGAGGTGGATCACGACGACTGGCCAGGTAATTGATCTGAACACCGGGATGACGCAGCAACAGTTCTATCAGGGCCAACCCGGTGTACCCGGTGGGAGCGATGATACCAATGCGTATGCTCATAACCCGTATTGTTGATGGCGATCGCCTTTGGATCAAAATTGATGCCCCCCAAACATGTTGCCAAGGGTGCAGCACCCAATGCCAAAGGTGCCATTATGGCAGTTGGGGGCCAAGAAAAACAATTGCAAATCATTTTTTTTAAAGGCTTTATGAAAAACCTTCTTGGCGCGCCGTTTGCCCTATGAATGGGGTAATCAATGAAACCGCCGCCCTGTACCAACTTGGAGCGGCACCAACCAAGAAAGGAGTACAACCATGGTACCCATGCAAACTCAAAAACCAGCCAGGATGTATTGGGACAGCCCATTTGATCTGGCAACGCGCGATTTTGACGGTGTACTACGCCGCTGGTTCAGCGACTTGGAGCACCAACCAGCCGCGTCATTTCCCGTGGATATCCACGAAGATGAAAACGGGGTACATGTCGAAGCTGAATTACCAGGATTCACCAATGAACAGGTTAATGTCACCTTCGAGAACCAAGTCTTGTCCATCATCGCAGAGCGTAAATCACCGCAGAAGAAAGGTAACACCCATCTGACCGAACGGCGTTACACCAAGGTGGCCAGGAGTTTCACGCTGCCCAAAACTGTGGATGGCCAGAACATTGATGCCAGGCTCAATGCGGGTGTGTTACAACTCACACTACCGAAACGCGAAGAGGTCAAGCCACGTAAGATCAAGATCCGCTGACCATAATCCAGATTCTAACCACAAAGCCGCGGCGAGAGTCGCGGCTTTGTCATGCGCTAACAACTCAACAACCAGCATTGATTCCAATACAGTTCCACTGTCACGATCCAATCAAGATGCCCATCAACCTGACACGATCAAGCATAAAACAAGGATGATATGCCCCGGATTGATGCCCATGGTAAAATGCGGCGAATTGGATCATCAACGCGTTTATCTACTTCGTCGTGTGCATCATGCTCCATGTCATTTTTATTGGAATCCTCTTAGCCGGTGTACTATTCACCTTGGGTATAATCTTTCCCATAGTAGCTGGCATCAAGGCGAATAATGGCAAAGTCTGGAAGTACCCGCTCGCTATTCAATTCTTAAAATAACGGCGGAAAACCAAGGCAGATGTATTAGCCCATGGGCAAATCGAAGCTGAAAACGCCACTCCGATCGATATCCGTACCGATTTCATCCGGCAAAACGGACAGTTGATCGTAACGAATCCCCTTGGGCAAAGACAGATCACCGAGCATGTGGTTTTTACTGATTGACCCATCCGGTGCCGTCACGAGAAATTGGGCCGGATGAACAAAGACAATGTACCTACCATGCACCTGCGCTTTATTTTGCATATGCGAATCATTACTCGGACCAAAAGCACCTCCGGACAAGCAGATAATGACGTCTGCGCCATTGTCGCAAAGGCCTTGGAGAAGAACAGGTCGGCTGCGATCTGCACAAATCATCATACCCACCGTTCCAAATGAAGTTGCAAAGCTTGGATAGTCATTGCCAGGCGTGTGCCTCATGTCTTCATGGCCAAGCTTGTGTTTGTGGTATTTGCCGGCCAACTGACCCTGGCAATCAATGAGAACTGCCGCGTTGTACTGAGTTGGCCCATCTATCTCATGAATGCCGGCTGCCAAGAACACACCCAACTCCTTGGCCAAGTTCGCAAGTTTGTTGTAATACTCCCCACCTGGAATCTTCTCGCCCATGGCATAGTATCGATCAGCCGGGATTGACTTGTCCTTGATGGCGTAACCATCAAGAAAACACTCCGTCGAACAGATCAAGTCCGCACCTTCTGCAGCCGCCTGACGAGCCATCGCCTCAAAGCGGTCGTAATTCTGTTGCTTGTCCCCTCGAATCCATTTGAGAACGATACCGGCCACACGTACTGTACTAGATGATCCCAAGGTTAACCTTTCTGGCAACTGTTCAAATGCCCTGCAGGTCTACGCAGAGTCTTTATTGCTCTTAAATCCAAAAGAATACAACTTAGCACGGCCATACAGCCGTATGCGCAAGCGAACATTCTTTACCTTAATGCCACTTAAAGTCGGGCCGTCTTTCCAATGTGCCACGACAGAAATACCATCTTCATCAACGCGGGCGCAGTCATCAAGGGCATAACCAGGCACCGCATCCCCAGTATCTACATCCAAAAGATCGAACTCGACCCAACTACGATTGGGGTCGGTATCACTGACATTGACAACAAGTTGTGCCTCATCAGGCTTGCACACCTCGATGGGCTTCGTATATGCCCAACCGTAGGAATCTCCATCACAAACTTCCAAGCAGGTAAAGCGGTCAAGATCCAAAGTCGCCAGGCCCATTCGGTTCACACGACTGCCCCGTCGTGACCGCCAACCGCCCCATTCCATACCACTGCCAGCATAATAAAGGTACATCTTATTGTTCTTGATTGGAATCTTGTCGGTAATAATGAGTGATCCGGCATCCCAAGCACCAGGGATCCCCCGGGTGATAACTTGTTGATGTGAATTAATTCTCGTGTAGTTTACGCCATCACGGCTTACCGCGAGCCGGATGTCCTGACCATAATCCCAATAGTAGGCATTTTCTTGATTGAGACGAAACTCCTGATTCTCAAAAATGCTTACATCACGGGCAATATTCCGGGGATAGTACCAACCATACTCGTAGAGCATGATGTACCAACCGCGATGCGGAAAAATCAGAAGAAAATGGTTTTCTATTTCGGTTGAATCATTAGGATTGAAAAACGGATTGGTTGGACACGCTGTCCAATGAATTGCATCTGGACTCCAAGCCATGTGCTTGACGCGTACACGACGCGGACCATGTTTATTAGATTCACCTTTAGTCTGCCACACCAACTTATATCGGCGCTGCGGATCCGGGTCTTGCTCATCCCGGATGAAGGCGATGATGTCCGGGGCAAGGCCATCCCATTCGGGCACCCCGGGCACCCCAAGTTGAGGCCCCTGTTCCCAGTGAATGCCATCCGCGGAATAGTCAAGGAAAACATGCGAGTACTTTCCCAATTCATTACGTTTGCGATTCTTTCGCACAAGTTTGTATCGCTTTTGGGGATCTTGCTCCGAAAGATCCTTGATCACGGAGCCCCATGAATGGTGGCACATGTTGTTATTCTTGTTTCCGTTAAATTCAAATAGTCCCAGATTGGGCTTGTGCCACCTGACACCGTCCCTGCTCGTCGCATACCCCATGGAATAGTCTTTTTTCGGCTTAGGGAGCCCGTTGATATAATGCACTTCATAGTCGACATCTATGCCCCCGTACCAAGCCTTGAAAATATCTTCCTGCTCGTCATACAGCACCGTCCGCACCTCCCATGGAGCGGCCTGGCGGCTATCCCACTCATTAATATCTCCTAATGGAAGTGATGGATTAAGTGGGTGCTTCTCTGCCTCGACGACCGACATGCGGACATTCCACAAATCGGTAACTTCCTGCATGTCCAAGAATAAAACATGGGTTTTCGACGTGGTATCAAGTTTTGACATTCGACAATCTACCTCGATGTACTAGCAGGAACCCTCATGCCAAGCAGGCATAAGGATTGACTTAACCTTGGCGACAATACCTAACGTTACCGCAACCATCATCATCATGGCAACTTGATGAGCAATCACTCAACACGACTGCTATGCCCAGGCATCCTATTTAAAATAGGACGGTACAATAAATGGCATGCCACAATACGATCCTGCACAGATCATCATCCGTTAATCATCATGGGCGATTAGCTCAGTTGGCTAGAGCGCTTCCCTTACAAGGAAGAAGTCACAGGTTCGAGTCCTGTATCGCCCATTTCAGGCCAGGTCGGCACGCACACATACTTACAGCCTACCCAGTGAGCCAACCAGATTTCCAATCCACCACAACCCACCAATCGAACGGAAATAAGCCAAGTCGTGACCCTTGATGGCACCAAGCACAATACGATTAATATGATCAAGCAGTCAAACCTGCAGCGTCACCTCCAGGTGTTAGCGAAGGATATTGGTGTTCGGCTGGCCGGATCGGATCGTGAACAACAGGCCGCCGACTACATAGCCCAGGAATTCCAGCGTGCTGGAGCGAACGTCGCCGTAGAACAATTCGCGGTGCGCGAAAGATCCGTCAAAAGAGAACTGTTGGAAATAAATCTCGACGGCTGCTGGCAGACATTTCCCAGCTCGCTGTTCAGCAACACACCTGGCACCGAGGGACAGGCAATTGAAGCGCCTGTGGTATTCTTCGAATCACCTGCAGAGTCACAACGAACTGATCTTTCACACCTTACCGGCAAAGCGGTTGTCCACCTGGGATGCCATATTGAATCGAGGGATGCCTACAGCCGCCTGGTTGAGGCCAAGCCCGCGTTTCTTTTGATGGTGGATATCAGGCATCCCGGTTCAGTCCCGCTCGCTGATGGCATGTTTCCCACCTATACCACTGCGTTGGGAGCCGTACCCACGGTAAACGTGGCGTACATGGACGCTTGGCGATGGAAGGTGGCCGGCGCCACTTCTGCGCGTTTGATGATTGAAGGGGGCATGCAGCAGAGCGTCTCACAGAATGTAATTGCTGAATTGTCCGGTGAACAAACGGACCAGATGCCTGATACAAAACATGACCTTGTATTTCTCGGCGGCCACCATGATACGCAGGCGGATTCCCCGGGTGCTGATGACAACGCCACCGCAGTAGCCGGCATTCTCGAATGCGCGCGTATACTCGCACGACAACCTCGAAAATGCACGATCCGCCTGATCAGTTTTGGGGCAGAAGAACAACTCAGCGTAGGCAGCGCCGCCTATGTCCGTAGCCACCGTGAGTCACTTCAACAACATGGACGGTTTATGTTCAACCTCGACAGCTTCGGATCACCGCTGGGATGGAATGATCTGATTTTCAACGGGCCCGACATATTGGCTCAACAGGTCCGCAATTGCTTTGAACCCAAGGAGATCTACTTTCGATTCCTCAACCAGGTCATCCCCTACGCAGACCATTTCCCCTTTGCAGTTGCCGGTATCCCCGCGGTCACCCTGATCCGTAGCAACTGTACAAGCGGTCGATTTTTCCATCATCGCCCCGATGATGATCTTGACAAGGTCAGCACCTCCACCATGGCGACCTTACTCAATGGGATCATTCACTTCATCGATCTCCTCACCACCACCAACCAATTCCCTTTCCCCCCCACCATCCCCACTGCCTTGCAAAACGACATTGATATGTACTGGAATGATCTGTTCGGTGGCTGGGAAAACCCCTGACCAATGCTCGACAACACCGTCTAATACCCCACCCCAAAGCCGACTTGGTTCTGGTAAAACCCGCTGCAAATAAACATGGCATGACGCTAAGACATCTCCATGCTCATGATTTAAAGATACCGGTCCCCTACCCCCAATCCGATCTGAATATCGTGTACATGTAATCAATACACTGCCAGTGGATCCCTCGAATCCTCATTTAATCCATCGTGGGAATAATAATGCCTCGCAGGATCACTTTTTGACAGGTGAGAAATATGATCAGCGTCGGTATGGAGGCGACCACCAGTGCGGCCATGACAATCCATGGCTGCCCGCGATAAATCTGCTGAAACTGATAAAGCCATACCATCAGCGTCCACATTCGCTCATCCTGACAGACCAAAAAGGCCCACATGAAACCACCGTAAGCTGACATAAAGGCGCCCAAGGTAATGACCGCAAGGATCGGCTTGGATAGCGGGATGGTAATTGTGCAAAACATGCGAGCCTCGCTTGCCCCATCCAGCGAGGCTGCCTCGTAGAGTTCTTTTGGCAGGGAATCAAAGAGCCCTTTCAACAGAAACACCCAGAATCCGTTCGCCGCACCTGGCAGAACCAAGGCAAAGAATGTATTGAGCAGATTCAGATCCCGCATCAGCAGAAAGGCGGGAATCATGGAAACCGCTGGTGGAAATGCCATGGTCGCCAATAAAAACACCAGGATCTTGTTCGTCCCACGCAAACGGAACCGCGACAGGGCGTAGGCGGCTAGGGGGTTCACCGTCAGGGTAAAGGCGATCGTGAGCACCACAAGAACAAGCGTGTTCCATAGTGCACGGCCTCTTACCGTAATATGAAAAATTGCCCGAGAAAAATTACGCGTCAGATATTTGCCTAAGAAGTTGCCGGCCCCACGCTGGTAATGCACGTAATCCAGTTCGGCGATTGGCAATGTGATCTGTGCAAGATCAGAAATACCATATATCTGTAGGAGTTCATCCGGATTTTCGTAGCGAGTCCGCAGAAATTGGCCAAACTCCTCTTCAGCAACCAGTTGTTGACGCAGTTCCGGTGGCCGGGTCAACACGTAGTCGCGCCACACATCACGACGAGCCTTGATCTGCTTCATCAGTTCCGGAACATCAGCGGATGCTTCGTGCCTGACATCAAGAACCGGAAGTTCGGCCTCCAGGGGGATTACTCCAAAACTGGCGAACGATGTGCCGTAAACCGTATTCAACGCTTCAACGGAACCAAAACGATCAATCAAAAACTCATCGAATGGATCGCGGTCAAGATCAGTGAGTTTCGACAACCGCACGGGCCACTTGGTAAGGTCAAATGCCCTGCGCAGCGCGGCCAACTGGTGATGTTCCGGCTCGTCAACGGGGTAGGGAACCTGCCAGATGGAATCGCAGCGGGTACCCGCCATCTCGTTGTACTGGGTGGGTGACAGGCCCGCTTCAAACAGGTACGTCGACCACAAATATTGACGTGTCACCGGCATCTTCTGCGCCGGCGCAAGTGTGCGGACCCAGTCGTTATAGTCCACGAACTGCACACGGTACGGCAGAATCCATCTCGGCAATGCAACGGGGAAATGAAACCCCTGATCATTTCTCATGTACTCGAATGCGGGATACGTCTCCGACCGGTATTCAACCAGGGTCGCCAGGGCAAGTCGATCTCGTTCTTCATCATCCGCCGCAGAAAACATTTCGGGGTCGGCCGCTGCTGCAATCCGCCGGTACCGCGCACGCGTAAACTGCTGATAGGTCAACTCGCCATCCACTTGAAACAATGGCACCAAATTCTCGGCACCACGACGCGTGGAAGATATCTTCGCCACAAACGATTCAAGATCTTCCGCCCGCCGGAGGACTTGTCGCCAAAGACGTGAATCCTCTTGTGCACCGTACAGGCCGAACCATGTCGCAGCCGCTTCGTCCTCCATTGCAATTTCACGGAAAGATCCAAAATGTTCCGGGAGGCCATACGCTGCCAAAAAGTGCCTGAACGTGCGTCCCTCCTGCTCGCTGTATTTCTCGGCCAGATACTTGAGGTAACGTTCACGACCGTCAAACAAATAACGGGGATAGGCACTGAAACGCTCGTAGTCATAACCGTTCGACACCGCGCTGGTCAGCGTGATCAGGAACGGGTAAACCATCGTGGCACCACCAACAATCAGCAGCAAATAGATCAGGCCAATTGCCATTAAAGGACCTGGTCTACGCCGACCTGTTGTGGGAAGAATGGGCATTGTCAATCACCTGCGGCACGAAACTCAACCCGCCGCAGGATCCTCAATTGGTACAACGTAAAACCGATCAGAACCACACCCATGATCCAGGCCATGGAAGTTGCAATACCGAAGCGCAGAAAAGTAAATGCCTCGTACCAAATGGCCAGACTCAGAACCATGGTCTCATCACCGGGACCACCACCGGTCATGGCGAAAATATTCTCCATCGTCTGGAACGTACTGATAAACGCGCCAATGAAGTTGATGATGATCAATGGCTTGAGGTAAGGGATCGTAATATGACACAATTTGTGCCAAATTCCCGCCCCATCAATTTCTGCGGCTTCATATGATGCATCATCAACCGTTTTCAGAGCCGCCAGATAAATCAGGCTGCCCATACCCGCACCCTGCCACATGCCGGGGAGGATAACGGCGATCATGGCCCACCGTGTTGAGCCCAGCCAATTCTGCGCCTCGAAGTTGAAGGGCTGAATCAGCCACATGCCAACCACCTGGATCACCTGCATAACCGCCAGGTGAAACCCGTGATCGAAAGATGCGTAGCCGAACCGCAAAATCAACAAGCCGCCCACCAACCACATGAGCATCCTCCTGCGGCCACTGACCAACCCATCTCCCAATCGAATCGCCGCGATTACCGGCATGACCACGAGGGCCAGAAGTTGGCCGACAATACCACCCAGCGGCAGGGCTGCACTGAGCCATACACCGCTGGCTGATCGTATAGTCAGTTGCTGCGCGAAAAAGGCACCAAAAGTCAGCGCCGCCAACCATCGCACAGGGCGTAAACCTTCACGGTCAGATGCGAACATCATTTTCAAGACCAAACACCAGGAGAACACCTCCGCAGTGAAAGGCCAGATGAACCCGCCGCCTCCCGCAGTCTCCGGTAGACACCAGGTCACCACCTGTGCAACCAGGTAACCCAAAAGCCCAAGTGACAGGGTTGTGGTCCACACCGCCCGCGAGGTGGTTTCATGGTCACGCCCAAACCCAATACGTGCCAGGACCGCCAAGGTTATGCCATATCCGGCCAATAGTATGATCTTGATCAAGAATGCAATGGGCAGTGCCAGGTGGTTCATCGCCAGAAGAATCTGGTTAAGAAGTCCGTACTCCGTGGGGTTGTAAAGCAGCTTCCATATAAACAGAATGACCAGACCACTGGAGATCTGCGGCAAAAAATAAATGGTTCTCCAGAATGTTTTGTCCCGGGGGACTTCTGAAAGCAATATTGCCAGGATAATTGGCGTGACAAACGTCAACCCCAGAGAAAGCACGACATACTTCACCGTTCTGGCACAAAAGATGTAAAAGTCTCGGTTGACCAGCACGTTGACGAAGTTGTCGACCCCTACCCAACTCGTCGGGCCCACTATCCGATAATCCTCGAAGGCCATCACGGTACCACGCGCAAGCGGGTAATACTGCCAGAGGATGATGAGCAACACCGCCGGTGCCAGCATAAGCCATGGCACCAACCGCGCGTGTACTCCCTGCACGGTACCTTCTTGCGCCTGCGCCGGGGCTATATAACGCCGAATCACGACGATCATGCCAATAATGAAAAACAAGCCACCGGTGGCCACGCCGCTGTAAACCCACGGCCGGTACCGGCGTAACGTCTGTTCCGGCAGGCCGAACATGATGCCAGCGTTCGCGCCTTCTTCCACCCGCTTTAATGCCGCGATGTAATCGAATTCCGGGTCGCGGGTAAGTAGATCAAGCACTTTGTGCCTGATCTGCGACTCGACCGGCGTCCAGTACCCCATGAAGGGTTCAGCGTGATAGTTGGACAGAACCTCTTCATAGCGACTTCGCCAATGCGGTGGGATCTGGTCAATGTATTCTTCAAGTCCGGCCGTACGCAACTGCGTTGGCGTCATGAACCGCGCGTATCCCTGCTCAGCCTTGTGACGTTGGCTCAGCGTCCGCCCCTCGGGCCCTCCGATTCGTGACATGACCTGCCACGCAATCTCGCGATGTACCTTTTTATCAGGGCCGCCCAACTCTGGCCCCATCGAAAGAAAATGATCGTGAAAACTCACAACCGGCTTTTGCGATTCATCAATAGGTGGAATGGCGAAAAAACCAAGGTTCTCCGGCGGCACCTCGCGACCCTGCAACTGGTGCAACTCGCACATCACCATGGCGACTTCGCCTAGCCGAAACATCTCAGAAAACGCAACTTCTTCTCCCAGCGCAATACGGGTGGCACCAACGGTGACTTGCCCAGGCTCAAAATGTACAAGTTCACCCGTTGCCGGATCGACAACACTTCCCTTAGCCACATCACCGGGCATCACATCGATGGACTCACCCGTGGATGGATGCCGAATCCATTTCTGCCAGCAGAGCTTGTGGAAAAAATCCAGCAACCGCTGACCTGGTTCACGTGCAACAGTTGCCCGCCAATCCGACGGGAACAGTGCCAAACTCTCACCCGTCTGCGGGTCGATAAACTTCGTTTCATATTCAGTAAACCAGTGTATCTTCCCAGTTCGAGGATTGGTTTTACCCTGCATCAGTGGCTCACCCCCCGCCGCCCACAGCCACTGCAACCAACGCCACCCTGATACCGGAATTGCAAAACCATGCTGCCCACGTGCCAACCGCGCCCCGGGGACTTTACGACCGGCGTCCGTTAGCTTTTTGCAATAGAACCAAAACTCGTCCCAATCCTTGGGTGGCTTATCAGGTAAACCCGCACGCCGAAATAGATCCCGGCGATAGGCAATCCCTTGAATAATGGGAGCCTCATAGGGTATGCCATACACCTTCCCATCAACCGTCGCGCAAAAACGGCTGATTTCCGGCAACTGGTTCCAGTACGGCCACTTCGCTTCATGTGGATCAATTTGACCGTTGCCATCCAGATCATCGCCAATGAATTCGTTGAGTGGGATACAGAAACCTTGGCTGACATTTTTGCGCAACGAGGAGAACTCGTTATAGAAGATGTCCGGCCCCGTTCGACCGGCAAAGGCAAGCAGCAGACTCGTATTACCGCGCCGCCCCTCCATTTGAAGTGGTGACCACTGGGTGATCTGGACCCGGGGGTTGCGGGCCATGATATCTTGGCTAATAACGTTACCTGGCTTGTTGCCGCCTGCCGCGTGGTAGACCTCTACAGCCGCGCTGATCTGCAAGTCCGAGCCATCATCGCCCGATACCTCTTGCCGGCTCAATGCAATCACTGCGAGCGTTACCAACACCACGATGCTGGCGATCACCCACACAATCCGGTGTGGTCGGTATCTCTTGATTGGAATTCACTCCTAAGACAAAAAAGCCGCAAGCGACGGCCTCAGTCTTAGACAGGAGAAAAAGATGAAGGGGTTTCTACCGCTAGCCCACCTGTAGCACGACCACCATGATCTTTAAAAACCATTTCCATAGAAGAAATTAGGGATAACCATTTCCATAGAAGAAATTAGGGTATTTGCCTTGTATTTTTGTCGTCGGATGGATTGCAGCTTCAGCCTTGTTCTTCAGCGGCTCCACATGGCCATCAACAAATAAAAAGTTGTCCACGCCTTTTGCCTTGTTGTTCCATCGGGAGTCGGCGTTGCCGGTTCGATCATGACGAACTGGCCGGCGATTCTTGTCATTTGTAAATCCAGTCTTGACAATCCAGTTGTCAACCCACCAATCAGCAACCGGGGGATTGTTGTAGTAATCAAACGCCATGATCGAAAGTATTGGCTCTTTGATTTTTGAGATCTGGCGCCATTGGGAAGCGCGATACCTATTCATATACGGCTTCCAAGGATCATTGGGGATACTCGATGACAGCTGTCTCGGCATGGCATAAGAAGACCCGCCGCCATTCACTGTCATATCATTGTCGGGAATGGGAACCGGGCAAGTGTATACCGGGATCTGATGGCCCCACCAGTCAGCGCGATCCACTTTGCGATCGGGTTTATCGGCATTTTCGGGTGATGGGTCGCGATGATTGGCATCATGCACATTACCTAGATAGTCAATCAGGTAACCATTCCAAGCGTGGTTGTAAACGTTCCCATCCCCATACTGATCCTGATACATCGTTCCGTCTGGCATCCCGCCATATACACTCCCCGATGCCCAACCCCAACCAGGGCATAGCGTATCGTCGTTGTCGGCCGCATAGGTATAAAAGGGGACGCCGATCTGCTTCAGGTTGTTGGCGCATATAATCGTGTGGGCAGCTGACCGTGCTCGCTCAAGGCTGGGAAGCAGGATGGCAATCAACAGCGAGATAATCGAGATTACCACCAAGAGTTCAATCAGGGTAAAGCCTCGATTACATGACGATCTACTAAATAATGAAATTTTGTTCGGCATAAACATGTTTACGTCCTCCGAATCTTATTTCAAAAACAAGCGAATAAATGATGTGTCATCATAGACCCCAACCACGGCTATAACAAATACGTGTCGAATATCACGCCCCCGTAACAATCACGCACTAGATCATTTACGTCTATCACCTCGGGCCATAGCTGCTGCTTCTCGGGGATATTCACGGGGATGCATTCGACCCCATGACGCCCTTGCAGCAACGAATCTCTTGAAATTTGTCGACGCGGCCAACTGACCCCGGTGCTAGCGGCCTTTGGACGTAGACGCCGCTGCACCAATGACAGCTTGATTACACAGAAGACTGCACTGATACCGCAAAAACACCTGCCTCAAAACAATCAAAAAGCCAAATACGACGAACCCAGAGGACAATGGACCGACTGTCACCCCGAATTTGCTTGATGGTTTTGATGCCACACACCCCGGAACAGCTATAATCAGACTACCGCGACCGCATCTGGGCCGTGATTCAGGGTTTAATCGCCCCCCGTTCAACCGAGGAGCCTATTCATGCTTGCCTATCACTTAAGGAGAGGCGTAAGTTCCACCACCCTACAGGACAGGCAACGCTGTCGATCCGGTTTCACATTGATCGAGCTACTTGTGGTGATCTCAATTATCTCACTTTTGATTGCCATGTTACTGCCTTCCATCGAAAAGGCGCGTGAATCCGGGGAACAAGTTGCCTGCCAAAGCAACTTGAGACATATGGGCATTGCGCAACAGACATACATCCACGAGTGGGATGACTGGATACCCGCCTATGAAGCCTGGTACGGTGACCACAATAATTCGCGGATCATCGTTACAGGTGATGACTGGCACTTTCATCGCAAGGGCGTCGACCTTGGCGCTATCATCAATACCTACCTAGCCGCTGGCAATGATGGGTTTGCCAATATATTCCTAACCAACCAAGGGATGGTCTGCCACTCATTCCAAGGACAGGCGGATCCAGATTGGCCAAGTCAACCACTCATCCCTGAAAAGACCGGGAGGGCCGTTGGACATGGCCTCGCCTCGTACGGGCGAAACTTCTGGTTCATGGGTTGGCAATACGTTATCTGGGGCAGCCCCGGATCGTGGGTCTATCGCAAATTCTCCGAGGTACCTCGTCCAGGGGATATGATCTCCGATGCTGATACTGGCTATTCATATAAGGGCAAGCGTCATGTCGGCAACTATTGGCCACTGATTAACAGGGACATGGAAGTCGGTGCCGCCAATCCCCTCCCGGAATTCAGGGATGAACTTCAGTACCCGATCGGCGGCCGACACTTTAAAGGCGCCAACGCCTTATTGATTGACGGCCACGTTGAATGGGAGACCCAGATCAAATGGCACCGCGCCGGCGAAAATGGACACCGCTGGGACGACGGACGCGTTCCCAAACATAACAACTGGTAGCCGGCTATTTCCTGCCGCGATCCGGCCACAATCGTTTGGCCCGTGTACTGAAAATCTCACCACAAACGGTCATCATTGCTTCCCAGCTTCCCAAGAAACAGGGGGAGGGGCACAAATACACCCATAGGTTCTTTTCAAATAAGCACTTAACAAAAAAACCAGGCAACTGGATTTTTTTATTGTTTTTTTTCTGAATCTATAAAAACGCCTTGCACAAAGACCTATAACCGCTTTATGATTACATGTGGTATTAGTGAGGCGAGTGATCTATATAAGAGAAGGCCCCTTCAGATTACCTGGTCTCACACACAAAGGAGGTTGCAAGGCATTCTTGCTATTTGCGTGTACAACATTTCACTGTGTCAATTTGTTGATAATTGACTTCATTTTTATCAGGAAGAAGAAAAGGAGAACCGGTCATGAGGCAGCAACGTTATGTAACTGGACTACTGAGTCTGGCGGCCGTCGCCCTATTGGCGGTACCTGCACTTGGTGATATCGCAACATTCCAAAATGGCGCTAATGGCTATTCTGGAGCCAAGGACCCCTCGATTCGCGGGGCATTTGCAAGCCGCAAGAACAATTGCGGAAACGGCGGGGTGGTCGCCAATGGTGAATGTACTGGCGAGGGCACTGATTTTGGCGCTTATGAAAGTTGGAGTACCAACGGTGGCAACTCAACGGTCTTGGAAGTTGGTTCATTCCTCAATAACCAAATCGGCTTTGCCGGTGGCTTCGGTCCGACCATCCGCTACAGCCGGATGATCGTTAGGTTCAAGGACGTATTCGGTGATGGTGCAGGCCAGGTACCCGCAGGCTCGCCCATCAACAGCGCGACATTGACTCTTCACGCCACAGAAGATCTTGGTGCTGATGGCGCCAACTCAGGTGTTGTCGACCGACCTGCTACGGGCCAACCGCCCAAGCTAAACAGTGGACCAATTTCGATTCATCCGATGTTGGTCTCAACCACTTTCGGCACGTCTGACGGCACCGGCTCAAAGGGCGAAACGACAGGTGGCCAAAGAAAACGCGGTTCAATAGATTGGGGACAAAGTTGTGGTGGCCTGCTAGCCAACAGCACACCTCGTGGTGACCCCAAGCTTAATGGCAAGGCGCCAGACGCGACCCGCCTGATTACCGCGGAAATAGATTGTGGTCCACTTGATGGCACGGATTATGATTCAGGTCATGCCGGTTCAGTCGTTGACCAGATGGCCAGTGGCTCAGGTGCCCATAGTTATGATGTTACGGGCATGCTCCAGGAATTGGTCGATACGGGCCTGTTCATCACCTCAAGAAGTAAGTTGGATGCCAATGGCGATTCCACAAACGGTGGCCGGCCAGCGGTCAATTCTGATGGTATCAATTTGGCCAACCTAAACGAAGGCGATACTGTCTTGGAAAGTATCCCGAGTTATTCCAATTCCGCTGAAGCCGAGTTTAACAACTACGGTACCGCCTACTTCTCAAGTGAAGCAGGTGATCAGTCAATGCGGCCCATGCTGACGATTGACTTTGTTCCTGAACCTGCAACGCTCAGCCTACTCGCTATCGGCGGGATGCTGGCTCTTAAACGACGCCGAGCCTAACTGGCAGCGTCGTCACAGGCAGTCAATCCAATAGGACAGCCACTAAACACCCCCCAATTCGGGGGGTGTTTTTTTATTTCGTGCTTAAATGTTGCCAAAAGTCAAAAGTATCAAATATAATGTACCCGTCACATTTCCTCTCTTCATGGAGAGACGTCATCTGTTCGGACAGAGTCATATCTGGTTCCACTCCTGACCCGCGGGGATTCACCCTTATCGAGTTGCTGGTGGTTATTGCGATCATCTCGCTGCTTGTCGCAATGTTTTTACCGAACCTTGAACGTGGCCGAAAAGCGGCAGAAACAATTATCTGTGCAAACAACCTCAAACAGATTGGTATTGCGATTTACAATTACGCAGCAGACAACGACGATGCCATTCCACCAGGTTGGGGATGGACGTCACACACGGGAGCCCCCGGTGGAATGCCCGACGGATCGGTCTACGAAGATCCCAGTGGGATCGCAGATATCCCATACAACCATTACAACTGGGCGTGGCCGGGAATGATCATTGACTACATGGGTAATTTTCTTGATCCGGACAGCCCGGACGAAACACACGCTGGCGCAGCACCTAACCAACTGAGCTGGTGGCATAGAAATATCCAGCCCTACGCCTGCCCCTCACACGAGGACGTGCTGTATCACGAAACCGGCACCAGCTATGCCATGCCCATCAGTCTCTCCACACATTTCTACAGCAATTCATGGTATACAGCGCGTTACAAAAGTCCCCAATGGCGCCAACTTTCCAAGGTTCGTGAGCCAACGTCAACACCCATGGTCCTTGACTGGTACCGAGACCCACCGGTTGTAGACTGGTGGGCCAAGGAATGGGTCAAGAGTTGGTTCTCGAACCACAAGACCCGACGGGCAAACCGGCATGATCGAACCGGCAACGCTGATGCGCGGTGGGGATCCGATGCCAAGGGAGTGGATAATTTCCTCTTTGTTGATGGTCATGTCACAACGCTACAACCCCGCGAGGAAAACGATGTGAAATATGGAGGGGAAAACAACGGGCTAACAGGGTGGTTTACCCGATAGCAGAAAACCACTTGACGGATCAGTTCTGCATCAACCCGGCTCGCCGGCCCATCATGAGCCACCGCACCTGAAAGCAACTTCTATATGTTTCAACTTGGAGGGATCTTAAATCCTTGTCAATCAAAACATCTAATCCAGATTGTTTTTCTTGTACCGACTGGCATCACAATTGCCCATTTTGGAGATCCAGTTGACACGTACACCGTAACCACACGGTTCAGGTAAATCAGCGTTTGGAATTCGAGTGGCGAGTCAAAGTGAAAGGAGAATCACGATGCACCGTAGCACTTTACTAGCAATCACGATGCCTACCTTGATAGCCGTTACAGCCTTGTCGGCGTGGGCCAATGATCTACAGACCGTCACCTTCAAAAAACTGACAAGCGGTGACGCGGGCGACACTTCTGGCGGGGCAGGACCCTCTGCCGTATCGGACGCCGCACCCAGTTTCAATGCCCTGGTTTCCGACACCGTGATTTGCAGCGGTACCGACGGCGATCACTCCGGTTCGGAAGATTGTAGCAGGCAAAACCGGGGCGCCACCGGTTCAGATACGATCGGTGCTTTTGGTGGGCGAAAAAACTCATTGCTGCTCAAACTTAACCCAAACGGCCAAAATGGAGACGGGGTACCGGTCCCCGCACCGGGTACCGTTGAGCATGCCGAATTACGGCTACGGATTTTCAATCCGCTCGGGCAAGGTGTTGGACACGGCTGGTCGGTGGCCGCACTGACCTCGATCGATCCAGATGCAAATTTCGGGGATGCCAACCAAGCCTATCTGCCCAACGACGCATCAATTGGTATCACTGCGGACAACACCTTCGGGCCCTGCAGTACTGAAAACAACTGCCACGCGATCGATAACAGGGACTATTTTTCAAATGATCAGAACAGTGTGAATTTTTCCATGGCGGTTGAAATGGCCCTAAGGGGGATATCTGGATCTGATATCGCAGATGACCTGGGCACATACATTGATCTGGATATTACCGGCCTGTACAACGCTGGCGCCGTGACTGGCGCAGGTGTTTTCGTTGGACGCCGTTTTACCCAGGCTGGTGTGGGGACTGGAATATTTCTCAGTGATTGGCCCGATATTGACCGGCGTCCTGAAATTGTCCTTGAGTTCATGTCCGCAGCCATACCCGGCGATGCCAACGGTGATGGCATGATCGACGTCGGTGACCTGGGAATCGTCGGTGCAAATTTCAACAAGACTGACGCATCGGTGCACGATGGCGACTTCAATGGTGATGGCGCAGTCGACATTGCAGATGTCGGAATCGTCGGCGCAAATTGGTCTGCGGCCCAGGGTTCGGGAATTACCGCCAACACGGCGATACCAGAACCCGCTACCATATCCCTGCTGGGTTTGGGACTTGGGTATCTGGGATCTCGACGCCGAACCTGACTGAACCGAGATCCACTTGAGTAAAAGATCAACCAACACCCCCTTGCTCGGCGGTGTTTTTAAAAATGAAAGTGGTTCTCATTGGCTATCGTGCTTCAGGCAAGACCACCGTTGGTCGCCTGTTGGCGTCCTGTCTTCAATGGCCGCTGCTCGACGTGGATCGTGGGATTGAATCCAAGTGCGGCAAGACCATCAAGGAGATCTTCGAGCAGGACGGGGAACCCTATTACCGTGAAATCGAATCACAAGTCGTGTCAGAAATGTGCGGGCAGGATCGACATGTGATTGCATTTGGCGGTGGAACGATCATGCGCGAGCAAAACCAGGTGCACGCCCAACGCGACGCCCTGGTTGTCTATCTGCAGGCTGATGCCAAAGAACTATGGCGTCGCATGCAACTCGATCCGGACACCGAGAAGAACCGGCCCAACCTGAGCCAGGACGGCTTCAAGGAAGTGGTCGAAATGCTCGCCATACGCGAGCCGACATACATCAAGTGCGCCAACCTGACACTCGATGCCACCAAGTCCTCGGAAATATTAGCCCAAGCGATCATTGACGTAATACCAAGCTCACCATAATACAGGACCCAAGTTCCACCTAGTTCAGCAATGGTTTATCAAGCAGGATTACAACATGTGGTCAAAGTTTCCGGTTATCAGTTCAATACTCCTGATCATGACTGGCATATCAAGTGGCCAGGTTGAATTAGCAACCGACGGCCGGGCGAAGGCCGTGATCGTCTCCCCGCACCCGGTCAATGTCCCGCCTGCCGGCGCGGTAGGTATCGCAACGCTGTCGCTGTCGTCGACGCGATCGGGGACGCTGCTGCACGAATCATTCGACGGGCAACCGGGAGCATCGATTGCCCCCCGTGGATGGCAGGCCCGTGAAGGGAGCTTTGTCATCGGACCCAGCGGCATCATCAGCGCGAAACGGGGACAGGAAAACCAGTTCCGCGCCACGGCCGACAAGCCACTACCCATCCCGCACCGCGTGACGGAAGACAATACCCTCACGCTCCGCTTCGTCCTACACCTTCCTGGCGCTCGCAAGGAAGAGGCGTGGACGTACGTCCGCCTGCACACGGCTGAGGGCAAGCGTTGGACACATGGGTTCAAAATTGAAATTGGGCGTCAGGGAACAACGGCGTCGTTCGCCCTAGCAGCCGAACCGAACGATCCCGACCGTGTGCCGATCCCGAACGATTCTGGCTCGGTCATTGAACTACAGATGGTGTTGGGCGCAAAACGGGTTACGTGGTCGTGGCGACCGCACGGGACGGATGAGCCATGGCGGTCGATCGCCTCGTGGGGTGTCGCCGAACCGCCCACCATTACAGGCGTGCGCCTGGTCTCGTCCAATCACATCGACAACAGTGCCGACGACCACGAGGCGAAACGATTGGTGTCGGCCGCGCAGGATCTGGCCATGCGGCTTGAGCAGATCACGGGCGGACCCTTCCTCGCCGTGACCGAGGACCAGGCACCCGGGGGGATGTCGCGGATCTTCGTGGGCGACCCCCCGACGATCCGCGCATTGTGCCCCGACGTGGACTTCCAACACCTCGGCCCCGACGAAATCCTCGTTCGGACGGTGTGCAACGACCTGGTCCTGTCGGGCGGTCGACCTCGTGGCTACATCTATGCGATCTACACGTTTCTCCAGGACCAGTTGGGATGCCGGTTTTGGGAACCGGACGCAATCCATATCCCCCGCACCCCAAATCTGCAATTGCCGCTGCTTAATATCCGTTACCAACCGCCATTGGAATTTCGTGTCTTCTCCGGTCTGATTGGCTCAAAACACGAAACAAGAGTCTGGCATCGGCTTAGTTTCGATCTCCAATTCGACCCGGGCACTCACAGCATCCCGAAACTGCTGCCCAAAAAGTTATTTACCCAGCACCCTGACTGGTTCATGTACTGCCCAGACGACGATTACCCCAACGAGAAGTACAGCTACAAGAGCACGCTGCGGAATTTTCAACGAACGATCGAAACTGAGACCGAACGCACAGATCTTGACCAAATCGCGGAATGGATCGAGATCGCTAAGAAGACGCGCCGCCTGCCGCAACAACCCTGCGTGCAGAGTAAAGGGGCGCGTGAAACCATCACGAGAAATGCACTGGCTGAATTGGAACAGAAGTACCCATCATGGACTCAATACCCAAAGGTGCTTTGGATCACGCAAAACGATGGCCGAGGTATGTGCCGCTGCGCAGACTGTAAAGCGATACAGGAGTCGGAAGGTTCGGACTCTGCAAACTGGCTAATGATGGTCAATGATATTGCCGAGAAGGTTGCACAGAAATATCCTGATGTACTCGTGGGCATGTTCGCCTACCTGCATACGGAGGCGGCGCCACGTACGCTTCGGGCCCGTGACAATGTCCTGATCTATTCCGCGTTATTACAGTCGAATAAACGCGACTCTGTATCACACTATGCCGGACACGCCAACGACCTGAGACGTTGGAGTCAGATCGCCAAGCACCATTGGGTGTGGGACTACGACGCCAATTTCCGCAATTTTTTCCAACCGCACCCAAACTACTACGTACACTTGGAAAACATGAAGTTTTTTCGCGAAATTGGCACCCACGGTGCGATGGTCCAGGCCGCATGGGGACAGGCAGCAGATATGGCAGCCATGCGTACCTGGATAACAGCACAAATGCTGTGGGATCCGGACCAAGATCCCCGGCAGTTGATGATGAAGTTCACAAACGGCTACTACGGACCTGCCGGGCGTTGGGTCATGATGTATATAGACTTGATGCTCGCGGCGGTACAACGTAACTCCGACTACTGGCTTGGCTGCTACCGAACCGACACCACCGGCTGGTTGGAACTGGAGGACGTGCATGCCGCAATCTACCTACTGGAGCAGGCTGCCCGCGCGGTGGCTGACGATGCAGTGCTCTCCCACCGCGTCTGGATGGCCCGGCGGCATATCGATTTTGCATGGCTTGACCGTTATGACGAGTTCGTCGAGACAGCGCAGGAGAAGAACATCGCACTAAACCTGCCCGATCCGGTCGCCGTAGTCGATTCGCTGGCCCCCTACCGTAATGCTTGGGGCAACTTCCGTGAAGGACCACGCCCAGCTGACTTCTACGTGTATTTCGACAAGCTGCGAACACAATTCCCCCAGTAGCTGACCAACTTCAATAACGAGCCATAACATGACACACTCCATCACACCAGACCAATCCCTATCGGGCGACCATTGCACCCGCACGGAGATGCTTCGATTCTCCCGG
>PBAS01000048.1 GCA_002716625.1 Phycisphaeraceae bacterium | reverse complement strand
TGCGTGTGTAAAGGTGAATCTGGTATGGAGGCTACCTGTTGGAATTTATAAAGCGATCATGGCAGCAGATTATTCTGCAACTTGAACAGCTATCGGCTAATGCAAAGTGGCTGATCGGTCTTGCGCTGATCGTTATGGTCCTGTCACTTGTCCTCGTCTTGCAATATGCCGGGCGGCCTGAATACGTTGTGGTTACCGGGTTTGCCTCGGACAGTCATACACAAGTTCAGGCCCAACTACGGTCAGCGGGGATCAGTATCGACAGTAAAGGGGGCCAGTTGCGTGTGCCCGCTGATCAGTACATCGATGCCCTCGCTACTTTAGCGCGGGCCGACTTGATGGCGCCCGATGCTTCTGTTGCGTATGACCAATTGCTCATGAATACGAGTATTTGGGTGCCAAACAGTCAATATAAAACCAACAAACTGATCGCCAAGATGAAAGTGCTTGGTCGAATCATAAGCGCATTTAAAGGAGTGCATTCAGCTACGGTAGTGATCGACGCACCAGAAGAAGTAGGTTTTGGTGTGACCCATACGCTACCGAGCGCTACGGTCAGCACCGTGATGAAGGGTGGTGCCAAGCTTAACCAGAAGATGGCTGAAACAATTGCCGGTGTTGTCAGTGGTGCCGTTGCCAAAATGACTCCACAGCAGGTAACGGTTGTCGATGCCAGCACAGGTACCCAATACACCGTCAAAGACGAAGAGGAGTATGGTCCACAGGAATCATTGGTAATTATCAAGGAACGAGAGCAGCACTACCACGACAAGATTGCCGGTTTGTTTCGGTATATCAACGGCTTCATCGTCGCCGTCAATATTCAGATTGAACCTATACGACGCAAGAATATACATGAAACCAAATACCTAGCAGAAGAACCTCTAGAACGAACAGAAACAGTTCGCAAGATTCGAGAAGACAACCGTCAATTCGGTGAACCAGGTACTCGGGCTAATACTCGCGCGCAGATTCCCGGTTCGGTGGTACCAAGTAGTTCCGAGCAAGAGGAGATTGAACGGAATGATTATGGTTCTAAGCCGATCATCGAACAGGTGCATACTAATCTGGTTGGCCAGACAACCAAGCAGATCAACGTTTCCGTGAATGTCCCGCGCAGTTACTTGCTGACGCTGTGGTCCCAAGCGGGCCCGGATCAAGGCGATTCCCAGGTTGCAGGGGGGCCTGACAACGCATTTATCCAGTTGGAACTGGATAAGATCACGAGAATGATCCAGCCGATCATCAAACTTGATGAGCCGGGAGACCTGAATGTTGATATGTATGACGATGGTCCCATCCAGCTGGCCACCGCGCAACATAAGTTGCAGATGGCGGGGATTGGGGGTGTGTTTGCATCCCAATGGATTCGTCCGGTTGGACTCGGCATATTGAGTCTTATCGCTGTTGCCATGATGGTTTTTATGGTGCGACAGGCTACACGTGAGACGGAACTGCCCACTGCTGAAGAACTGGTAGGTATACCGCCAACTCTTACGATTGATGATGAATTGATTGGGGAAGTGGAGGAGTCCGATCCTTCCATGCCAGGGTTTGAGGTGGGCGAGGAGGATATTCGATCCCGAAAAATCGCTGAACAAATCAGCGAACTTGTAAAAGCCAATCCGGATGAGGCAGTCAATTTGGTAAGTAAATGGGTGCAGACGGGGGACTAGCATTTCATGTTAAAAGCAGAAAATAAGTTCGAGTTCTATAAGGACGTGCCGGGTATTACCAAGGTTGCAATTCTTTTGTTGGCCCTTGACCAGGAGGCTTCAAGTGCCATCCTCCGGCAACTGAGACCGACTGCGGTTGAAGAGGTCGTTCGGGAACTGGCGGATACCGGATTTATTCCCCAGGATATTCGTGATCGTGTACTTGAGGAGTTCTATGAGCTAGCGATGTCACAGAACTGGGCCAGTGAGGGTGGTCTGGACTTCGCTAAAACCCTGTTGGAACAAGCTCTTCCCCCTGGTGAGGCAGATCGAGTTCTTCAACAGATCAGTGACCAGGTACGTAAGACTCCATTTTCATTTCTGCAAAAGGCCGACACGCAGAACTTGTTAACGTTTATTCAAGATGAACATCCACAGACGATAGCTCTGATCGTCAGTCATATGGCTCACCATAAAGCGGCTGAGATTCTTGTGGGGTTATCCGGCCCCAAACAGATTGAGGTGGTAAAACGTGTAGCCAATATGGAACAGACCAATCCGGAAATTATCTCCGAGGTTGAAAAGGGGCTTGAAGCCCGTTTGTCTAATCTGCTGATGCATTCGTTTGCCAAGATCGGTGGCGTGGAAACCATTGCAGAGATGATGAACTTGGTGGATCGAACAACAGAGAAGGGGATCATGAGTGGGCTTGAGGCCGAAAATCCGGATTTGGTAGAACAGATTCGGCGACTCATGTTTGTATTTGAGGATATTTTGTTGGTCAACGACCGGGGAATTCAAAGTGTCCTAAAAGAGGTTGACAACGATGAATTGGCCCTGGCGCTCAAAACCGCCAGCGACGATTTGAAAAACAAGATTTTCTCGAACATGTCAGAACGGGCTGCCGATCTCATCAATGAAGAAATGCAATTCATGGGCCCGGTAAGAGTGTCGGATGTCGAAGCCGCACAACAGCGTATCGTCGATATTGTGCGCAGATTCGAAGATGCTGGCGAGATCATTATTTCAGGTCGTGGTGGTGAAAAAGAGATGATTGCCTAACACACTTTTGTTAGGAAATTAAGAACCCATAGACCACGCTGGAGTGGCGTGGTGAGGCGAGTTTACAGGATGCCTGTACTTAAAAGCGAACATGCAGTTGCTGCTGCTAGGGATGCAGTCGTTCTAGACATGAGTGATTTGCGCCGCCAGGCTGTACGCATTATTGCGCGGGCACGTATGGATGCCAAGGAGATTGTTGATGCGGCACAAAATAAAAAAGACCAGATATCCACCAAGGCCCATGATGAAGCATACAAAATCGGTCAGGCTGAGGGGTTTGCAAACGGGCTAGCCGAGGGCCGTGAACAGGGACGCATGGAGGCCATCGAACAACACTCTCAACAACTGACTCAACTTGAAGAAGCATGGATTGCTGCCGCTGAATCATGGGAGCAGAAGCGTCAGAAAATCGAACGCGAAACTCGAAAGGAAGTCTTTGAGTTTGCATGGTCATTGGGTAAGAAAGTCATTCACCGTATCGTTGAACTGGATCAATCGGTGATTGTTGATCAGTTGTGTATGGCCCTGGACCAGGTTTTGAGGCCGATGGATGTCACCGTTGAAATCAATCCGCAAGATCGAACAGTGGTTGAACAGGCATTGCCCAAGTTGAAGCATCGGTTCAGCAAGCTTGAACATGTACGGTTGATTGAAGATGGCCAGATCACACGAGGTGGATGCATCGTGAGGCACGGACAAGGACATGTAGATGCCACACTTCAAACACAATTACAGCGGATTGCAGAACTCGTTAAACCTTGCAAACATGAAACAGTTGCATCAATCACACCGTTGGCAATGGCCCGTAATTCAGATGAAGTATCCGTGCCATCTTCAAGTGAGGCCAAGGATCAATGACTATTCTGCATCGCCAAGCAGAATTTGTTGACCAGGCATTGGCCATGGCAGTTGTTGGCGTAGTGATCGAAGTCCGTGGAATGGCCATCCATGTATCAGACTTTGCTGTTTCAGTTGGTGCATCGGTACAGATCAGGGCAAGTAATCAGGATCAACTGGTTCATGGTGAGGTGATTGGTTTCGATCAAGAGCGGGCAATTGTCTTACCCATCGGCACCACCCACGGCATTCGTCCCGGGGATCAGGTTATTGCCGATCAGCCGATGCCCACGGTTCGAGTTGGTGACGCTTTGCTTGGACGTGTGCTTGATGGAACAGGCCAGCCTATTGATCAAGCAGGTCCCGTTGAGGGCGCTATCTCCCGCCGTCTCAATTCTGCCCCAATCGATCCTATGGATCGTACGCCCATCGATACGCCAATTGCTACAGGCATCCGCGCCATCGACACTTTGGTCAGTGCCGGCCAGGGCCAGCGGATGGGTGTTTTTGCCGCACCGGGTGCCGGTAAAAGCGTATTGTTGGGCATGATGGCAAAAGCTACATCCGCAGATGTGACTGTCATTGGTCTCGTGGGTGAGCGTGGTCGTGAGGTGCGTGATTTCCTGCAGCACCATCTCGGTGAGGAGGGCTTGGCTCGCAGTGTTGTTGTGTGTGCAACAAGTGACCAGTCGCCCGTACTTAGGATTCGTTCGGCACAGACGGCCACCGCCATTGCCGAGTATTTTCGTGATCAAGGTCGTCAGGTTCTACTGTTGGTCGATTCCATCACACGTTATTGCCAGGCTCAGCGGCAGATTGGGCTAGCAGCTGGGGAACCACCGACTTCCAAAGGCTACCCTCCCAGTGTTTTTTCAATGTTACCCCAGCTGCTTGAACGCTGTGGTCGCACGAAATATGGATCCATCACAGGTTTTTATTCCATTCTGACCGAAGGTGATGAGTTAAACGATCCTATTGCTGATGCGGCGCGGGGTGTCCTAGATGGACATATCAACCTGAGCACAGATTTAGCCAATCAGGGGCACTGGCCGGCAATTGACATCGTGGGATCGATCAGTCGTGTTGCAGATGTGGTGACGGATGCTCAGCATCAATCAGCAAGGCAAAGAATTGTACAACTTCTTGCCAGTTATCAAAAGGTCGAGGACCTTCTTCATATTGGAGCCTATGCTGCCGGCACCAACCCGGAATTTGATCTGGCGATTGCTTGCAAAAGTGCCATTGACCAAATGCTGCGGCAAGGTGCCAGCGAAACATCGACAGATGACTTTGCGCGAACAAGACAACAGTTATTGGCCCTTTGTCAATTAGTTGACCGCACTCAACAGCAACTGAGCCAACCAAGATCCAATGCCCCTCAAGGCCCCCAGGCCCAGCGTCTGGAGGCTCCGGCAGAGCAATCGTCGTCTGTAATGGCTTGATTGGATAAAGGTAAAGATGCCCGCATTCGTTTTTAGATTTGAACCAGTACTTCGCCAACGTAAGGCGGCGGAAGACCATGTTCATCGTGATTTAGCCAAGGTGCTTCGTCATCGTGCAAGGATGGAGGCGCAACTGAGATCAATGCATCAGGATATTTCTCAATCAAAGCAGAATCTGGGTGTTGCGCTGATGGGTTCTATTGATCTTAAAGAGGTTTCACAGTTTGCCAGCTATAGCGGGCAGGTGAATTATCGTGCTGCAGCACTTGTTGCAAGCATGGCAGGTTTGGAAAAACGAATCAAAGAAGTCCGTCAACATCTCGTCGAGGCGACCCGTGCCCGGCGGGCACTTGAGTTGCTGCGCGAACGTCACCACAAGCAATGGCGGCGTGGTCAAGTCCTGCGCGAGGTGGCTTTGCAGGATGAGATCGCGATTCAGCGGGTGATCCGGGGCTCGGAACTGGAGGTGTGCACGTGACGACGGTATGGCGAGCGATATTGATTGTGTTATTGCTTAACGTCGTGGCATTTGGTGGCAGCGTTGCGTGGCTGTTTAAAAGTGGTCGCCTAGACTGGGATCGATACGACAGAGTTGTCGAGATCCTCAAGTCCACAGTTGAACAAGAAGCTATGGAAAAAGAAAAAGCTCAACGGCTTGCACTTGAAGCTGAGGCGATTGAAAAAAAACAAGCATGGCTTGAGCGGGTCAGGCAGGGTCCGGTGAGCATTGAACACCGACTATCACAAAAGCAAGATTCCAGGAAGATTGCCCGTCAGCAACACGAGCGACTGCAACAGGGACGTCAGGCACTACTGGCGAACATGGAGCATCGCAAGCAGATCATTGAATCATTGGCAAGCAAGATACAGGCTCAGCAGGACCAATTGGAAGAGTCGCAGCAAAAGGAAACTCAACGTCGGGAGTCGGACGGGTTTAAGAATGCCCTGCGGATGCTTGAGCAAGTTAGTCCAAGACAAAGCAAGCAACTAATGGTGCAACTGGTCAATGAGGGGAAATCAGATCGGGCCGTAGCGTATCTGGCGGCTATGAAACCACGTAAAGCAGCGATGATTCTCAAGCAGTTTACAAAAGAGGAGGAACTGCCGGTGTTTGCTGCGCTTATCGATGGTTTACGACAACAATAGGGTGGGACAGGAAACTGATCGAGAAAATTTATTATGGCATCGTTGATGATTCCAGAGCAATTGGGACCCAATGTGGCGTCGAGAGCATTTCCGGAAACGACCCCCGCATCGAGTGTGTCATTTGGCCAACGCCTGCTGCAGGCATGGCCTGATTTGAGCGGAAGGCAAAAGACGGTACGGACTTTTCATGCCGGGCCATCACATCGATTGCCAGACGATGCTAAAGATCGATCCAGTCAAAACACTGTAGTTGCCAATGAACAGCATATCACCGGTACATCCAGACAGGTAGATTCGGATGTCAACAGATTGGGGCAAACCGGAGATTCATCAAATTGTGAATCAGGGAAATTGGGAAACTCTAGTGGTGACCGGTCCACTATTGGTGCGGCTAACGCTGATCAAAAAGAACAATTTTCTGCTGATCGATCACAGGCACAGAACAATACCGCCGGACAAGCGGGTAGTGGTTTGACCAAGACCACGAATCAAGCGGTACCGGCCGCATCCGTGGGTGACCAAGGCATATTAGGTGCCGCTATGTCAATTCAGACTACAGACGTCTCGTCTGCAATGTCACTTCACACCCCAACGGGAGCGATTCACAGTGGCGAGGTTACATCAACGGTGATACTGCCCAGCACAATGGATTCAGAGGAACAAGCTAATGTTGCTCGAGTTGTCCGAGGTCTGACTAATATCATGAATCAGCGCGGAGGTGCTGTTACATTACGACTGCATCCGCCTGAGCTAGGTGTAGTCCGCATCGAGTTGGCGATGACCGATGGCCAGGTTCGTGCCGCGTTTCATGCTGAGCACGAATCCGTTCGGACGCTACTTAACCATCAGATCCATCAATTGCGTCATGCCCTTGAGTCACAGGGCCTTGTGGTGGAGCGTCTCACCGTGCATGCCGGACCGTGGAATAATACGTCTACACAGGAAGAACAAGGGGAGGCGAATGATGGACGAAGCCGTGGTGGCTTTGGCCAGTCATCCAGGGAACAGCAGGGTAAAGGGAAAGGCGAGATGGGAACGCAGGATGACTTTCAACAGGCGTTCGAGGAAGTCACCTGATTCTCGTAAGCGTAAGGCCGAACAGACGATCATAAAAGGAGCATAACCATGTCCGCAGGAGCCATTGCTGGCGTTGCAAGACAGCCCGCGACGCCGAGTATTAATAATCAGTTTGCTGAGTTATCAACGGAACAGTTTATCAAAGTCATGATTACTGAAATGGCGCATCAGGATCCATTTGATCCTCAAGATTCGTCAGCGCTGCTTGAACAGCTTAGCAGTATACGAAACATCGAAAGTCAATTGGTGCTACAGGAAAAGCTTGACAGTTTGGTACTTCAGAACCAGCTTGCTACTGCCGGAACCCTGATTGGCCAGACGGTGAGTGGACTTGATGCCTTAAACCAGGTCGTGACGGGTATGGTTACGTCGATGCGTATTGTTGATGGTAAGGCTGTCCTAGGATTGGATACCGGTGCGTCACTGGCCTTCGATCGTGTTACGAGTCAGGCCAATAATAGTTCTGCACTGCAGAATCAAATCATGATCGCCGCGAATCTTATTGGTCGTAAGGTAACTGGATTGGAGACCATGGAAGCGGGTAAGGCTGCAGGCGAACAGCCTCAAGCCCCCCATGAGATTACGGGGGTTGTCGCAGCCCTGAATGTTGTTGACCGTCGTGTGGTCCTCGAACTTGATGCTGGCAGGACACTTGAACTTGATCATGTACGACATGTTTCAAGTGCTCCGGGTCCCACGCCTGCTGTGGAGTAAAGAACCGAGCTTAGTAAACAATTTCCAGCCTCCTCCTTCTACATGCAACGGAGTTGCCTCATGGGACTGACCACTGCAATTTTCACAAGCCTTAGCGGAATGAGTTCGAACTCAGAATCTATTTCCGTCACCGGTAATAACATTGCCAATGTCAACACCACCGGTTTCAAGGCCAGCCGTCTATCATTCGAGACGCAGATTTCCAAGAACCTTCATTCAGGTACGGCCCCAACGGCAACGCTTGGTGGGACCAACCCATCGCAGGTCGGGATGGGTACGCGTGTGAGTGCGGTGACTCGCAATTTCACGTCGGGATCACTTCAGGTTACCGGTCTCAATACGGATCTGGCTATTGAAGGAAACGGCTTTTTTGTTCTGGGGCTTGATGGAACTGCACGTTACTCGCGTGATGGTTCTTTCTCACTTGATAAGGATTCCAATCTAGTTAGTGCCGGTGGTGGGCTTGTTCAGGGTTATGGAATCGATAGTGATTTTAACGTTGTCGAAGGGGTGACAAAGAACATCAACATCCCCATCGGAGATCTGACACTTGCCGAGGCCACCAAGACCGTGACATTTTCAGGTAACCTCGATACCAGGGGTGATTTGGCCACGATGGGGGCGTTGATTACCAGCGGGCCAATCTACACAGATGATGCTCAGCAAACCCTGGCCTTGGCGACCGACACCTTGACATCTATATTTAGTGACACGGGTGCGGCTCTGTTCGCTGATGGGGATGTAATTACCCTCTCAGGTGCTTTAAAGGGTGGTTCAACGTTGCCGGATCACACATTTGAAGTTGGTGCTGCCAATACGACCGGCAGCAACATGTCTGGTACGACCCTTGAGGACTTTATGGATTTTCTGGAGGATGCACTGGGCATCAATACCTCCGCTGGTGGTGGTGCGACATTATCGGCTACAGGTGAACTGACCATCGAAGGCAATACCGGGTTATCAAATAATCTGGAGGTGCAGGCCAGCAACATTATTGTCAATAAGTCAACCAGCCCACGACTTCCATTTGAGTTGACACAGCAGGCAATAGCACGTGGTGAATCAGTCCGAACAGCATTCGTTGCTTTTGACAGTTTGGGTGCAGCCATGGTCATTGATATGCACATGGTACTTGAGGCAAAACCGGCTACTGGGACCCAATGGCGTTTTTACCTTGAAAGTGAAGAGGATACCGGCCTCGACCGTGTTCTGGGTACGGGGACGGTTGAGTTCGATAATGTCGGCCAGATCATTTCTGTCACAAACCCTGAATTCATGATCGATCGTTCTGGTACAGGTGCTTTCTCTCCACAGCAACTGACCATCGACTTTGAAGACTCTGTTGAGGGTGTGACCGCCCTTGCTGCACCAAGCCAACTCTCTGTCATCAGCCAGGACGGGTCGGGAGTTGGGACCTTGGAAGATTTTACTGTGTTGGAAGACGGTACTGTTGTCGGTGTTTTTTCGAACAGTCTGCAGCGTAATCTGAGTCGGATTGCTTTGGCACATTTTGCAAATCCCAACGGGCTCGAAGAAGTGGGAGGTAATCTCTACCGCGTGACGGACAGCAGCGGCATGGCGATGGTAGGGCATCCGGGAATTGGCGGACTGGGGCAGATCATGAGCGGTACTTTGGAGCTATCAAATGTCGAATTGAGCCAGGAATTCATTAGTCTAATTGCTGCGAGCACGGGGTTTACCGCCAACAGTAGGGTCATGACAACCAGCGATCGTTTGATCCAGGAACTGCTTGCAGCAGTTAGATAGATAGCAATCAGCGCCAAGTATCGTAAATAATTCGTTGCAAAGATTGGCGACTTTCATTTCATGATCACAGTCACACGACTTAACGGCAAGAAGGTAGTGGTGAACGCTGATATCATCAGGACGGTTGAGTCCAATCCAGATACCACGTTAACTTTGATCAATGGCGATCACATCATTGTGCGCGAAACGTTGGAGCAGGTCGTTGCGTTGGCCGTGGAGTATGGTCGGTCACTACGTAAACTTGTTCCACCCAGTTAGATGGATGTCTGACCACCGGCGTGTGGCGAGATTCGGTCCATTGAACTTCGATGTGACCAAGCCAGGCTGGATTCATCATTGCCGCCTCTTGCCAGCCGAGGTGGTTGCCTGATTCACTATTGATCTGGAACCAGGTGTTTTCCCAATTTCAGGCTTTTGGTACCCAGCAGATTTGGAAAAATCACCAGCCAGCAGGTCTCAAATCACGGATATTCATTGCCATCCTTCTTAAGGGTCCGATATTAACTTGGAAATCTGTAAAAGTTTGGGTGGGGATAGACCGATAAAGTCTCAGTAGGCCAATATCGGTATGTTCTGAGGCAGACCATGGATCTTGGAATTTTCTTTGGACTCTTAGGAACTTGGGTACTCATCAGTTGGGCCCTTTTGGGTAGCGGCGATGTGTTCATGTTCTTTGATATCCAGAGCCTGGTCCTCGTCTTCGGAGCGTCTTGTACGGTCGTTATCTACGCCATTCCCATGCGGTACATCAAAGGTGTTTTTTCGATCATCAAAAAAGCATTGTTCTTTCAATCCACACCGGTGGACAAACTGATCAATGACATGGTGGGTTATGCGGAGATTGCCCGGCGTGACGGTATCCTCAGTCTAGAAAACTCAACGAAAGATATTGAAGATGAGTTTATTGTGCAGGGAATCCAGATGGCTGTGGATGGAACCGATCCGGAACTCATTGAGCAGATCATGAACAATGAGTTGGAGAATTTGATAGACCGCCATGAAGCAGGCAAAGGCATATTCGCCACGGTTGGCAAGTATGCGCCGGCATTTGGCATGATTGGTACGTTGGTCGGTCTGGTCATTATGCTCAAGAATCTTGATGATCCAACGGCAATAGGCCCCGGCATGGCGATCGCACTGCTGACCACCCTCTACGGTGCCTTGGTGGCCAATGGCTTGGCGTTGCCTTTGGCGGATCGGCTGGGGCGTCGATCGGCCGAAGAGGTATTGACGAAAACGATCATCATTAAAGGCGTTATGGCGATTCAGAGTGGTGACAATCCCCGTATTGTCGAGCAGAAACTGCGAACCTTCCTGCCGCCGTCACAGCGGATCAGTCGTGAGAATGCAGAGCAAAAGGCGGCATGATCATTGGCTAGAACATTGGGATATAACGTCTTGTGTTTGTCCCTCCGATAGGCAACTGGGCTTCAGGTAATGGCATACAAGAAATGCAAATGTCCACCGGAAGGCGCGCCGCAATGGGTTATGACCTACGGTGACATGATGTCATTGTTGTTGACCTTTTTCGTGCTGCTGTTATCCCTGTCGGAGGTTAAAAAGGAATCTGAATTCCGTGCAGTTGTCAAGGAGGTTAAGAAGGCATTTGGGATACACGGTGGTGGTGGAAAGGTCCCCACGCCAGATGATCCAGCCCTTAGTTTCATTGACAGAATTGAGTCCTTGAAAAAAGTGAGTCGGCGGCATCCCCAGCCATCGCAAGTTCCAGACCCCGGGATGCAGGGTAAGCGTCAGCAAGTGACGACAGTTCGCCAGAAGCTGACCCAAATTACGGGGGGGCGGGTGGTGTTTGAACCGGGTTTGACGCGACTTACCGAGACTCACCGTAAGAAACTGATTCAGTTGGCCACACAGATTCGCGGATTTAATACCAAGATACATATCAATGGTCACGCGGATACTTCAGAGATATTCAATCCGAAACAGTTTGAGAATATCCAGGACCTAAGTTACAGGCGGGCAAGAGTCGTGGGGGATTTCTTGATCTCCAAAGAATGTCGGATTAGACCGCAGCGCATCAAGTTGATTGCCAATGGTGACAGCGAAAAAGTGAAGTGGGCGATCTACCAGCCAACGCAACTTCAAAGTAATCGAAGAGTTGAGATTCAAGTGAGCAATATGCTTGTGGACGAACTCACCACGCCCGAATTGGATCGGTCAAACTGATCCGACCAACGGCAAAGATTGGACCTACGTGATGGCAGAAAAAGATAAAACGATTAAACGTTCGCGGGAGAATAAAAAACGATTCCCGTTAAAGGCCCTTCTTATTCTTATCGGAGTGCTGGGGTTGGAAGTGGCGACAGTTCTAATCGTCTTTGCCCTCAAGCCAGCACCGGCGCACGTGGTTGCGGAGGCCGCACTTGAGGGCACCGAAATGAATTTGGAACAGCCGATTGAGGAGTTACTGATTGAAGCGAAATTTTCCAATTTGCTCCGTGGCGAGACCATTATCTATGACACGCAGATCTACATTACGATACGACGCAAGCATCAGGAACTTGCTCGGACCCAGATCGATACCAAGCAGGCTCGAATTTCGACCGATGTCGCAATGATCATCGCTCGGGCTCAGCCCGCTCACTTTGCGGAACCCACACGTGCCACATTGACACGACAAATCAAAGCTGCAGTGGACAAGCGATTGGGGGTTGATTCAGACAGCCAGCCAATCGTTGAAGAAGTTCTGGTTACCAAATTGATCCCATATAAGGCCGATCATTAGGCCCAGCGAAATGAGTATTCATGGAAGATAAAACACAAGATGAACAGGAAGGCAATCCACAGGCGAATGAAGGATTGGAAGAGAGCGTGGACCAGGCGATGGTTGATGTCCAAGCTTCACTTGACGAAATGACACAAGAAGCAAAGGCTGCCGGAAGTGATACGGCCACTGCTGAGGTAATGGTAGGTGAATTGGAGGGTTCTTCCGAGGATAATGGGAAGATCCAGTTGTTAGGCGATGTCGATTTAGACGTCATGATTGAGCTGGGCCGGACCGAGATGTATGTTGAGGATGTACTTAAATTGGCCGAAGGCAGTGTGGTTGAACTGGACAAGTTGGCGGGGGATCCTGTAGATGTGTATGTCAATCAGCGGTTGATCGCACGTGGTGAGGTTCTTGTTCTAAACAATAATTTCTGTATCCGAATCAGTGAGATTGTAGACGATCTCAAGGAGCAGGCCGAAGCAGCGGCTGGACAATCGCCGCCGGTATAGTCACGATAGGTACTGTTCGTTTGTCGGCACATGAGGTGCCGGTAAGGGTTTTGAGCAATCAATCCCCCAAGTTGGCCAAGGATGGCCTATGGTTCGATGTCTCCATTTTGGTTCGGCGCTTCTTTTGTCAGCTTATGTAGCTGCGCTATGTCATGCCAGCGTAATTGACTCAAATCAATCAATTGCGTTGGATTCCGAGGTTGCTGAACCGGCGGGCCAATCATCAGTGAAGCCAGGTAGCGTGGTCGTTGATACGGATCAACTGACGCGGCTAGCAAAATATCTGGCTCGCGAAGAAATACAAAAGGTAGTTTCTTCTACCAATCCTGTTAATGCCTTTGAGCGAATGGCCGAACCGGTTATGGCGACCGCTCCGGTGCCAGTTAGCGAGAGCCCGGGGTCAATTGACGAAAATACGCCACTGGGTCAACCCCGTACCGGGTTGCGTTTGGCCTCCGGAACGTCTGGGCCAACCACGTCATCCTGGATTGTGCAGACAGCAGTCGGTCTGGCGGCAGTGGTTGGGCTGATCCTGATAGGCCGTGGCGTGATCGGCAAGTTGGCTGGTCGTTCCTCCGTGGTTGGCCGGTGTTCGGCGATACAGGTGCTCGCGCGAGTTCCCGTTACGCCTAGAAGTTACCTCTTGTTGATCCGGCTGGGATCACGAATTCTTGCGGTTTCGGAATCAGGTTCGGAACTACACACGTTAGCGGATATTAGTGATGGTAGTGAGGTTGCTGAACTGCTTGCTGCGGTAACTGCTGACAAGCCAGGCAGTTCATCAGCCAACTTTGCCAACCTTTTCTCACGGTTTAATAGCGAATACCGCGAGGAGCAAGACATCGATGATGAGGTGGCGGATCAAGGCGAATTTCATGTTGATCGTACACGCGATCAGATCTCAAATTTGGCATCAGGACTACGTGTATTGGGCCATCGGAGAGGAAAGATGGAATGACACGTTTAAGCTCTGTACGTCAACCGCTGGTATGGCTGATAGGGATGGTTCTGATAGCAACTCCCGCCGTGGCCAATGTTGAGGCAGAGTGGCCCGTGGATTCGAATTCGATTAACCCAATCGAAATCCTAAAAGGGGCTGCTTCTGTACTGCCTGGTCAAGAAGAGAATGGGACGGGTCGCAGCGGTATGACTGCGACGATGTCCATCTTGGTTCTTTTGACAATCCTATCAATTGCCCCGGCACTTATTGTGATGTGTACGAGCTTTACACGGATCGTGGTTGTGCTGGCGTTGCTTCGGCAAGCAATTGGCACTCAATCATTACCACCTAGTCAGGTCATCATCGGGTTTTCCATGTTCATGACCTTCTTGATCATGGCACCGACGCTGGATCAAATCAATAAAACGGCGATCACGCCAATGCAGGATGGCGAAATCAATGAGTTGCAGGCATGGTGACGCGCGAAGGCGCCAATACGGCAGTTCATGTTTAGCCAGATTGACTATGCCGATAATTGGGCGTCAATCCACATGATTCTGGACTACCGTGGCAGCACCAAATTGCCCCAAGATCTCGTATATGCCGATGTCGATATGCTGACGCTGATTCCCGCCTTCATGCTCAGTGAATTAAAGGTTGCATTTCTGATTGGGTTTCGCCTCTACTTGCCATTTCTGATTATTGATATGGTCATTGCCAGTGTACTTATCAGTATGGGCATGCTCATGCTGCCACCTGTCCTTATCAGCTTGCCTTTTAAATTACTGCTATTTGTGCTTGTCGATGGTTGGCGTTTGGTCGCCGGAAATTTATTGGGAAGCTTTTCCATCCCGAGCGTTCCGGGCATCACAAGTTAGCTGGCGGGAGTATTGGGATGTTTGAAGGGATCAACAGATGACAATTGATCAGGCAACCGATCTAGTCCGTGAGACATTCTTGGTCATGTTAATACTCAGTGCCCCCATTCTGATGGCAGCACTGAGCATTGGCCTAGTAATCAGTATTGTACAAGCTGCCACCCAAATCCAGGAACAGACCTTGAGCATGGTGCCGAAGATCCTCGGTATGGTGTTGGTGGCCGTGATGGTTGTCCCCTGGATCTCCAAACACATTATCGAGTTTTCACACCGGATGTTTAGCGGCGTTGGATAAAGTGATAGAGGATTCTCTTGGTAAATCTAGATTCATTGATACCGCACCTGCCGGTTTGGATACTGGTTCTTTTCCGGCTGACGGGTTTGTTCATGTATGCCCCGCTTTTCGGTGGCCTGGTGATACCAGCGCGGGTCAAGATTTTTCTGGCTGCCGGTCTGAGTTTTTGCATCTACCCGATGCTGCTTACTCCCGGTACTGCGTCTGCAGACCACCTGGTTCCCGTGATCAACGAGGGGCTGTCGCTTTGGTCATTAGCCAGTGTGATCAGCGCGGAACTGGGGATTGGCCTGATCATAGGTTACGGCTCATCGTTGCCTCTGATCGCATTGCAATGGGCCGGGCGTTCAATCAGCCAGCAGTTGGGGTTGGGTATTGCGGAGGTTTTCAATCCAGGCGAAGAGCAAGGTCGCATGCTGAGCCAACTGTTTTTTCTGTTGGCGCTGGCGGGTTTCGTATCACTCAACGGACACCTGATCCTATTTTCGACGCTGATCGAAACCTTTCAGAATATTCCACTGGGAGGGTTCGGCGTCGATCAACATGCGATCAATCTTATTGTTGGGCTGCTCACGTCAATGCTTCATGTGGCGCTTCGAATTGCTGCGCCACTATTCTGTCTGATATTTCTGGAAACAATTGTGACCGGTTTCCTTATGCGTACCGTGCCGCAGATGAATATTTTGAGCATCGGTTTTGCCATCAAGATCCTGCTCGGCATCGGGCTTCTGATGGTTGCTATTGGAACCCAGACCTCAGTGCTTGTCGAGATATGGTTCAGCACGTTTGCAAACTTATCTCAGTTTTTTTCTCCAGGTTCTCTACCCTCGGTGGGTATGTGGTAATCACTGGTTAGAGATATTGCTTTATGGCTGACAACGATTACGAAAGGACAGAAGCGCCAACACCCAAACGGCGCCAAGAACAGCGTGAAGAGGGTAATGTGGCGCGTAGTACCGATCTGACGGCGGCGATCATGCTTCTGGCATCAATGGCGCTGCTTTATTTGGTCGGTGGCCACACAATGCAGGGCATGTTGCAGATCATGAAACGGGGTTTGGCATTTGATCCCATGATCAACTCGACCATACCGGACGATATTACCGAGCTATTTGCCCTTTCCGGACGTTCAGCCCTGGAACTAGTCGCCCCGTTTATGATAGGAATCAGTCTTGTGGCAGCGGTTGGAACCATAGGGCAGGTTGGTTTTTTCCTGACGGGCAAACCATTGGTTCCCAACATCAGTCGCCTTTCGCCCTTCAAGGGGATCAAGAATCTGGTAGGTATTCGAGCATTTGTACGTCTGGTAATGAACTTAGGAAAGCTTTTCTTGCTTGCGATTGTGGCGACGATTGCAATCGCATATGACCTGCCCGGAATCGTTATGCTCGCACAGCTGGAACCTTCATCTCTCATGGTTGCCATCTCGGGTCTTGTGTTGTCCTTGGGGGTTAAGTTGGCGGTCCTGCTATTGTTGCTGGCATTATTGGATTATGCCTATCAACGCTTTCAGCATGAACGTGATATCCGTATGACTAAACAGCAAGTCAAGGACGAAATGAAACGCATGGAGGGTGATCCGCTTATGCGACAGCGGCGTTCACGTGTCGCTCGACAACTATCAATGCAACGTATTGGGCATGCGGTACCCAACGCAGATGTCGTTGTAACCAATCCAACACACTTTGCCGTGGCGCTGAGATACGACTCGCATAGCATGAAAGCACCAAAACTGACTGCTAAAGGTGCTGATTTCATGGCTTTTCGCATCCGACAATTGGCGATCGGTCATGGTATTCCGATCGTCGAACGCAAGGAACTGGCACAAGCGGTTTATCGCACCGTGGAGGTTGGCCAGGAGGTGCCGCCACAATACTACAACGCAGTGGCAGAGATCCTGGCATATGTCTATCGGCTTAGTGGGCGAAAGACAGCGTAGCATTGCGCGATGGTAGTGGCCGCATTCTAGTTGAATGGATTCGACTCAGGTTATGGCGGAACAAACTGACAGACTCACGATCCCATCATGGATCAACCGGATTTCCAGCTACCGTACGTTCTTTGTTCCGGTTGGCTTTGTATCACTGCTGGCAGTCATTGTCGTGCCAATGCATCCAATGGTGATGGATCTGCTAATCAGCGCGAATTTGGCACTAGCAGCAATCGTTCTGTTGACCACTATTTATGTGCAACGCCCACTGGACTTTTCGGTATTTCCTTCTCTGCTATTGGGTACCACTCTAATCCGTCTGGTATTGAACATTGCCACAACCAGACTCATCTTGACCGCTGATGCAGATACTCCCACTGCGGCTAACGATGTTGCGGGCCGAGTCATTGAAGCGTTTAGTTCATTTGTTGCGGGCAACTCCCTGGTGGTCGGCATGATTCTATTTATCATTCTGATCATTGTGCAGTTTGTCGTGATTACCAAGGGGGCCACCCGGATTAGCGAAGTGGCAGCGCGTTTCATGCTCGACGGCATGCCTGGTAAACAGATGGCGATTGATGCGGATCTTAATGCAGGGTTGGTCAATGAAGAACAAGCACGTCAGAGGCGTGCCGAGATTTCTCAAGAGGCAGACTTTTACGGTGCGATGGATGGCGCATCTAAATTTGTGCGTGGTGATGCAATTGCAGGAATCATTATCACCTTGGTCAATATTGTCGGCGGTTTTGCCGTGGGTGTATTTGAGAAAGGTTGGAGTTTAACCGAGTCGCTGGCGGTTTTTACACGCTTGACTATTGGTGACGGTCTGGTCAGCCAACTACCGGCGTTTGTGATCTCAATTGCTGCCGGTCTGATTGTAACTCGGTCAAGCGGACGAACTGATCTAGGTACGGATTTATCCAGTCAACTCATTCGCTATTGGAGGGTTCTGGCGATTACGGCTGTATTCCTGGCTCTGATGGCTCTGACAGGTTTGCCGTCACTGCCCATGCTCCTGCTGGCGGCTCTTTCCGGGTCGATGGCCTGGGTGGTTTATGATGGCAATCGTCGACGTGCAGCCCAGGCAGCCAAGTTGGAGGCAAGTGATGATCAGGCTGGTCCACCTCCAATCGAGCAAGCCTTGCATGTCGATACACTCGAACTTGAGATTGGGTATAGCCTGGTTCGTTTGGTTAATGCAAACAAGCCTCAGCAGGGCGGTGACCTGCTTGACCGTATTAGTTTGATTCGTCGACAGCTTGCCGGTGAACTGGGTTTGGTCATGCCCCCAGTTCGCATTCGAGATAACATGCAATTGCCGCCAAATGACTACCATATCAAGATCCGCGCCAACTCAGTGGCCCACGGATCAATTTTCCCGGATCAGTTTCTGGCAATGGATAGCGGTCTGTCATCATCTGAAAATGCCGAGTTGGCTGGCATCAAAACCCGGGAACCGGCTTTTGGTCTCGAGGCGGTTTGGATTGAGTCGGGACAGAAGCAGCGAGCTGAATCGCTTAACTACACGGTGGTTGATGCGGTCAGTGTTCTGTCCACACACTTGACCGAAGTTGTCAAAAGTCATGCCGCCGAACTGCTGACACGCGAAGAAACGAACAGCCTGATTACACAGTTACGTGAAAAGGCACCGAAACTTGCTGATGAGGTATTGGGCGTTGCTGGCAGTACAGACCAGCCCGTGGTCAAACCGGCGGATCTGCAGAAGGTCCTTCAGAACTTATTGCAAGAACGGGTTCCAGTGCGTGACATGGAGACCATTGTTGAGACATTGGGTGACTGGGCGTCTCGGACAAAAGACTATGAGGTTCTCACCGAATACGTTCGTAATGCTCTTAGGCGGACTATCTGTAACCAGTATGTAGAAATGCAGGCGTCCTCCATCGATGATGAACAGATGCCAACGGTGGCCAAGTTGTTCTGTGTCAGCCTGGATCCAGCACTTGAGGATCTGATTATCAACTATATCGATCGAGGCAATGACACCACAACCTTGTCCATGCCGCCTGCTATTGTCAATCAGATTACATCTGCAATTGTCAAAGAACTTCGGCAACTCATCCAGGGTGGTCACCAACCTGTCGTTCTAGCTTCACCACAGGTTCGAGTTCACATTCATCGATTATTGGAAGCTCCGGTGCCTGCAGTCGCAGTACTGGGATATAACGAAATCAGCAAAGGGGTTGAAGTCGAATCTGTCGGTTTAGCCCAAGTTGAATCGGAACAAGAGTCACCGCAATTGCAAGGGGTCGCTCAGTGAATATCAGAACGTTTACTGCGAATAAGATGTCCGAGGCGCTGGCCAAGGTTAAGCGAGAACTTGGTGCCGGCGCTGTGATTTTGCACACGCGTCGCTATCGGCGTAGCGGGTTGATCGGATGGATTGCAGCCCCGGTTGTTGAAGTGACTGCAGCAGATCACTTGGAGATCGGTCGTCTTCGCCAACGCTCGCGGACGACATCACGCGTCACGTCGGCAGGGAAGCAGGTCAAATTGAATGCTGGTGAGCCCCGTGATCAGGTGTCGCAATCATCAAGTCCGCAACCCTCCACTGCGGGAGAGCTGATTCGCCGTACTTATGCCGCGGCCAAGACGGAGATTGCACAGCAGATGAGTACGGATTCGAGTCGTGCTGACATCCATCCACCGAATAATGATCGGCTTGTTGATGAGATGCGGGCAGTAAAGCGGATGGTCACCCAGATGATGCACAACCAACCACCCAGTAGTGATGCAAATGTACTTGGTTCGTCAGTGCCACCGTCTTTATTCGATCAATATATGGCATTACTCGAGCAAGAAGTCTGTGAGGAACTGGCTCAAGATGTGATCAAGCAGGTGGCAACCAGTGGCAACGTCGGTGCTTGCGATAAACCTGAATTACTGCGGCGTGTCCTACTCGAAACCATGGCTCAATACATTTTGACTGATGACGACAGCGAAAAAATTGCCACCCATCATGGCGGCCTGCCACGTACCATTGCATTGATAGGTCCAACTGGAGTGGGAAAAACCACCACGATTGCGAAGCTTGCGGCCGACTTCAAGCTCCGCCAGAAGAAAGATGTATCCCTGATCACGGTCGATACCTATCGAATTGCTGCAGTAGAACAGTTGCAAACCTACGCTGACATCATTGGTGTGCCACTTCACGTGGCCTCAAACCCGGATCAGATTCTTGCGGCCATGAGACAATGCTCCGATTGTGACCTGGTTTTGATTGATACCGCCGGCCGAAGCCAGCGTGATGACCCCAAACTCGAACAATTGGCGAGTGTGATTCGCGCAGCCAATCCCGATGAAGTGCACTTGGTCCTTGCCTCGACATGCACGCAGAAAGTAATCTTCGATACGATTGAGCGATTTGCCCATATTCCTGCTGACCGTCTAATCTTTACCAAGCTGGATGAAGCGGTGAGTTTTGGCGTTTTGTTTAATGTGATGCGAAAGGTCAACAAGCGTCTTAGTTACATTACCACCGGGCAGGAAGTGCCACACCAGATCGAACCCGGACATCCCAGTCGGCTTGCTGCGCTTGTACTCGATGGCGACCTGGCGCCGGCCACCGCCTTGGAAATGCCAACCTCACAACTCCCTACGGCCGTAGCGACCGCCCTATGACAGCAACCACTGACCAAGCACAAGCACTACGCGAACTGGTGTCTGCATCGACGCAGGGCAACCATGTGAAACCGATGCGGGCACATACACCTATGCAATCACCGAGACAATGCTTCTATCTAGCCATTGCAAGTGGTAAGGGGGGAGTGGGTAAGACGAGTGTTGCAGTCAATTTGGCGGCCACGTTAGCTACGCAAGGTCAAAATGTGGTGCTCATTGATGTAGATCTAGGCACTGCTAATGCGGATGTGCTTTGCAATATGTCGCCGGGTAGGCACTTGGCACATGTTATTGCGCATCAGTCTGATCTTAAGCAGGCAATGGTTCGTGCACCAGGCGGCTTCTATTTGATTCCGGGTGCTTCGGGATTTTCTCAAACGACCATGATGGGCCTGCAGCAGCGTAACACGCTTATTGAGAAACTGCGCCAGCTTGAAGGAATGGCTGATGTGATACTTATTGATACGAGTGCCGGCATAGCACCCAACGTTTTGGGTTTCGCGGCATGTGCGGACCAGCAACTCGTGGTGACCACTCCTGAACCGACAGCCATTACCGATGCTTATGCATTAATCAAATCACTGTATCGCTATCATGCGCCTCTCGATGTTAGTATTCTGATCAATATGGCACGCGATGTTCATGAAGCAAAAGATGTTTTTGAACGAATACAAAAGGTTTGCAGAAAATTTTTGAACGTGAGACCACAATTCGCTGGTCATGTTCCCCACGACCTTCAGGTTTCTATGGCCGCACGTCTGCGAACGCCGTTCGCACTTGCGTCGCCGAAATGTCCAGCTTCTGCTTGCATCAATCATTTAGCGAGAAACATCAGCCGAAATCTTTCAAAATCTTCCACGCTTCCGATAGGCGGTAAATCCATCATCGGCGAGACACCTTGTGGTGCCAGTGAAGAATCTCGGCCCCGCCTGTTTTTTAGAATGACGCAATGGCTTCGGGGTTAAGTAGAATCCATGTGATGGGCTTGGAATAAAAATGGAAATTTTCAGTTTTTTTTTTGTGGTTGCTTCACACGCCACACAAAAAAGGTTAGTATCTGACTAATGGACTGAATTTGCTTGGGCAATGGAGTGCTCAATCATCCCTTCGCAAGTCATCGCAACTTGTTTCTCTATGATCGGCTTTGCCGCAGCCGTTGTGGTAGGTTTGTCAACTGGCAATGCTGCAGAAGTTGTTATTTTCCGTGCAATTGTCACCATGCTTATCTGCTGGCTCATTGGGCGAGCGGTAGGTGCACTCGTCCAGCGAGTGATCGATGAGCACATCATTCAATATAAAACGGTGAACCCAATCCACCATGGTGATGACGAAGAAGGTGACCAACCTGAGCTTCGCATACAAACGGACACGGTGGAAGGCGAGTCATTAAACGAGAAAAAAGTGAGTAACTCGGTTCAGCCGACAGTAAATATCGGCGTGTCCTAGCGTGCGCCTGGTGTGGTGCTCGACCATTTGTGCGTTGAGGCCATCCTGATCAAGGAGTAGACATGGCAAGATTAAGAACCATAACGAAACGCCCTTCGCTCTCTGCGAACAATCATGTAAGGGCCCTTTGGGTTTCATACAGAGATAAGAAGACCGAGGGAATCCGTAATGAGTTGATGGAGCGGTTCCTGCCGTTAGTAAAATATAATGCTGAGCGAATCCATGCCAAACTTCCTGATGAGGTGGATATCGAGGATCTTATGAGTGCAGGGATCTTCGGGTTGATGGATGCGATTGACGCCTTCGATCTCGAACGAGGTGTTAAGTTTGAAACTTATTGTGCACCGCGCATTCGTGGTGCAATTCTCGATGAGCTTCGCGCCATGGATTGGGTCCCGCGGCTTGTGCGTTCGCGGTCGGGTCAGGTTGATGCAGCACGCAAGAGCTTGGAGATGGCTACCGGCCGCTCGGCGACCGAGGAAGAGATCGCCCAAAAACTGAATGTGTCCAAAGAGGAATTCACGAAGATCAGGAAGGATTCCAGTGCTGTGGGGGTGGTTTCCCTGTCCCGTAAATGGTTTGAAACGGACTCAAACAAGGATGTCCGCGAGATCGATGTCTTGGAAGATCCCAAGCAGGTTAATCCATTTTCGACCGTTCAGCGGCGTGATCTTAAGGACCTGATTACTCAGGGTCTTAGCCGAGCTGAACGGCTGATTGTCATCCTTTACTACTACGAACAGATGACGATGAAGGAAATAGGTGTAACGCTTGATCTTTCTGAGTCCCGCGTTAGTCAGATGCATAGTTCCATTCTTGCCCGCCTTAAGGCCCAACTTAATCATCGCAACAAGGAACTAGCGGCCGAGACAGATTGAACCTGTATTTTTCGACCTTGTGCATCTGTTGCAAGTGGCGTGACCTGGTTCCGCTTGACGATTGATCCCATCAAATAGAGCATGCGGGCGTGACTGATATTCCAACCACCCTTGCGGATCGATTTGGTCGTGCAATTTCATTGCTATTTGATGTGGGCGACAATGTGGCTGGTGCCTTTTTACGCCCGTCAACCAACGAGAAATTTGGTGATTATCAGCTTAATGTCGCGATGAGTTTGGCCAAGTCATTGAATCAGAATCCGCGGCAGATTGCCGAACAGATTACTCAAGCGGCTGATGTTGATGATCTGTGTGAGAAAATGGAGATTGCTGGTCCGGGGTTCATCAATGTGACATTGAAGGCAGATGCGATCAGTCAGCAACTAGATCACATTGCATCGGATGACCGTCTGGGGGTGCGATCCAGTGAGCATCCGGATACGGTTGTTGTTGATTACTCGAGTCCCAATGTCGCCAAGCAAATGCATGTGGGTCATCTGCGATCAACAGTAATTGGCGATTGCATCTGTCGCGTGCTCAATTTCGCTGGCCACAAGGTCAACCGCCAAAACCACATTGGTGATTGGGGAACTCAGTTTGGCATGCTTATCGAGTATCTGGATGGTGCTGAGCAGGCAGATGCCCAGCAGATTGGAGATCTGGAGGCGGTCTACCGAGAAGCCAAGAAGCATTTTGATGCTGCCCCTGATTTTGCCGAACGTGCTCGTCTACGTGTCGTTGCGCTGCAAGCAAACGATCTGGAAACTCGTGAAATATGGCAACGTATTGTCGACCAGAGTAAAAGCCACTTTAAGGCGACCTATAGCCGCCTCGGTGTGTTACTGGCGGATACCGATATTCGAGGCGAGAGTTTCTACAACGATCGATTACCCCAACTTGTCGAGTTGTTTGGCAGTGCGGGACTCTTGGTCGAGAGTCATGGCGCCCAATGCATATTTCCTGAAGGGTTCTATGATCGGGATGACAAACCCCTTCCCCTGATCATCAGAAAATCTGATGGTGGTTTCCCCTACGCTGCCACTGATCTGGCGGCGTTATGGTTTAGGATTCAGGAGCTTCATGCGGATCGAATTGTATACCTCGTTGATACACGTCAAAAGCAACACTTTGAAATGGTATTTACTGCTCTGCGGAGTCACCCACAATGGGTGAAGGCTGATGTACGCTTAGAGCATGTCATGTTTGGAACCGTGCTCGGTCCCGATCGAAAGCCATTTAAGACCCGAGAAGGAGGAATAGTGAAGTTGGACAAACTTCTCGAAGAAGCCGAGCATCGCGCTGCGGAGGTGATTGATAAGAAAAACCCTCAGTTGTCAGTGGAGGAACGGACAGAGATTGCCCATGCGGTTGGTATTGGGGCCTTGAAATACGCTGACCTATCAAGTGACCGGATCAAGGACTACGTATTTGACTGGCAGCGTATGCTGGCACTGAATGGTAATACTGCACCCTATCTGCAGAATGCCTATGTCCGAATCCGTTCAATCTTTCGTAAGGCGGCATCCCAGGATGGCCATGTGGGTGCAGTGGTCCAAATCAGTCATCCCGCTGAACGTGCACTGGGGATCAAGATTCTACAACTGCCCGCGGTCATTGAATCGGTGGCTGATAGTCTTGAGCCGCACCGCCTGTGTACCTACCTGTATGATCTGGCCTCGCTATTTCACCAGTTCTATGAAAAGTGTCCAGTACTTGGCTGCAACGATGAGTCGTTGCAGGCAAGTCGTCTAGTTTTGTGCGACATCGTCGCTCGGACACTCAAGCGTGGCCTCAATCTGCTGGGTATCGAGGTGGTTGAACGGATGTGATGGGGATTCGGTCATCTCTGGTTGCTGATCGCATCAGTTGCAACTGATGCCGTAAACTGGTGATTCCAACGTACAGAAATCCACCTGCAAAGAGCAAGAGGAAGGGGAATCCTACCGCTGCATTATGAATACTAAGAACCAACCACGAGCATATGAGAGTGTAAATTCCCAGTGCAATCTCCAAAAACGGCATCCATAGCTTGGCGGACGTCATTGGGATTATGGACTGGCGTCGAACGGATTGTCTGTTGCTGTTGTATTTTGGGGTGCGAATGAATGGCGACTCAAATCCGATCAGGGCCTCAATGATTGCGCAAGTGTTATTAACCGAAATTCCAATGCCCAATGCCATAAGCATTGGAATTTGCATGATTGTTGCTAGGGCGGACCGGTCCTGTGCACGCTGGCTCATGGTGTAAAAGACGCCGACTGAAAGTGTTCCCAGCGCAAACGAAAAAATGGTTAGAACAATGGCCATGGGGGTGCCTTGCTCAAATGGCTGTGCATTGACGTAGACAGTTGGCAAAAAAAGCATTGCCAGCAGGGTCATAAACAGGTAAACCATCGGACACGTCAGGTGAAAAAAAGCTTCGACTTTGACGCGGTGTGGTACGGTCCGGGGACTTGTTGTGAGCAGCGTTGGGAGCAATTTTCGTGCGGTCTGGATTGAGCCCTTGGTCCATCGATGCTGTTGGGCTTTAAAGGCATTTATTTCCGGTGGGAGTTCCGCCGGGCAAGTGACATTGGGTAGATAGACGAATTTCCAGCCCGCGAGCTGGCTGCGGTAGGAAAGATCCACGTCTTCGGTCAAGGTGTCATGCTGCCACCCGCCCGCCGTCTCGATTGCTTCGCGACGCCATAAGCCGGCCGTTCCATTAAAGTTGATCCAGCAACTGGACCGATTTCGCGCCGTGTGTTCGACGACAAAGTGACCATCAAGAAAAATAGCTTGCATTCGTGTAAGGATAGAATCCGTTCGGTTCAGATGATCCCAACGTGTTTGGACCATACCGATCGATGGATCGGCAAGGTAGTGGATGGCCTGTTCGAGGAACTGGGAGGGAGGCACAAAATCCGCATCGAACACAGCGATGAAACGTCCAGTTGCGCTTTTTAATGCTTCACTAAGGGCACCGGCCTTAAAGCCCTTGCGGTTTTTTCGATGCTGAAATTTGATATTGATACCCCGGTTGGCCCAATATTCACAACGCTGCCGGGCAATCTCAGCACATGAATCTGTGGAATCATCAAGCACTTGAATCTGGAGGAGATTTTTGGGGTAGTGAAGCTGGCAGGTCGCGTCGATGATCCTTGCCGCCACGTTGGCCTCATTGAACATGGGCAACTGCACCGTAATGGTCGGTAGGGTGTCAAAATGGTTGGGAGGGGGCTGTGGGTGGATGCCATGACGACAAAACCGCCATACCAGCCAATACCTATGGGTTCCGTAAACAGTAATGAGTGCAAGCATTGACAGGTAGGCCACCATGATCGGCCAGCGAATGGTTGGCTGATTGTACCAGGCTGTATTTGTCGCAAGGATTAATAGCTGTGGCATCATCTCGCCAATTCAGTCAAAAAAGCAAACAAAAAAGGATATCGATCTGATGAGATCACGACCCATCAGTATGCATATAGTCAGCGGCAAAGTATCGCCTTCAGTTTTTCATGCAAGTTCCTGGGGAGTAACAGGATCTCATTACGAGCCAACTGGATCCGTTGTGGGGACAAATTGCATTCTGATAGCCAGTGTGACATTGAAAATAGTGAGCATATTTTCAGGTTGTTATTTATAAAGTGTTTAATTTAAATATGTTGACATGTTTCAAGGGGGGCATTGCGGCCTAATGGGTTTCCGACGGAATTTTGGAGGGCCTCAAGGTCACTTCATGGCTTGTCCGATAAATGCCAAGGACGTAAAGGCTGCAGCAGAAGCAAGGTGGCCATCCGATAAAACGACCATATGGCCATTAAACCCCAAATACCACCCACGTGTTCGCCAGTTCATCAAGATGCATGGCCTCTGGTTTGGAAACTGCCCATCTTTGTGTTTGCCATTGTCATGATCAGCCAAGGTGGATGTTCCTTGGGATACAACGGGCAGTCGCTTATTAGTTCACAAGACCGCCAGACCCTCATTGAATATAAACAGTTCATCGCTCAGCAAGAGGCCAGGCGCAAGCATTTGGCCAAACAAGAGCAGATCCGTTCCCAGCGGGCTAACTTTACTGCACCCAGCCAGCAGGCACAGGCAGTTGATCTTGAGCCGTCAAAGGCAACGGGGCCATCACGAACCGACTCGCAGATGTTCGGGACGGCAACTGGCTCACGTCAACGTGACACCCGATTTTTCTTCGGGCAGGTTTCACCCAATCCGCCTGGGTTGTCAACTCCGATGGATGGTTTTAATACCGTTCAGCAAATCAGCTTCGCCACCGAGGGTGCAGATTTCGATCATGATCTAGATCGCAGTGGTAAGTGGATGGTATTCGCATCGACACGTCACCGCAGCACATCCGACTTGTATGTCAAGTCTACACATGGCTCGACGGTTCGTCAGTTGACAGACGATTCAGGTCGTGAGCAGACCCCAGCATTCAGCCCTGATGGCAAGTGGGTTGCCTATGCCTCGGATCAGGCTGGGAATTGGGACATTTACTTGGTACCCACGACAGGTGGTGTTTCCCGGCAGCTAACCAATTCTTTGAACGATGAGATCCATCCGAGTTTTTCCCCCGATGGCAATCAACTGGTCTTTTGTTCATCTGGATCACGTTCTGGCCAATGGGAATTGGTGGTCATCAGCCTCGATGCTCCCAGTGTGCAGAAGTTCATAGGTCATGGTCTATTTCCCAAATGGTCTCCAGTGGAAGATCGCATCGTTTACCAACGGCCACGGGAGATGGGATCGCATTATTTTGGGATCTGGACACTTAAACTGGAAAATGGAGAAGGGCGCGGTCCAACCCAGGTTGCAGCCAGCACCAATGCTGCCGCGATTACGCCAAGTTGGAGCCCAGATGGTAGATCAGTTGTTTTCTGCACGATCGTCAACCCCGAATCCGATTTACAAAAGGGCGGACCATTGCAGTCCAACATTTGGATTATCGGTACCGACGGCACCGGTCGCACTAATCTGACGCACAGCCGGTATGCCGATATTCAGCCTATTTGGGCCAGTGATGGAACAATCTATTTTGGATCTGATCGAGGGCGAAATGGAATGGAAAATATCTGGGCCATCCGCACGGATGCGGTTACGCAAATGGTCCAGACTAAAACGCAATCGGCGCTGACAGCCAAAGCGTCGCAGGAACCGTAGGCCCCTGGCGGGGGGTGGGCGTTTGGATCGTAGCCAAGAGACTGGTTGCAATGCCAGGCGCCAGATTCGTTCGTTAGATGAGCGGAGGCTCATCGAACTAAACTGTTGGCAGGATGCCATGACAAGTAAACAGGTCATGCTGATCGTTGCAGTGCTGCTGATTAGTGGCTGCCAATGGTTACAGCAGGGAACCGAGCCGCTTGCTTGCCCCTATGAGCAACGGCGTGTGCTTGCCATTACGCCCCTTGTCAATGAGAGTGGTAACTCAAGCGGCGACGGGCTTGTGCTAGCGGATCATTTGGCACGCCAGTTAGAAAACGTTCCCAATGTTGATGTGTTGCCGGTCAATCGCACGCTTGAAGTTATGGACGCTTTGGGATTGCATCGCGTGAACAGCTATACGGCTGCGATGCAAATCAGCCAAACACTGGGTGTGGACGGTTTGATAGTGGGGTCGATTATGGGTTACGACCCTTATGATCCTCCCAAAATTGCTCTGGTCATCGAGCTGTATTCAAATCCTAGTAGTGAACGTCCGGTTGCCAGTCTCGATATTCGGCAATTGCGGAAGACCGCGTCAGGCCAATCCTCCGTATCGAAAGTTTCATCCTTGTCTGGCGAAACAGGGCCAGTCAATATCGTCAGCTATTTTTTTGATGCCGCCGATCCTCATGTGCGTAACGCTTTGCAGCGTTATGCCCAAGGACGTGGAGTTGACAAGATTGAATATGGCTGGCCGCGACACCTAACGGGGTTGTCAAGGTCCCATGAAACAACAGTACATCTGCACCGAATCAATATGGACCTGTTTAGCCAGTTCGTCTGTCAACAGATGAGTTGGAAATTAATGCAGGCCGAGTCGCAACGCTTAGCGTCGCGTCAGGTCGTGCACGCTGGCCCGTCGCCGTGACCGGTATGTACTGTACCGCTCCGGTCGAATTGGTTGGTTCGGAGCATGCAGTGGAACAAGTTGACCACCCATTCGATATGGCCGGCGAACCCAGTGCTGAATCGAGTGAATCAAGTTATCAGGTGATGCTTGTCAAACATGGCCAGCGGTACGTGTTTCGGTACGCACCTGGCGAGGAATTGAAGTTAATGAAAGGCTTGGCTGATATGGCTCGTGACCCGCATTGTGACCTTGACTGGTTCGATGCAGCAGTATTGAGTCATCAAATGGGTCAAGGTATTGGGCAAAAATTAGATCAGATTTTAAAACACTGAGCCGCCAGAAAAGGCGATTGGCAAGCAAAAGGAATGTTATATATGGCTAACCAGATCCCTCTCATCGAGCAATTTGCAAATTACCTGCGTTTTGAACGGCATTTTAGCCCTTATACCCCTCGTTGCTACGAGGCGGATCTACGGCAATACGTCGAGTTCTTTGAAAGTGCTAAGAGTCACGGTGATGTTGAGCCAGCCAAGAGTCTTTCAATCACTTCCGAGGAGGTGGTTGGTTCGGACAGTGGTCAGATACAGTCAGTCGAGCAGCGGATCACCGGGGCTGATGCCATGGTTATTCGCCGCTTCTTGGCCCACCTTGAGAGCTTTGGCTATAGTCCGGCGACAACAGCTCGTAAGATTGCAACCCTTCGCAGCTTTTATAAATGGTTGGTCAAGCGTGCTTTGGCACCAGCCAATCCAATGCTGCTAATCCGAACGCCCAAGCAAACCAAACGCTTGCCAAAAGCTATAAGTGTTGAACAGGTCGACAAGTTGTTATCGATGCCTGACAATCGCGACACGCTTGGATCACGTGACCGGGCAATTCTTGAGACGCTCTACTCCACTGGTGTGAGGGTTAGCGAACTGGTGGATTTAAACCGAAGTGATCTCGATCTTGAGGGCCAAACACTACGGATTAGAGGAAAGGGTAAACGCGAGCGTATCGTGCCGTTAGGTTCCCACGCAATGGCGGCCGTTCGCCATTACATGACCTTGCTGGAGCCTGATCCGCGATTCAAAGCGCTTCGTGATATGATTGGTAGCGAAACTGGAGTCGCTCTTTTTATCAATAAGAATGGAAAACGACTTTCTAGCCGTTCGGTACGACGCAAGTTGGATAAATATCTGGTTATGGCCGGACTTGATACTTCCATCAGTCCACATACCTTGCGTCACAGCTTTGCGACTCATTTACTGGATAATGGTGCGGATCTGAGAAGTGTTCAAGAGTTACTTGGTCATCAGTCGCTATCCACAACCCAGATCTACACCCATCTGTCATCAATGCGATTACGTAATTCTTACGAACAGGCTCACCCTCGGGCGGTTTAAGCTGCCTGGATTAAGGATCATTGGGCACAACCTCGTTGGCTTGCGGCGTACCTGAGGCAGATTACATGTAACATGCTTCTCACGACGTTGCCATCGTCGGGGGCCATGGTCTAACCTGTTTCCCATGTCAACACTGCAGCGTGACGATATCGCCGATGTTCGTTCAGATCATAGGCGAGGTTTTCTTATGTGCGTGGCGGGATTTGCCATCTCTGGCATTTTTCTGGCACTCTGTTATCCAGAACCTGGATGGGGTGCTCTGGCATACATCGCATTGGTGCCCGCGGCATTTGCTTCCGTGTCATGTCTGAAAGTGCGCGATCTAATTTTGGCGAGTTATCTCATTGCCGTTGTCTGGTGGCTTGTGATGGCACGTTGGCTCATTCCTGTGACCGGTGGAGGATATGTGGTCCTGAGCCTTTATCTGGCGGCATTCTGGCCTACCACTTTTTTCGTACAGCGGCTTTTATGTCATCATCTGGGGATCCCGGTCACTTTGGCATTACCCATGGCATGGACAGTATTTGAATTCATTAGGGGGGTGATTCCGGCAGGAGGATTCGGGTGGTTTGGTCTTGGTCATAGTCAAGCTGCATTCACGCCTGGCCACAATTCCGAGGTGGTCATTCAAATTGCTGACCTATTTGGCGATCATGGCGTAAGCTTCCTGGTGGCCATGACCAATGGTCTGCTTGTTGATGCGGGGCTGTTTTTTAAGGCATCCAATTCACAGATTTCGCCGACAGTGAAGCCATCGATGCGGGTGCTGTTAACTCTATTGGGGATATGGGGCGCGGTATTTTCTGGCGCCATTGGCTACGGCTGGTTCCGCATTTGTCAATCAATTCAGGACCAACCGATACTGCGTGTCGGGGTCGTTCAAACTGGGGTTCCCCAGTCAAATAAAGACAGCCCATCAATCGAACAATTGCAACGAAATTGGAATCGGCTGATCGCACTGACCCGGCAAGTAGCTAAACAGGAACCGAAGCCGGATTTGATTGTGTGGCCGGAGACGGTGGTGCCAGCACCTTTGAATGCCCAGGCAGTTGAGATCTTGGGTAGTTCAACGTCAAAGCACGAGCAATGGTTCGCTTCCTTACATACGCAAATCTCAACAACAGCACATGAACTTGGTGTATTTATTTTTGCTGGCGCTCCCACAATATTACCAGGTCGCCCAGTTAAACGGCATAATTCAGCGTATCTGTACGACCCAGAAGGCCATCAGGTGTTTGATCGCTACGATAAAATACATCGTGTTCCGTTTGGCGAGTATATCCCCTGGGTGGATCAGTGGCCCAAACTGAAACACCTGTTTATTAAATATCTGACGCCTTATGAAACGGATTACACCCTTTCGTCCGGAAATCGCTTGACGACGTTCCAAATCACGCGTCCGATAGATGGTAATACGCTTGAATTAGCTCAGGTTATGCCATTACGTCTGGCAACCCCCATCTGTTTTGAAGATGCTGTGCCACGGATCTGCCGCCGCCTTTTTTATGACACAGCAGGTCGTAAAAAAGCAGATATCCTGATCAATCTCACCAATGATGCTTGGTTCAGTGGTTATCAGAGATCACAGCATCTGCAAATTGCCGCCTTCCGCAGTATCGAAAATCGGGTACCAGCAGCGCGAAGTGTGAACACGGGTATTAGTGGGTTTATCACTTCTACCGGGCAAGTGGATATGATTCTGCCACGGAGTTGTCCACATCGGGCAAGTCCTGACCACCATGAACAACACGCTGAGATTTCTGGGATCTGCTCCAGCGACGGATTTCTGGTCCATAACCTGCAAATCGACCCTCGCCAGACGCTATTTGGTTGGGTTGGGCATATACCTGTGGCATCTCTTGCTGTCCTGACCGCGATTTTGACCCTTATCGCCTTGTTTATCCGAAAGCAGCCCATAGTGTCTGGTATTGATTAGCAGTAAATGAGTCCTAACGAGGTGATGCGATGATAAATACACTGTCATCAAAACCCTATGACTTGGTGATTTTGCTTGGTTTGGCCATCACGATGGCCAGTTGCACAGCCGTACCCCAAGTTTCTGAAGTTCCCATCACTACGCGACCGGTGGTGCAGAAGCATGTGAATCACCGGGATATGCGCGAACGTGCGATCGAACAGGTAATCGCCAGTTTGGCCAGTCAAGATCCGTTTATTCGGGCTAATGCGGTTGAAACCTCCCAGTATCTGCCGGAGCGGGTTGGCCACATGGTGCAATTGGCACTTGAAGATGAATCCGAGGCTGTGCGGTTTGCCGCGGCTGCCATCATTGGCAAGCAAAGGCTTAAGGGGCTGGTTCGCCCAGTACGCCGCCTGTTAAACGATCCTTCCATGTCAGTCTATGCATCAGCTTTATTTGCTCTTAGACGATGCGGTGATCCTGTAGATATCAGCCCAATGGCACCGCTGATGCAACAGCCTGATGCGGCGTTAAGGGGGAATGTGGCCATGCTCCTCGGATTGCTTGGGGAGCCAAGTGCAATTCCTATCCTCAAAAGTGGGAGCAAATGGCTCAGGGATTATCAGATCAGCGATGCTCAGGCAAGTCTGATTCGACTTCAGATTGCGGAAGCGATTGTTGTACTTGGTGAGGAGTCTGGCCTCGAAGCGATCCGAGCAATGGCATATTCGACCAACGATGAGGTACGCATTCTGGCTGTGCAGGCATTGGGGCGGCTTCGAGACCGTAAATTTGAACCTGCACTGCATTCGATACTTAATCACAACCCGATTGAGTTACGTTTGGCTGCTGCGGGTTCTCTTGCACAACTGGGGGATTCAGCCGGACTGGAAATCCTGCTGGCTGGCAGCAGGTTTAGCCTAGATCCCGTTCGGTCACAGGCGGCAGTAGCATTGGGTTATATTGCCCATCCCGTGGCTGTTCAGGCCCGGACTGATCTGCTCACGGATCCGTCGGAGCAGGTCCGCCTCAGTGCGGCGGCGGCGATCCTGCAAGGTGGTCAACTGGATTCCACCAAACTGGCTGCAACGGAAGAACATTAGGTTGGTCTGGCAATCCCTATGCGAATGTTTCCTGGTTGTTCTGCCGCCTAGCGGACTCAAACTCGGCTACTATTCTTCAAGTCACCTTCTGGCGTGCGGTGTCGGTGTACCCAAGTTGACAAACGCGTTATACAACAGTACATAATAAGGTTATCCCCAGCTATGAGGGACGCTTGCCAAAGTGAGCGGATCAACCTCCTCCACCATCGTAAGCTGTTGAGAGGACATCACCTTGAGTGTGTTAACCAAAGTCTTTGTTGTGATGGTCGCCATCTGTTCGGTCATCTTGGTTTCCGTGACGGTCACCTTTGTTGCCAACGTTGAGAACTGGCGACAGAGTTACCAGCAGGTCGATGGCGAACTCAAGTTAGCCAAGGCGCGTGCTCAAACAGCTCAGGCTGAAGTGCAAGCTCATCTTAATCAGACAAGCGAACAGTTTGTCCTACTGAAGAATGAGACCGCTAAGCTTCGTTCTGAACTGGAGCAGGCATTAAGGCAAAATGCGGAATACGAGTCGACACTTACCTCAATGGAAGCGGAAAACAGTCGACTGAATGCATCGGTGACTCATCTGACGGCGGCAAGTAAGACCCTCAGCGATATCTCAGATCGTCAAGGCTCAGAACTGGGTAATATCCGAGATTCCTTTGATATCGCCAAGACCAATCTGATCCAGACGGCGGATCTTTACAGTGAAAGTGCAACCCGTGTGGAGATTCTTGAACGGGATCTCCGTCATAAACAGGAACAACTTGCTGCATTGGTTCAGGAAAATGAGCAACTCGCCAGTGTCTTGCAAAAACATAACATTACCGCAGACGCACCATCGGAAGTGCCCGCATTTGAACCTGATTTTGCAATTAGCGGAACGGTCACTCAGGTCCGCCAGAGTGATGACAAGCAGGATACCTTCGTGCAGATTGATGTGGGGCAGAACGATGGTGTTGAAGAGAACATGAAGTTCATGGTGCACCGGGACGCCCAGTTTCTAGGTACCTTGCAAGTTAATCTTGTAGATGCTCGCGCGTCATCAGGGCGAATTACGCTGGATACCGGCGAACAGATCCTTGCCGGCGACCAGATCTTATCGGGACCGGAGCGATAATCGGGTGCGAACGGTGTTGGGCTGTTGTAGTTAGGCCAAGGAAGTGGAACCATGACTCAGATGGGCGTTAATCCGATTGGTCCGGGTCGTAGCAAGGCAACGCATAATATCTATACGGTTCTGATGTTTATCGCCTTGGCCGCAATCGTTT
>PBAS01000047.1 GCA_002716625.1 Phycisphaeraceae bacterium | reverse complement strand
TTTCTCTTTTGTTAAGGTTGTGTGACGCGCCCGACGGGCGATCACACTCTATTGACACATCCATTAACTAATCCAGACCATCACGGCCCTGCATCCGGATTAAACTTATTGTGGCCAGGACTGCTTCCGAGTTTCTTGAACGGCAGTTGTTCGGCATGACTCAGTGACGGCAACAACAACCCAATGAGCAAGCTGATGATGCTGATCACGACCAGTAGTTCGATGAGAGTGAAGGCATTTCGACGTGTCAAAATGGACCTTCCATCGACGGTATAGCAATACACCTCAACTCGTCTTTATAAAATCCGTGAAGTAACAGGAAAGCAGGATTAGATGGAGGTGAGCGGCGGACCGCGTCCGGGGGGAAGATGAATGAGGGAAGTTTCAACAATCTGCTCAGCGGGAAAGCCAACCTGATACCCAACCACGCCCAAGATAAGTGTACAGTCCGACAAGAAAACGGCTGTACCAAACGTATGTGTTATCGTAAGGCACGACGGACAATCATCGTCATCATCCGGCTGTGGGTTGCGAGGTTGGCCACCATCATGTTCCTCACATCCAGCCACCGACGCAAAAGCATGATGATTATGCTGCAGAAGATTGTGCGCGTAGAGACCAAAACCGCCAAACTGAATTGTTATGGCCAGTACCAAGAGCCACAAAATTGAATTTCTATTTTTCATGGACTTAGCTCAGGGATCATAGCTAGCAACAATACCGTATTCAAGTCTACACCCAATATTTCATTCTGGAATTCGTTGATCAAAAAAATACTGAAAGCATCACATCTCGTCCCAACGAATTCGAGGCAAACCACTGGTGATGCTAGTGCGGATGCCACCCGGCCTTCTAATGGCTTTGGGGTGACGGCTTGGGACGCGTGAACAGCAGTTCGCCGTTACTCGAAACCTTTCGATCCAATTGGTAGCCACCGAGATCAAAATCTGCGAGATCCGATGCCCGCCTAGGTTTATGGATCGCCATCCAGCGGGCCATTAGGCCGCGGGCTTGCTTGGCGTAAAACGAGATGAACTTGGTTTTGGCCTTGTCAACCTGCAGGAATCGCACCTGAATGATCGCCACATCGAGTGCATCCATATCCAACACACGGCTATACTCATCACTGGCCAGGTTGACAATCGCGTCGGCATGCTGCGAGCAGATGTCTTTGCGAAGAACCTCGGTGATGGCATTACCCCAGAAGGCATAAAGATCCTTTCCTGAAGTGGTCTTCAGTGGCGTACTCATCTCAAGGCGATAAGGCTGGATTGAATCCAAGGGCCTCAGGAGGCCGAACAGACCGCTGAGGATACGGACATGGTCCTGCGCCCATGCAAGGGCCTTGCGGTCAAGCGTCCATGCTTCGAAACCTTGGTAAACATCACCGCGAAAAAAGAACGCAGAAGGTTTTCTCGGGTTGGAACGCATGTTGAAGTTCTGCCAGCGAAGAACATTTTGTTCAGCCAGTTTTGGGGAGATCGCCATCAGCGATTGGAGTTTGCGAGCCGAATATTCGCGGAGCAATCCGGCCAGTTGCTTGGTCTGGGCTTGGAGCCGGGGCCTTGAGGGCGTGATCTCGCCCGAGCAGCCGTGCATTTCCATCGACTTCGCCGGAGACAGAATGGCCATTAATGCGCTCATGGAGAATACGCTACCCGTTCAAACGGTGATTGCAAATGCAAGGGCCTGCGGACTCGGTGATGGTTCTAAAAGCAGCCCGCACATAAGATGCATCTACCTGTTAGCCCGAAAAATCCGAATGTGATTTTCCCAATCCTGGCCAGAAAATCAGTACACCTACGCCTCAGCTCACAAACATTACCGCACCAAATACCTAAAACACATTCAAAAGGGCTTCACCTGATTTTCTTTGTTTCGCTAACATGGAAGCAAGCCTCCTCCCCATGACACAGAACAGCAAGAGATTGAAATGAGTATTCGGTTTGCATTTGTCGGTTTTCGACATCCCCATATCAATGACATGTACAGTCGGTGTTGTCAAAGCGAGGACATCGACGTGGTCGCCTGTTGCGAAGAAGACGGGGCAACCAAGAACCGACTCAGCAAAGACAAGACCGTCAACATCACACATGATCGTTACGAAACTTTGCTTGATGAGGTCGACTGCGACGTTATTGCAGTAGGCGATTGTTTTGGCCGCCGGGCCAAAATCATTGAAGCCGCGTTGCACGCAGGCAGACACGTCATCAGCGACAAGCCATTATGCATTGCTCTATCGGAGCTCGATCGCATTGATCAGGCTGCCGATGATGCACAACGGATCGTCGGTTGCATGCTGGACATGCGCGACTTGGGGGTTTTTCTGAGTCTGAAAAATTTAATTCAAGACGGCAACATTGGTGACGTCCACGCCATCAGCTTTGATGGACAACATCCACTTTTATACGGCACACGACCCTCATGGTATTTCGAAAATGGCATGCACGGTGGTGTGCTTAACGACATCATTGTGCATGCGGTTGACTTCATCCCCTGGGCGACCGGGCTGGCATGGAAATCGGCAGTCGCCGCGCGGTGCTGGAACGCAACAGTTCCACAACATCCTGACTTCATGCAATGCGGCCAGGCCATGTTGACACTGGACAACGACGCCGGCGTGATTTGCGATGTATCGTACTTGACCCCCGACTCATTCGCCTATGAATTCCCTTATTATTGGCGGTTCACGATCTGGGGAAGCAACGGCGTGCTGAGCAGCGCGACAAACACACCGACCATTTCTCTTTATCGTAATGGCGAGTCGGACGTTCAATATCTGCCGGTTGCCAAATCACAACCTGGTGATTATCTGAAATCCTTTCTCACTGAGATATCGGGGCAATCAAGCGGGCCGCATATATCCTCACAGGATGCTCGGATTGCCGCCCGTATTTCGCTGCAGATTCAACGGGCAGCCGACGCCAACATCACCAATCTTGAGCTTTCGTAGACAACGTTGATCTTGCTTTAGCACTTTCCAATACTGGGCCTTGACGAATACCATCTTATCCCGGAATAATCCCAGTCAGTGGTCATGACCATGGTCATCCGTGGAATGCCTTGCTGGTTCCTCGTGGTGTTCATGTTCATGTTCATGTGAGTCCAATTGACTCACCGCAAAGGCTAACGCCAATCCAGCAAGTAGCGCAACGGAAAGCTTGACGCGATCGTGCTGATGAAAATGGAGTTCAGGAAGCAGATCACTCAGAGCGATACACACAAACAATCCAGCGGCAAATGCCAGAGCTTCGCCAATTCCCCATGTACCCCCTGACGCCACCGGCACGCCGAGAAAAAAAATAATGACGCCGATCGGGATGGCCAAGGCAAATAACCCATTGACCAGATGACGAACGCTGCCGGTTCGCCCACCTGCCGACATCAGCGTCAACAGTGACATTGAATCAAATGGCTTATGAAAGAAAATAACTAGAAACACTGCCAACCCAGGCCAGACTGCCCCCTGCTCGGATTGCACCGATGCGGCAAGGGCTACTCCAGCCAGGACACTGTGAAGTGTCAACCCGACAGCCGCCCCGCTCCACGTCAATGCATGATCGTGTACGGGATCGGCATGGCCCTGCTGGTTTGGACCCGACTCCCCCTGCTGATGACTATCCGGCGCGTCATGGTGATGAAAGCAGAAGAACCTTTCAAGAAAGAACATGACCAGGATGCCAACCACCATCCATCCAAATACCCGCGGGGAACTTTCCGTATACTCCAAGGCATGCATCGGTAGATGCAAAAGCCCAACCCCCAACATAAAGCCGGCGACGAAACTGAGGGCCAGCTGCATCCGTCGATGCGTCAACCGGACCCAGATCGGAATCCACCCGCCGACGAGTGACGCCAACAGAATCAAGACACAATAGAGAAACAGGTGTATTGGGGTAGACATGGGATAGCTATCGATCCTTATTTTGAAGTTTTCCCCCTGCCGTAACCAAGTTGTCGACCATAATACCGAGCTACCTTGATTCCGTCTCGATCAGTTTCAGATTTGCCGATCGATCAGGATCAAGAACGTACACGCGCACATCTGGCAGGATCTTTTGTAATGTATCCATCAAAGTTCGATGCTCGAAAATCGATGGCTGTTTGCGATACTCACTGAGCATACTGAGAAATCGACCCGCTTGGGCTCTGGCTTGACTCTTGCGCTCAAGTTCATAGCCACGCGCGGCTTCACGGATCTCAGCCGCTTTACCGCGAGCATTCAGAACAATACTATTGGCTTTGGCCTTGGCCTGCTGAACAAGCCTTTCACCGTCCTTCTTTGCGCTCAATACGTCTTGAAATGCCCCGATTGTGGCTCGTGGCGGCTCTATTGATTCCAGATCAACAGCAACCAACCGCACCCCAGCGCCATATCGGTCCAGGGCGACCTGAGCATCTCGCAACACCTGGGACTGCAGAACAGCCTTGGCCGTGGTAAGTGATTGGTCAACCGGCAATCCGGCAAGATGTCGAATCAACTCCGCCTGCACACAACTGCGAACCAGCCCCTCCACATCATATGTATGAAAAAGATAGTCCGCCGCGCTGGTCACATGGTATTGAACAACCATGGTGACTTTGAGAATATTGACGTCACCGGTAAGCACGTCGTAACGGATGCTCGCCGTGATGACCTGCCAGTCGCCTTTAGAGATCGCCAGGCGCTGCGCCGGTGTGATGCCGATATACAATCTCTTGATTTCCGTCTTCTTGGGTCGGTCTACACGACTGATCGGCCAAGGAAACGCGTAATGCACACCGGGCGGCACCTTCCGGGCGTGCTCCAATACGGCTCCAAACCGCCGAACGACACCACTTTCATCGGTATTGACCACATAGATGCCTGACGCCAAATACGTGATCACGATGATCAAAACAGTGACCCAATACCATCGTTTCTTCAGATGCATATCCACTAATGTTCCACAGACTGGCCAGGTACTCAGGGCGTCGCCTGGTGCGAATCAAGTTGAGGCTGTTGCGACTCAGGCTGCTTGCTCGACCGATTGAGCAGTTCCAGAAACGCGCTATCACCAGGTGCAATCCAAACGGTGCCATCGGTCAACGTCTTCTTATAGGTCTCTAGCGTACTCAGGAATTCATAGAACTGCGGGGCCTGGCCATAAGCCTCGGCGTAAATCCTTGCCGCCGCCGCATCCGCCTGACCACGCACTTGCACGGCTTTTTCATTGGCCCCAGCGAGGATCTCTGCTCGCTGACGGTTCGCCTGGGCAATGATTTCCGTGGCTTGCTGATCACCCTGCGAACGATAGCGTGCAGCAATGGTGTCTCGCTCTGCGCGCATACGATCGAATACGTTTCGCCGGTTCTGCTCGGGGAAGTTGAGCCGCTGGATAGCAACGTCCACGATCTCGATACCATACGCCTCCTCAACGCGTTCGCTGCATCGCTTCTGAATCGCATCAAGGAAACCGACCCAGTCCCGCTGGTTTGGATCAGTTGACACGAGAACAGAAAAATCGTGCTGCCCCAAGGACGCACCCAGTTGCGAAACCACCACGTCACCCAACCTAGCCTCAGCGCTGGCGTGATCACCCATCGTCTGAAGAAAGCGCACCACCGCAGTCGGATCTCGTTTGATTCGCCAACACGTGTAGGTCGTGACCACAACGTTTTTGCCAATTCCCGAGTCTTCGTCCTGGGTGAGATACTCCCTGTCTGCCTCACTGCGCCTAGGATTTTCAAGCACCATTAGGCGATTATCAAAACGCACCACTTTCTCAATCGGCCATGGCCATTTGCCATGCAGTCCGGGCTCTACCAGCGCCCGTACGGGCCTGCCAAACCTCATCTGTACCGCGTACTCCGTTTGATCGACCACGAAGACACATAACGAAATGAGCGCCACCAACGCGATCAAGACAATAATATTCAACACACGCCACATCGCTTGACACTCCTAACGGCCTGACTGAAATAACGGAATCTCTTTGGCCTCACTGTCGCGAACGAACCAAATCTCCAGCTGACCAGCGCCAACAGCCGGCGGACTAATGTATTTACTGACCCCGGGCAGCACCTGCTCCAGCGTTTCATATTCCAAGCGTCGCTCGGTCACCTGTGGACTCTCTTGGTAGACCCCAAGAAGCTCAAGAAACTGATTGGCCTCTGCCTGGGCTTGCCGCACGGTCTCTTCGTGATAAGCGTGTGCCTCGGCCACCCGAATTGCCGCTTCTCCACGTGCATTCGGAACCAACTGCGCCTCCATAGCTCTTGCCTTATTGATTCGGGTCGATCGATCCTCTAAGGCACTTGCAACGTCACGAAATGCTTCGTGTACCGCTGGTGGCGCGTGCGCATCCAGAACATGAAAGGCGTGAATCCGAATACCCGACTCGTATGTGTCCAATCGACGTTGAATGACCTGCTCAATCTCCTCCTCTCGCCGTTGACGGTCGGCAGTAAAGACCGTGTTGATGGAGGTACTACCCATGACTTGTTGAACGGCACCGAATACAACATTGCGCAACAGGTCTTTCCGATCAGCAGAACCATACTGATAATCCAAGACGCCAGTTGGTGCTGCCCCCCAGTGCACGGCAAACTGCATTGCTGCAATGTTTTCGTCGCCAACCAGCGACCACTGGCTGGCTTGGTTTTCATCATGCTTGCCGATCAGCATTCTCTGCACATGTTGAACCGGAACGATATCGACCTGAGAGACCGGATACGGCCATGCGTAGTGCAGGCCAGATGAAAGATCGGACGCGGAGACGGCACCGAATTGGCGTACTAACGCCACTTCGCCGGGACGAACGGTAAACCAGCCCGAGGCCCAAAAGGCAACGAAGACGACGAGTGCGACTGCACACTTCAATCGGCCAGGCGAAATACGAACCGGCAGATACAGATTTAACCAGTTTGCCAGACGATCTGCACAACGCGTTCGCCGCAGACTGGCAAACCCGACCAGCAGAAACAGGAGCGCCGCAAGTGTCTTTAACCAAGACGGAACAAATGGCTCGTCCATCACCTGAATGCTTGACACGATATCCGTTTCGGCCAGTACGCTATTGAACCAAGCACCCATAACCAACGCCACGACGATGATTGCGATCAGATAGACGACCACTGTGCGACGTCCAAGCTGCCGGTTTAATACGCCAAGTGAACCGAGGTTGGTTGCTGGCCCAACCAACAGAAAAACCAAGGCCGCACCAGGGTTGAGCCCTTGCAGTATCATCGCCGCTGCAATTGGTGTCGACGCCTCGGCACATACATATAACGGAACCCCAATCACCACCATGAGCAACATGGACTGCAAAGCCGAACCAAAGACCTTCTGCAACACTTCCGGTGGCAACCACGACTGCAACGCGGCCGCCACCACAATACCAATCATGACCCAACCGAAAATATCATCAAGCAAATCAACGAATGCATGGCGCATCGCCTGATGCAGCCGTGAAGTGAATGTCGCACCCGTCCCAGGAATCACCGCGCTATCGTGGTCATGCCCGCACGCGGCCTGATCCACCTCGCCCACCTCTACATCATCCTTGAAGCGGTTCTCAACAAGGCCGGCTGTGATCGCCGTGACACACGCGGCCAACGGCCGAAAGATCGCCATCACAGGACCCAGCAAACCGTAGGTCAAAAGAACGGAGGTGATACTTGTCTCTGGCGTTGAGATGAGAAAGGCGAGAATCGACCCCTTGCTTGCCCCTTTCTTCTTGAGCGCCACTGCGGTAGGTAGAACGCTACAGGAGCACAGTGGAAGGGGAACCCCAATAAGCGTGGCCAAAAAGACCGACCGCGGTCGCGACGCACTGAGCAAACGGACCACCCGGCTGGCAGGCAACAGGGCTTCCAAGAGACCGGCAAACAGAAAACCGACGAGGATGAACACCGCCGACTCTCGCAAGATAGCCCAAGCGTTTAATAACATGACACTAATCGGCAATGATAACCGCCCGGCAATGCGGATGCATGGAGATTACATTTTCAGGAACAAGGTTTGGCGGAGCACACGGTGCGTCAACGCCGTGGCGTCGCAAAACAATAGTTCAAATCCGCCATACGGTCAAAGATCCTGCCAGACAATCCCATTGCTAATCAAGTGACTGCGATACAAGCCAGCACCAAACGTTTCTACCTCATCAGTAATGAGCAAATAGAGGTTATTCTTGACGTCCGCCAGACACCCCGTGGCGACTCTTGCTTGCCTTGGCCCGCCACGGGGTACCGAGGGTGCCTGTTGCCATGTATATCTAAAGCGAAAGCCCCCCTGTCAAAATTCCCACTGACGAAAGAGATATATTTTCTAACTATCAGAGCACACTTCATGATCAGGAGCGTCAGCAGAAGTGATATTGGCGGATTAACAACCCTTACCGCCACCTGCGCCCAACCACCAATACACTCATTGCAAGAAGTGATCGCGTTGTGGGTTCAGGGACCAAGGCTGATGCAGAAGCTATAATCAGTCGAAACCTTGACTTTGCCGCCATCGCACGCGTCTTATCCGAAGATCGTTATGTGTTCTGGGGAATCGAGTAACCTGAAGAGTAGTTCTGTACCACAAACCTCGAACGCATGCGCACGGACATCTACTACTGGAAGTGTGATAACCCGCTGCCCATCGAACAGAAGCGGGTTTATAACGACAAGTACGGCGAGGCCGACATCACCGAGACGGTCAAGGCGATCGCAACAGATTTTCTGTCGGAGGCGCCCGAGGCAATCCGACATACGGGCAGTGCGGGCAATCACTACGCTTACCTGATCGACCACGGTGACAGGACGTACTTCTTTCGCAGCGACGACGGGAAGGTTGAGGACGACTACATGCTCGCTGAGCGGGCAGCCATGGATTTAGCCGCTCGAAATGGCGTGCCCGTGCCGCGGCTCTTTGCCTGCGATGTCAGCATGAGCCATTACCCGATCCGATATCAAATCTTCGAGCACATCCCTTTTCCCGATCTAAACAAGCACGACCAGGCGGGGAAACTAGACCGCGGCGCGGTGGCTCAGCAGATGGGGACAATCCTGGCACGCTTGCACGACATTGAACTGGATGGTTACGGCTTCTTTGACACCGCAAAGCTTTCGACCTCAGGGCAAATCAGGGGACTGGATGCGTCTGCCCGCGACTACTTTCGTAAGTGCCTGCACACGCATCTTGGCTACCTTAGAGACGTCAGTTTTCTTTCCACCGAGCAAGTGAACCATATCGAACGATTGATCGACCGACACGATCAGCTTCTCGATCTCGATCGAGGCCGCATGCTGCACAGAGACATGGCTTTGGGGAACCTGGTGGGCTCACCGACGGACGTCTTGGCCGTGGTGGACTGGGACGATGTTGTCATTGGAGATCCGGCCGACGACCTTTCCATTGTCCGTTGCTTCTACGACGATGATATCTGGATACCGCTTTTGGAAAGCTACCGGCGGCTTCGACCTCTGCCGGAGGATTTCGACGGTCGTGTATCCCTCTACCTGACCCGGAACATGTTGTGGAAGAGCATGATCCGTCACTACATGGGATACTTCGAGATAACCGGGGATTTCTTCATCCTGAATCGCGAGACCGCAGGTGATCTGGAAAAAGCCACGCGCAAGCGTCTGGCCATGGGTGTCGAGGGCCTGGCGCGACTCTGACGTTATTACAATTGAAACGACCAAGAAGAACGGACGAAAAAGTGGTTTTTGGGATCGAATATTCTGTGGGCCCTGTACAGTCACGTTGATTTGGTGTTGGCAACCGCACAACTATCACCCGTAAACGGGACGCCCGCGCCCAACCAACACACTCATTGCAAGAAGCGATAGTGTTGCTGGCTCGGGAACCAAAACTGATGTATTGCCTGTTGCTTGCGATGCGGTCCAGTTGGCACCGAGGATGCCAAGATCTGCTACGTCAACAATGCCGTCATCGTTGAAGTCGCCATCTGCTACTACTGCATTGGTACTGCCAAAGTTTGCACCCATAATGCCAAGATCTGCCACATCAACCACACCATCCCCGTTGGCATCACCAGGTGCCGTCGAGCCGCCAAGCTCGATCACAAGTATTGGACGTGTTGCGATATCCTCGGTAGATCCACCGGCCATCAAGTTACCGTCGTCATCGTAGACATTTCCAAACTCACTGGAGCGATAGGCATTGCCATAATTAATATCCATGGTCGGCAAAGCACCTTCCGGGCTCAGGGCCGTTATATACACACTATCGCCGGTGATGAAATCAATGAGACCCAAGACGTCAAACTCCTTGAACCCTCCAGTAGCATCCTGGAAAACCTCGATTACGCCAGGGTGCCTCGAATTGATTTCAGGCTCACCCGGTACTGCATCGTTCATGTCCGCCCAGAAGGCGATCTCTGGATCGTCGACATCAGCCGGACCACAGTTGAATGCCATCGCAATTGGGTCGTTGTCTGCCAACTGAGTTAGACAAGGGCCTTGAGACCAGCCTTGCTTGCTGCGCCTACGTTCTTTGGCAGTCACCTTACCTTTCGAGGAGAGCCCGTCATCAAATCCGTAGGAAATCGGGACAAGTGAAGGGTAAATTGCGATCGTTCCGCCGTTGAGTTTGGGCTCAGCCTTTGGGTTAGCCAGGCTAATGCCATCGATGCCAGGCACGATGTCAGGAAATACCCCAGCACCGACCGCGACCACGGCACCTTGATCCTCCGTGTTATACAACTTGAGTGTGGCACTGCTGATTTCGGCTTCAGGCGGTATTTGATTAGCACCGGTGCCAAACACGTCTCGAAATCGAATATACATTCGTGAATAACGATAGGCCGGTCCTGCTTCCGTCGTGAACACACCTGTGGTGAAACCGGCAACCGTCGATTGAAAGAATTGTCCAACCTCTAGAACTGATGTTCGCCCACCACTTGTGGACCACATTTCATATGCTCCGGGGTCGCCCCTATTGTCAGATTCGATCGTCGCAGAATCGCCAAAATTTGTGGCATACGCCCATCGAATCGTAGTATCTTGAGCTCGCTCGTAACCGTTGACCCCCTGCTGGAAAGTAAAGGTTTCAGCCAGTGTGGGTGCAGCGATCAACAAAGCTAACACCGCCACCCCAATCATAACCAAGGTGCCGGAGAATCTTCGGGTTGACATGAACATCTCCCTATCAATGCGAAATATAACCAACAGTTGCTTCCAAGACTCCAGCCTTAAGATAGGTTAGGGCGGCATATTACACCGCAAACCATTTATATATCGTAACCACCCCATACGTATTCAGCAAGATAATTTCAAAGTAAATAAAGTGCTAGATGATCAGTCCACGGGTTTAACCAAGGTTGCGGTCAGAATCGCTCAACCGTTTTATTCTAGAGCAGACAGAGGGAATGCCCTAGAGGTTCAAAGGGTCATTCCGAAACCTTATCGCCGCCTACGCGCAACCATCCGCACACTCATTGCAAGAAGTGACAGCGTTGCGGGTTCAGGAACCAAGGCAGATGCATTGCCGATTGATTGCAATGCGCTCCAGTTGGCACTGAGGATGCCAAGGCCTGCCACATCTGTTGTGCTGCCGGACGGAAGAAGATGCGAGCGCATGAAGGCAGGACACTTGATCATTATCTCGTCCACAGAAGAGCAGTATTCTAGGCGTATGACCCGGTCGGTCACTCGTAGCAAACCCTCAATTGAACATCTTGGATTGCGGTGGCATCCTTTCCTAGGCAGCCCAGGCCTGGTGCCACTTCAATGGTGTTGATGCCGCGGTGAACAGGCGGAGCGGTGACCAGTCCCTCGAACCAGGTTCCCGCAGCCGCTCGCGATCGACCTCTGTGCGTGACGCTTTCCGATGGCTTATCTGAGCGTCTCACATCAACCATGACTGCGTTGACATGGGCTTCAATGGATTCTTCGTCATCCAAATCGGTTACGCGAATGCGGAGCAGTAACTCTTTGAGTGATCCGTCTTTTTGATGGCGTTCCACCGCATCACCGATTTTTAGCGGTATTGCTCTTCTATCAATCAATCGGGCTGGCAGTTGGTGAGGCAAGGAACAGGGATACAAATAGATCGACGTCGATGATCGAAGGCATTCGGCCTGATAGATTTTGTCCAGATTGGCCAGCTCAACAAATTCACCGACTTCATTCAGAACACGATAAATTTCCGCGGGCTTGCCCAGTACAGGCCCGGCCTCAATGGGAACGAACAGATTAAAAAAGTAGATGCCATCAGCGCCCTCAAGCCACATATTGGACGCCATGGCACGCAGTCGCTCTACTGGACGGCTGCTTTCGCGTCCACTCCTTCTGGCGAACCAGGTCAAGTACATGGCATCAATACATGGATAGACAGGCACATCAAAGCGGTGTCCTAATTCGACAAACTCTCCAAAGGGTGCTGCATAGGGATTGAAACCTGCACCTGCAATCACAATGTCAATTAGATCTTGTGACATCCAAGCTTCAACATCAAGTCCAAGTCGGCGCGACAGCTGCGGTGTATCTGCCACCCGGACTGCGAGGAGATAGGGTCTACCTCGCTCAGCGCCAATTTGATTCAAGAGCTCCCGAACCTGCCTGACAAAATCCGTCATGGTGTTCACGTTGTCCAGCGCCTCACCCATTTTGAAGTAGGCGGGGAAGCGGCAGAAGTCCATTTCAAATCCGTCCCAGTCATATCCCGAAAGTATGTTTTTGATAAACGCAAGACGGTGGGCGTGAACTTCCTGTTTGGCATAGTCAAAAGCAGACCAAATTCGGCCAAGGTGACATTGTGGATTAAGTGGGTCGCCGGAGGCGGGGTATTCCCGTCTCTCACCAATCAGCAAGTCAGGCCGTTTCACCTTTAGTTCATAGGATGCAAATCGCTCGGGCTTTTCTTGCCATGAAGCATCGTGCGTGTCATTCATGCGCAAGGAGGCGAAGACCTCAATGCCGGCACTCCGGGATGCATCGATAATCAATTGATGCGGATCACCCCAGGGTGGCATGTCATGGCCGAATGGCTTATCTCGGCCGTCGCCCACACAAAAGAAGTAACTATCAACGAGTGAGTTGCGGCAATGGTTAAAGCGAGCGTCAAGGATTGCATGTGGATCACCCTTGGCAGTCTCACTCCAGGCAACTCCCGCATCGTCGTTGTAGATAATTCGTCTGTTTCGCCAGCGCAATGCGCGTCTTTCCGTTAATGCTTTATTCATGGCGTTTGCCCTCACATTGCGACCCATTGGTCAACCACAAGTGTGTCTAAAAAATCCCAATGAATCATTGGTCCCGACTATTTTACATGAATCCTAACAGCATCCCTCCCAGATCTTGGACCGCAGTGGTGGCAAGGGGCAGGGGAAGGATCGATGCCGTTGATGGTGGCCATCCGGATGAATCCTCCAGATAGCCTCGGAATACTTTGCCACAAAGACCTGTGTCCCTTATCGATAGTCCCCGAGCGGGCAGTTCCCCCCATGGCCCCCTAACCAACTCGTTGAACAACATAGAGACTGGTAAAACCCGATGCCCCTAACGCCACCTGCGACCAACCATCAACTTACTCATTGCAAGAAGGGATAGCGATGTGGGTTCGGCAACTAAAGATGCCGCGCTGTCTGTTGCTTGTGGTACGGTCCAGTTAGCACCGAGGATGCCAAGAACGGACACGGCCGTTGTGCTGTCGAGATTAACCCCTGTGTCCCACTGCATATCATCGGCGTTGAAATTTGCACTGACGTGGTAGAATGGCGGTTTCGATAGAGCCGAGAAGCTTCGTCGTTGTATTCAGGAATGAAATGAGATTCACGAGCTGTCTTCGAGCACGTTTGTCCATCCTCATGGCCGCCTTGGCGATGTGGATGGTTTTCACGGCCATGGCATCGGCCGCCGATCCTGTCGCCTTGAAGAACGGTGACCAACTTGGCCAGGCACAAAACCTGACCATGATGATCGTCTACGCAACCGTTGCACTCGTATTCTCCTTTCTCTGCTCAGTCGCCGAAGCAGTCGTGCTCTGCATCTCCCCATCCTACATCGCCCATCTAAGAAAATCGGGAAAAGAAAAGACCGCCGGTCTACTGAGCAAGATCAAGACCAGCATCGATCGATCATTGGCCGCAATTCTCACGCTGAACACAATCGCACATACGCTGGGTGCAGGCGGCGCTGGCGCCGAGGCTGCAGCCTATTTCGGCGACAAGTACGTCGGCATCACCATGACTGTCTTGACGCTGTTAATCCTGTTTCTGTCCGAGATCATTCCTAAAACCCTGGGAGCGCTCCATTGGCGATCTCTGGCTCCGATCACAGGCCACTTTGTTCAGCTTCTGATCTGGGTTCTGTTTCCGCTCATCCTCATCTCGGAACGCTTAACTAAGTGGCTGAGTGGCGGCAAAAGTCCGCACCAGTTCAACCGTGATGAGTTCACGGCAATGGTCGACATCGGAGCCGAAGCGGGACAATTGGATGCCACGGAGTCGCGGATCTTGAACAACTTGTTCCGATTCCCTCAACTTTGTGCAGAGGACATCATGACGCCACGAACCGTGGTCTTCGCTATGCAGCAAGACTTGACGGTGAGCGAAGCCATGAAGTCACACCCGGCGATCAGCTTCACTCGGATTCCCATTTATGCCGACAACCGCGACGAGGTGACAGGCTTTATTGTAAAAACAGATGTGCTGCTCGACCAGCATAGAACCGGAGGAAAGGCCAGACTTTGCGATATCAAGCGAGGCATTTGCGGAGTGTATGAACGAACACCGCTTAGTAACGTGCTAGAAGATATGCTTAATAATCGGTCGCACATCATGCTCGTGGTTGACGACCACGGTGGCATGGAAGGGATCGTAACACTAGAAGACGTCGTAGAGACCCTGATCGGCATCGAGATCGTGGATGAATCTGACGCAATCGACGACATGCGGCAGTTGGCGCGTCAAAAGTGGGAAGAGCGTATGAAGCAGGTTGGAATTGACGTGGAGAAACCGGAGCAAACCACAACTTAGCTGCCGATCAAGGCTCTGCTCCCAAGACGTTCGGCACATAATTGACAAGAGGCGAATATGATCGACAAGCAACTTAATCGCCGTACCCTCCTGGCTATCATCATCGTGGGAGTGACAGGTGCTTTGAATGCCCCGTCCTTCGCTGGGAAGAGTTCGGAAACGAAACCGTTCACATTTGCCCAACTCTGTGACACGCAATTAGGCTTTGGCGGATACGAGCACGATATAAACTCATTCAAGCAAGCTGTTAAACAGATCAATGCATTCAAGCCTGATTTCGTGGTCATCTGTGGCGATTTGGTCCATATACCTAGCGACAAATCATTCACAGACTTCAAGAAAATAAAGGATGGGCTAACCATGCCCTGTTACTGTGCCGCTGGAAACCACGATGTTGGTAACAAGCCAACACCAGCATCTCTGAAGCGATATCGCAAGGTCATAGGCAAAGACTATTACTCTTTTGAACACCGAGGATATACTTTCGTGTTCACCAACACACAGCTATGGAAGGCACCAGTCAAAGATGAATCAGAAAAACACAATGCATGGGTCATACAAAAATTAAAAGAAGCCAAGAAGAAACATTCTCCGGTTTTTGTGGTGGCACACTATCCACTATATGTAAAAAAACCTGAGGAAAAAGAACTATATTACAACCTACCATTAGACAAAAGAAAAGAGCTGCTAACCCTTTATGAGGAATGCGGTGTAGTTGCAGTACTTGCAGGCCACACGCATAGAACAATTATCAACAGCTATAAGGGGATTCAATTGGTAAACGGAGAAGCTACCAGCAAGAATTTCGACAACCGCCCATTGGGCTTTAGGCTTTGGAATGTTGCTTCACCTACAGCAGTGAAGCATGAATTTATTCCTCTAAAGCTAAAAGAGGCCGAACCAGACGCAAAACCCGACGCATCGCTTGCACCAAACGGATAACATTACACCCGAGCTTCAATGTGTGATCGAGGCTGGTCCTATCGGTCCACCTGCTGCGGGAACGCTAAAGTCATGGGCGAGATTCAGATTCGATATCCGGAACCACTGATCGCAGGTCGACTGGTGACAGTTGTATTCGACTATATCGTGGGCCCGGAAGGCATGGCCGAGGACGGTCGGTTGCGCATTGGCCTGCCGAGTGTCGCTTGGGCGAAGCCCGAGGTGCCCCAGTATTATTTCTGGTCGGAATTTGCGAGGGGAAAGAATCGGCGATACACGCAATACGATCGGGTAAACACGAC
>PBAS01000046.1 GCA_002716625.1 Phycisphaeraceae bacterium | reverse complement strand
TTGACCATCCATTGGAGTGGATAAGTGATGGGAATCGGTACAACCTGGCGAAACTTCCATCGCAAGTAAAAGATCCCGTACGTCTTCGTCTGTGGATGCATAACGCCAAGGTATTTGCGCTGCGCGATGCATCACATATGGGCAAGTAGCATTGGTTTATGGTGTTGGTGTAATTGGTTGAGTGTTGTTATATTGTGTGTGCCGGATGCAGCCGGCGGCAAACTGCTAGTTGGCCGATTAAAGAACATATACAGTGTGAAACGGGCGGGAGTGTTGAAAGGCGAGTTTATCAGCATGAGTGAGATGACCCATCGCGAGCGGTTCAGGACGGTTCTACGTGGTGAAATGCCGGATCGCATTCCCATCGTTTGTCGGCTGAACATCTATTATCAAACTCGTGAATATCAAAACGATTTTCCCGAAGAAATTGCGGGTAAATCTCTGGAGCAAATGCAGCTTGATATGGGGATGGGGGTGTCCGCAAGAATTGCACATGACCCAAAGGAAATGTCTCTGGCGCCTCATCCTGACGATGACCCGAATCCTCGATCGCAGATTTTTCACATGTACTATCGCAAGCCTGTCGAACACGTTCGGTGGCGTGAAGGGTACTGGTTGTACGACGAATGGCGAGCGCCCAGTGGCACGCTCCATATGGAGCGTAAATTCGCGGAGGATGATGAAGAACGCGGCATCAAAGCCATGATTCGTGAGTTTCCTGTCAAGACGCTCGATGACTATGCTATTTATGAAGAGGTGATTCAACACCGGGTCTATGAGCCGACCTATAGCTATTACGAGAAATTTGACCGTGAACTTGGTGACAAGGGACTGCCGCTCGTCATTATTCACGAATTGCCGATTCATGATTTGATGTTGAATTGGGTGGGCTATGAGAACACCTACTATCACCTCATGGACAAGCCCGAGGTTGTTGAGCACGCAGTAGAGATCGCCAACGAAAAGTATCGTGAGATGTGGGATGTTGCCGCCAAGTCACCGGCTGAAATGTTCATGCATGGCATTCACTTTGACACGGCGATCACGCCCGTAAAGATTTTTGACAAATACTTCATGCCTTATATCACCGAATTCAACAAGCGGATGCATGAGGACAACAAATGGACGGTATTCCATGGCGATTCGAACTTGGCACTTCTCCTAGAGCATGTTCTTCAAGGCGGTTACGATGTTGCAGATTGTCTGGCTACACAGCCACTGGTGAAATGCGATTTTGAAAAGTCGCGTCGGCACTGGGGCAATAAGATGACGATCTGGGGTGGTGTGCCTAGCATTCTATTGGAAAAAGGTTTCTCTGATGAGAAGCTTGAAGAACACATGGAGATGATCCTGCGTGAAGTTACGCCGGGGCAAAATTTCATTGCGGGTATCGCCGACCAGGCCATGCCTCCCAGCTTGTTTAGCCGTATTAAGCAGATGTCCGATTTCTTTGTTAAGAAGGGCAAGTGTCCCCTTCAGCCGTCTGGCGAAACCAGTGCATCAAATTAATTAAATCGTTGAAAGACTCAGGGCAGGTCAATCCGGGGTGTTGCACGATACGGATGCTTGCCTCCATTGGAGTCCGGGCGGTAAACTCTTATCTTAATGTTACACAACAAACGAATCTTTTTGCCCGCATTTGCCTTTGTTGTGCTGGTGGTTTACGCGGGTTGCGCCCCTAGGGCCGTGGCGCCGCGTCATGACAATCCGTTTCCGATTACATCCGGTGAATATAGCCGTTACTTCGAATCCGCAATTGGGATTCTACGGAATGAAGGTTTCCCAATCGATCGGGAAGACTATCGATTCGGTACGGTGACCACTCAACCGATGGATTCGCCCACGATGTTTGCATTGGGCTCGTCGTTGAATAGGACTGGCAATCAGACCGTTGGAAGCACGGTCAATGCAGAGCGACGTCAGATTCTAGTTCAAATTGACCGTGTGGTACCACCGGCCAAAAAGTCGGGCGGTGGGCTCATGGCACTTCCCCTGTCGCATGATTATGTCCTGCATGTTGAGGTGATCGTTGAGCGTCATGTGAAACCAACGGCGTACATTACTGGTTCTGCCTTTGGGCATCGTGTCATTGGCCATCTTTCTAGTTTACCGACGGAGTGGAAGCGTCGTGGTATTGCTGCTAACTATTGGCGCCCGGTTAAACGTGACGTAGAACTTGAGCAGCGATTGCTTCATAGGATCATTGAACAGGCCCGTAATTCGTAGGCGAGCAATGACAGGTATTGCCACCCCCAGTAAACGGCGACTTCTTAGAATCGGTCATTCCCCTGATCCCGATGATGCGTTCATGTGGTATCCTCTCGCTTCAGCGCCGGGTAACGGTGGTCACCAGCCCCCAATGCTCACTGACGGACCCAAAATTGATACCGGGTCGTTTACATTCCAGCATGTACTTGAAGATATCCAGTCCCTTAATGATCGCGCCGAGCGTGCGGAACTTGAAATTACCGCGATCTCAATTCATCAGTATGCATACGTAGCCAATGATTACGCGTTGACCACATGCGGTGCATCCATGGGTGATGGCTATGGTCCCATGGTCGTGGCGTCGAGAGATCTGACACTGGATGACCTGCGTTCAGGGATGAAAATTGCAATTCCCGGCAAGCGAACTTCAGCGCATTTGGCCTTGCAGTTATTACTTGGTAAAGATGCTTATGCCCATGAGGTCATTATGTTTGATCAGATCATTCCAGCCGTTGCCAGCGGGCAGTTCGATGCGGGCCTGATCATCCATGAAGGTCAACTCACGTATGGTCACTCCGGTCTGAAGTGCATTGTTGACCTAGGGAAATGGTGGAAGGGAAAACACGGCTTGCCACTGCCACTGGGAGGCAACTGTATTCGGCGTGACCTGGGTGATTCAACCATGAGGCAGATCTGCACGGTCCTGCTCCGGTCCATCCAGTATGCGCTCGACCCGGACCATCGTGATGAAGCGGTGGCCTACGCGCTTAATTTTGCTCGGGACATGTCATCAAACCTTGCGGATCAATTCGTTGGCATGTATGTCAATGACTGGACCATCAACTACGGCGATGATGGTCGGCGTGCTGTGGACCTTTTGCTGCATGATGCAGCCGAGGCAGGTATCACGCCATCATGCGGTACCATCGATATGGTTGAGCCAGGTTAGAAAATGCCTGTAGATGCAATCGTCGATCCGGGGGTTCAATTCCGGCGGTTGAACACATGGTATGGTGGTGGATGATGAAGGTGAGGCCGTTGTTAACTTCCTCGACGGATATCAATGGCACCGGGATTTTCCAGTGAACTCCATGGCTAATGATCGCGGATCAACTGCAGCACTCGGAGGATCGCAGCAACCGACCATGCTTGGGCAATGCAGCCAACGGGCCGGTGGGGCGGGTCGCCCTCATGGATTTCATGAAGTTGGCCTAGACCTTCCCCGTTGACAAAGTCAATGAGTGGTTGAATTGCACTTTTTGCGGCGGCAATGGAATCAGGTTTGAACTGGCCAACTCGCAGGACTGCTTCGGCGTAGGGTCCAATGAGCCAGGGCCAGACGGTCCCTTGATGGTACGCCTCATCACGTTCTGGTTGTGGGCCACTGTACGACCCGTGATAGTTTGTGTCATCGGTCGGCAAGGTGCGCAGGCCATAAGGCGTGAGCAGTCGTTTGCCAACAGCTTGCACGACCTTGTTTTGTTTGGTGCGTGGGATTGGTGAGTAGGGTAGCATGGCGGTGAAAATCTGGTTCGGCCGGAATGTCGTATCAACGTGTTCATTCCCTTCGAGATCCACCCATACATGGTCATGAAGGTGCTCATCGGAATTGTTCCAGAATAACTTCAGAAATGCTCTACGCGTGCGGCCGGCTAAACGCTTGTAGTGATCAGCTGTTCTGGCGTCATCATCTTCGATCAATTCGGCAGTTGCCAGCAGCGTATGGTGCCATAGGGCGTTGATCTCAACAGCCTTACCGCATCGTGGCGTGAATACCTTATCTTCGCATGCCGCATCCATCCAGGTGAGTTGGGTGTGAGAGGTGCCAGCTGTAATCAGTCCATCACCTGACATGGCAATGTCAAACTGTGTGCCCTTGATATATGCTTCGATCACCTGTGTCACTGCAGGCCGAAGCCAGTTGTTCCACGCATCACGGTCCTGACTTTGTGTGACATATTCAATGGCTGCATAAACAAACCAAAGGCTTGCGTCAACAGTGTTGTAATGGGCAGCTCGACTGTTGTAATCATCGAACCGATTGGGCACCAGGCCATCGCGAATTGCGTCAGCAAAGACGGAAAGGGTTGCTGCCGCCTCATTAAAACGTTTTGTTGCAAGCAAAAGGCCGGGGAGGGCGATGAAGGTGTCGCGTCCCCAATCAGAAAACCATGGGTAGCCGGCCATGATGGTTGACTGGACACGATCATTGAATGTTCGGTCAACCACAAAGTCGTCGGCGGCAATCAGCAGTGCAGGTGGTGTGTCATTTGGGTTTGTCTGATCAAAAATCTTTGTGAGGTGGCAGCTTCGAGTTTTGACGTGAGGTTCTGGGGGGATGGGTGTTTCGCCCAAGCCGACAGTGAGCATGATCTCGTGTTCATCGATTCCGCCGTCGAGTTGGATCTCAAACTGACCAGGAACAAAACAGTCTTCATGATCCTCCTGTCCACGGTGCGAATCAACTGGGTAGTGCAAGTTTGACCACCATGTTTTTTCGCCGACAAAATTTCCCCGGTTACAAGCCAAAGTGACCTGGTGATCACCGCTTGTTACTGTGACATGTTCGTCTGTCTTTTTGCATGCGAAGGGGTTTGCGTGATTGCGGTGCAGCAGGCCATGGAAATCGCGAAGAGTCATCATGGGTTGAACATGAAGTGTGGCATCTTGTCCCTCAAGTCCTCGCAGTCGGTATTGAATGGTTGCTGCCTGCTGTTTCCAATGTAGAAACAGGTGGCGGACCATTTCAATCGAACCATTGCGGTAAGTCCATGCGGCGCTGAGTCCCTTTTCGAACTGCACCAGTTGCTTGTAGCCTTCTGGTGTGAAAAGCTGGTCGCCCAAGTCACCTTGAAAAACACAGGTGCCCCAGTCAATCGATTGATCGCTGGTGGACCCGGAGGAAATACTGAGCCTTTCAAGAACCTGATTCAGGGCCATGATGCGTCCCACAGGGGGTTGAGTGGCGGCGACGAGCAATCCGTGGTACCGCTGTGTATTGATGGCTGTTGCGGTACCCATGGCATAGGCGCCGGTACCATTGGTCAATAACCACTCGTGGTCGGTCAGCCGGTCAATGTTGAATTGATCGATTCTGTGGGTGATCCAGGAATTATTGGTCGCCACAGGAGTTTGGCCAGCTTTACCATTAGCCTTGCTAACTTGGCCTTCGGTGTCGTGGTTCGATTTGCCTTCGACTGCCGTTTCAGGTGAATTCATGTTTCAACCCTTCCCTAGTTGCCTAGTTATAAGCGATGCGGACGTTGATCGTCGGGGTGACCCCAACCTCTCATCGACTGATTTAGGGTAGACAGTAAAATCAAGCCATGGTTCCAATCCATGAAATACGTGTAGGTCCGTTAAGGTATCAAACGGATGCGAAATGGACTCAACGGGTATTGAGTAATCCCCTGGCACTGCTCAATGACCATGCCCACCTGGAAAAGAAGGCGGCAAGCAATGCCCTCGATTTGCTGAATCGCTGGCCGCAGAACACCCAAGGACCGATATGGAAACGCTGGGTGACCGAATTGACAGGTGTGGCACGCGATGAAATAGACCATCTGGCGACCGTTCTGCGGATTCTCCAGCGTCGGGGCGGATACTTTGATCCAAATCACCACAGCCCCTACGCCGCGCAACTTCGCCAGTTAGTGCGGCTGGGGAAAGGGCCGGATGAACTGGTTGACCGACTATTTGTCTCGGCTCTGATTGAATTGAGATCATGCGAACGATTTGAACTTCTGGGTGAACATTGTGACGACGCGGAACTTGGAAAACTTTACCGGGGATTGGCCCGTAGCGAGCACGGTCATTATCTGTTGTTCGTCAATCTGGCTAAGGACTTCTCTGCCGTCCGTGATGTTGAAAACCGTTGGGAGCAAATGCTGGATATGGAAGCCGCGATTATTTTGCGACAGCCCCATGGGCCGAGGATGCATAGCCGGGGTTAAGCCAATGCAGGTACTTATATTCACAACAACCTCCAGATTCAAATAACAGGCATCCGCTTTTTAGGGGAAACGTTGTATTGGCAGGGAATTTGTGTGTGATATTTCAAATATTTGAATTTCAATATTCATTTACTGCGTTAAGTTGTTGTTTTGTGTCGGCACTGGTGAACTCATGAATCATTCAGATCCATATGTTTCGCGTGGTGGTATGAAACTGGCGGCAGCGCTGGATGCTTTTGGTTTGGATGTGGCTGGGTCAACCTGTGCTGATGCCGGATGCAGCCATGGTGGTTTCACCGATTGTCTTTTGCAACGTGGTGCATTGAAGGTTTATGCTGTTGATACCGGTTACGGTCTTCTGGACTGGAAGTTGCGGCAAGACGCCCGTGTCGCCGTTCTGGAAAGGACAAACATCCTTCATTTTGATCCGGTCTGTCTGGCCGGTTTTGCGGGATGCGACCTGGTTGTTTTGGATGTTGGTTGGACTCGGCAGGGGCGCGTCATACCTGCGGCAATCCGCTGGTTGGCGCTTCACGATCAGGCTCGGATTGTAACTTTGATCAAGCCACAATATGAAGCTTCCAGGGAGCAATTGGATTCGGGAGTGTTGGCTGATGATGTTGCTATGTCAGTTACGCAACAAGTCATTGATCAAATTCCCGCGTATGGGGCTAGGGTCATTCGCAGTATTGTTTCGCCGATTCGAGGTGGTGGTAAAAGAACCAAGTCGCAAGCCGGTAACACGGAATACCTCGCCCTGTTGGCTCGGTCATAAGCAGAGATGCCTGCCTTGAATTGTGTGTGTTAAAGTTGGTTCTTTGGGACGTAGGGTTTTATCCGGAGTAGCAGCACTTGTTTTGTGGGAATAGGTTCCAGCGGGATCCGGTTGGTGCTGGTGGTAATTGTTGCTGGTCGCATTGAGCCTCTTAAATATTTCTGCGGGTGTTATGAGCGGTATTCATCAGTATTAAAAACGGCTGCTTGTCTTGTTGTGGGTTTGAAGGGTGATCTGGTTATGTGTCATCTGATGACATATCGTCATCTGTCACGGCTGAAAATAAAATGTGTGCTGTTGTGCCTATGCGCCAATGAAATGGTTTTCACTTTGTCATCACTCCTGTGTAGTGATTGACGATGGCCATGATGATGGATAACGTAAACCGTCATCCGCCACCTTAGCTCAGTTGGTAGAGCAGCGGTTTTGTAAACCGCAGGTCTCCGGTTCGAGTCCGGAAGGTGGCTTTGGCGCATGGTCTTGCATAAAGGGCGATTTGCGGCCGCGGATTTCTGTTATACGAGCCTGTTTGTTTACCCTTGAAGTTGCGTTATTAAACTGTGTTGTGTTTTACCGTGATCAAGAGTGAAATGATTAAATGAAAGAACATGAGTGATGGCGTGATTGCCAGCCCAATAAGAGTTGTCTTGGAATAGAGATCTCTTTTGCAAGCATTTTAACCGCCATACTGCAGGAGAATCACAATCATGAAACAAGCTGTCGTCACGGCGTTGGTTCTTGTGCTAATGCTAACTGTGAAATCAAGCGCCCAAGGGAAGCGGCCTGATGACTTCGGAACCCAATGGGTTCGCAGTCATCCGCTCACCCTTATGGCCCCGACGGTTCTCGGTGAAGCAGTCAAGGATAACGATTGGATTTCCGAGGGTGGGTTCAATACGGTCTTCGCCTGGAAACACCGCCTGCCGATTTACGAAGCGGCGATCCGCCAAGGGATTCCATATCACTGCCATGTCAACAAGGTTCGTGTCACGCCGGACGGAATACATGCAGATGAGTGGTCGAAACTGGAGAATATTATCGAGATCTATTCCGGTGCTGCAGGTGTGTTGGTATATGACGAGCCCAAGCTTCCGGCTTTTTCTAGTGCAGGTAAGGCTGTGGCGGAAATTAAACGTCGGTTTCCTGATGCGCTTGTGTACTCAAATGCCAACCCCATCAGCCCCTTGAAGGCTCACGGATATTCAAGCCCTGATCGCGCAGGTACGAAATACCTTGGGGATGGCATCTATGATGATACCCCCGTTCCTTATACCTACGATGATTTTCTTGACGACTTTGCTCGAATCATCAAGCCGGATGTCTTGATGGCGGACGTATATCCCTTTTGGGTTCCCGAGAAGTTAGATCCAAAATGGTACCTCAAGAACAAGTATTTCCTGATGCTGTCTGCACTGCGGAAGGCCGGGTTGAAACATCATCTTCCCTATTGGATTTGGGTGCAGGCGTACGAATCAAAGGGCCGCTGCCGGTATCCCAGTGAATCGGATGTTCGAATGCAAGTCTACTCGTCACTGGCGTTTGGTTTTACCGGTATTGCGTATTTTATGTATGACTGGCCGCATGACGAAGATCGCAGCCTTTTGGATCATGAATTAAAGCGAACCCGACTTTACCATGATGTCACCAAGCTTAACTCGGAAGTCTCTCATCTTGGGAAAACCCTTCGGTTTCTTACGAGCACCGATATTCGGTACGTTCTAGCTGAAGGAGTCCAGGGGCCCGGCTCATTACTACTGGCACCCACGGGGTTATCGCCGTTTTATCATAAGTCTCGTGTGGCTGAACTGCTCAACGAAATCACCATTCAGGACTCAGTGCAAGGACAGGATGGTTTGATCGGTTTCTTTAGGGATGACCATGGCGGGCAGTATTTCATGATTGTCAATCTTCGTCACGGAGAAGATGTAACTGCCGATCAGGCAGGGATGGTCCTGACGTTGCAATTTGCACCTACGGTGAAGAAGGTCGCACGGTTGTCGAGAAAAACCGGTGTACCGGAAATACTTGTGCCTGAAAACGGTCAGATCCAAATTGCACTTCCCGGGGGTACCGGTGACCTTTTTAAATTCGGCGATGCTACCTTTGTGGGGATGGGTAACCTGGACTCCCCGGGTCGTAGTGCAAGCATCTCCGAGCACCCCGTGGCACGGGCGAAATGAATGGCAACGGGGTGTAATCTGAAGAAAAAAATAGTGGGGTGTTGGCCGGGTATAACCGTCACGGAGGCTGAAGTCATTATCAGTTATTAAAGAAAGAAAAACCAAATGGTTTTCACCAATTGCCTGTTTGGGGTATCTGTGCTTACGGCAATTCTTAGTGGTTATCCTAACAGCCGCGAACTCAATGGTATAACCAACTGAGGTGTGTTTTCCCAAGCTAGTTCTTGGAGATGGTGCTCGTTATCTCTCGTGACCTCTTCTGGCCTTCTGCGATCTGCGCGATACCCATTTCCTTTTTAATTAAATCACGCATTTTTACTGCGTCTTTTACCCCATATGCAGATGCCACATTGTACCACGCATAAGCTTCCACGTAGTCTTGGATCACGCCTCTGCTGATCAAGTACATAACACCGAGGCTTAATGTTGGTTTCTTTTCTCCACCTTTTTTTTTTGGCAAGAGGATGTTTAAACAGAAGCGATAAATCAGCATGGCTTTTGCCAAGCATTTTATGTGGACCCATTTTATTATTGCCACACAGTAGACCCGTGGCGATAATGATGAGTATGAAGCGTAGAAGTTTCATGCCCTGAATTTTATCCGTTGTGACCTAGGCTGGGAAAATCACACCCAACTTTTGTGCCCACTCGGTCAGTTTCTGTTGCACATCACTTTCCAATGGAATGCCATTGGTCTCCCATTCGCGTTTGGTCTGTGCCATTCGTTCACCGGGTATTCGGATCTGGTCGGTACCATCAGCTAATGGGTTGTCTTTAAGATCGGCGATGAATTCCATCATGCGCGCTTCAAACTGGGAAATGGGCATGAATGCCTTGATGTCAATTGCCAGGCAACAATGACTGACGGCATTGTTCTTGTCGGTCGGATCCTTCTGTCCACGTGGTGTAATCTGGCTAAGAAACGCAGCGCCACCTAAGACACCAGTTAAAATCTCAACCAAAATTGCTAGGCCGGCTCCCTTGTGTCCACCGATGGGTAATGGTGTGCCTCCTTCGAGGACAAGTTGAGGGTCGGTCGTTGGATGTCCGTCTGGATCAAGGCCCTGCAGTGAAACGGGGATTTGCTGACCCTCGCGAATCCATTGCCGCAGATTCCCGCCTGAAGTGGTTAGGCAAGCGTCATAAAGGATTGGATCGCCACAGGCTGTTGGAATACCAAACCCGATGGGCGTATTGCCAATGGCTCGTGCATTGGTGCCGGGGTAGCCCATGGATCCCTTTGTGTTCGAGAAGGTGATTCCGATCATCCCTGCCTTTGTCGCTTCCAAGGTATAGGGCGTTGCAGCAAGAGAGTGGTTGTTGCGCACCACGATGACCATTCCAATGCCGCCACCTCCGGAACCTTCTTTAGCCTTGGCTCCGGATTGCGCCTTTTTTATTGCGTGCCGCATACCCTTCATGCAACCCACGATGCCCACGCCGTGATCACCATCTAGTACCGCGGTCATGCCATGGTCACTAAGGAATATGTGATCAGGTTTGGGTTTGATCCGGCCAGCAACCAAGCCGCGCAAGTTCATGTCGACACTTCGAATGCCATGTGTGGTATTACCTCGGACCTCCTGTGCGATCATGGCGTCAGCGATTGTTGTTGCGTCATTTTGGGGTACACCTGCCGCCAAGAACAAGTCAATCACGAATTGCTTTAGACGATCAACTGGTAGTCGTTGTCCAATTTGTTTATTCATCACCAAAACCAAGGTTTTTAGGATACATTACGCCTAACTTCTGCCCCCACTCCCGTAAGGAATTTTGTACTTTACTTCCTACTGGGACGCCACACCTTTCATATTCACGTTTGGTCTGTGCCTCTTTTTCTCCAGGTAATCGGATCATATCCGATCCTTCAGCTAATGGATTGTCCTTTAGGTCCATGATGAACTGCGAGATTCTTGTTTCGAAATATTCAACGGGCATAAATGCCTGGGTATCGATCGCGATGCAACAGTGGCTTGGTGCATCAGTTTTGGATGTTTTGTCTTTTCGCCCACGCGGTGTGATTTGACTTAAAAATGCTGCGTCACCGAGTACCCCGGTAAGAACTTCAACTGCAATAGCTAAACCTGCTCCCTTGTGGCCCCCGATGGGTAGCGGCATTCCGCCATCAAGGACAGACTGTGGATTGGTGGTCAGTTGTCCGTTACGGTCCAGTCCTTTCAGGCAATCGGGGATACGCTGTCCTATTTGATGCCATTGCTTTAGTGTGCCACTGGAAGTAGTCAGATAGGTATCAAACAGGATCGGGTACTCCGCTTTGGTTGGGATGCCAAACCCGATAGGTTGGTTTCCGATGGATCTCTTTCGGGTGCCCGGATAGCCCATGACCACCTTTGAGTTCGAGAACGCGATTCCAATCATCCCGGCATGTACGGCCTCTAGGCAGTACGGCGCTGTTGCAAGAAAATGGTTGTTTCTAACCACCAGTACCATCCCAATGCCACCAACTCTGGCCTTTTTGATCGCCAGTTGCATTCCCTTCATTCCCCCGACAATGCCTATCCCATGGTCCCCGTCAATGATGGCCGTCATGCCCCGGTCGCTTAGGATTTCTTGATTGGGGTTTGGTTTCATGCGATTTGTGGCAAGGCCCTGTAGATATTGGGAGACTGCGTTCAGGCCATGGGTGTGTTTGCCATGAAGCTCTTGGGTGATGATGAAATTGGTGATGGTTGTAGCATCATCTTCTGAGATTTTGGCAGCAACGAATAAGTCATGTACGAACCGATTGAGATGTGTGGCAGGTATGTGTACAGAAGATCGGCCGTCCACCATGTTGATTATGTTACGTGATTCCTGTGCATAACGCTTTGGGCTAAACATTGATTGTTTTATTGAAGTCGTCAATGGTTCTGAGGGCTCGCCATGTGGTTGCAGTTCAATGGCCTGTGTTGATTTAGAAGCTTTGGGTAAGTGGTCTAGGCCAGAGCGTCTAATCTTTAGGACGATCTGGATTTCGCCATTTATGAATCAGGTCATCATTGAGGGCCAATTACGTTGGAAAGCATCACTGACGCTCATGTCTATGATCCTCGGGTTTTTTATAGCCAGTACGAAATACAGATGCTGTGGTGTTATAATTAACTGTGACAGCCAATGCCACGGTGGAGGTAGAAAGATTTAGGCTTGGGAGAGAAATGATTATGCAGTACATACGGTTATTTTTCGGCCTTATGGTGACTATTACCTGTAGTTCAAATGTTTTTTCGGGGCCGCCTGTACCATTTTTGGATCCCAACGAACCGGGAATTGATTTTCAGTTTTCCGGGGATCCAAACACCACAGAGGATGGTTGCAGTCAAGATGCCGCTCGCGCTGTGCTCGGTGCCCCGAGTGGTAAGAATCATAATGAACTTCTTGATTGCGATAATTGGGATTTTAAACCCCGCGACTGGGGGCAAGCAGCCTTCCTTCAGGGTGCCTTCATTCTAGGTGTATCGCCGTTTTCCAATGACGGTGGTTGGGAATGTCCGGGCAACCAGGGCCCTAGTTCGGGAAAGAACCTTTGTGCCAATTCGACCGTGCGTGCCGTGGCGACGTATCAGAATACGCCATCGCCGGGACCGGGTCTGTTTGACGGCGTGCCTATGGACGATTCGAAAGACTGGGTTTTCTCTTTTGATTTCAAGATCGAGGTGGCGCCCGGTGACACCTATGGCAACGACAAACTCTTTGAAGCGATCGGGCTGGACAACGACTACCAGTTGATGGAGATACGCGGTGGTGGGAATAACGCCAGTTCCTTTTTGCCTGATGGAACGCCTGATCGTTACCGGATGATTCAGTTCGATATCCAGGATCAGGAGGTATTTACTCCTATTGATGTGCCCATGCCCCAGGGCCATATCACGTTACATTACAAGGCCGCCGATCAAAGAATGGATCTCTGGTTGAACGACACGAAAATCCTTGAGAATATTGAGTCGTCAGCTGGTTACGACATATCAAAAATTCAGTTGGGGGGTGGTGCCATCTCTTTCGAAAACGCGTTATATGACAATGTGATTCTCGGTGTGCTGGCCGCGGAGTGTGGTTCAGGTGGCGCAGGTGCATTGCCTGTGGATTTCAACTGTGACGGCGTTATCGATGTGGCGGATCTAGGCATCCTAGGCGCTAACTTCAATTTGACTGAGATGATATTTTCCGATGGTGACGCTAATGGCGATGGTGCTGTCGACGTAGCGGACCTAGGTGTTTTGGGCGCTAACTGGAGTGGTGTTGGACAGTTGCCAGGCGGCCAGGGGCTACAAGGTTATGAACCACAGGCATTGATCCCGGAACCTGTAACAGTGTCGGTTCTTGCGATTAGTGTCCTGGTGCTTGGATATAGTCAGCGAAACTGACACGGCGCTGGTGAAAATGTTACGTCTCTTGGTGTAAAAGTGCAGCGTTTCGACTTGAGTACAAAATGAATCTGTTGCGGATATACGGCAGACTCAAGCCCGTATTCTAAGGTCCGCAAACACCTCGGTTACAATTCGGTTTAACATGATCGGTACATCAGGTCCGATCAAGGCAGGTTTTACTAGGTAGTTTAACCATGACCATACATACGATTGCCACGCCTGCCCCATCTGTTCATGTCAGCACACTGGATGAACTACGCCATAAAGGGGTTGTCGTGGTGCGGGGTGGAGATAGACCCATTGCGGTCTTCTACAACGATGGACGGCCAATGGCAGTTGATAACCGGTGTCCGCACATGGGTTTTCCCATGCACAAGGGTTCTGTGAAAGATGGGATCGTGACCTGTCATTGGCATGAGGCACGCTTTGATCTTTGTAGCGGGTGTACTTTCGATCTTTTTGCTGATGACCTGCCTTCATATGATTGTGCGGTCCATGATGATGCCGTCTACGTGGCCCGTGCCCCCAAACTCGCCGCCACCGCTGACTATTATGCGGCGCGTCTTGAACGCGGTATGCACCAGAACATCAGCCTGATTCAAGGCAAGGGGCTCCTCGGCCTTCTTAAGTCCGGTAAGGGGTTGGAGGATCTGGTGTGTCAGATTGCGCAGTTCGGAAGTGTCAATCACGATCAGTGGCAGGCGGGTATGACCAGTCTTGCCGCAGTTGCCAATCTGCACTCTTATCTGGATGAGGAGACCGCTTACTTTGCCCTGTTTAAAGCAGTTAGCCGAGTGGCAACGGACTGTAATGGCGCCGCGCCTCGCCGGTTAAGGCACGAACTTGACACAGATGCTCATGACCTGGTGACACTCAAACGGTGGTTCCGCCACTGGTCACTTGTGCGTCATCGTGATGGTGCTGAACGGACATTCCTGACCGCCATTACAGGTCACGCGACGGCGGCTGAATTGAACGACTTGGTTGTTGCTGCGGTAACAGACCGCCCCTACGCCAACACCGGCCATACGCTTGATTTTGTTAATAAGGCTTTTGAACTCATGGATGTTATTGGCGAGGATCAGGCGGCCGATCTTTTTCCTCTTATTCTTGCAGGTCTTGTATCTGCTCGTGGCGGTGAAGAGTCAAGTGCATGGCGATACCCGATTGATCTGATCCCACCACTGCATCAGGCTGAAGAAAAACTGCCCAAACTCATGCAAGAAGGTTGCGGTAAGAAATGGCTGCCCACCCTTGTGCTTGACGATGTGTTGCTCGGTGAAGACCCGATCGCGATTATTGATGCGCTTGGTAATGCATTGTCCTTGGGTGCCTCAGCTCACGAGTTGATGAAGCTTATTTGCCATGCGGCTGCCATGCGGCTGGCTCGTTTTTCTTTGGCTAATGATGTTCGTGACTGGTTTGGTCCAGTACATACGTTTACACACTGCAACGCCGTGTGTCAGGTGGTGCGTCGCAGTGATTCGCCGGACGTTGTTCGTGCCGTGTTTCATGCTGCAATCGCTGTTTATATGGATCGGTTTCTTAATGTTCCACCGGCAAGCCTGCCTGGAGAGCGATCGGTATTGCCAAAAACCACTGCTGATGGCCCATTGCTTCTCAAGCAGCTTTTGGACGGATTGGATCAGCGGCACGAAGTGGATGCAGCTGCCACGATTGTCGCGCAGTATTTTAAGGCCGGTTACCCTGTCAAGCCGCTCATCAACACTCTTGTATTTGCCGTTGTGCGTGAAGATGTTGATTTTCATGCATTGCAAGTCATTGAGGCAGCCGTACGCCAATATGAATCGTGGGGAGCAACAGAGCAGGGTGAGCATATTCTCATCGCAGCAACTCGCTATCTTGCCGCTCATTGTCCTACCCAACGCGCAGGTTTGCAGACCGCACGAATTGCGCTGCGATTGCACCGCGGGGACAAGATATATGAAGAGGACATGTGATGTGACCATACTCGGGGATGGGAAATGTTTATCCAGCAAGGCACTCCATGAGTTTGGAATGAATGCCGTCTTCTTCGGAAATAGTTTGGGAAGGAGCGATACAAGAATTTCAGAGCATAAAGCCAGGGGGTTTACGCTGATCGAACTGCTGGTTGTCATCTCTATCATCTCGCTTTTGATCGCCATGCTGTTGCCATCAATTGAAAAAGCACGAGCTTCGGGCGAACAGATCGTATGTGCGACAAACTTGCGGCAGATGGGGGTGGCCATGGAGGCCGATATCAACGAATGGGATGATTGGATGCCATACTATGAGGCGTGGTATGAAGATCATCACCGGTCCCATTTGCATGTGACTCCCGACGGAAGTTGGTGGTGGGGCAAGAAACTGAGAACGCTGGGCGCTGTAATGAACTTGTACCTCGATGCGGCTGGTGACGCGAATGCTGATATTCTCAATACGGAACAGGGTTTGTGGTGTCCCAGTCATCCGGGCGAGGTTCGAGATGATGAGCGATTCGACAAGGCGCCCATTCCTTCGCGTACGAGTGCTTCGACGCACGGCATCCTGGCTGCCTACGGCTATAACCACAGGTTTCTTGGAACCCAATGGACAGATTCTAGCAAGGCCAAGGGTTGGTTTTATCGCAAAAAGTCATTTGTCAAGTTTCCGAGCAACATCATCAGTCATGCTGACAATGCATTTACCCTTCCAAGCAGTCATACGGGTTATCATTACTGGACCAAGGTCAATCGGACGCAACCTCTCATTAATTCAACCGAACCAAGCGAGGTTGTTGCGGGCAGGATGGTGGATATGATTCCGGATTTTCGAGATGAACTGATCTACCCTATTGGTGAACGGCATCTTGAGGGGGGCAATGCGGTGTGTCTTGGTGGCCATTCGGAATGGCAAACACAGAGGAGATGGCACATGGGGGATTTTGACCATCGATGGACGGAACCGGGATCGAATTTCGTGAAACGTATTCCTGATTGACGGACGACTGCGGTTGCGCGTGACTTTTGGGAGGATTAGACCGTAAGGTGCACGTTTATTTGCGAGCTATTTAAATAAGGCATTATTTTCAGGATGTCATGGCTGAACCGGAAGGAATGCGTGGTACAATTACTCGACCCTAGCCAGATGTTTTACGGGAGAAACAATGAATTGGCGCATATTTATTCTTGCCTTTCTAATAATACAGGCCAATTCAATCGACACGTTCGCAGGTCCACCCGTACCGTTCCTAGATGATGACGAGCCGGGACTAAATATACGGTTTACCGGTGATCCACAAACAATAGAATCTGGTTGTGCTCAAGATGGTGTTCGCGCTGGAATGGGTGATTCAGGTGGCAAAAACCATAATGAACTGCTCGAATGCGATAATTGGGATTTCTCGCCGGATCAATGGGGATCGCTTGGTTTTCTTTCGGGTGCATTTACGCTGGTTAATTCACCATTTAGTGATGATGGTGCCTGGGGGTGCCTGGGCAATGTCTTTGATTCCGGCAACAGATTTCAGGGTAGTGCCTGTGGTGGGGCGGGAGTTCGTGCGGTCACAACCATGAAGAAACAGCCGCCGGCTATTTTGATGCGCGGGCACGCAATGGATCCGGATAAGGATTGGGTTTTGAGGTTTGATTTCAAGGTTGAAATTCTGGTTGGTGATACCTACGGCAGTGACAAGTTATTCGAGATGGCGGCTCCAGATACCGGCGATATCTTCCAAGTGTTTGGCGCTGGCGATGGCAATAGTTCTATTCTGAATGGTGCGCCGCACCGATACCGTGTGTCGCATGGTCCTTGGCTGGACCGTAGTGAATCGCAGCCATTTGGAACCATTATTGACCGACCTCTTGAAGAAGGCACGATGACAGTCCACTACAAGTCGTCATCCCAAACACTTGATATGTGGCATGACGACGAACTGGTGCTCCCAGATTTCCAGTCATTGTCGGGTTCTTACGATGTTGATTTCTTGCAACTGGGGGTTGGGGCAATCTCCTTTGAAAATGCACTGTTCGACAACATCCTATTGGGTGTGCTGGCTGGGGATTCCCCTATTCCCGGTGATGCCAACGGTGATGGTGCCATTGATGTGGCAGACCTAGGCATTGTGGGTGCGCACTTTAATCTGTCAGAGGTCACGTTCCATCAGGGCGACTTTAACGGAGACGGCACCGTGGATGTGGCCGACTTGGGTATTCTTGGGGCGAATTGGGCTGCAGCTCAGAACCTGTCAGTGACTTCGGCGCAATCCGGGAATGACCCAACCGTATTGATACCGGAGCCAGCCGGTTTATTGGTTCTGGCTGTTGGCCCCATCTTGTTACGACGTCGTCGGAATTAATTGTTCAGGGAGCAGATTGATATTCAACTGTTCCGGGATTACCTTCAAACCCGACACGTGCACGCGTTTGAATATTGAGAAGGTCATGAAAAAAGACTGGTGTGGCGATGACTTTAAAACCATGGTTGCGTTGGGTGAAAGTACAACTGCTGGTGGCTGGAGTACAGACCCTGATCGTTGTTGGGTGCCCTTGTTGGGACGGTTGATCAACGATTTTCAGTCGACACCCATGAAAGTCATCAATTCAGGAATCGGTGCCAACGTAATTTCAGCCCAGAGTCCGGCCTGTGAAAAAAGTGGAAAGCCAGCTGCAGACGAAAGGCTCGACAAGCATGTCATTGCACACCAGCCTGACCTGCTTGTTATTTCCTACGGGCTCAATGACGCGCGAGGCGGTACGCCAATCGGGTTTTTTCAGGAGAAGTTGGTCGCCATCGTGCATTCCGTGCGTGAACACCTTGATCCCGTGATCATGCTTCCTGGTCCGTACTATATGTATGACTTTACGCTGGGTGGTCCTACTTGGAGCCATGCAGATCAAGCAAGATTTACACAATTCAATGCAGCCATTGCCAGCGTGGCGGATACACAGGCGTGTCTCTATGCGGATCTGTTGGCCGCGATTGGAGATACTGACTGGATGGTTCATGACGACGGTGTTCATCAAAATGATCTTGGACACCGAATTGTTGCAAACAGAATGTTCGAGGTTCTGGCCCAGCACTGTTCGTGCCTTGCCAAAAGAACCAAGGTGGCCGAAAAGAACAGTCCCCTGTGGCGGGATGAATCCACATTGCGAGCCGATTACGGGTACTGAACGGATGGTTGGTGCCGGTAGCAAGGTGTCATTAGGTTTTGGGTTGATATGTCTGGCTGTATTCCCCATTCTTGCTTACGATTAAACATATAATGGTCTTTTCTTTTATTCGTGTGATTAATATGGGAGGTAATTAAGGTGCTCTTTCGACTTCAGCCAACCAATACGCAATTACCCGCATGGGAATCAAGTTCCTACCGTGAGGTGGCGATTGTTCGCGCCCCAACAGAGGAGGAGGCTCGAGCATGTGCGGCGACGGCATTTGAATATATTCACGACAGCGAGCCAGGCAATGAAGAGAAATCTCCCTGGAAGCAACTGGACCTGGCCACTTGTGTGTCGGTTGATGATCCCAATTTCGAGGCCGATGGTCCAACCATGGTCATTTCACCAGCTTTTTTTGACTAGACCGTCAGCACCCAGCAATGCAATAGCTTTTAGCGATGACTCCAAGGGATATGAATCAGGTCTTTTTTTTGGCGACACTTAAGGTTATCCGCCTGGTCTTCATGGATGATGTTCGTATGCGTAGACGATGCCCGCATGGGGTTATTTACTTGAGTATTCCCGGAAGGGTCATTTTATGAAAGTACATACATTTCTCGGTAGTCCTGCGGAGATTGGTAAAGCCCAAGGTTCAGCAAACCCCGTTGCGGCAAGGGACTATTTGAAGTTTTGGCAGGATCGTGCGCCATACGATTTTGGCAATGCCTATTTCCGTAAAAACCTGGCCTTCATGCGGCGTGAATTTCCAGACCTGATCGAACAGATCGAGGCGTTTGGTGAAGCGGCCGGAATGGAAAGCTTGGAGCACGCGTACCATAGCCATGTGCACTGGACAGGACCAGCCATGGATTCATGTTCAACCCTTGGAATTCTTTTGGGTGACGATGGCCCTGCAATGTTGTCGACGAACGATATGGGCGCCCATCATGTGGAGCGTACGGTTGAAACGACGGTTGTTTCAACCCTGCCAGATACAAAGCCCCATGGCGTCATGGGGCTTGGCAGCGAAACACATGTGACGTTGGGGTGGGCGGTTAATGATGCGGGCTTGCTCGTGGGGGCCAATTCGGGGCATCGCCGGTTTAACCCGGACTCAAATCCGGAGCATCTCAACCTTTACTTCACCGTCCATCTGCTTGCACAACACTGCAGTGATTGCGCTGACGTTCGACGGTTTGTCGAACAATACCGTATCTCCGGGCCAAAAGGCTTGAATCTCGTTACTGTTGATGCCGCGGGAAATGTCCTGGGTTTGGAGCTGGAGTCGGAGAACATTGCTTTCAGTGAAGCGCAAGATGGACTCCTTCTTGAGACCAACCACTGGCAGCACCCAAGGCTACAGAAACCATCACGTGTGGCAGAGCCACAATGGTGGCAGGACTATTACTACTACAATTCACAGGCACGTGTGATGTACCTTGCACATTTTCGAAGCGTCTTTTCACGTATGAAGACGATGCGAGATCTCATTGATTTTTCATTTGATGTCCATGCCCCAGGGCGTATCCTTCAAATGCCTGACCGTAATATCGGGAATATAATTTCATGCCAGGTTGTATTCGCTACGGCAAAGGACCGAAAGATGCGGCTTTACCTGCATCCTCTGGATAAAAGTGGATATAAAGAATTCTGTTACCCGCAATGATCACGATTGGTCGGATGTGTTTTGCGAAAATGATCGGGGGATCTTTGTGCGAATGGTGATTCGTGCACAGAAAGATTACGGTCAGCAGAAGATGAGTCCGGGTTTGGCTAGGTATTCTTATGGGCGGCGATCATCAGGTTGCCGAATTCATCGACAAGAGCGTAGTATCCAGGGTGGATCACTGTCGTGGAATCGATCTCTTCGACCACGGCCGGTCCCTTCACATTGTGGCCGGAACCGAGATGATAGCGATCGTAAATGGGGCACTCGACAAATCCATCGCTTTCAGAAAAGTAAACAGATCGCGTCGCCTTCTTGGCATCGCCTATTTCATTGTTTTTGTTGTCTAGCTTGTGCAGATGGGGTTTGGTGATTTGGCCAATTGCCGAGAGCCTTAGGTTGACCAGTTCAACGGGCTCTTGTGGTGCACTATATCCGTATGTGCGATCGTGTTCCCGGTGGAAGTTTTCCAGTGCCTTGCTGATTTCAGTGGTGTCAAGCTCATGGCTTGGAAGGGGTATGGTTAACTCGTAACTCTGCCCCACATAACGAACGTCGGCCTGGCGTACAAAACGCATCTGTTCTTCTTTAACCCCTTCACGTGCAAGACTTGCTCGCCCTTGGGTTTCCAGATTGGAAAATGACTGATCCAGCGTGTTGGGGTTTACGGTGTGTATCTGGGCGATCATGGTCGTGGAATAATCATGCTTGAGATCAGTCACCAGCAAGCCCATTGCGGAGGTGGTTCCCGGGCTCATGGGGATTATCGTGATGGGGATTTGCATTTCTGCTGCCAGTCGATTGGCATGCACGGGGCCCGCCCCGCCGAATCCCATCAGAACAAACTCCCGCGGGTCATATCCTCGCTGAACGGATACCAGACGAAGTGCATTGACCATTGCCGAGTTGGCGATTTCCACGATGCCGTGTGCCGCCTGAACCACATCCAGTTTCAACGCATCGGCGCAACGATTCTTGATCGCCCGATGGGCTGCTTCAATATCGAGTTGAATCTCACCGCCGAGAAAATAACTGGGATTAAGTCGGCCAAGCACCAGATTGGCGTCGGTAATGGTCGGCTCTTTACCTCCCTTGCCATAGCAGGCGGGGCCAGGGTCCGCACCTGCACTTTGTCGACCAACACGCAGGACACCGCCGGAATCCACCCACGCAATGGATCCTCCGCCGGCACCGATCTCCACCAAATCGATGACTGGTGTGCGAATGGGATATCCCGCACCGCGCGAGCGGCCAATACCAGCTTGGGCGGTTGCGCCAACCTCGTAGTCCTTGGTGACTTGAGGTGTGCCGTCCTGTACCAGTCCTACCTTGGCGGTGGTGCCACCCATATCAAAGGAGATGACATCTTGATAGCCCAGTACGCCACCTAGATAAGTTGATGAAATGACACCGGCGGCCGGGCCGGACTCGATCAGGAACACGGGTTTCTCGCTTGCAGCCGAAAAAGTCAGCACGCCACCACTGCTTTGCATGACCAGGAGTTCTCCCTTTAGGCCTTCGGCGGTCAGGCGATCGACAATACTCTGCAGGTATCGCGCTACAACAGGTCGAATGCAAGCGTTAATCACGGTGGTGCTTGCACGTAAGTACTCACGGAACTCGGGTGCAACTTCGGCAGAAAGAGAGATCATGGCATCAGGAAATGCCTCTGCCAATATCTGTCCCGCCCGTTTTTCGTGTTCAGGGTTGATGTAGGAGTGAAGGAAACAGACCGCAATCGATTCGACTTTCTCACAACGCATGGACATGGCTGCTTTCCGTAGGGCATCCTCGTCAAGCGGAGTAAGCACTTGTCCTGTGGCATCCAGACGTTCGGGCACGCCAAAACATAAATACCGGGGAACCAGCGGCTTGGGTTTCTCAAATTGAAGATCATAGAGGGAGGGTCGAACTTGTCGGGCGATCTCCAGCATGTCGCGAAAGCCATCAGTGGTAACAAAGCCCGTTCGAGCAATTTCCCCCTCGATGATCGAATTGGTGGCGACAGTGGTGCCGTGAACAATGTATCCAACCTTTTCCGGATTGATTTTGGACTTCTGTAACATCCGGTGGACAGCTTCAAGGAACCCCAGCGATGGGTCGCTGGGTGTACTAGAAACCTTGCCGACCTGGATTTCGCCGGTTAATTCGTTGATCAAGGTGGCATCGGTGAAGGTGCCGCCGATATCAATTCCTAGGCGGTACTGAAAGGCCAAAAACAAATGACTCCTGGCAGGTATTCCTTTGTGGTCGACATCAAATCGGCGAGATCAATCTGGTATCCATTCTGCGGGTAACGTATTGTCACTCGCTATTGCATGTCTTTCCTGATTGGAAAAGGGAAAATCGTCAATACAATCATTCCAATCGGCAAGTACTATACCTTGCCGGCAGATCGCAGCGCCTCGGAGTCCACTTGGTTGACTTCCCATCTGCTCGTATCGATTACAACCCCGTATATCTGCTGTGCACGTTGTGCACTTACCTTGCCGTTGCGCACATCGTCTAGTACGTGCTGTGGATCACGGTCGTATGGCAGGCCGTAACCTCCACCCCCACTGGTGCGGTAGCTGATTACTTCACCCGGTATTAATTCAACGGTGGTTTTGGATCCTAATGCCCTTTTTTGGTTTCTGGATTTATGCAGGTAGCTTGCTTTGAGACCGCTTTTGCCGCCGAGCAGACCACGGGGGCCCCAACGATCCCGGTCTGCAAGAATTGTGAAACTCACCTCGTGATTGAGGAATGTATAGTCGCGTTGTAATCCCAGTCCGCCACGGAAACGGCCAGGACCTTCGGAATCGTTAATCAACTCATACCGCTCAATTCGAACTGGGTAATTGATTTCAATCTCCTCGATGGGGGCATTCTCAGTATTCTGACCATGACATTGTACTGCCTCGGGACCATCACTGGCAGCTCTGGCCCCGTAGCCACCCGCCACTGTTTCATAATAGGAATAAAGATTTCCACTTTTGGGGTCAATGCCACCAAATCCCACCTGGGCCATCATACCCTTGGTTTCTGCCGCAATTTGGTCGGGTACTGCGGATGACAGGGCTCGGAAGATGACTTCATTCAAGCGAACCTGTGTCTCCCATCCACCGACCACGGGCGCAGGTGGGGAGCAATTCACCACTGAGCTTTTGGGGGTAATTAGACGTACCGCGCGGTAAAAGCCGCTGTTCACGGGTACATCAGGATCAATCAGGCATTTAATCGCATAAGCACAGGCGGCAAAAGTCTGGGCATAAGTTGAATTGACCGGAGCAGGGCGTTGGGGATCACAGCCCGTGAAATCAAAGAGGATGCCTGTGTCGTCAAGGGTTACCGTTGCAGTTAAGTTAACCGGCTTATCAGTAAACCCATCATTGTCCACGCAGCCATCTGCGGTAAACACGCCCTTGGGAAGTCTGGCAAGTTCGGTACGTGTGCGGGTTTCAGTATATTCAATCAGTTGATTCATGCATCTGGTGATTAGATCGGCGCCAACTCTTTGAACTAACTCATCGACTCGGCGCGCGCCGGTTCTGTTGGCGGCTATTTGTGCCCTGAAGTCACCGGCTGTTTCACGTTTGGAACGAATCTGTGCAAGCAGCAGGGACATGACATCATCAATCATTTCGCCGGCGTGCACGAGTTTTACCGGATGAATAATAATTCCTTCTTGGAACACCTCCTGGAACGCACCAATACTGGCTGGTGCACCACCTCCTACATCAACATGATGTGCAAGGTTTGCGACGTAACCCAGAAGTTCGCCGTTGCTGTAAACCGGTGAGATCAGGGTGATGTCGTTGAGATGGCCCCCACCGCGATATGGATCATTTGTCAAGATGGCATCACCTGGTCCCATGTTTTCAGGTCCGTAGGTTTTAATGGCCTGCGGTACCAGTTCGGACAGCGAGCCAAGATGGGCCGGTTGGGTAAATGCCTGGGCAACCGCCTGCAACTGCCGGTCGAAGAATGCACAGGAAAAATCAGCGCGTGTCTTGATGTTTGTTGAGTAAGCACTTCGACGCAATGCGATCGCCATCTCCTCAGTGATTTCCATGAGTGCGTTTCGAATGACCTCGAATTGGATAGGGTTGATGTCTGGGTTTGTGCTCATTTAGGATCCAGTGGGTTCCATTCGCAGCTTATGGGTTTCGTCCTGCTGAACAAACCAGTTCTGGGTTTCAATTGCCACCTTGTACTCGGTGCGTGCACGTTCGGCGCTGATCTTTCCCTCTTGCACATCGCGCAGCACCAGTTGGGGATCGCGTTCAACTGGTGGTCCGTGGCCACCACCGCCGCAAGTACGAAAACTAATGATGTCCCCGGGTTGCAGTTGTACGGTTGTCTTGGAGCCTAAGTCAGTGGTCTTGCCTTGTGACTTAAGCAGATAACTTGCTTTGCGGCCTGCCAGTCCGCCAAAGAGGCCGCCGGGTCCCCAGCGATCCCTGTCCGCCAGAACTGTAAAGGAGACCGCGGTGTGAGGGAAAAGGTAATCTCGCCTCAAGCCAAGCCCCCCCCTGAAACGGCCAGCGCCTTCGGAGTCCTCAATCAACTCATAACACTTGATCTGAAGGGGATAATTGATCTCAGTTTCTTCAATGGGGGCATTCTCGGTGTTCTGCATATGAGGTTGGATGGCATCGGGACCGTCACTTGATGCCCGGCCACCGTATCCGCCAGCGACCGTTTCAAGGTAACAAAAATATTCCTGCTTTACTGGGTCATGGCCTCCAAAACCGGCGTGGCAGATAGTGCCCTTGCAACCGGCAGGGATCCGATCAGGAAGCCCTTTTGCCAATGCATTAAACATGACCTCTATCAACCGCATTGCTGTCTCCCAGCCACCCACAACTGGTGCCGGTGTTCTACAGTTCACGACGGTTCCTTCCGGTGCCGTTATGCGCAGTGATTGGTAAAAACCGCTGTTCACCGGTACATCGGGATCCATCAGGCACTTGTAGACGTAGGCGCATGCGGCAAACGTCTGCGAGTAGGTGGAGTTTACGGGGGCACGCCGTTGTGGATCACAGCCGCTCAGATCGAAGAGCACGCCGTCATTATCAATTGTAATTGTTGCCTGCAGTCCAACCGGGTCCGTGGTGAACCCGTCATTATCAACCTGTCCCTTTGACGTGAACACCCCCTTGGGTAGTTTTGATACTTCAGCCCGCGTGCGTCGGTTGGTATAGTCGACAAGTTCGCAAGTATATGAATCGACTGCATCTGCTCCCATGCGTTCTGCCAGGTCCACCAGCCGACGTGCCCCCGTATTGTTTGATGCGATCTGAGCGCGGAAATCACCTGCCGTCTCTCGCTTGGATCGGATCTGACCCAGTATAAGCCGGAAGACATCATCGACAATTTCTCCGCGGCTAACCAATTTGATTGGCGGGATAATAATTCCCTCCTGGTAGACTTCACGAAAGGCACCCACGCTTGCCGGGGCACCGCCTCCGACATCCACGTGATGGGCTACACTGGCAACGTAACCAAAAATATCATCGTTCAGGTACACGGGTGATATCAGTGAAATGTCGTTGAGATGTACCCCTCCCTGGTATGGATCATTGATGAGCAGGGCATCACCAGGGTGGATGTTTTGCTTGCCGTATACAGTGATGGCTTTTGGAACCAGTTGCACAAGTGATCCCAGGTGCGCTGGTTGTGTGAATGCCTGGGCAACGGTTCGTAGGTGCCGGTCAAAAATGGCGCAGGAAAAGTCCGACCTGGTTTTAATGTTGGTTGAATAGGCGCTGCGTCTCAGTGCGATGGCCATTTCTTCTGTCGCCGCTATCAGGGCATTGCGGATAACTTCAAATTTAATTGGGTCAACTGGATTCATTGAGTTTTCTTGAGACTGACGTAAGAGCGTATCGGGGTGTCCACTTGAGGGTTATGCCCGGTTGCCTCCACCCCATGTTGAGGTGAACAATTCTCCTTCAGCAAAACGGTTTGGACGAAACGCACGGATGTCTGTGGTGGGTGTTTGGCCCAGGATGATATCGCTCAGTGCTTCACCCAAGGGTGGACCCAGTTTGAAACCATGTCCACTGCCACCAAAGAAAGCATAGTAACCGTCGAGCCCGGGTTCCGGACCCACAACGGGGTGCCAGTCATCCGTGATGGCGTAAATTGATGCCCATCCGCGGATATATTTGCCTTGCCGCAAAGCCGGGATACGTTGGAAAAGACCCTGTTCGATGCGTTGCCGTGTATTGGGATCCAAGATGGGGTTGTAGTTGTCGATATCCATCGGCTCCAACTCTTTGGGAAATCCTCGGCCACCAAGGATTTCATTTTTCCCATTTGACCGCATATAGGTCCGTGAAGTCGGGTCGGAAATAAGTGGTATGTCTCCAACTTTCTCAGACCGGTCGAGTACCAGGTCGCTTTCACGGCTCCAGCGAAGGGAATAATTGAGGCCGACGGAAAGGCCCATGGCGCGGCCCCATGGTCCGGCGGCATTGACGACAACGCGGGTTGCAATTGTTCCCTCCGATGTCTTCACTGCAGCAACTCGATTACCTTCGGTTTTAATTCCGATGACGCCGGTTCCTTCATGGATATCAAGGCCATATTCTTTGGCGCTATGGCAAAGGACCTGCGTGGTCTTGGTGGGGTCTACGTAGCCGGAGTGTGGTTCGTAAATGGCTCCAACCAGGTCGCCCACGTGGACTGGAGGGACAAGATCCTGGATTTCACTTGGTGAAATCTCCCTTGCGTCAACCCCTTGGGCTTTTTCAAGCCCAAGAACATGCCGGCTAGGTGCGGCACTGTGATCATTAAACACACACATGTAGCCAATTCGTTTGAAGCCACAATCGCCGCCAAGCATGTCCCGGTCATTTTCAAACATGTCGAGTGACCGCCGGGCAAGCGTGATCGTTAATGGGTTGGAATAGAATGTGCGTACAACTGCAGCGGAATGCCCCGTACTCACTGCGGCCAGTGAACGTTTTTCAACTAGGGTCACTTTCCCGGCGCCCTTTTTTGCCAGAAAGTGAGCTACACTGGCACCCATAATGCCACCCCCAATGACCACGGCATCAGCAGTATGATTCATATTGGTACTCCAGCGGTACGGTCTTGTTGAATAGTTGAATGTGGGTGCCAAGTAAATAGTATGGCAATCTGTATACAATAATCATCTTCACCACAACCTGCATATATTGATAAAGAAAATTGATATTTTGAATTAAGGACGAAATCACCTTGAAAATATCCAGTGAACCCATCCGAGCCATTCGTCGAATTGCATTTATGCAGGAATATTCCAATCGGCCTCACACATTGAATGAATTGGTTCCAGAAGTTGCCAAGAAAGGCTACAGCGAAATCGCGGTGTCCGGGCAGATTGGAGATGAAGAAGTTTTGCTCGGATTGGCCAAAACGGCTTGTGATCACGACTTGGGGTTTATGGTTTTTACGGGTTTCATGAAATATCAGCAGGCTCATCTGGTAACGCATCCAGAGCAACGGATGGTGATGAGTACGGATGCTGATGTAGATGATCAAGATGCGGTACCCATTAAGATGGGTTGTCCTTTTAATGTCGAATTTCAGAAGCGTTACTTTGACTTTCTTGAGTTCCTTGGCCGCATCCCCAACCTGACAGAATGCTGGGTTAATGATGAGGCTACTTTCGGGGCCAACGAGGGGGCGGTGGGGTGTTACTGCCATGTTTGCCGAGAGGATTGGAAGCAACGCTTTGGCGGTTCCATTCCTCTTCACCCCTTTAAGGATCAGCAGGAGAAGAATAACTTTGTGAAATGGCGGTTTGAACGTTGGAATGAAGTTCATGGCCAGATGAAAGAAGCATTGAACAAGGATCACAGAGTACTGGCCGTATGGCTATCCAGTCCTCGAGCCTGTTGGGATGTCAATCCATGGATCTCAGGAGTCGATTTTAGCGGCATGATCGACAGGATTGACGGGGTTAATACTGATCCCTATTACACCTTTCATCTGCCAAGTGTGGGTGCCGGGCAATTCAAGCCTATCGAGGTGTATCTCTCCGAGTGCTCACGGTTTATTAGTGGCTATACCGCAGCGGACGACAAGGTTGGTGAGATATGCGCCCAAGGATTTTCACATCCAACCTTTACGCGTCCATTGGACAAACGTGATGGCTGGTGGGCATCAGTCCTTCCACCTGCATTAGGTGTCGATCATATCACGGCGTACACCTATCTTCTCCAACGTGCCGGCCAAATGCAGGGTGGCTACGAGGAGGCATTCCGTCTTGACCCTTACTTTTCCAGGGCTAAACCCATCAATCTTGTTGCAATTATTGATAGCCTGGAAACTCAGGCTTTTGATCCGGATGTGGTAGGCACTGGTATCAACAGCTGGAGAATCAGTCGGATGCTGCGTTTCAGTGAGGTTGCCCGCCACCAGGGCTTGCCTTATGCCTATTTACCTTCTGCAGAGATCACTTCATCACGATTGGGTGAATATCCGGTTGTTATTTTGCCCAATGTGACATGCATGTCAGCAGACCAGCGGGCGGCATTACAAGCCTACGTTCATGGCGGTGGTGTTCTTATTGCCGCAGGTGCGACCGCGACTCGTAACGAATCGGGAATGCCATCAGACAATACATTCCTTTCGCGGGTATTCGGAATCAGTTCTTGTGAAATGCTGACGGCCTCAGGTGAGTACGAATCAACTATAGATCACTTTGCGTTTTCTGATCTGCCTTGGCCCGATGAAATTACGGCCATGCCAAGTTGGGGGGGCAGCCGATGTCCGGTGCTGGGGTTAGATCCAGTCGCAAAGATTGGCGCACTTACGGATACCCAAGTTCTGGCCCATTTCGTATCTGGTCCAGATGCCCCGGAATCCGTTGCAGGCTGTCCGGCACTGACCATTAGGTCGTATGGTCAGGGCACAGCCATTTTCCTCTCGGGTATTCCCATTCGAATGTTTGTTAAAGCCCAGACAAGTGCTCAGGTCCTGAACTTCACGTCTCGGGTGTTAAACCAACTGATTCTGTCATTTGCTGGTCAGCACTGTCCAGTCAAAGCACTTAACTTCCCGCCACGGGTTCCCATGCAGGATGTACGTCCTTTGGACCCTCGCTGGATGCCGACCATGGAGTTTTTGCCCTTGGTTGGCGACGGGATATACTTGGCTGCAGTGCCGTCGTATTTTCAGGAACCCTTCGAGTTTCAGATTCAAGCCAATTTGCCAAATGGAAAGGTTTGCCGGCAGGTTCGTGAACTTGTATCGGATAAACCTGTGACAGCGTTAGATGAAGGTGATGGCATCGTTGAAATGACCGCCAGGTTCAAGCCGGAAGATTATCTGAAGGTATTTGCTTTTATGTTTGAATAGGTGATTTTGAAATGAAATCATTGCCATTTGATAAACCAGGACATTGGTTCCGTGGGAACCTGCACACACATTCGACCGCATCGGATGGGAGCAAGACACCGGCCGAGGTCTGCAGCGTCTATCGACGTCGTGGCTACAGTTTTATAAGCCTCACCGATCACTTTCAAGAGAAACATGGGTTTCCAATTACTGACACCCGCCCCTATCGCAAAGATGGTTTCACGACAATCCTAGGTGCCGAGTTGCATGCTCCGAAAACAAGTCTGGGCGACCCGTGGCACATCCTGGCCGTTGGGCTCCCGGCAGATTTCACGCCAACTGGTAGACGTGAGACCGGTCCGCATTTGGCCAGCCGTGCAGTTAAAGCGGGCGCTTATGTGGCGGCAGCTCATCCAGCATGGTACGACCTGGCTGACCGAGATGTCTTGTCGTTGCGTGGTGCCAAGGCCATTGAGGTTTTTAATTCAACCTGTAATGCCTACAACGGTAAGGGTAATAGCATCGGTTACCTTGATCGTTTAATTAGTCAAGGTCACCATTACCATGCGATTGCTACTGATGATGCGCACTTTAGCCCGGTGCGACCTGACCATTGTCAAAACTGGGTTGTCGTGCGATCCCGGACGCTGGCGCCCGAACCACTGTTGGCAGCTTTGCACGCAGGTCACTTCTACTCGAGCCAAGGACCAGAGATCCTGGGCATGAAGGTGAATTGGCGGAGTAAGAAGCTATCAATTCGCACGACACCGGTTCGCTCTGTGGTAGTGACTGGGCGGGGCTCGAAGGCGGGGGTTCTAAACGCGGACCGTGAGATTACCAAGGCGGAGTTGGATATCAGCCATGTGCGCGGCGGGTATGCCCGGGTTACCTTGGCCGACAAGCGGGGGCGTAAGGCTTGGACCAATCCATTTTGGTTCTGAGTATTTGTGGTATCGCCCTGCCATCACTTCATCACGATGTGTAGTATGAGCGGGTTCTTGGTTGGAAACGCCCACCGGTCTGTCAGTATTCATTTCTGGACGCTGATGCGTGGCATCGTACTGATAATACGATTTGTTTATCGAGGCAAAGCGGGCGTGTACCAAGCCAAGTCCGATCACTCAGCTTTGACAAGGACAAAACACTGGTTTTCAAACAGGATTCTGATAACCTCGTTACATATTTGATCGGCAGTCATATTCCTCGTGCTGGACATTTCTGAAGGTGGCTTTCATGAATCCAACCCGTGAGCAGATACCAGTTTCAAAATTCCGTTTTGAGGACATCTCTCCGGGAACCAAAACACGGCTTGAATTGGTCGTCGATTGCCTGCCAGACGGGCAGCCACTCGTCTTCTCGACCTTGATTTTGCGTGGCAAGTGTGCCGGTAAGACCTTTTTGACAACCGGCGGAGTTCACGGCGATGAATATGAAGGCCCTGTTGCAATTCAGGATGTGTTTGACGAACTGGATCCTCAGTTACTCAAGGGAACCTTTGTGGCAATCCCGATTCTCAATACTCCTGCGTTTACGGCAGCCACTCGGGAGGGCGGCTGGGATCATCAAAATCTAGCGAGGATCTTTCCCGGTAGCCCCGCGGGTACGGTCAGTGAGCGGATCGCACACGCTTTTTCGACATACATTGTCGGCCAAGCGGATTTCTATGCGGATCTCCACGCTGGCGGAAATGGCTACCGGATCAAGCGGTTTGCCGGCTATCAGATCGTGGATTCTCAATCAAATGCGGTGCAACGGGCGGCTGCCATCGCCTGGGGATTTGATCTTGTCTGGGGGACTGGTGGGCTTCCGGGGCGATCACTGTCCGCAGCAAGAGAACGAGGAGTACCGGCGATCTATGTCGAGATGCCGGGTGAAGGTCGTTGTCGACCGATTGATCGGGCGCATGCCCAACAGGGGCTACGAAATCTTCTCGCGTATTTGGATATGGTGCCGGGTGACTTCCCCACAGCGCCACCGCAATTCTGTTTTGAGACGGGTACTGTTGGATCGGGTCATTTACAGGTCGACTATCCGAGTCCGACATCCGGGCTGTTTGTGCCTGCTGTGGAAGTTTGGGATTCCGTAGTAAAAGGGCAGTCTCTTGGCCAGATTCGTCACCCGGATGGAACCGTGCTGGCGGATGTCCCGAGTGATCATGCAGGACGTGTACTTTTCCTCAGGACACAGCCGAGAGTCTTCGCAGGAGACTGTCTTGTATTTGTTCTGGAAGTTCCAATATCTTGAGGAATACCTCCGCCAACTGGCGGTCAAAGAATGACGATGGCGATAGGCATACGACGATCTGGCGAAAATGTCGTGAACGTAACTTCTGAGTGACTGCAGCAGGCACTTCGGAAGTAAAACTTGACACAACCTTCCAGACCTGCGAGGTCAATCAGCATGAACGACGTCGACTGCCTCGTTCTTGGCCTTGGTGCCATGGGAAGCGCAACGCTGTACCACCTGGCACGGATGGGGCAAAGCGTTGTGGGTATCGAGCAGTACGAAATAGGTCACGGGCTTGGTAGTTCGCACGGACACTCCCGGGCATTCCGTGTTTTCTATCATGATCCACTCTACACCGAACTGGCCGAAGCGGCGCTACCCTTATGGCAGGAACTGCAGGCAGCATCAGGTGATCCGCTGGTTCATTTGTGTGGATTTCTGGCGTATGGCGGAGTCGACAACCCATGGATTGAAAGGAACCTGGCTGCCATTCGGCGCAGCACCGCCGAATTCGAACTGCTGACCCAGGAACAAGTCGCGGTGCGATTTCCCGCATTACGGATCCCGGAATCGGGGGTGGCGTGCTTGACCCCGCGGGCCGGATTCCTCGATGCTTCACGTTGTGTAATGGCACACCTTTCCCAAGCGCGAAGGCTCGGCGCCGCCGTGCATCAGCAAGTCTGTGTTGAAAGTATCGAATTTGGCCCCGGTGGGAGCACTGTGCGAACAACGGCTGGTGAGTTCCGTGCTGCTCGCCTCGTCATCGCCACAGGTTCGTGGACCGGCGACGTCATGCAGCGGCTTTGTCTTCCCCTAACCGTGACACGTCAGCAGAAGTTCTATTTCAGGCCGGCCAGTCCAGAATTGCTGCGACCGGCGGTTTTGCCCGTCTATGCCGACTATGACACTCACTTCTATGGGTTTCCCATGCACGGTCCTGGCATCAAGGTCGCGGATGATTCGCCAGGTGAAAGGACACACCCTGATCGTATCAATCGCACAATCGAGCATGCCAGAGGCGAATCATTAAGGAACTGGCTGACGGGTCTTATGCCGGAGAACTCCTTTCATTTCCTCGAGGCATCAACCTGCATGTATACCCAGACGCCAGATCAGGATTTTCTCCTTGGTCCCCACCCCAATCACCCAAACGTTTTTGTGGGTGCTGGATTCTCGGGGCACGGTTTCAAATTCTCGACACTGGTCGGCCTGATCCTGGCACAACTCGCCATCGATGGATCAACGCCATATCCAATTACACGATTTCAACTGGACCGATTTTCCTGACAATTACGTACGGCGGTCCAGAATATCAGTTCATAAATAAATGGCCGAGTAACAACTGCAATGCTGTCATGTATGTCGAATGTAGATTGTTTACAAGGTGTATTTCCCGAAGGTGGCGTGTGGGATGTGCGATCGTACATTGTTGGGTAGGATATGAAAATATTTCAATAAAAATAAAGGTATGACAGATGCAGCAAGCTAGAAAACTTCGCAATCGCGTTGCTGATGACGCATTGATTCTGGGAACGTTTATCGCTGAATTGTCAGCGCCGGGATCCGTACAACTCGTGGCCAATGCCGGGTTGGACTTTGTGACCATTGACGGCGAGCATGGGGCTTATTCGACTGAGCAGATTCGCCTGTTGATCGATGCCAGCTGTAAGGCGGACATTGCTGCCTTGGTACGTCTTCCACTTGGTGATCCAGCAATGTATTTGCGGGTTCTTGACGCCGGTGCCAGTGGTATTTTGGTGCCACAGGTGCATACGATGGAGGATGTACATCGGGCAGTAGAGTTGAGCAAGTATACGCCTTTGGGTAAGCGTGGTGTGCATTTTCTCCGTCCGGGCACTAACTTTTCACCTCCTGCGGATTGGAACGCATTCTGCAAAGAAGCCAATGAAACCCTGATTACCGCGGTGCAGATTGAGACTGTCGAAGCGGCGGAAATCGTGGATCAGATTGCGGCTACTGAGGGTGTCGACATGTTGTACATCGGCCCGGGTGATCTCAGCATGAACCTTGGTATTCCGGGGCAGGCAACCCATCCACGGATCCTTGAAATCATGAACAGGGTAGGTCGCAGCTGTAAGGAACACGGCAAAATTGCAGCCAGCCATATCGGTTCCACGGAGGTGCTTGGGCAGCTTGCTCCGCTTGGCTTTTCGGTCTTCGGCTATAGCGCTGCAGCACGTTTGTTGTTTGATGGTACCGTGGCCATGGTGGAACGTGCTCATGTGGCGGTGGGCGCTAAATAAATAGCTTTTCCGTCTGCATTCGTGGTAGTTGGTATTTCTGCTTGGGGTGTATGTGGCCATGGGTTGGTCACTCAAATAGTTAGTGATCAACTGGGAATTGTTAATTAACGGATAGCTGCCATAGATGGATGAGATTGCGTCAGAACCTTCGTTGGATTCTAGGTTGAATACACCGAAGGACATGGTCGACTACTTCGGATCAAAACTGCGTACGACAGATGATTGCCAGTGTCGGCCCCCAATCCATTCGCTTAAGGAGGCCTTAGCCCAACTCCCTCATCTGCATTCCTCGATGGTGGCCGCATGTGACTGGCTGATTAATGTCTCTCAGGTAACCACCGAAGAAGTAGACCCGCAGCATAACCCTCGTAATCTGTGCCACGACTACTGGAAAGGTGCGTTTCGGGGTGAGTATCGGGTAGGTACGAAGCAGTGGGATTTCTTCTGCCCCTGTTGGCACGGTGGTCAGGCCGTCAAAGCGCTTTGTCTTGCGTACGAGGTGAGCCGCGATGAACGCTGCTTGGAGTCAGCCCGCATGGCAGGCGAATTTCTCCTCAGTTGTCAGGTCCAAGAGGGTGTTGACAGCGGGCTGCTACTCGCCTATGAAGATTTTTCAGATAAAGTGAATTCCTCCGCAGTTCTTGAATCGTTGGATGGTTTGTTTCACCTTGCGGACGCAACGGGTGACACGCGGTACGAGCAAGCCGCTATCGCTGCGCTTCGTTGGGTACGCGACCATACCTGGGTCAAAGGTGAGGGGATGATCATCGCTTGCTACGACCCGGTAGCGCATCAGACGATCGAGCCAGCATTTGTCTTGGAGCGTGGCGGGGCAGGTCGACCTTTGGCGGATGACGCCGTCTTTCTTAAGGGTTATCAGCGGTCGACAGATCAGAGCCTTCGTGAGGTATTCTACGACATTATGAATCGATTGCTCATAGAGGAACGGCCGCAGGGGAACTGGGTTGGTTACGGTCCGTGTAATCATGAGACGGGTGAGATTCATCCCCGTCAGGCCTATTGGTGGGGTAAGCCCATGATGGACGCATATCGTGACAGTGGTGAGCAGCGTTGGCTGGATGCGGCCTGTCGTTCGGCAACGTGGTATACCAAAGCGCAGCGACGGGATGGTGGTTTATTCCGTATGACTGATCTGAACTTCAACACGGGATGCTTCAATCACGCAACCAGTGGGATTGTGTGTGCGGCCATCTTTTGGGTTGAGCTTTTCGAGTTAACAGGCCAGACTAAGTGGCTGGAACCTGTACGCAAGGCGATGGACTATGCAATGAGCATGCAGTTTGTAGAACCGAAAGATCCAAATCTAACCGGTTGTATCCTAGAGAAGATTATTGCGCCGGACGGAACTGATCGCAGTCCCTATCACATCCGAGATCTGGGTACGACGTTTTTTGTTCAGGCAGCGGCAAAGCTGATATTAGCTGGCCAAGGATGATTATTGCGTCGTGAAATGCACATGATTATTGGATCAAGGTGGTCCGAAATCGCGTTCATTACTAACCATTTCTACTAGGCGGTCTTTGCCATAGGGTGATCCAAGGCCAACGACGAAATAGACGGGCGATTCTTTCATAACCATTGGCGCAAGAATTTGGAAGGGGTTGACATCTCATTTGTAAGTCATTCCGATTAATTAATGATGGACCACGGGAATAGATTCTCGTGATACCCGCGAGCGGATATTACTTCTTCAGGTAGTACAAAGCCGCCACCGCCCCGTGCTCGGAACGGTGATCCGGAAGACAGGTAATGGGTCATGGCTCGCTCAAGGCTTGTTTTACATCGGTCGTGTTTCGGTTGTTCGGATCCAAATACGTTCTTAAGAATGAGTCGGTCGGCAATTCGGTGCGGAAACATGTAAGCATGATTCTGTAAACGCACGATATTAGACTGTGGCGACAGCATTTTACTTAGCTGACCATCTAGGAGCCACGATTTTGTGTAAAAGGCAGCGATGCGTTTTTCGGGAAAGTAACGAGGGAAAAAATCCAGTGCCTTGCGCATCGATTCGAGGCACAGGTGCAGTTGCATAGGACTGCCGCTGGGAATATGGAAAAAGAGTGCCGGATCGGTTGGTCCAAGAACCATGTGCCACTGGTTGATGTCCAATGTGATTGGTTGCGGTAGAACGCTGCCGGAGGGAAGAATTGGGCAACCCTTTACCTCCTTACCGTTTAATTCTAGGTGTGCTAACCATGTATCGTGGTCGTCATCTTCGCTTCTAAATAGTTGACCGTCCTTTCTGTATCGCACGCCATCTTCTGATAGCGCAATTACCTGACTGTACCCAGTTTTGTGAGTCTGGTTGCACCGGTATACTCGAACTGGATTTTGGAAAACACCAAATTGGTGGACGAGACGACCAAATGCATAGATTTCGCCACGCATATAGTTGCTTAACCAGCGGGCACCATGAGCATCAAGGCCCCAGATGCCATGTTCAAGCCGATACTCGTTCATGCGGTGCAAGATCTGTCCCATGCTTTCACGTATGACGTCAGTTGGAAGCTGATGGTCCCGATGCACGGCGTGCATTTGTGGGTAACCCGCAAGAAGAACAAGCAGGTAGAACATATGTGAATGTTCGCCGAGTGCATGATGGAGTAACGGCCACTGGTCAGCGTTCCGTGTTGGGTAGTCTGGGCAGTGGTAGTGACAGAACACCCCATACCAAGCCAACGCCTGTAATGCTGGTTCTTCGGCAACGCATCGGGCACATGCTAATACAGAATCTATGATTGGATCTGGAAGGTAAGTTGCTCGGCATGCTGCTTCGACAAAACGATTTTCAAGAAAATAAAGTGTGGCTGGGAATTCCTGTTGGGCTTGCTGCCAGTTAGGCAAGAGGTGTTGGCGGCTATCCGGTATGCCGATCTTTGAGGTGATCTGATCAAGATCCATAGTTAACGATTCCTTGGCCATTGGTTTTTGTGAACGTTACTTTCAATGCCTTGCCTTTAAATGGTCGGTCGCTTGGGCCACTTTGTCCGCAGGCAATGGCCCAGTATTGTGGCCACTTGGCCAGTTCCAGACCGCGAGAGGAAGTGGAGGGCAAGGATGACCATGCGGTGTTTTCCCCCGTACGAAATAGGATGCCACCGGGTCCCATGGCAGGGTGCAAGGCAATTTGAAAATCAAACGAAGAGCCATTGGATAATTGCGGCCCATGCCAGTATTGCCACCCAGATCCGGAAAGCGTCACGATTCGTACCTGCAACTGATCTTGGTCGAAACCTATCCAGATTGGCTCAGCTCCTTCGTTGCGAGCAATTCCGCAGATCAATGTCTCATCGCCGATATAATCGCCTTGGTTCCGACGTAGCCCACGTATTCGAAAAGCAGTGATATTGTGCTCCAAGTTACTGGTGTCCAGTTGGTCACTTATGCGCCGTTCATCAATCGGTTCCCAGTGTTCAACGGGTGATAAGTTGAATGGCCAGTTTAAATGTTCGCGCAACTGGCCAGTCTGGTCATGTACTTGATAGCGCAGTCCCTGTTCGTCCACGGCCATCTGGACAGCGTGGTGATACTCGCAGCATCCCGGCATCAGTCCACCTGGGCCGGCGATCGTACCGGCGCCCCCAGATAATATCTGTAGTACACCGTCGTGTGCCTGCACGTCGAACGCGATGATATGACTTGTTAGGTACGCATTCACATTGTGTTTGACAAGCAGATCCCAGAACTGGCGCCGTTGGTTTGGTGGGAAGCACCATAATGGCCATGCGGTATAGCCGTTGACAGGAAAAACTGGATAGTGGCCAACAACAAATTTGAATTGTGCATCTTCATTTTCCGAAAGGACTCTATCTAACCAGAGATGATTGATCAGCATTTTCTGATCTGGCTGATGGGTGGAGACATATAGAAAGTTTTTTCGACGGAACCAGTATGCGAGCCCGATCTGATCGACGGGCCCATTTTGTGGCAGGTCTAAGTGTGTTTTTCGAAAGATAGCTTCACTCTGGTCATCATACGTGTTGTGGTTACTTGTCGACTGATAAAGCGGTATATTGCGCTCACGGATCCAATTCATCTGAATATTCAACCAATAGTCCCACTGCTGTTGGAGTTCATTGGAGTCATTCGTATAGCCCTTTACCGCGTCGCCGGGAAAGGATATGAACTGTGGGCTTGGTTGAATCCGCTTAAGCATCTCGTTGACGTGCTCAAGGTTCTTGGCTACGGCCTTTCCTGGTATGCCGCTGCAACAGTCACTGTACATGACGAAATGATGGCCGGATTCATCGCATGGCAAAAGTGCAGGGATGATTTCATCATGGTCGGTTTTGTCGTATTGTTCGGATGATACAGTCATTAGGGTTCATGTTAAGAATAACAGAAGCAGGTCTTCGGTATTTAAATAAATGTTATAAATGTACGCATTCTGACCAACACATATGACGGCTTGTTGACACGAGTTCTTCATTGATTCATTTGGGATAATGGTGCAGCCTACAACTCACGGACCAGAAATGTTGTGTACCCTGTTATTAAGTGAATTGTTATGGCGATGATTGTTATTGATTGCGCGAAGAACACTTGTTCCCCTGAGCACTCCAAAAGGATTCTGCTAAAACTAAAAGTGAATGCCATAGCCCGGAAGCGATTGTGATTGCAATAAATTTGTATTGATTTTGAAATATTTCTGAATACAATAGAACGCAGTTCTTGGTATTTGCTTCAGTCTTTGGCAATTACTCGTTCAAGGTAAGAATTGGTTTAGGTTAGGAGAGGCGCATGTCCGGGACGCAGGTGTACAACGGCATATTTGGCACGGCAATTCTTACGGCTGCCTGTTTGTTGTTGCCAAGTACCGCTATTGCTGACACGATAGTCTTCCAGCAGGGTGTTGGTGGCTACACCAGGGCGCAGGACACCTCAATCAGGTGGGCTTACACGCAAAACTACGGGGACTATTTCGGCGTGGATACCGACCGGCCAGGTGACGCAGGGGCATACGAAATGTGGTCAACAAATGGCGGGGCCACCACGGTGTTGGAAGCCGGCCAGTTTTACCAGCGGCGCTTGGGAAGTCTTATAGGGGGTGGTGCCGCCTCCTTGGAGGCGGGGCCAACGTTTCGCTACTCGCGAATTTTGATGAGATTCCGGGATGTCATAGGAACCGCAGTGGGGCAGATAGATCCGGATGCCGTAGTGACTCAAGCTACGCTTCGACTTTATAACACACTTGATCTGGGGGCTGTGGTGGCTGCCGGTGATGCCGCTTTGCCCGACGTTATATATGGTGGGTTCGGGTCCACCACGGATCCCAATAGTTTTTTGGATAACACGCAACGTGGAGTACCCCGATTAAATGCAGGGCTCATTGGTATCTATCCACTATTAAAGAGTGTGAAATACGGTAACAGCGACGGTACTGCGGCAAAAGGGGAGTCAACCGGCCGCTCGCGGCGACGGGGGAAGGAATATTGGTCCCAGCGTTGTCATGGCGAATTGGCGCCCAACGATCCGTTTGCCATTGCGCATAATTGTGGCCCGGCGAACGTGGGTGATCCGCACAGTACAGCGGGGCAAGAGGAATATGACTCTCAGCATCCAGGTTCAATTGAAGTGGTCCAAGATGCCAGCGAAGGGTTCAAGGATTTTGATGTGACCGGACTGTTTGAATTTATCACAGGCGATGGCATATTTATTACAGGGATCAGTCCACCTGGTGAACTGCCCACGGTTGATTTGAACTATGGCCAAGCTTATCGATCCGGCGAATTTGGTGGTGTAGATGCTGCTGAACCGCAGATTGCAACACGTCCGATGCTCATCGTGGAGTTTGGTAGTGGCATGACAGGGAAGGCTGGAGATGCCAACCTGGATGGAGCGGTGGATGTTGCGGATCTGGGAATTGTAGGCGCCAACTACAATATGACTGGTGCAACGTTTGGCGACGGTGATTTTAGTGGGGACAGTATTGTTGACATTGTTGATTTGGGGATTCTTGGTGCGAACTGGGATAGTGCTGACACGCTCTATGATTCTGGGTATCTGGATCCGGATTTGGTGGCATTGGTACCCGAGCCAACGACGCTGCTTGTCCTGTTGGTGACGAGCAGTCTCGTGTTGTTGCGACGGTTTGAAAGGTCAGGGGCAGGTGTTTAAGTGGGTATGAACCTGCAATCATTTATTAAAGATTATATCTCTTTCGATAATCTGGTAATGCACAATCAGGATCAATAGGTGATTCTGATCAGGCCATCAGGTCATTTTAATAGTTGAACCACATGATCGGCAAAAATGGCAAGTACGCCCTTGTGTCCTGCTTGGTTGTCATCTTGATTGGGTGAAGGGTATGGATGGAGCGGTACAGGTACTATGCGGGATATTCGTGGACTAGGTGGTGCTTTGCTGGTTGATCTTCATCAATCGTACAGAAGCGTTCGCACGGCTCAAGCCAACAGTTGTCGTTCCAATCATCGCAGACCCTACTGACCTCGCCGCTGACGGTATAACCCACGCCATCGATTTTGATTCCAGTGCCCTGTTCCCCCCAGAACTGGTGGATCGTGCCTGGTGGCATGCACACGCTCTGACCCGGCTCAAGACGGAGTTGTTCGCCGGGAGAAAAATTTCGGGTCTGTCCATCCACTTGCAAGGTGAAGTCGTCATCGCTGCACTGGCCTTGGGGGTCTGCCTTATACAAGCGTATAAGAATATTACCGCCGCCGCGGTTAATAATGTCTTCCATCTTATGGCGGTGGAAATGGAGAGGTGGGCGTTGACCTTCGGGATCTAAAATCAGTTTTTCGGCATAGTCCTTGCCCGAATCATACTGTGTGGAACCATTTCGAAGGGTGAACAATGTGCGCCCAAGTTTCGGAAAATTGCCTTGGCCAAAATCCGTCACATCCCATCCCAGCATGCATTTTCGGATTTCATCTACCTCTGGTCCCATGTTTTTCCAGTCATCAACCGTCCAGAACGCAAAAGGAGGAAGTTTGAATCCAATTGCATCAAATGCCTGCTTAGCGATCTGGATGGTATGGTCGACCAAAGACCGTTTCATGATTGAACTCCTTGGGTGTCTACTTATCTGGCCGGGGTCGGGACCCTAATACGGCATTTTAATATCAACCTCTGGTATCTGTCGATCATGTGGGCTTGGCAGATGTAATCCAGGTTGATCTTGTTGGCGTCGTCTGCCAAATTGATATGTCAGGGAAAAATTGTTTTGGATGACCCATGGTTACCGTGGTGGATATTTGAATTTGATGGTATGAACTGCAACAGCTTGTGGTGAAGCAATTGAGCAATTACTTCATTGGGGGCAGATTGGCACCACTCTTGGCAACACGGTTGCAACTAGCGAGATAAAAATCAATGTCCTCGCCAGCATCTGCCCACCAGCCATCTAGTACGGCGTATGTTAGCTTGCCTTGGCTCAGGTACGCATTGTTGACATCGGTGATTTCTAGTTCACCCCGGTCCGATGGCTTGAGTGTTTTGACAATTTCAAACACGCTGGCATCGTAAAGATAGATCCCAATAACGGCCAAGTTGCTCTTGGGGTCAGTGGGTTTTTCAACAATACGAATCAGTTGGCCGTTTTCAATTTCAGCGACACCATAGGCCTGTGGGTTCTCAACGGGTGACAGCAGAATTTTTGCGCCACTGGGCTGTTCATGGTAATCCTGGATGACATCTTCGATCGTTCTTTCGAGGATATTGTCACCCAGTACCAGGGCGATGGGGTCGCCGTCTGCAAATTCCTCAGCTAGGCCGAGTGCTTGGGCGATTCCGCCCGCACCATCCTGATAGGCATATTGCAGTGATTTGAGACCAAATTGCTTACCATCTCTCAGCAAGCGAATGAAATCTCCTGCGTTGTTGCCACCGGTCACCAACAGGACTTCTTCGATGCCAGAGCGAGCGAGGCATTCCAAGGGATACCAGATCATTGGTTTGTTATAGACAGGCAACAGATGTTTGTTGATCACGGTTGTCAAAGGTGCCAGCCGTGTTCCTGTTCCGCCTGCAAGAATAACACCCTTCATTGAATTAGTAACTCCGTCAATTCCTGTTGCCTAACCTGTAGTTCTTAGGTTATGACATCGGCTATTTTAATGTCCAGGTGAACGTTTCCCAAAGCATCATAGGCAACAGGCAGGTCGAGGTCGATCCCGCTGGTTTGTAATGCGGCGTCAAGGTTCAGGTGCCTTTGGCGGCTTCGCCTAGTGATTTCAGAAGATCTGCGGTTGTGCAGGTATACCCAAAAGAATGTTCAATCATCCGGATCGCAGCGTCTCGGTTGGTCTGCTGTAGGGCGGTGTTATTATGTTCCAGTGCAACTGTTGCATCACGTACAGCAATCAAGCGAAAATGGTTCCGCATCTGTTCCATTCCACCGCCGGCAAATAGAAGGCACTCATTCGTGGCATATCCAGTGTAAATGATCGTGTTTACTTGACGGTTTCTCAGTAGGCGAGTGAACTGGTAGGCACTTATCACCACACTGTCATCTGGTTCGGGCTCCACGACCTTTGAGATTCGCAACTTGTTTTTAACGACGTCCAGCATGGGTTTGTCAACATTGGGGCCATAATGATCTTCGTAGAATTCTGCTCGCCATGACAGATCTGGTTTTGGTAGCGTGTTATCTGGATCGGGATGCCCATGCTTTTCACCGGTTTTGGCGTATTGCGGGTACTTGTGGGCGTAGCGGCTACTTGCTACATGGACAACATCCATGTCGGCTTTCCGCGCAGCAGAAAGGATGGGGCAGATCTTATTGGCTGTTAGGTCGAGAGCATCTCGATAGTAGCTGTATAGTTTGGTAATTGGCCAGTCTGGTCCGCCAGGTGTGACATCTAGACCACCTGGTTCGCCAACGTTCCACAGGTGCATACCAGCGACCACGGTCTTACTGATATCCAAGTCCATTACCTTCTCATCTTCACCGAGGTGGCCAAGCGCTGGATGCTCGGCGGTTATGTCCATGGGATAAGAACGATAAAAACGAACGGTTAGTTTCATCACATGCTCTCGTGATTAATGAGTCCCGGCTCACTATATGACACCGATAGGCAAGATCAACTGATCGTTACTGGGGTGATGACCTGTCATCGGATTCCTAATTAAACTGGTTGATATATAGCGGATCGGCAACGGACACCATTCAGAAGTAGTGGCTATCTTGGTAAGGTATTTATGATCCTTTTAATCTAGGTTCATATCAGGCGGTTGATGCCGATGGCTTAGTGTATTTCATAGCCAGTAAGGTCTAAAATAAACCTTTGGTGGTCTATTGACCCGAATTCGGCACAGTTGTGTACTGTGGTGTCAAGTTGTTTTGTTTTAAACAGTTACGAATAAAGTTGTTGTTGTGGGGTAGGTGTGGCACGTGTTTTGCTATCTACCTTGGTAAAGGTACGGATCGGTATATCTATACAGTGCGCCACCATCTTGAAACTACCAGCTTTTGGCTGATCGGTGGGTAACAGAATCATTCGTGCCGTGCGTGAGGTTTGGTATTGCAGTGATGATATGGCTGTACACTAAAACGCAGTCGACAGATCAAAGCATTGGGTTAGTCATCAATGAGAAGGAGGCGACACATGACACATAAGCTTTTGGTTACCGTGGCGACACTGTTTTCCCTGGCAGCTACCAGCGTGTTTGGTGGGCCGCCGATTCCCTTTCTTGATGACAATGAACCGGGGGTTAATCTCCCGTTTTCTGGAGATCCGAATACGACTGAAGAAGGTTGTGCGCGGGATGCGGCCCGAGCGGGAAACAATGATGCAAGTGGTAAGGTACACAATGAATTTCTTGACTGTGATAACTGGAGTTTTGGCGCCGAGGAGTGGGGGCAGGCCGCCTTCCTTCAAGGTGCATTCGTGCTGGGCCAGTCACCATTTTCCAGTGATGGGGGATGGGAGTGTGAGGCCAATGTGTTTGATCCAGACAATCCAAATGGTGTGTTCGCCGGAAGTCCATGTGCCAACCCGACAGTACGTGTTAAACCCACGTTCAAGAACCAGCCGCTTGCGGATAATGACGGTATACCAATGAGAACGGACATCGATTGGGTGCTGTCAGCTGGCGTGCGGGTTTCGACACTTCCCGGCGATACTTTTGGTGGTGATAAGTTGATGGAGCCGGGAAGTAGATCAGGTGATGGCCATCGGTTTTTTGTCCTCACGGGCGCCAACAATGACAACACCATTGGCGGCAACCCCGCCGAGGCCTCTTCGTACTTGAATGGTGTTCCCAATCGGTACCGGATCCTGCATGGGCCGGTGATTGACGGCAAGCTATCTGAGACAATTATCCCAGGCCAATTAACTGAAGGCACGGTGACAGTTCATTACAAGGCTGCAAATCAGCGCATGGATTTCTGGCTGGATGATACGCTGGTGTTGGCCGACTTTGAATCGGGTAATGGGGCATACGACATCGCCTTTATCCAGATTGGTGGTGGAGGTGGTTCGTTTGAGAACTTGCTTGTGGATGAGGTGGTTCTCGGCGTGTTGGCCAGTGGAGAGGCTTGTGGCCCGCAAGGTCCTGGCGCATCAGTTCCCGGCGATTTCAATTGCGATGGTCTGGTTGATGTCGCAGATCTTGGCATTGTGGGTGCCAACTTTAATACAACAGAAGTGACTTATGTCGACGGCGACGCCAATTTGGACAATCAGATTGATGTGGCAGATCTCGGTGTAGTGGGTGCGAACTGGAGTGCTGCGCAAGGTGTTTCGTTGGCCCAGGCATTGAACGCGGCTGGTCTCAGCGCATTGATTCCTGAACCAACAACGCTGGTGGTGCTGGGTACTGGTTTGGTTGTTATCGCGCGTCGTCGACGATAGATCTTCCGGTGGGCGGCAAGGTGCGGCATGTGCCCCAAGGCAATTTGTGATTTTCTGGTTTATGAAAGGCGATCTGATGAAGGCTGGAGGGATAAAAGGCATTGCTTTTTCTGTGATGCTTATTGTCGGGGTTCCCATTTGTGCCGGACCACCGGTTCCATTCCTGGATGACACGGAACCTGGACTGGATCTACCGTTTTCCGGTGACCCTGATACAACAGAAGCCGGTTGCGCCCAAGATGCTCCACGTGCCAGTGCGGGTGGTGAGGGGGGAAAAATGCATAACGAACTTCTCGAGTGCGACAACTGGGATTTTTCTCCGCGGCAATGGGGACAGGCCTCCTTTCTTCAAGGATCGTTTATCCTGGGCGACTCCACGGCTTCTGATGATGGTGCGTGGTCATGTCCAGGTAATTTCCAAAAACCAAATGGGGGAATCTCAGGGCCGTGCAACAACCCCACAGTCCGGGCTGTGACAACCTATCGTAATCAGCCTGCACCCGGGCCCAGTAGCAGTGATGGTGCGCCCATGGATCCAAACAAAGACTGGGTTCTTCGGTTTGATTTCAAGATAGAGTTTGTAGCGGGCGATACGTTTGGCAGTGACAAGCTATTTGAAATTTCGAGTCGGACAATTGGTGGAGGTGGAAATACAAGTGATCTGGTCCAATTAAATGGCGGGTTTGGAGTTGACGAAGCCTCATTTTCCCCTGAGGGGCTTCAGGATCGCTATTACGTAAACCATGGGCCTTGGCTACCAGAAGTCGGGGACCATGATCTGCGGGCCCAGAACCAGGCCAATTCTTTGATTGACATTCCAATGGATGAAGGGACGGTGACCGTTCACTACAGGTCCGCAGTCCAACTTCTAGATCTCTATTTCAACGATCAACTGGTCCTTGCAGATTTTGAATCATTGTCCGGGCACTACGATGTGGACTTCATTCAGTTGGGTGGTGGCAGCACCTCATTCGAGATTGCCCAATTCGATAATATTACCCTTGGTATATTGGCGGCCACAGGGACATGCGGCCCTCAAGGACCCGGTACATCGGTGTCCGGCGACTTCAACTGTGATGGCGTGGTGGATGTTGCAGATCTAGGGATCGTAGGGGCGAACTTCAATACAACACAAGTGACCTATGTCGATGGCGATGCTAACCTGGACAACGTGGTGGATGTCGCGGATCTCGGCGTTGTGGGTGCCAACTGGAGTGCAGCCCAGGCAGCGTTGTTGGCACGATCTTTAAGTGTTGCTGGTTTGACGGGCGTGATCCCTGAGCCCGCAACCATTGGTGTTCTTGGTGTTGGGTTGATCTGGGTTGGTAAACGTAGGCGATGAGTGTGTTAGAGGTTCAACATGCTTGACATAGATCCAATTACGTCCCTTTTTCCAGGTCATCTTGAATGCTTACCAATAGAGGCGACGCACGATCTCGATCGATGGGTCGCGGCACGTCTCAATATGGCACATTGCGGTTGGATGACCAACGTCACCATGACCGCTCGCAACGATCGGAAGATGCCACACTTGGCGACGATATGTCCCACCAAGACAATGGCCCCAGCGGGATTCGAACCCGCACGGCCCTTACGGGCCAGCGGATTTTAAGTCCGCTGCGTCTGCCAGTTCCGCCACAGGGCCATGATTAAATATCTCGACCTCGGTCACCTCTTTACTTGAGTGGTCATTTTACGGGCGATTCTAGGATACCTTACACATCAATCAAGCTGACGTATGAAAGCCTTTGCGGTAAAATGTAATACCGGGCGTCTTTTGGTGTGGTCGATTACAATCTCATGATGACATCAAGACTTGAACAACTTGCGAAACTCCATCAAGCCGACCCTGCGGATGCATTTCTGACCTATGGTATTGCATTGGAAAATGCCAAGTCTGGGTGCCTTGATGAAGCCATCGTGTGGCTCGATAAAACACTGGAGATAGATCCGGATTACTGTTATGCCTACTTTCAGAAGGCAGTCCAGATTGAGGCCAAGGGCAACAAGGATGCAGCATGCGCGGTGCTTAAAGATGGTATCGAGACGGCCAAGAAAATAGGTGATGAACATGCCTGCGCTGAGATGACGGAACTGCTGGAATCGATGGATACATGAGGGGCCTGCATTTTACAAGTGACCAAACGCAGGCAGGTTGAGTGGGATGCCGGTGGTCATATAGTCCCAATGATTGTTTATGATGCAGGTCGATAGATGAGATCAAGCAAGAGTTAGCGAACACATGAAACGAAAAACAATCGTGGTTGTGACAGTTCTTGTTGCCTTATTGCTTATGAAGAGTGGCTGTGGCACCACATCAGATGCAAGTGCGGTCATTGATCTCAAAACGCTTCAGGGTCTTGGTTTTGTCCCTTCAGATCAGGCACACCACGATTCGAAGGGTCGGGTATTGGTTGAATTGGCGGCTGCATGGCACCATGAATACTTGATTATTCGCGCGATTTTCACGCCAGACTCTTCAGGATTTCATCTTTATAGTGCAGAATTACCATCCAGGGGAATTAATGGTGTGGGCCGACCAACGTTGGTTGAGGTGAGTAATCCAAAAGATTTTCAATATATAGGTGCACTGTCTTCGGATAAGGTTGCTGTTAATAAACCGTTCCCGATATTGGCCACGGAGTTCCCCATTTATCCAGATGGTCCTGTGGTGCTGTACTTGCCGGTAATTCCCAATACGCAAACCGCTGGTCAAACGATAGAATTGAGCCTGACTTACATGGCTTGTAGCGACCGAATCTGCCATGACCCTATTGAAGATACCCCTGTCAACCTGCAAGTTCCCGTTCAAATAACAAATTGAATTGGTAGTAGAACAATCAAGATTGGAGCTATTGTGGTCAAGCGATATTTTCCTGTGATGCATGTAATCGTGGCAGGGTTCATCCTGACAGGTTGTCAGTCGATTGAAATTAGTCGGTGGTCTGGTAGTTGGGTGGATGAAAGATCTTCTGATCACGGTGGTGATTTGAGATGTGTTTCGCGCCGGCTGGATGAGACCAATTGGCAAGCAACATTTTCAGGGTTCTGTGGTCGGGAATTCGGGTATGACATTGAAATGCACGGTCGTCAAGATGGTTCGGCGGTCAAGTTTGACGGCGAAGTCGACCTGGGGGAGGAGGATGGTGGCGTATATACTTGGACCGGCGTGATGCAAGGCAATCATTTTAATGGCGAATATGCTACTCGAACGGGCAAGGCCGGGAGCTTTGTCATGGTACGGTATTAATTTATAAATCAATGGATAGTCAAGAAACATCCCAGTTTGATGGGCCACGAGCAGCGCGGCCTGGTGAGTTGGACGGGGTTCTCGATTTGGCCAACCTGGTGATGCGGCAGGTCAGGGGTTATCCGCCAACGATTGCAACGGATTATCCATTTATTTACAACCAGGAGAATCTTGGGAACATTATCGTCGTCAAAGATGGCTCTCGAATCATCAGCATGGTTGCAATCTGGGTTAATGAAATTCAGTTGGCCTCTGCACGATTGAAGATTGGTGGCATTAACTGCCTTGCTACCAGGCCTGGCTATAGGGGCTTGGCGTTGGCTTCTGCAGTGATGCAAGCTGCCCATCTCCATATGCAGAAACTGGGTTGTCAAGTTGCACGCTTAACCACTGGGATTACCAGGTGGTACCGCCGGCTTGGTTGGGATACCGCTGGAATACTTTGTTCTTATGAACTCAACCATTCCAATATTATTCTGCTGCCGAATCTTTCGGATGAAGTTGATGTTCGTTGTTTTGACGAACCGTTTGATGACACGATCTTGGAGCAGGTAGGTGGCCTGCGTGACCAGGATAAACTTGGTGGTATTCGTACCCCAGAACTAATGAAGGTTCTTTTGGGGTCGGGTAGTGATCCGAAGGTTCAAAGCGTATGGCAGTTAATACTGGCTTTCGATGGTGCCCGGCCAACTGCGTATTTACTGGATCGTGATGGAGTGATCGTGGAATGGGCGGGGCCGGCGAACATTCTTTCCGGCTTGGCACGCCGCCGTTTTGAATGTTGCGCGAAAGATCAGGTGAGTGGTTCAAAAATGGATAGACAGACCAAGGTGGCAACCAGTGAAAAGATGCTTCTGGTCGGGCCGCAAGATGGCCATCGATTTTTGAAGATCTTGCAGGGACTTGGCATGCCCTGTCATCGCGATTATTGGGGCATGCTCTACATTCTGGATCCCAAGGGTATCCTGGATGCCTTTGGCCACCAGGACATTGATGTCATGGAAAACAATGGCCGCATGATTATCAGTCGTGACGGGCAGAGCCTGTCATTGACACGCCAACAACTCGTCAAGCTTCTTTTTGGTCCTGAACGCATCGATGGTTTTGCCAGTGATGTACTGCCGCTGAAATTTTGGCAATGGTCTCTCGACCACGTTTGAACCCATTCCCATTCGTGTTATGTGGCGGTGCATGTTTTATGGCCTCCTAAATAAAAAATTCATTGTTATTGGGTATCGGATAGGATAAACTTGGATAGTTGGTGTGCGGAGGGTTTGGGTTTTCATGTCAAACAGGTGCGAGAATTCACATTTATTGACTGTTTTGTTACTGGGGGTTTTTATTGCAGTACCCTCGGTACATGCAGAAATTCTAACCTTTCAGCAAGGTGTCAGTGGCTATGGTGGAAGTCGGGACACAAGTATTCGCTGGGCTTTTGAAGCAAACTATTTCATGACACCAAATGCGGATGGGACGTTTGCCGCAATCAATTCCGAAGGCCCCCACGCCAGTGTTGGCGCGTATGAATACTTGAGTACCAATGGTGGCGTGTCGTCGGTTCTGGAAGTTGGCCAGTTCTTTAACAAACCCATTGGCTTTGCCGGGCGGGCAGGTCCCATCTATCGTTTTTCACGCATGGCCATTAGGTTTAGAGATTTGATTGGAACCTCATCCGGTCAAGTCCCGCCGGATGCAACCATTACCAATGCAACACTGAAACTCTATAACACCTACGATCTGGGGGCTGCTGGAGCGTCATCAGGTAGTCCAGATGATCCCGGGTTTGCCAAGGAGCCCCAACTCAATCAAGGGCTCATTCAACTGTCACCAATGCTGGTGCCAATCGTTTGGGGTACGTCAGATGGTGCAGCGAGTAAGGGCGAATCAACGGGCAGGGCTAGGCGGCGTGGGCGGGGCCATTGGTGGTCTCGTGGAGAGACCTGTGGATATCCGGATACTCCGGATGACCCTTTCATTGCCGAGACATCGTGCGGTCCGGTTCCTGCTGGAAGTCCGCCGGCGACTGATCCCGGTGGGTGCTATGGAGTAGGTTGTCTTGGTTATGGTAACAGTGGGATTGGTACGACTTTATGGGGCCGCCATTGGGTCATTGCGGATGGCTTTGAGGGTGATTACGATCCAACTGATTTGGCAGCGGTGGAGGTGTTTCAGGATGCTGCCGAGGGTTTTAAGGAGTTTGATGTAACCCCACTGGTGATCGATGGGCGGATTAGTCAACTTGGGGTCTACCTCACTGCATTGGGCAATGAACCTGCAACCCTCGAGAAAAACTTTGGCCAAGCATATCGTTCCAGCGAGTTTGGTGGGGCCAATCCTTCGCCCGAAGATCTGGCAACCCGACCCATACTCGTGGTTGAATTTGAGCCCATGGCTATTCGTTTGCCTGGTGATGTCAGTGGTGATGGTATTGTGGACGTGGTGGATCTGGGAATTGTGGGGGCGAACTTCAATTTGATGGGTGTTGAATTTGGTGATGGTGATTTTAATGATGATGGTGTCGTAGATGTAGCTGACCTGGCCATTGTTGGAGCAAACTGGTCGGCCGCGAAGGGTTCGTCAAACTTACAGACGCACTACCTGTCTGGTGCGGACCAAACGGTGCCTGAACCAACCTCGATGGCGGTCATGGCCTTGGGTAGTGTCCTGCTTTTGAGACTTAATCGTCAGGTGGCATAGAAACACGGTTGAAGATCAGCCAGCGTACATGTCTACCCCGGCTAATTCTTTGCGTTTCTTGCCCGTATTCTTTGGTTATGGGCTATAGAGAGAAGTACGCGGCATGTCATGTGTTGGCCAGGTTAGGTGAAGAACAACGATCGCCGATCATCTTTAGCCATTTGTATTTGTTTAACTGATCGAATGTGACCCTTAAGGCCCTAGGCAAGTTCGCCTTGGCGAAAAGCACGTAGGAAGTTCTTGCAGTTGCGGTCCTGTCCCAACAGCATGTCTTTGGCCAGCCCGTAAGGCTTGGTGCTGCGATCCATGTTGAGGATTTCATCGATGTTGCGTGTAACGGGGTCGATAATGCCACCATCGGCGCCAGCATCGACGGCGAGATCAACGAACACGTCATTGACCAAGCTGCGGCAGGGAATGCCAAAGGAAACATTACTCATGCCACCGGTAATGTGAATATCAGGACCGTACTTGGTCCGAATCTCACGGACAGCATCTAGATAATGTTGGCCAAACGAACTATCCACGGAAATCGGAAAGACAAGTAGGTCGACCTGAATATCGCTGATGGCGATCCCCTTGTCCAGGGCAATATCCACCATTTTGGTGGCATTGGCAATGCGTTGCTCGGCATTCTCGGGCATTCCTGATTCGCCCGCACCGGTGATAACGACATGGGCTTCATATTGTTTAGCCAAATCAAGCGCCTCGACGCGTTCCAATGATGCCGAGTTCAGCAGTGGGCGTCCCGCGATATTCCTATATGTTTCAAGGCCCGCTTCGATCGTGTGAATAAGCGACGAGTCGATCGACAGCGGCTTGTCAGTCATGTCTTGAACGGTTGTAACG
>PBAS01000045.1 GCA_002716625.1 Phycisphaeraceae bacterium | reverse complement strand
TTGACCAATGATTTCTTTGTGAACCTGCTCGACATGAACACCCAGTGGAAGCCGTCCGCCACATCTGATGACGTATTCGAGGGACGTGATCGCGCAACGGACAAATTGAAGTGGACCGGTACGGCCGTCGACCTGGTGTTCGGTTCAAACTCCGAGCTTCGAGCGGTTGCAGAAGTCTACGCTTGCGACGATGCACAGAAGATATTTGTGCAAGACTTCGTAGTAGCATGGGCTAAGGTCATGAATCTCGATCGTTTTGACCTGGCCTGACCCAGACAACCAGCGCCTTGCTCAAGACATCGGATTCAAAAGAAAGCCGACATGGAAGTTGGCGGTAACCAAGACGCCCAACCAGGACAAGCGCCTGTCCCTTCACTGCCGAGCAAGGGGCAACATTTGTTTTCCTGGCCGTGATATACAACGTGCGTCCGTCGTCACCAACCAGCGAGCCCCGATTCAACATTGAGGATTCCCTGAAAAGCTCGCACCGTTGGTTTATCAATTGAGACAGCATCAGGCAGTATTGGCGTTCGCCACGATTGAACTGGCAACGTTGATTCGAAGTGGAACAACAAGGCAAAAGGGGTTGATAACTTCCTGTTCATCGACGACCATATCGAGCCACTCAAGAACAAGGCTGAAATCGGGGAAGTAAGTATCCGTACTTTTTCGACGGCGGTGGCTATTAATTCATCCAATACACCAGGCAGCTCCTGCAATCTTGATCCCACCATCAGAACCGCGAGGCATTACGGACCCAGGCAGAACGACCAAGAAATCGGCTTGGCATTTCCACTTTGAGATGAGGTACTCACGCCGACTGCAGGCCAAGCGTAATTGGGGCTCAGGTCATGCTCGCCGTCTGTACCCAACGAACAAAACCATCATTGCAAGATGCGATAGTATTGCCGGTTCAGGGACCAGGACCGACGTATTTCCTGTTATTTGCGACGCGGACCAGTTGGCACCAAGGATCCCAAGATCCCACACATCAACAATTCCATCGCCGCTAAAATCCCCCTGGTCAAACGCCATGCCAGACCGGCCAAAATTGGCGCCAAGAATTCCCAGGTCAGCCACGTCTACGATCCCGTCGTAGTTGAAATCACTCACGCCACCTGGTATCTCACGCAGACCACTGGCATAAAATGACACCTCCTCGTCAGCCATGAATATTGAGAAATCAATATTGATCATTGTTGGGTTACTAAAAACGCCGTCATACTCAACGAACATTTCATCTGCATGCGAATCGATGGCAGCCTGCAACTCGACGAACAAATCATCCACGGTAAGAAAAAGACTTGGATTAAGCATGCTCCCTGTCACGGCATGCGCAACCAAACCAATCTCCCCATCAACAACGTGTACAAGACCCGGATCAACATACTCTGGCACGCAATAACAACTTCACTCAAAGCGATAAATATAGTCCTCAATGTCGAGCGATTGCCATTGTTGTCGCCGTGCATCCAATTCCTGCTGAGCAGTATCCAGATGCGTAGCCAAAGTCGTTGCCGCAAAGACTGCCAAGGTGGCCAATGCCACAAGACAGATTGTTACATGCCGCCAAAACCACTGTTCACCCACGGACCCGTAACTCCAGCCTGAAGTCAAAATCAAACACCCTCACCGCCGCCTTCGGCAAGACACCCATCCCAGCCCCATGAAACCTCGCATTTAATTCTATGCAGGCTCCCAGCACATCTCATTACAATGGATCAAAATTTTCAAGATCAGCGCCAAAGTCATCCATGGTGGGGACACGATCACCTTCCAAGTACACATGTATGGACCACACTATATTCCTCAAGGTGATTCCTGCCGCGCCAAACGGGCATTCGACGGTTTACAGGTCGTTCGGCGAGCAGGCGCTAATGATCGGATCCACCCAATCGCCCTGCGACCCCATTAACTTGACCAACACAACGCCCCCCCTACGGTAGCCCCCCCCAAGGACAAGCACATGGACGTTTAACGGTAATACGCAAAGCCGAATGCGTACAAGGAAATTATAGACCACGTCAGACTCAAAACCATTTCACTTGTTCTTTAATGCATGATCGACATTCGACCTGCATGACACCAGCAGTCCAGCAAGAACTGGCGACAATTACCGACTGCAGTCACCAGCCGTTTAGATGAAGAACCAGGCAGCGCGAGAACATGTTGCCACAGCGTTTGACAAGGCTTATCGATCAACATGTAACAGCCCATCCATTAACCCATGATCGTCCCCACCACCCCTTTTTGCTAGACTGTAGTTTTGATTTTCACATTTTCAGGAGAACGACTTGCCTGCTTTACTACCCCATATTGATCCAGACGGACTGCTGGAATACTCAGTTGTCTATACGGACCGTGCCCTGAATCACATGTCCAAGAATTTCCAGGGCGTGATGAACAATATTTCCCAGACGCTAAAGCGTGTTTACGCCGCCAAGTCCATGGCTATCGTTCCCGGCAGTGGCACCTTTGGGATGGAAGCGGTAGCACGACAGTTCGGCACAGACAAGAAATGCCTTGTCATTCGCAATGGATGGTTTAGTTATCGCTGGACCCAGATATTAGACATGTGCAGGATTCCATCAGAAGCGCTGGTCCTTAAGGCCCAGCCAATTGATAACGGCGCGACACCCGCATTCGCCCCTGCCCCATTGGACGAGGTGGTGCGAACCATTGAGGAACAACGTCCTGATGTTGTCTTTGCGCCTCACGTCGAAACGTCATCAGGAATAATTTTGCCCGGACAGTACATTCGCCAGGTTGCAGATGCCGTCCATAACGTCGGCGGCCTTTTGGTACTTGATTGCATTGCATCAGGAGCCATCTGGGTTGACATGAATGAATCAGGCGTGGATGTATTGATCAGTGCGCCGCAGAAAGGGTGGAGTGGTTCGCCGTGCTGCGGCCTGGTCATGCTGAGCGACCAAGCCCAAGCACGCATTTCTGATTCCACCAGTACAAGTTTTGCATGTGATCTACGCAAGTGGCTTGAAATCATGCAAGCGTCCGAAGGCGGAGGACACGCTTATCACGCCACAATGCCTACCGATGGGCTGACCGCCTTTCGCGACGTGATGAACCAGACAGAGCAATTTGGGATTGATGCCGCACACAAGTCACAACAGGAACTTGGCGATCGCGTACGGACACTGCTTGCTAACGCAGGGTTTAAAAGTGTCGCCGCCGAGGGATTCGGGGCACCTGGCGTTGTTGTAAGCTATACCGATGATCCAGATATCAAGTCCGGATCCCGCTTTGCCGCCTGCGGTATTCAAATCGCAGCGGGAGTACCACTGCAATGCGATGAGCCTGATGAATTTCAGACGTTCCGGATAGGGCTTTTTGGATTGGACAAACTCCAGAATGTCGACCGAACAGTCCAGACGCTTGAGACATCACTGATGCAGGTGGTAGATAACCGTTGAGCATCGCAATTGAAGGATCGTCACCATAGATCCCCCACAGAACAAGGCGGATCTGGAACGACATGAGTGTTTCTAAGTCTCAAGCCATTACCCCCCCCCGCATTCGGTACGCCTGACCTGCGGTTACCCAATGAACTTAGGGCACCATTTCACGCTCATCTTGGCAAATTGCGGGAACATTATAAATCCATGGGCTGGGCCCAGCGCGTGGGATTCGGTGAACGAGCCGCGGTCATCGTCATTGACCTGGCAAGGTGCTGGACCGAGTCCCAGTACCAGTTGGGTTCCTGCATCGACTCAGTGGTGAACGCGACCTGCCGCGTGTTAACGGCAGCACGCAAAACCGGGGTCCCCGTATTTTTCACCACCACCGATTACGACCCCAATGATCCGCCGAGTCCTCATGATGGCAAGTTGAAACTGGCGATTGAGTCCGATGACGAACACCTCTTCGATCTGGACCCACGATTGGAACATCAATCCGGCGAGAAGGTGGTGAGAAAGAAGTACGCGTCGGCCTTCAAGGCCACCAACCTGCACGAGATGTTGACTGCCACGGGCATTGACACCCTGATCATCACCGGCGTCAGCACCAGTCACTGTGTTTACGCCACCTGCCGGGACGGTACCGATAGTTTTCGAATCATTGTCCCCGCTGAAGCAGTTGGAGAACGTTGCGAGATCATGCATGAGGTCAACTTACTGGACATTGACATCGACCTTGGGGACGTAATGCCAGTTGAAGAAGTCATTGCCTGGATACGTAAAAACCAGGGCTTTGGCCTCACAAGAAATATTTGATCCGTGATCAACATTTGACATATACTATTGAACTAATGGAAGCATTCAAGTCACCTGGCATCTCCCAAACGCGTCCAAATCTCACACGTGATGACTTAGCCTTTCACACGAACCAATTTGATCGAAATGGCTATACCATTATCGCCAATGCTCTGACAAAAGCGGAGTTGGTCACTGCCCGCAGATTATTAAATGAGGCCTACGAATCCTATGACCCAAAGATTGATGGGCGAAAACGGGTAGAGGGTTATCGCTATTCAGCAAACATAGTAAACAAGGATCCCTTCTTTGCGCCGCTTATTGCCAGGGATGAAGTCTATAGCCTGGCCCAACAGGTTCTGGGCCGGGACTGTATCCTTAGCAGTTTCAATACCCTCGAGCCGCTCAAGAACCAAGGGCATCAGCGATTACATCGCGATGGTGGACACCCACCCAGCGAAAAAGTCGCGGCAATAAACACCTTATGGGCGGCAGATGACATGGAACCGGAAAACGGAGCCACCCGTGTGGTTCCCGGCTCCCACCTGGGCAATGATCCAGCCGCAGAGATGGAAGAGCAAGCGGTTCAACTGGCCGTACCCGCAGGACACGTGCTCGTGACCAATACCCGCGTGGTACATGGCGCGTCGAACAACCCAAGTGGCCGGCGCCGGCGTGTGATGCACCTCTACTATGTTCGTGGTGGAATTCCGCAGCAAACCGACCAGAAACAATATCTATCGGACCAGGTGCAGACCAGCCTGTCACCTGAACTGCGCAGGATCCTGGCACTCGACTGAGGTTTATTGGCAACTGACCTGGAACACAGCAGGCCCTAGGCCCATGTTGCCAGCAACATACCACGACAGATGACTGTTGCCACCAACCGCAAGAACTATAACGTCGTACATGAAACGCCTGGAGACCAACAATAGACGCCAGTTTACTGACCATCCTCACTTATCACCGCGTGCATCATGACGACAACATCACCGTGCCCAATGACCCGGGCCGCGTGGTTGCTGGACGACAAGCTACTGCCGCCACATCCCGTGGCCCTGGATTTTGACGACAATCGGTTGAATATCTTCCAAAATGCGTTTCCCATCATGTCCGAATTCGGCTTCACTGGCACCGTTTTCACCGTAACTGATTTGGCTGACGGCCAACCCTTACCCCGCATGGACCAATTTCCTGCGATGCGATGGGATCAGCTATTGAAACTACAGGATGCGGGCTGGTGTATCGCGCCTCATACCCGGACGCACCGGTTTCTCACCGAGATCTCGCTCACTGAAGTTCGCCAGGAAATGGACCATTCCTATCAGCGTGTGCGCCAGATGACCGGTGAAGACACCCCCTACTTTGCCTATCCCGCTGGACTCTGGAATGAGGACCTAGAAACAATTGCCAAACAGATCTTTCGCACCACCCGCCATTGGTTTCTCGCAGAAAACCCACCAGTGACGCACGATACCTCCCCCTACCGGCTGCCAAGCATCAACATCACCATGGACATGACGATGCCGGCGTTTGAGACGCTGATGCAAGTTTGAGTATGGACGGAATATCCTGACACAAGTCCCCGAGAACAATGCTCTAGAAAGACACAATCCTGCTTTTTGAGTTTCAACGATCTGTCAATTCGATTACTGACAATGAACCAAATACCATGGAATTCCAGCGTGCTGAATAATTAAAGGGCAGTGTGTTTAGCTTGGTGTTTTACTTGCCAGGATATTAACTATGCATTCTTCACCTCCGGTTTCGGATTGCAAAAGAACACCTCCGTGCAATTGCTCCACGGGAGCAAGCGTATTGACTCCCTCTCCACCAGCTTTGCCAGCATAAGCATCGTCGACCAGAATGGTCATTTCAGCACCACCACCGACAATATCCATGTGAGAGCGCGTGGAATTATGATCCGCTGCACCACCACGCAACCGACCACGTCCAGACCACCAAGTGTCTGCTTAGAGTGTGACGAACAGCAGGGTTTTCCTTTGGAGATCATGAGCATGGAGGAACAGCGAGCGCCCTGAACACGCGTTCGTTCGCGGCAGGGCGCTCGAACATTAAAATTGCGAGTGATGTACCCGATTGCTTTCCTGCGCAGCCGTTCTACTAGCAATCATGATGCCCACACCAATCGTGATAGAGTGAGTTGCCTCGTGGTGTTTGTTGATACTTGATGACTACCCGCTCTGACAAGGGGGTGGCGTCTGTTGTGTTAACTGGGATATCACTGGCGGCCACGAGCTTCCACTTGGAACCAAGAATGCCAAGGTCGGCAATGTCCACAACGCCGTCTTCATTTAGATCTCCATCGTCATACGTAGCGTGGGGCTTGTCATAGTTGGCGCCCATGATTCCCAAGGCCCCCACATCAAATCTGGAAGTTTGACCGGACCTCTGCTGGACGATGTGGGTCGTATCTACTATCGGTTCACCCTCTTGGCCACCGAGTCGGTTTATTTCCCGCACCGCGTCAACCAAAGGCGATGATTTTGATCTAAGCCAATACTCCATTTTGCTCTTTGATTCGGTCAATGCACTGGCGGGACTTGCGTCCTTGTTCTCCAGAACCACCGGAGCTTGGCCAGATCCTTCTTCAGCATAAAGGACGATGGGACAGTCGGTGAAAAAAGTTTCTGGAACCGGCATCGGGTGCGGCGTAGGATTGGAGCCTTCTGGATTATCAACAGGCCGCATTGAGTCCGGGTTGATAACCGAGTGTGACTCACCTGGCAAACGAACAGCTTCAATGGCTGCGGCACCATCATTGGATGGTTCTGGCAAAGCAAGTTCTGATACCAGAGGTACGGCGGAAAACAGCACCCGACTTTCAAGCGTCATCAAACCGTCGTGCTGTACATTGGCTTGCGAACCACCGTTGTTGGCCTTGCCTTTTGTATTCTTGCCAGTTGCCATGTTTATGCTCCGGTTGAAAACCGTGACCTGATTCATCTTGATACCGGTGATAAAATCGTCCAGTGCCCCATGCTGCTGACCGACACGCGTATCAGCAGTCATCTAGCATTAGCAACCACCATGCCATGAAAACAGAAAAGAACATAAACTATTCACATACCAGGTTTAAAAAAACATCCTCGATTTCCTAGATCTATTGATTGGTAAATATCACCCAAGGTGACCTATCCAGTTTGAGCCATATCATCCACCCCGAACATCGACCTGCCGGCGCAGGTCGGACATCACCAACAGTCGTTTTGCCAGGAGATAGTGGCGGCCAATCTTCACTGATGTGTAGGTTGCCGAAGCTATCAAGCGTGAACTAGCTCGGGATCAAGATGGCTTAGTGATTGGTAAAACCAACTCGCAGGTCGGATCATAGCACCGAAAAAAAATGGACACTCTCAAGGTGAGAGCGGATCGTTATAACTCTGCCCGCCAGGCCTTCGTTGTCGGATTCGCAATTCACGTCCACTGGAATTTATGCCTCGTCTTTTTATTATCATGATGCGTCTCATTAATTGGGTGGTGAAAATTTCGATGCAAGACACGACACCTAGGATGCACGAAAGCAACTGAAACAACTAACAGCATAAACTGCATCAGGATGTATCAAAAATGAGTTCCACATACGAAATCGAGCCCAAGAACCGCGATTCTGGCGACTATTCGGACACCGAAGGGATCCTGCGTTTTAGGCGAATACGTGTCGAGCGACAGGAAGTTCTCCTCGGAGACAGTGATCCGATGATTTGTCTCTACGGACAGGACATCATCGTCGCGGGTAAAGGCGGCGGGCTGGTGAAGAGCCATGACGGGGGAATATCCTGGGGCACAACGCGAACCATCCCCGGCATGCTGCCCGATGATAAGTTGTGTGCACTTGGAGTAGATGCAAATGATCGGCTGATGGTCGCCACGTGGAGCGAAGAGGCCCTGTCCATACAATTTTCCGACGATGGCGCAGTAACCTTTGGCTCCCCTGTCACGGTTCACGCTCCGGCTGGACCGGGTACGGCCCCCGGCCGCTTTATAACCTGCGAACGCCAGCTTCTACTGTTTTTGAATACTGCAGTCTTCGCATCCAAAGACCACGGGGCCAACTGGTCAAAACTCACCGATCTGCCGGCTGGGTGGAGTCACCTTCGACCGACGGTACTGTCCGATGGCACGATGGTAGGTACCGCACTCGTCGATGAAGTGGAACGCGGCATTCGTCACACCTTCTTCGTGAATTCTCCAGACGGTGGGAAGACATGGCAGGACCGCTGCTGCGTAACGCGCAAAGGCGAGATCCCAGGCGACTTGCTGGAACTTGACAATGGACATCTCGCGTTGACCTATGGCCAGGAGAGTAACCCCTATGGAGCGCGTGCAATCGTCAGCAGCGACGGTGGAAAGACATGGGACAACCTGGTGTACGTCCTGACCGTCGGACGGTGGAACGGGACAACGAGAGAGCCCCGCACAAAAAAAACCAAGGCGGCATCGGGGGTTGCTTCGATGCTCAGTACCGACGGCGTCATTCTCTCAGCGTTTGATCGTGGCCCCACGGTAAATCCTACTGATGGCATCGGTAATCAGGCAGCTATTGGCGTCGTCCGCTGGACGACCGAAGGGTTAGAAAAGCCCCCCCTCTTCTACCCGTCCTTGTGGACGGACAAGGCGGACAAGAACGGCTACTTGGACAATGGCCTAGTTCGGATGCGTCCCGACGATCGTTTCGAGGGTGGTGACTATATCGAGCCCTACGAGATGATGGCGTACCACCGGCTACCCGCCGAACAGTTGCACTTCCCGGACGTGGGAAGCAAGGGCGTGGTCCTCTGCCGCCACCCTGACGGCAGCCTGCTCTGTACGAGTCGAGTGCCGATACTGTACAGTTCAACCGACGAAGGAAGGACGTGGCAACAGACCGCGACGGTGGAACGCGTGGGCAATCATCCCTTCACGTTTGGATTCGGCATTACCTCGCGAGGAACCCTATTGGTCTCCTGTGGTGACCGTATGCCCGGGACTTCTTCCCCGTCACGAGGATACATTGCCCGTTCGGAAGACGGCGGCAGGAGTTGGCAGCATATTCAGCTTGCCCCCCATCCAATACAGTATGTCGCCGGAGGTGAGGCAAACCGTACGATCGAGCTTTCGGACGGCACCCTTCTCATGGCGTGTGACGGCTGGATTCACGAAGACAGAAAGGGTTATACAGGAGAAGTCCTCCTACGCTCGTCAGATGATGGCAGAACATGGGGTGATCCCACTGTCATGCCGCCGGGATGCTTCGAATCCAACATGCTGGAGTTGCCTTCCGGAACGCTGCTGATGGCGACCCGCTACCAGCGCTGGGCCTATTCCCAGGATCTATTTCGGAAGCACACCACGCTGGAGCATTTCCTTGACAAGCCGCGATTGCTCGACTACGGCACTTGGAACCCGCCGTCACAAAACATGATCGGCTGGGGCCGTTTCAAGAACGAAGCGATCTTATTGTCACAAGACCGCGGTCGCAATTGGACAACGCCCACGTTCGTAACACGTCTTCATGAATGTTCCGCTGATGTCGTGCTCTTGCCCGATGGGAAGGTAGTCCTAACTTACGACGAGAAGGGCGGGGTGTGCGGATCACGCGGCTTGGTGAGTTCTGATGGAGGTTTGACCTGGGAACAGGAGATCTACGTCCTGTGCTGGGGCCACTCGGGGCGCACGAGTTCTGTTGTACGCAAGGATGGCTCCATACTTACCCTTCTGGCAGGTGTTGAAGAAAGTGGTGCACGGGGCACAATCTGGCGACCACAATAGCAATATCAACCATAAATCCAACCGTACCCGAAGATATCGAGGTGTACAGCGGACGAAGGGTTACGACTAATTGCAAACTGCCAAAGCTTCTCCGAAATTCAGAAAATAGGTGACACAGGCGTAGAGCAATGTCAAACTCCGCCAAGCAAAAGACAAATCTCCAAGCAAGTGATATCTCACTGCGAGAACCGGTCATCGCCGAGGGCGAGTGGAAGATCGTGGGCTGGGACCACAACCCCCCCGAACCCTTCGAAGGCTTCGGAGGCACGGTGGGACTCGGCCAGGACGTGGTACGACTTGGCGACGGCACGTGGCTGGTGGTCTTTCACGCTGGCTATTGGCACTGCTCGGCCGCGACGCCAATGGTTGTGCCACCGCAGACCATTGAAAAGTGGAAGCAAGCAGGTTACCCGGCTGATCACGTGGCCCCGCAGGGAGGCCGGATCCTCTCGATGCGCAGCTGCGACGAGGGACGTACCTGGTCGCGGCCGTCCACACTGCTTGTGACCCGCTGGGACGTGAGTCCGGTGGGAATGAACTGCCTGGAGGACGGGACATTGCTACTCTTCGTCAACCAGCAGGCATCGTGGTACGGCTTGGATGCGGCGCCCGCGGGACACCTGCAAGTCAACACCCGCATCGGTGTCATCCGCTCGACGGATGATGGACAAACCTGGTCCGAAATTAACTGGCTTAAGGCACCGCGGTCCTTCTATCAACGGGCGTACGCGCAGGCGGTGCGCCGCCCCGATGGTGTCCTGCTCTATCCAACCTACACCGCGGATTGTTTCGCCGGCGTACTTCACGGTGCGGTTCACTGCAGCGACGACGACGGATGTTCCTGGCACCTGCTCGCCGAGTTGGCCCGTGACGACGGCGAAGACCTCGACGAGCCCTCACTGACGGTGCTACCGGACGGACGGATCATGCTCATGACACGCCTGGACGCGGCGGTCTTCTATAGTGACGACGGCGGGCAGACGTGGCGGTTTTCACACCATGCACCTTTTGCTCCCTTCAAGGCCCACCGCACCACGGTGCTTAGCGACGGCACGGTGGTCTGCTGGATGACCTCGCGGAACATACTGCGTGTTTCCTGGTCAGCCGATGGCGGGGTCACATGGAAGACGGATGACGACGGACTGGCATTCCCGCTGGCGGATCGCTATGGGTATCCCGGCGGTTGCGTTTTGCCCGATGGATCCATCCTAGTCGTCTACTACGATACGTGCGGTCACCAATGCCGCACCAATGTATGGGCGCTGCGGTTTGATATCAGCAAAGACCGCTCGCAGGCGGTTCGGTTCCCAGCCCCGATCGACACCAAGCCATCGACCACAGCACCATCGGCTGGCGACCACGAACTTGACGTGGACGCGATGAACTGACGATCATCGACGCGGCTGGCAACCATCCGGATAATGCCCACAGATAAAACACAGGTGTATTGAAACCGTTTGCATCTTGGTCTGATGCTAGCCGGTGAATTAATCAGTGGGGTTTAAGTCAAGGCGTTGGGTACGCGCATGGGAAATTCCGACTCAGCAGGCAAAAGAAAAGAGCCGGGCGTGCTCGAAGTAGAAGCGGATCGTTACGACCCTGCCCGGCAAGCCTTCGTTGTAGGCCTCGCCAATGAGTTCCGCGGGAATTCGTGCTTGGCCGTTCCATGTCATGGTGTGGTCAAGTGAGTCCCCAGTAAAAGGGTCGCAGTCGGCCAGCGAATAGCCCGGTAAGGGTTGATTAGTCAGCACGTCGACTAGTTCGGCGGTGATGGAACCACCGCTGGCATCCGCGTTGACGCCCAGGGTTTGATTGGCCAGGTAGGTCGGCCGGGTCTGTAACGTGCCGGGCAAACCACCGATGGGCGCGATAGCTGCCCAACGGTCACGTTTGAGGGTGAACAGGCCGATACGCGAGCCACCGGGTACGACGGTATTGGAACTGCTGAGGATGTAGATGTCATCGCCGACCTGGATCGGGTTGGCCGGACACAGAGAATGATCGTCGAAGCTGCCCGACGGGCCACAGCTCAGATACGATTCACGACTCGCGGGCCGTGACCAAGAGCGAGCATCACGACTGAAGGCCAATTGGCACTCAATGGGATACGCCTGTTTACCCTTAACCGGATCCACAATGTACCGGCCCACACGTAGCATCCCGACATACCCGCCGGGCACTTTGATCGTGGTCAGGCGATCGAAATCAACGCCCGGTGGATCGTGCTCATCTGGCGCCATGGCCATCTGCGGGTAAGGGATTCGCTCCAAATCACGCGTGATGCTCACGCCAATCGTGCGGTACTTCTGGCTGGGGATCGGCTGATAGCGGGCGCGAGGCCACAGAATCCACGCCTGCAAATCTTCATCGAATCCGTGAGCGGAAGTCCCGTCCATAACGATGGCCTGGCTCATTTGCTTTTGGGGGCGCCGTGTCCAGGTCAAACCATCCGGCGAGTCATAGATGTACAACCCGCAGGCCAAGGGAATTTCACTTTCCGGCGGACTACCCGGACCGGTGATCGCACGTTCGCCAGGCTGCTTGAGGTAACGCTCCATACCGAATGCTACAAATCTGCGATTGGGGTCCGGGTCACCGGTGTTCTTAAACACACTGCTCAAGGGACCATCGCCGCCCGTCGGGTACGGCAGGGCAACCAGGTTATTACGCTTCGAGCCCTTCCAATCCACCAAACCCAGTTCCGGTTTCTGCCAATTTCGGCAATCCGCGGATATCGCGTATGCGTATCGATGCTCCCACTTGAGTTCGGGGTGCGTTTTACAAAAACCGGGATCATGGGCCAGGTAATAGAGCTTAAATAGCTTCTCATCGGGATCGTAAAGAACACCGTTGATAAACCACATATGCGTACCGACCTCCCACGGCTGATCGCACTGGAGCACGGGTTGGTCGGCGCGTTGCGGACGGTTGAGCACGCGGCGCAAGCCCTGCATGTGGGCGATATACAGGTCGTCGATCAGCAGGTACGTCACTGGGGGATAGAAGCCAGTCTCAACGTGCTGTCCGTGCCAATCGCCGGTCTCTTCAGCGGAGTGATTCATCAGACGCAAGTGGATAATACAGGAATCAGAATAAACAAGAACACGAACAAACAAACACAGGACTCGAGTCTACCTAGGTTACATGGGTAACACTAGTATCTCAAAACAAGTGATGCATACCCCGACGTATCGCTTGCACCAACACATAAACATTCCACCTGACCTTCAACGACTGCCAGCATTTGGCCTGCGTTGTCGTCGGGAATTCAACATGACCTTATAAATTTCAGTGATGATGTCATCGAAAACATGAAGGTAAACATTGGTTGTCCTGATATTGCCATGGCCAAGGCCGTTGCGAACCTTGGAAAAGATTCTACGCCGGGTAACGTAGAACCCCGTAGCCTCAACTGCCCGGAGCGGTACAATCAGCTTGATTGTCCGCCTAGAACTCCAGCTGGGTACCCGAAGCGAGTTCAAATAGGAAATGCCAGCTGATGACGATCCGTAAGACGTAAGTATTTTTCTTCGCAAAAGACATGTGCTAGGAAATACCCGATGGTCCAAACACTGCAGATATCCGAGTTCTCGCTTGCGTCGATTCCCCCCGCATCGAAGTGGCAGGGCTGGATCCATCTGGGCGAACTACCTGCCGGAGAACAGGTGCGCTGGCCCGTTCTAGTGGTTCGCGGCCGGCGTCCGGGAAAGGTGCTTCTGGCCACAGCCGGAACACACGGCGACGAATACGAGGGCATGGCCGCAATTCATCAGTTCTACCGACAGTTGAAGGTCGATGAGTTAAGCGGCACACTGCTTGCCATCCCCATGCTGAACCCGCCGGCGGTCACCGGCGGGACACGCGACGGTGTGTGGGACCATCGCAATCTTTCGCGGGTGTTCCCTGGCGACCCCAAAGGTTTGTTTACCGAACGGATCGCGGCCATTTATGCCACGCACATCCTGCCGCTGGCTGATTTGGCCATCGACTTTCATGCCGCGGGCACGGGCGCACACCTTCGGCCGTTCCTGGGCACCTACATTGGCGACAGCCCGGTCGTGGAGACGCAGCGTCAGGCAGTGATCGCCTTCGGTGCTGAAGTCATCTGGGCTACCGGTTACCTGCCCGGACGCATCATGGGCGCGATCTACGACGCCCAGGTGCCGGGCATGTATGCCGAGGCCACGGGCAATCGGCTTTGCCGCCCGCAAGACGTTGAACATTACGTGCAAGGGCTGGGGAACCTGATGCGTTTTTTGGGTAACCTTCCGGGCAACTATCCGACTGACCCGCCGCGTTTCTACCGCGAGGATTCAAGCGGCAGGGCCGGCCATGTGCAGAGCCAACATCGTGCCCAACGGGGCGGTTTGTTTCATCCCGAAGTCAAGCTTTGGGATCGCGTCGAGGTCGGCCAATTACTGGGTTACGTCCACGATCCATTCGGCAACGTGCTGGAGGAAATTTGCGCCGAGCTGTCCGGAAGACTGATTGTGCTACGTGTCTGCCCGAGGATTTTGCCCGGCGAGTTCGCCGCGACCATCGTGCCGTTCGAGGAGTAAACGATGAGTACGACCGGTACTACCTTGACACCAATGACGGACTGGCAGCAGCAGCATGTGGAAACCGGCTCCTATCCATCGGTGACCTACCTTCTGATTGACGATGCATACATTCGCCATATGGAGGGTGTGCAACGTGTCGCGTGCCAGATCCCAAAGCATCCCGAACCAGTCGTCACGGCAGAAAAGCCCTGGGAAGGTGACGGTGTATGGATGCACAACGGATGGCTTTACGACGATCAAGAGCAGGTGTTCAAATTGTGGTACCACTGCCACGACCCAAGTTTTGACGAGGAATATCCGCACCTGAGGTGGCACTACCGGCGGGCCTATGCCGTTTCCACCGACGCACGGACTTGGGAGAAGCCGGACTTGGGTGTCGTGGAATGGCGAGGCAGTTGCAACAATAACCTCGTCGACTTCCCTCCCACAGGCGGTGACGGTGCCAACGCCAACGTGTTCATGAACCCGCATAACGACGATCCCAACAGCCGCTATATGTCCCTCAGTGCAGAACGCCATCCCCGAGAACCTGGCGAAAAGACCGTCACGTGGCGTGGCGGTCCGGACCCGAAGGACGACCCCAATGGGGCTGGCTTCTACCTCTACGATTCCCTGGACGGTTTTACCTGGACTCGTCGGCCTAAAATCATCATGAGTATGGCGCTGTGCATGGATGGATCAACCCTTCACGGATTCGACGAAGACCTCAACGCTTGGATCATGTGGTGGCGTCCGCGCAGTCAACTTTACGGCGGCCCGAAATTCCGAACCATGGGTATCAGTATCGCACCTGACCTCAACAAGATGCCCTATCCGCAGATGGCACTGGTACCCGACGCTGGCGATGCACCCGGAACTGAATTTGACCGTTGTGCGTCGGTCAAGGTATCGGGGGGATATGTTGCCCTGGTACGTACTCTATTTCCCGAGTACAACAACCGTAATCAGGAAAAGAGGGATTTCCGCCATATTCATTGCCAACTGGCCTTCAGTCGCGATGCGCGCACGTGGAGCCGCCCGGCCGGTCGCCAGTCTGTGTTGACCGTCGGGGAACCCGGAACATGGGACGAGTTGCTGATTACACCAGCCAACCCGATCCAGGTCGGCGACGGCATCTACATCCTGTATCAAGCGGGCCGCGGCGAAACACAGCGTGGAATAGGATTGGCCACACTCAAACGCGATCGCTGGGCAGCGATCGCGCCGATTCATATCCATGGGGTTCTGCAAACAGATCCGGTCTGTTTGGCCAACGGCCAGTTGCATATCAATGCCAACGCCACGGGCGGTTCGATCCGTGCTGAGCTTCAGGATGTAAAAGGCACACCTATTACGGGATTCACAATGGATGATTGCGATCCGCTTACCGGTGACAGCCTTGACCATCCTATGAGTTGGGGCGGAAAGTCTCAGCTTCCGGCTGAAATCGTGGGCGC
>PBAS01000044.1 GCA_002716625.1 Phycisphaeraceae bacterium | reverse complement strand
TAAATCTTTTCTGTATTTGGGATTAGCTTGCTCCACGGCTGCCACGGATGCGTTTGGATAAAAAACCATCATAGTTTCGCATCATCATTGAGGCTTCAATTCTGGTGACGAAATCAAGCATGACACTCACGACAATCAACAGGCCCGTGCCGCCTAGGAACATGGTGATTGAGAGATCAATGCCCCCCCAGGTCGCAACCACCATGGGAATCACCGCAATGACGGCAAGGAACCCAGCCCCGACGTAAGTGATTCGTTCCATAACGGTCTCGAGGTACTCCGCGGTTCGTGGGCCTGGTCGCAGGCCGGGAATGAAACTACCATGATCCCGCAGATTTGTGGCCATTTCTTTGGGCTGAAATTGGACCGATGTCCAAAAGTAAGCAAAGAAGTAGATAAGTGCAATGTAGGAAAGGATGTATAGATATCCTTGGCTATTGGCAAATGAGTTATTGAGAAAGATCAGCCACTGCTGATCATAGGTCTGAGCAAGCCAGCCAAGAATCAAAGTTGGGAACATCATAAATGCGCTGGCGAAAATGATGGGCATCACTCCACCATGGTTTACCCGTAGTGGCAAGTAGCTTTTTTGCCCGCCATAAACGCGCCGTCCACGTGTATGCTTGGCCTGTTGGATTGGAATTCGTCGTTGGCCTTGTGTGATTAGGATCGCACCAGCCACGACCGCCACAAATGATAATGCCAAAAAGATGACTTTCATCGGTGAATAAGTGCCTTCAGCACCGCTAACCGAGAAGTTGCTGATTACCTGTCCCACCGCGGCTGGCATATGAACCACAATACCTGCCGTAATGATCAGCGAGGCGCCATTGCCAATTCCGTATTTGTCAATTTGTTCACCCAGCCACATCAGAAATACGGTGCCTGCAGTCATGCCCAAAACACCACAGGCCCAAAACACCCATGATCCCTCATAGGATGGGTATACGGCGCCAATGGTTCCCTGAATATTAGCCAACCAGAAGGATGCTTGAACGAGACAAAGTCCAACGGTGGCGTATCGTGTGTACTCCTGGATTTTCTGGCGCCCTGCCGGGCCTTCCTTCTGCAATTCCTGTAGGCTTGGCAAAACGGTTGCCAGTAGCTGAAAGATAATCGAAGCCGAAATATAAGGCATGATTCCCAATCCAAAGATCGTGGATTGGCTAAATGTACCGCCGGTGAAGATCTGTACGAAAGCCAGTAATTCACCAACAGCGCCTCCAGAGGCTCTTTCCGCCCATTCGCGCAGTGCATCTTGATTGACGCCGGGCAAGGCAATAAAAAAGCCAATGCGATAGATCGCCAACATGCTCAGTGTAAATAGAAGCTTCGTACGAAGTTCGGTGATCTTCCACAGGTTGATAAAAGCTCGGAGCATGTGGCGATTATGTTCTTTGGCTATTGGTGTCGAAAATTTGACTCAATGTCACATACAAGGGGGGCGCTTATACAGAAGACCAAAACTCGATCAAGACTCAATGGACGTTGAGCCACCGGCGTCGGATATTTTCTTGGCCGCAGAGTCACTAAATGCTGAAGCGGTGACCGTGATTTTCTTGGATAGATCACCATTACCTAAGATTTTGACCGGTTTGTTCACATTGGCGATCAGCCCGGCATTAGCTAACGCCTGTGGATCAACCGTTGCGCCATCCTCAAAGCGAGAGTCCAGCCCGCCCGTATTGACAATCTGATAGGTCTTTCGAAACTGCACATTGTTGAATCCACGTTTGGGCAGTCGGCGAAATAGCGGCATCTGCCCCCCCGCTGATGCAGGATGGATTGAACCACTTGCTCCTGATCGCGAACGTGCGCCTTTGTGCCCACGACCTGCTGTTTTGCCGTGTCCTGAGCCGACGCCACGACCAATTCGCTTGCGCTTCTTGTACCTCCCAACTTTGGCGGTGATCTCGTGAATCATCATGGCGATGGACTCTCCGGGGATGCGGGGGTATCTGGAGGTTTCGGCACTGTGGGTTCATGCTCGGCTGCTGTATCAGGAACCTTGTCCTCGGCAGTTGGTGCCGATTTGCCGGCTTTTGGGGAGTTCTTGTCACCACCTTTTTGGGGTTTGGATTTTACAGGTGTTGTTTTGGCCGGTATGGGGGCGGCAATGGTTTTGGGTGCAAAACGGCGGCCGACGTCCAACCGCTTTTCGACTTCCGTCTTGCCGATATCTACCTGGCGAAGTGCCTCAATCTGTTCCTTGGTACGTAGTTTAGATAACCCCTCAAAAGCTGCTCGCACCAGGTTTTTCTCATTGTTGGAGCCAAAAGACTTGGTTAAGCAGTCACGAACACCGACTAATTCGAGCACCGCTCGCACTGTTGCGCCTGCAATCACCCCTGTTCCGGGAGCTGCCGGTAGTAGTTTGACGACGGATGCGCCGTATCTGGATGTAATAGCGTGTGGCAAGGTTCCTTCTTGAAGGGTAACTGCTTTCAAACTCTTTCTGGCTACCTTTTGAGCCTTTTCGATGGCAGCCGGTACACCTGGTGCTTTGCCGTAGCCAATGCCAACGCTGCCTTGGCGATCACCAACAACAACCAATGCGCCAAAATTGAACCGGCGTCCACCTTTAACGACGGTTGCGGTTCGATAGATCTTCACCGTCGTCGATTCAAGAGCATGACCTTCTTCAGCTATTACTTCTGACATGTTTTCATCCAAGGCCCCGAGGGGCCAACTGTTTTTGTTTTGTCAGGAATTGACGTAGAGTCCTGAGCCCAAAATTAAAACCTGAGTCCTCCTTCACGTGCCGCTTCAGCGAGAGCCTGTACTCGGCCGTGATAGCGATATCCATTGCGATCAAATGCCGCGCGCGTGATGCCAGCTTCTTTTGCCCGCTCCGCTAGGACTGTTCCTATCTGCTGGGCGGCATCTTTGTTTCCGCCATTAGGCAGTTTGGCTGTGCGGCTATCAGCCGCAACCAATGTCCTGCCGTTAATATCGTCGATCAGCTGTGCATAAACATGCTTGATGCTACGAAAGACAGTAAGCCGTGGCTGATCGGCTGTGCCAACCACCAGTTTCCGAATGCCAATTTTACGGCGTTTGCGGCGAACTGTTCTAAGCTTGTTTCTTTTCATGGGATCACTGTTACTGTGGGGCCAATATATTTAGACCACCGTGTTGATTAAGCTCCGCCAGCAGCAAAGGCCTTTCCTTGTTTGCGTACGATGTGTTCGTCTGTGTACTTGATTCCTTTGCCGTTGTACGGTTCGGGCGGGCGGTGTCTTCGAATCTGGGCGGCAACCTCACCTACCGCCTGCTTGTCAGCACCACTGATTTTGATCCGATTGGCATTCACTTCGACTTGTACCCCGGTGATAATTTCAACCTCACGGGTATCGGCGTGTCCCACATTTAGTTTCACCTTTGTGCCCTGCACCTGCGCTGACCACCCAACACCTACGATTTCAAGTTCCTTGGAAAAGCCCTTGGAAACCCCCTCGACCATGTTGTTAATCAATGCCCGCGTCAACCCGTGCAAGGCCCGTGCCTGACGGTCAGTATCATCGGCTTCGACCACGATGGCATTGATCTGGTCGTCCAGCCGAACTTGGACTTGGGGTTTACAACTTAGAAAAAGCCGGTTGGGACCTGACTCGACTGTCACCTCCTGGCCGTTGATGTTGACCTTGACGCCACTGGGCAACGGTACTGGTTTTTTTCCAATTCGGGACATTGGTTACTCGTTCTTAGTCTTTCATTCCACGGTGCAAAGCAACTCGCCCCCGACACGGCTTTCACGGGCTTGGCGATTGCTTAATACGCCACACGGTGTACTTACAATTGCAATACCCAAGCCTCCCAAGGGCTGTGGAATTTCTCGAAGCTTCTTGTAAACACGGCAACTGGGTTTGCTTTCTCGCTTAATAGAATGGATGGCTGGCTCTCCGTTTGAGCCATATCGTAGTTCAATACGCAAGATGCCTTGTCGGGCATCATCGATCACTGCAAAATCATCGATATAGCCTTCCTTCTTGAGTACGGCTGCAATTCCAGAACAAATCTTGCTATTTCGGCAGTCAACACGCGGCGCTTGATTACGCACGGCGTTACGAATCCGAGTAAGCATATCTGCGATCGTGTCGCTTAGTGCCATCAGTACTGCCCCCCACCTGTGCACGGTACGAATGACAAAACCACTTTGGCATTTTGATTGATCACCACCATTACCAAGACGCCTTTCGCATGCCAGGGATTTTTCCTTCCAACGCCAACTCGCGAAGCATAATACGAGATATCTTGAATTTTCGATAAACGCCACGGCTTCGGCCGGTTAACGCACAAAGGTTACGCAACCGTGTCGGACTAGCGTTGCGAGGCAAGCGGGCCAGTGCCGCGTAGTCGCCCTGCTTTTTGAGTTCGTGGCGACGGTCGGCATATTTGTCCACGCATCGTTCCACGTGTTTCATCCGTTCAATCGTCGATTTCGACGCCATGGTTACTCCAATCAGCAGTTGTAGCGACTGCTAAACCCAATTTGCCGCTACTAATCTTCATCCCTCTCAAAAGGTAATCCAATCTCACGCAAAACAAACTGAGATCGCTCATCAGTACTATTACGAAAAACAAGGTTGATGTTCATCCCATGTGTGAACTTGACCGAAGCCATATTGATCTCAGGAAAAATGCCCTGTTCAGTGATACCAAAGCAGTAATTGCCACGGCCATCAAAACTTTTCAGCCGCAAACCACGAAAGTCCTTGATCCGTGGGATACACATCGAAATAAGCCGATCCAGGAACTCCCACATGCGGTTTCCGCGAAGCGTGGTCATTGCCCCTATTTCATATCCCTGGCGGATATTGAAGTTGGAAACCGATTTTTTTGCCTTCTTTACCACCGCGCGTTGGCCACAGATCAATGCCATGTCATCCAGAACCTGTTCCTTGGCTCCGGCGTTCAACTTTGTTCCTTCCAATTGGTGTCCCATCCCAACTGTGACGATGATTTTATCGAGGCGCGGTAATGCCATTGGGTTCTTGATAGAGAACTCGCCCTTTGCCTTCTCGACGATTGTGGCGTTGAATTTTTCTTTTAGTCGAGGTGCCATTAACCTCGCGCCTTTCTTAGTTCGGGCCCAATCTGTTTTCCGGTTCGTACAGCAATTCGCACTTTTGATCCATCGTCCCGCGTTTCAAACCTAACGCGAGTCGGCTTGGCATCCTCAGCCGGCACCACATTGGAAATATGAATCGGCATTTCCTTATCAACGACACCGCCCTGAGGGTTCTTCTGATCCGGGCGTACATGTTTACGCCGAATATTGAAGCCTTCCACGATCACGCGATCTTGATTGGAGGTTGCACCACGGATGATGCGAAGGACTCGACCAACAGGATTTCGACGATGGCGTTCGTTGCCGCAGATCACCATCACCTGATCACCTTTTCGAATATGTCGTGCCATGATTCAAACCGCGTTAGGGAGTTATGGTTTCAATTGCTGGGTTCAAGCGACCCCAACACTTTTCCTCTGTTTCTTACACCACTTCTGATGCCAATGAGACAATCTTCATATAGTTTTTTTCCCGAAGTTCACGGGCCACGGCTCCAAAGATCCGTGTGCCGCGTGGATTTCCTTCGTCATCCAGGATCACCACGGCGTTGCGATCAAACCGTACGTAGCTGCCATCACTGCGGCCGACCGGATAGTTTGTTCGAACCACAACAGCTTTAACCAGTGTTCCTGTTTTAAGTTCGTTGCCCGGTAGGGTCTTCTTGATCGTGCAGACAACTTTATCGCCGATGGAAGCAGTCTTTCGCGTGTAATTCCCACGTGAAGTCGATCCGCCTAAAACACGTATAACTTGCGCCACTTTGGCGCCTGTGTTGTCGGCAACGTCAACTTTTGATTCCTGCTGTAACATTGAATGAACCTTGTGTTTCCTGCTGTGAGTTACACTTCTGTCTTGTGTTGTTCAGGGCTAGCCGCACTTGCGACAATTCGCAGTAGTCGCCAACTCTTGGTCTTGCTGATTGGCTTGCAGTTTGCAATCTCCACTCGATCTCCGAGTTTGCTTTGGTTTTCGGGATCATGAACTTGAAACGTGCTCTTTCGGCGTAGAATTTTACCGTATTTCGGGTGCTTGGCTTGGAATGTGACGACAACAGTGCGGGTTTTGTCTCGCGCATCGGAGGTCACGATTCCGACTCGACTACCCAACACGGACTTTTGTGCGGCTTTGCCCTGGTCATCGGCCATGATTTAGCTGGCCTCCTTTAATTCACGACGGCGGCGTTCGGTCAGTAGACGCGCGATGTCGCGACGAATTTCCTTGAGTTGCATTGGGTTTTCCAGTTTTTCCGTTACAGCTTGGCTTCGCAGTTCGAATAGTTTTTGGCGCAGCCGCGTTACTTCGACCGGCAATTCCTCGGCTTTCATGTCTCGTACTTCACTGGCTTTCATGACGGTAACCTTTAGGCATGTCGCCGATCAACAAAACGACATCGAAACGGCATTTTATGTGCGACGCGGACAAAAGCCGCCTGTGCAATGTCGCGTGGCACACCGGCTAGTTCATACAGTACAGTGCCGGGTTTGACCCTGGCAGCCCAGAATTCGGGTTCTGCCTTTCCTTTGCCCATTCGAGTTTCCAGCGGCTTCTTGCTGATCGGCTTGTCAGGAAAGACCCGCACAAACAATTTGCCCTCACTGGCGTACTGGCGTGCTGCAACACGTCCCGCTTCGATCTGGCGAGCGGTCAGCCATCCGGTTTGCAATACCTGTAATCCAAATTCGCCGAATGCAACGAAGTTGCCACGACAGGCATTACCCCGTAGCGAACCTCGCTGTTGCTTCCTAAACTTTACCCGTTTGGGCATCAGTGGCATTGCATTTGTCCTAGCATTTTCGGGCTGTTACCAGCATTGTTGGCAGGGTGACGACCCGCAGTGTCTTCGTATTAATGGCGACCACGGGCTCGAGGGCGAGCACCGGCAGCGCGGGATTCTATTTCGCCTTCCTTTACTTCGTTGTACATGCCTTTATATACCCAGACCTTCACGCCGATGATGCCGTACGTGGTATGGCTTTTGGCAAAACCATAGTCGATGTTGGCCTGAAGTGTCTGCAATGGGATCGCACCTAGCCGAATATCTTCACTGCGGCTCATTTCATGCCCACCGAGGCGACCGGAAAGCATGATCTTGATACCCCTGGCACCTGCGGTCATGGCTGCATCTGCTTTCATCTTCATGATTCGGCGGAAACTAGCTCGCTTTTGCAGTTGTTCTGCGATGGACTCACCGATCAACTGGGCTTCGATATCGGGATTGGCAACCTCGACGCAACTGATTGAAACATTGCGGCCAGTGAGCCCTTGGATATCCTCAGTCAGCCGCTCAATTTCAGCTCCCTTGGGACCAATCACTAGACCCGGCCGCGCGGTGCGGATGATAATCTTTAATTCCTCACGTGTTCGTTCTATATGGACGTCAGAAGCTGCGGCAAATGGGGGGCGACGGTTTAGGCGGTGGTCAATGTACCGCCGGATCTTTTCGTCCTCGACAAGTAATTCGCCATAAAGCGCCTTGGGTGCATACCAGCGGCTCTTGTGGGCTTCAGTAATCCCAACTCGGAAACCAAAAGGGTGAACTTTTTGTCCCATTTTCCTATCTGCCTTACGGGATCGATTTGGTATTAACCCTTCGATCCATAGACTACTTTTTTATCACATCCACAGCCACTGTGATGTGGCTCGTACGCTTTCGAATCGGGTGTGCCCGGCCACGGTCTTTGGGTTGAAAACGTTTAATGGTTGGTCCTTGGTCGGCCCGGGCTTCACAAACATATAGTTGCCGCTGGTCAACTTCGCCCTGTTCTGCATTCGCCATGGCCGAAACAAGTATTCGGCGGATCAATACCGCGGCCCGTTTTTTGGACAGCGTCAGCGTGCCCAGTGCGTCCTGCGCACTGCGGCCACGGATAAGCCCCAATGCCAGCCGAGCCTTTGTTGGGCTGATACGCGCGGTTCGATGGATACTTTTATACGGCACGATGGTTTACTCTCTGCAGTGATTCATGCATTAATTTAGGTATGCCCAGAACTCCGTTGGGAACGGCTGCCAATGGTATGGCCTCTGAATGTTCGCGTCGGACTGAACTCGCCGAGCTTATGGCCGACCATATCCTCTGTGACGAAAACGGTTGCGAAGGTTTTTCCATTGTGAACCATCAAGGTGTGGCCGACAAACTCTGGGACAATTGTGCAACTGCGTGCCCAAGTCTTAATCGGCTCATGCCGGTTCATCTGGTTGAGTGCCTCGACTTTACGGTACACCTTTTCGTCGACGTACGGTCCTTTTTTCAGTGATCTTGGCATACGTTGATAACGGTTTTGGACACCGGAGTGTCCAAACTCCATCTCTCCTTATTCATTAGACCGTAAGCTGGCCATATCGCTTGCTCTTGCGCCTTCTGATGATGCGTTTGTTCGATGCCTTATGGCGAATCCGTGTTCTGCCACCTTTGGCCTGCACACCGCTTTTCGATGCCGGTGCTCGGTTACCTTTGCTGCGGCCGTCACCACCGCCCATCGGATGGTCATGGTGATTCATGGCCACGCCACGGGTATGTGGGCGTCGGCCTTTATGGCGATTTCGCCCGGCTTTGCCTAACTTGATCAAAGCGTGATCGGTGTTGCCAATTTGGCCGATGGTGGCTCGGCACTTGACCGATATTTGACGGATTTCTCCCGAGGGGAATACGAGAGTTGCCCATTTTGCCTCCCGGTTGGTGAGGCGGGCATATGCGCCAGCCGCCCGGCACAGTTGTCCGCCCTTACCGGCTACTAGTTCAATATTGTGGATGCTCAAGCCAGGCGGGATATTTTCAATGGGCATCGCATTACCAGTTTTTGGTTCAGATGCGCCGGTCGATGAGACCACTGTATCGCCATCTGTTAACCCCACGGGCGCTAGGATGTAACGCCGCTCTTTATCCTCGTATTCCAATAAAGCGATATTGCAGGAACGATTGGGGTCGTACTCGATCCCAATAACCGTGGCTACCATGTCAAGTTTATTATTGCGGCCAAAGTCGATGACCCGATACCGCTGTTTGGCACCACCGCCACGACTTCGGCAGGTGATGACGCCGTGATGGTTACGTCCACCTCGCTTTTTCTTCGGTTGTAGAAGAGATTTTTCCGGACGCTTTTTGGTTACTTCGTCAAAGAGGTTGACCGAAGCATTACGTCGTCCGGGGGTTGTTTTTTTATAGATGCGGATGGCCATCGGTATACTCTTGTCATTGCGGTATCACGGCCGCACATAAACTATTAAAATAGGTCAATCTGATCATCAGGGTGCAAGTGGACGGTCGCTTTTTTCCAGTCTTTGGTTTTGGCGGGGCCAAAACGGGTACGGCGGTATTTGCCTTTGCGAATTTGGGTGGCAACGGAAAGAACGCGAACCTTATAAAGATCATGGATGGCACGGCCAATCTGTTTCTTGTTGGCTTTCATGTGCACCACGAAATTGAACCGGTTATGAGCCTCCCCCTCCCAGGTGCTTTTCTCGGTAATGAGGGGACGTTTGATGATCTGGGTTGCATGCATCAAGCTCCCTCCCCGTTGGAATTACTATCTGTTCTACTGTTTTCGAGCCAACCAGCAAAGGTGGTTTTGTCGGCGACGAGATAACGGTGATTAAGAATGTCAAACACGTTTAGCTGATCGACACGTGTGATCGTGATATGCTCAAGGTTTCGTGCGGATCGACCGGCATGATCCGTGGTGTTCGCCAGTGCTAGCAGGCAGGTACGATTAATTTTGAGCTCGCTTAGAATCTTCGCGAATTGGCCGGTGGAGGGCTTGTCGAATTCTAGATGATCCAAGAGTCGGATCTCACCGTCAACTGCTTTGGCCAGCAGTGCATTGCGATTGGCGAGTTGTCGCATTTTCTTGGGCATACGCTGTCGCCAGGAGTGTGGCTTCTTGGAATGCGCGTGTCCACCACCGCGCATCAGGTTTGTGCCACTTGGTCCCCGGCGGGCGTTGCCGGTGCCCTTCTGGCGGTAAAGCTTGCGGGTCGAACCAGATACTTCAGACCGGTTTTTAGTGTGGGCGCTACCTTGACGACGGTTTGCGTGGAAGCAAACATAGGCTTGTTTGAGCAGTGCTGGGCGAACCTCTCCGCCCAGAGACTGTTCGTCCACCTTCAAGGTGTCGATCTGCTTTCCTTGGATGTCATGTACTGGAATATCAATCATAACATCATCTGTCCACGTTCCACTTGGTCCGCAGCGACCCTTATGGGTTCGATGTGCCGGCAACGATCAGTCCGATTGTCGTGGCATTGCAGTTTCACCTTGGCCTGTCGCATGTTTCTACAAGAAACATCGGCGACAGCGGGTAGGACTTACGATGCCTCGGCTAATACTCTAGCCTTTCGCTTCGACAGCCGAATCGCCTCCCGAATAATCACAAACCCCTGATTGGGGCCTGGCACTGGTCCCTTAACAATCAGCAGGTTTTCTTCTTGGTCATGGCGGACCAATTCCAAGCTCCGAACAGTATGTCGTACAGACCCCATTTGCCCCGCCTTTTTTCCACCTTTTTTGGGTCTACCGGTTCCTGCATTGCTGGATCGGCCACCAACCGAGCCAGCGGAGCGGTGTTTACGCTCGACACCATGTGACGCTGGTTGGCCTTTGAAACCCCATCGTTTTACGCCCCCGGCGTAACCTTTACCTTTACTGGTCGCGATCACGTCAACGAACTTGACCTGCTCAAAGATATCGACCGCCAACTCCTGGCCCAGTTCATACTCGCTAACTTCCTCGGCGCCGAGTCGTACCTCACGGTGCCACCGTCGGGGTGTCAGGCCGGCTCGGGCGTCGTGTCCGATCATTGGGATTGTCGATCGCCTTGGCTTCACCTGTTCAAATGCCAATTGGATCGCATTATATCCATCCCGATCACTTGTCTTGACTTGGCTTACATGATTCGGGCTGGCCTGAATGACTGTTACCGGGATGTTACGACCTGTTTCATCGTAGACCCGTGTCATCCCAATTTTTCGCCCTAATAATGTTGCCAGCATGGTAAAAACAACCTGAAAAATATGGCACAGGTAATGATCAACCTACGCCTTAATCTTGACGAAAACGCCGGCCGGTACGACAGCGCGATTCAGCGCCTCGACGGTCCGGACGTTAGGATCCTTTATGTCAATGATTCGCTTGTGGGTGCGAATCTCAAACTGTTCACGGCTCTTTTTATCAATGTGCGGACTGCGTAACACGGTGTAACGTTCAATTCGTGTGGGCAATGGCACCGGACCCGCCACCCTTGCATTGGTACGCTTTATATGGTCTACGATTTCCTTCGCCGAGGCGTCTAGCGCCTGGTGGTCATAGGATTCCATGCGGATGCGGATTTGTCCTGCGGTCATAGCCCAATCCTTGGGATGCCATAGCCCCCCGATTTTCCCATCAATAACAACCCCACCCAACGTGGGCGTGGTAGTTTACAACGTCAATAATGGGTGTCAATGGCCTGGGTTTGCAGTGCGGCGGGCTTGGCAACGCTGCCTGGCCGTCTGTGCGACCAGATGAATCCCTGTTTTTGAGGAATCTGGGGCGTCGGTTGCCAACAATTCGGAACCAGAAAGCCCTGCTGCAGCCAGTACGGCCTTTAAATTGCCCCTTGGTCAATTTGCTCAAGGCATCTTGCTGACTTTGTCCAGGACGTGGTCCTCAACGTAGATCGGCACATTGGTGGCGATTCCCAGAGCAATTGCGTCACTGGGTCGAGAATCAATGTTCAGGAGCTTGCCGTTCTGTCGCACGTACAGACGCGCCAGAAAGGTCCCCTGCCCAGTTTGGTCATCCTGGACGAGGTCATTGACCACGACCCGTTCGGTCTTACCGCCCATTGTGTCAATCACGCTGGAGAGTAGTTCATGGGTTTGGGGGCGACGGGCTTCTCGGCCTGTCAAGCGTCGCTCAATTGCAGCCGCCTCATTTAGACCAATTTCTATTGCAAACACACGTTCACCGCCCACTTCGCGCAGTTCAATCGTGTGGTATGGCAGGGTTTTCCTGATCAGAATCCGCGAAAGTTCCATATGTACAGCCATGGTCAATGTCGCCCTGTACTTGCCGTCATGGGGTTGGGGGGATCTTTCGTAGCCTCAACTATCAACAAAAACAATCAGAAAACCAGCCGGGGCCATTGTATCGCCACCGGCAGCCGGTCACTGGTAAATTATGGGTTTATCCAAATGGAAAACTCAATGTTTATTTGGCTGGTGGTTGCGATTGGTTCTACCGTATTTCTGTTCACCTATCACCATCGGTTGTTAGTTGATTAGGCTGCTTTAGGTCAATCTGCGGCTCTGGGTAAATGCTTTGGCTGGATCCGGCGGCTTGTTGCCTGATGAATCAATAAGTTGGGTTCTAGGTCAAAGTGGTAGATGCTAGGGAGCATGACGGCTTTTAAATACTAATGCCGTTGCAGCAACGCGAAGTAACCCCCGTCATGGTACGTTGGTCCGTGACCGTCTGGCAATGTCATGCACTGTGTTTTGAGGGTGCCATCGATTCGGTTGGCAAGCCATCTGGTTTGATCCTGATTTTCGGCCTGTTCAAGACTGCAGGTGCTGTATAACACCGAACTTTTTGTGTCCAAGCAAGTAATAGCACGATTCATCACTTGCCTCTGGATTCGGACCAAATGGTGGAGTAGTCGTGATGTGTAGCGGTAACGGGCTTCGGGCCGCCGTGCAAGTACCGCAGTATTGGTACAGGGCACATCAAGTAGCAAGAGGTCTGCAGGTCCTTGGAGTTGCTTTAAGGGTACAACTGTGACGGATGGATGGTTCATGTAGGTTGCATGCAGTGCTTTAAGGCGTTCGGGATCTCCATCAGTCGCAAAAATCCTAGCCTGTGGGTGTAACTGAGCTAGTTGGTGTGTTTTGGTCCCACGGCCAGCGCAGAAGTCTATGATTATTTTGGGTTTCAAATGGGCTGTCGCCTGTACCGGTTTGCCGGCGGCAGGATCTTGCACCCTCCGGGTAGAATCTAGAGAAAGGTATTGGGATAATTGCTCGCCTCGACCTGTCCATTGGGTGTAACCACTGGCGGTGGCAATGAAGATGGGTGGTGACCTGAGGCTGTGCAAGCACAATTTGGTTGCTTGTGGGTCACCGTATGTTTTGGACCACTGCTCCACCAAGTTTGGTGGGTGACTTGTGGCTACGGCAAGATGTTGAATTAGATCACCGGTTTCTGGCAGTGACATTTTACCTAATTGGATAAACCCATCTTCGAGAGGTATCTGGTCGGCAGATGCAGTCCATGGATCGGTATGGCAGCGGGTTACAATGTTTTTAGCCAAAATTCGTAGTACAGCATTGACCATTGGCCCCGCTGATGGTCTGACTAGGGATCGAGCTAAATCTACCGATTCATTTACCACTGCATACGCTGGCAGACGGTCAAAGAATAGAAGTTGTGATGCACCAACCAGTAGCACCCCCCGCATTGTTGGTTCCAATTCTTTAAAGGGCTGATGCAACGCCTGGTTTAACAGGTGTTCGATGGTCATCCATCTCTGCAGCACCGCACGCACGATCGCTAAGGCCAATGCGCGGTCCCGAGGGGGCAGAGATCCGAAATCCACCTCGACGGGTTTTAAATGCGGGTAATTTTCTACTGCCGGAAGCAATGCCGCCACGGCAGCGGTGCGAGCCGTTGTTGGGTCCAGAGCAGACACGTGTTAATGCTTATCCGCCTCTTTGGGTTCGGGGATTGGTAGGTCAAGCGCCTTATGCAGCTCTTCAAGCAGTTGGTTGACCTTGAAAGGCTTAAACATCACTTGGGAAAGTCCTTCTTGGCTTGCCCGAACGATTGAATGATGTGGGTCGTAGCCAAATCCTGTCATGAGCACGACGGGGAAATTGTCGCGTACTCTGCGGGCAGCTGCGAAGATTTCATAACCATTTCGATGCGGAAGTTTGATGTCAGAGATGATCAGGTCGAAGTACTGCTGGCCGATCAGGTTGATGGCTTCATAGCCATCGCTGGACATACTGACATGGCAGCCTAATTTGGACAAAATCGAATCAAGTGTTTCCCGGATGTTCTGCTCATCGTCCACAACAAGGATGCATTTTCCCCGTAGAGCAGATTCTTTCTCATGAGTTTTTAACTGGTCAGTGCCGAGGACAGTTGTGGGCCCGGCCGCCACCACCTTCATCGTGTGGCGGATTGACGAGACATTATCCATGATCGTGTTGAGACGACCCCGCATCGTGTCATCACCTATGTATTCCTCTATGAGTGTTTGGGCTTCGGTTGTAATGTTACTGAGCGGTTGAGCCATTTCCTGGACCACGTTGTCAGCCAAGCGTCCGGTGGTAGTTGACCGTTCCATGACCAAAAGGTCTAGGATATTTAAGGCTAACCCGACGTATCGGCCAAAAATCTCAGCAAACTGACGATCCTCTTCGTTAAAGGCGCCCACATGCTCAGATTCAACGTTGTAGACTCCCACCACCTTGTCGTGCAGGAGCAGGGGTACCGTCAAGGAACTTTTCGCGTACTGCATGCCGGTGACATACCGGGAATCCTTCCCCGCGTCGTGGCAGATATAACTACGTCCTGTGGCTGCCACGTACCCGCTGATACCATTACCCTCAGATTCAGCATAAAGATCGATCTCTAACGCCTCGGATGGCAGCCCTTCAGCAATCACCACCTCCAGTTTGTTGGCTCGCTGATCTAGCAAACGCACTGCAAAATGGTCAAAATGCATCAGATCTTTGCTGTATCGGATAATCTTGTCGCGGAGTAGGACCAAGCGTTCGCTTGGCGAGATCCGGATCATCGCATCACGGTCCAGACGCGTCAGTTCCCGGCCAGCCAAGTCAATGGCATCGATTTTCTGCTGCATGCGTCGGCCGCTAGTGGCTTCCCACACAACGGCGACAATCTGCATGACTTGTTTGTGCTCATCAATTGCCGGTGAGGCAATCAGTTCAAAATAGCGGTCCTCTTCACTTTGAAAGGCAAACTTTTTACTTCCACGCCCACCGGACTGCGTTGTAGTGCCCGAGTCGGTCTGTGCGGAAAAGATTGACATTGCCTGGCCGCAGATCTGTTTGACTTTTTCAAACACTGCCGGTGAGAACTGCTGCATACGCTTGTTCGACCAGCGACATATCCCCTCGGCATCAATTACACATACGCCTTCACCGACCGTATCGAGTACAAGTTTTGACTGTTGGGAGACCAGTGCTCGTTCCAGCGGTAGGAAGTCTCCCACATCGGCAAACACCGCGTGGTAGGTCTCTCGCCGCAGTGCTTCAATGGCCTGTTCAATCGACTCACACAGGTCAACATCAAAGAATTCGCTTAATGTTGCGGCGATTGGGTGTCCGTCGGCAGCCAGACCAGTCAAGATCAGTAGACGCGGGCGGCTCTTATTCATGTCGCGGCGTTTACCTTCCTGCTTCAAACTCAGCTACGCAGTCATTGTGTCGCAATAAGTACCACAGGATTTATCGGTTCACAGGCCATGTCTATTAAAAGGTTCGGGTCAACACACTTTCCGACATCGTCTCAAGCATTGCTCGTGCCGGTGATTGGGGTAATCCCATAAGGTGGGATTTGGCTTGGTTGATCAGTTTTCTGGCATGCATCACTGCATAGTCAGCTGCCCCACTGCTGCGAACACTGTTGCGGAGCTCTTCCAACAGCTCTGGCGACGGTGTGGTGTCTTGATTCGCCAACTGTTTAATCAACTTAGGCTTGGAGGTCTGATCGCATACCTTGAGGAACCGAATCATCGGCAGGGTTAGTTTGCCTTTGCCAATATCACGCCCAAGTGTCTTGCCCACGGTGCCCTCTGTCCCCATCAAATCCAACAGGTCGTCCACGATCTGGAATGCAAGTCCTATGTTCTCGCCATAACCGTACATGTCCTCGACCACACGCTGGTCGCACTCGCACAACTCGGCGGCCAGCTGGCAACAAATGCCGCACAGACTGGCAGTCTTGCGACGAATGATTTCAAAATATGTTGATTCATCGAGTGACCAGTTTTTTCGATTGGCTAACTGAAAAAGCTCGCCCTCGCAGACCGTATTGGTCGTTTGGGCAATCGCCCTGCTGATTGTTTGCCGCTCCAGGCTGGAGCAGAGGTGATAGGCGTGACTGATGAGGTAATCGCCGAGCATGACCGCCGTTTCATTGCCGTCGAGATGGTTTACTGTGTACCCACGCCGACGCATCTGGGCATCGTCAAGGATATCATCATGGACGAGTGTGGCCATATGCACCATCTCTACGACGGTGGCCAGTACATGGTGCGAATGGTTTAACGGGGCGTTGGCGCTATTGCATGCCATTGATGTCGCCAAGACTAGTTTGGGGCGTAACATTTTGCCGCGATAACGTTCGATATGAGCTACCAATGTGTTGACACACTGAAGGTCGCTGGTCAACTCCCGGGTAAAGCAGGATTGGACTTGAGCTAACTCTACCTCAAGGTGCTTCTCGATTGTCTCGTGCGGGTGGGTGGCAAGTGTCATGGATTCTAAGAAGGCGGATGCCTGCGTGTGCGTGTCCATCTCCATTGTAAGAGTATTGCATGATGATTTGCCAGTAGCAATTGAATCAAATACCGGACTTGATGCCTCCCCCCGATTTAGCATCTCGAATGCATGGTGGAGCCCTAAAGTCTATTTTATTGCAATTGCAGGAGATTTACCCGAGATGCCACGGCGGCCAATTTGTGGTTCGAGTTCGGTTGACACTCAACTACGCGGCGCTTAGTGTCGTGTAATCGTGATATGAGCATATAATATAATAGGCCGGTTACATTTCCATTTTGGCATTTCATGGCGTTTTTCTCGCCCCGGTATGGTTGATACTTTTATATGTCTGAATCAACTGGTAATCATTTCGAAACTACACTAGGGAGGCTTATTGTCGAAAAAGGATTGGCAACGGAGCAGGAAGTTAAAGCCTGTATGAAAATCCACAAGGCGGAATCTGGGTGTGAAGGTTCCAAGCTGCGTAGTTTGGGGGATTTGTTGATTTCCCAAGCGGTCGTCACATCAAGTCAGCTTGAGCGGTTGCGGCCAGTGGTAGAGGAAAGCGGAACCACGCGTAATATCCCTGGATATGAGTACATTCGACCACTGGGGGCTGGCGCGATGGCCAAGGTTTACCTATTCAAGCAACTTAGCCTTGACCGGTTGGTTGCTGTCAAAATGCTGCCACGTAAATTCACCAATAACAAACGGTTTATTGAGCGTTTCTATGCCGAGGGCAAGGCGGCAGGGAAACTGAATCACCCCAATATTGTTGGCGCACTGGATGTATTTAATGTAGGTGGCAAACACTATTTTGTAATGGAGTACGTTGAAGGCAAGAGCGTTTATGAACAGATCACACGTCAAAAAAGATACTCAGAGTCAGAGGCTTTGGGTGTGACGATTCAAGTGGCCTGGGCCTTGGACCATGCTCATAAGAATGGCCTTGTCCACCGTGACGTAAAACCCAAAAACATCATGATCACCGTAGAGTCATCGGCTAAGCTTGCTGACATGGGGCTTGCACGACCGGTTGACGATGTTGAAGCAGCGGAGGCAGAGAAGGGCAAAGCCTATGGAACGCCCTACTACATTTCACCTGAACAGATCCGAGGCATGGTGGATGTTGATGGTCGTGCGGACATATACGGTCTGGGTGCGACCCTCTATCACATGGTGACTGGCCAGGTACCTTTTGATGGCTCTAATCCATCGGCAGTCATGCACCGGCATCTCAAAGCACCCGTGCCACCGCCTGATCAGTTTAATCCATCTTTGAGTGATGGTATTTGCGAGATCATTGAAGTCTGTATGACCAAAGATCGGGATTCCCGCTATGCTTCCGCAAGTGAGCTATTAGAAGACCTTGAAGCGGTTAAGCGCGGCGAGCCACCAACACAGGCCCGGCGGAAATTTGATTTGGCCGCACTGTCAGCTTTGGAGCCGTCGGCTGAGGTGCCACGGTCGGTGGGCGCTGTGGTTCCGCAAAAATCTGCATTGCTAACTACGTCTCCGTTATTCTGGGTTGCGATTATCGGGTGGTTTATTGCATTTGTGCTTTTGATGGTGGTTGTCATTCTAGAGGGCAGCTAAGGCAAAGGATCACAATGGGCTTGAGCGGTAAAAAAAAGAACCCCACAGGTCGCACTTGGTTGTTTGCCATGGTGGCGTTGACGGTCGGGTTGTTGATCATGTCCTGCAGGAGTAGGTCCACTCTGCCTGATCTGGTTGGTTGGAAGAGTGATTACGGCGTTGCAGCGCGACAAGCGGCAACGCTTGGTAAACCGGTGTTGATCGAGTTTGTAACGCAAGGTTGTCCGGCCTGTACACAGTTGGAACAGGATGTATTCAGCCGTCAGCACGTTGCAAAGGCTATTCGGGACAGATTTATCCCCGTTCGTATCGATCTGTCCTACGAATCTGAAGAGTCAAGTCTGTTGGCGAATCGTTACCAGATCTTCGCGGTTCCGACAATGGTGGTTACTGAACCCCAAGGATCAGAACTTGGCCGCCAGATGGGTTATGTGGCACCAGACAAAATGATGCTTTGGCTCAAGTCGTTCTCGCAAACCCCGTAACATATGGCCTGATATGCTTGTAAATGGAAGTATTTAAGCCTTGGGGTGGTAGCTAGGCAGTGGTGGTAAGGCTTGGCTACTGGGCAGTTGCGTCGCCCCTATTCTGGTCGATTCAACACGCAGGGGGTACGATAAGGGCCATCAGAAACTGGCCTAATCGAAAGGAATGGAAAGTGCCATCGTCTTTGCAATCATTGATAAGCTGCGGTACCAAGCTATGGCTCGATTCGGTTGATCCTCAGTTGATTGTCAAGAGTCGGGAACTTGGCGCAACGGGTGCGACATCGAACCCGATTATCGTATCTGACCTGATCAAAAGCGGCCGATTCGACTCGCAGCTAAGCCAATTGGTTGTTCAAGGTCTGGATGATGAAGCAATCGCTTGGGCCATGACCGACCAGTTGGTTCGTAGTGCTCAAGAAGTCTTTGCTCCGGTTTGGAATGCGACGGAAGGAAACGACGGCTATGTCAGTTTTGAACTCGATCCTTTACTTGAAGATGTCGAGTTGGCGCCCGCGCATGATCAGCGGGTCGCACGCTATATTGAACTGGGTAAGAAATGGGCTTCGGGACATCAGAACCGAATGATCAAAGTACCCGCGACTCCTGCAGGCCTAGACGCGCTTGTGGAATTGGCGGCTGCAGGAATCACATTGAATACTACCCTTATCTTTTCACAGCGACAATATGAAACAGCCAGAGAAAACGTGTGGCGAGGCGCTCAACGCCGTGGTGACGGACTGGAAAAATTTAAAAGTGTTTACAGCATTTTTGTCTCACGTGTTGATGTATACACCGAGAAATATGTTCCGCAGCTAAGCGATTTGGCTCAGGGGCAGGTGGGGATTGCAAACGTTAAGCGATTGTGGGCATCGAATCAGGAATTTTGGGCAGACAAAAACCTTAAACTGTCACAAGAAATTATCTTTGCATCGACTGGCACCAAGAAGCCCGAGGACCCCAAAGACAAGTACATTGAAGCCCTAGCAGGCAGTGACATCCAAACCAATCCGCCAGCAACAAATGATGCGATTGAGAAACTAGGCAGGATCTATGTCCGCAAGGTTGATCAGATGCCATCAGCAGAGATTCTTGACCAGATCGATCAATTAGTTGACCAGGATAAGCTGGAGCAGGTTTTGATGGGAGAAGGAGTGGCTAAGTTTTCTGAGCCCCACAAGGCTCTTTTGGCACTGATTAGCGAAAAGCGCCAGATATTGGCGGCGTAAATCAGGGCGGTAACGGCCGCCCCCCGCCGGTGGTTCTTGCATGCAACGGATGACGAGTTGATTTTCGATTTGCCCACTAAGGATTCCAAATCTAAGCGATAAGGCGATAGGAGACCTAACTTTGTCCCATTCCGCGCCATCGCGGCTTGACCCACGATATGATCGCATCGATACTTACACGTCTCACCTGATGGAGACTGGTCCAATGCAGAAATTAATGCTTTTTGTTCTGTTACAGGTGACTTTGGTGACATTGATCGGTTGCCAGAGTGTCCCGCCACCATCTTCGGGCACGGGGCATCTGATTGAACCCGGTGATGCGCTGCGGCTCGGTTATCACCTGGGCCCAGCTCGGGATCTGGCCGTGCCTAGCGGTCATGCAATTTCCCACGTGGCGGTTCTTGGTGATCAACTTGTGGTCGTTGAATCACCGTCAAATCTCGTTACAGCCATCTCGCTTGGTAACGGCGAGACGGTCTGGAGTCGGATCATTGGCAGCGCTGCCCAGGACCTCTATCAGCCGCATTCATATGCAGGGTCGATTTTGATCAATACGGAATCGGAACTGTTCTTGTTATCAGCGGTAAATGGCCATACACAGGAACGCCAGCAGCTCGTGGTTGCGGTTAATCAGGGACCTGTTGTGACTGACGATCTCGCAATCTTTGGGAGCACCAGCGGGCTGATTTTTGCTCATAACCTTAGGGTTGGCAGCGATGATTGGCGTTATCAGATGACGGGCGAGATTGCTGCAACGCCGGTAATTTACCGCAACGGTGTTTTTGTCACCGATGTCCATGGTAAGGGCGCCATGCTCGAACGAACAACCGGGCAGCATCTTTGGCCTGCGCGGACATTTGGACGGATTACAGCACCGGTCGTGATCGACCGGGAATCAGTCTATATTGCATGTGAGGATCAGTCGCTGTACTCGTTGCGTCAACTTGATGGTCGGGATCGCTGGATTCACCGAACAGATTATTCACTACGATCATCTCCGGTACGGATTGCCGACTTCGTGATTCAAAATGTTCCCCATGCGGGGCTCAAAGTGCTTGAGGCGCAAACCGGAAAAACGGTTTGGACCTTCGCTGCTTCGGCACAGGTGGTTGGGGAAATTGGCAATCGTTTATTATTAAACACTGGCCGGAATTTGATTTTCGTTGATCTGGCCACCGGCAAGACAAGAACTTCGGTGCCAGTCTTTCCTTTGCAGACCGTGATCCAACTTGACGACGGTCGTCTGGTTCTGGTATCTGCTGCCGGACGGTTGCTCTGGCTGGAACCCATTAGCTAAGCCAAATGACTGAGCTTGTTCCCGTTAAGCGTGCCCTGATTACGGTCAGTGACAAAGCCGACCTTATCCCCTTTGCCAAAAATCTTATCAGCTACGGCGTATCGATCATTTCAACGGGGGGTACCGCCAATAAGATTCGCCAGGCCGGTCTTGAGGTGACGGCGATTGATCAGGTTACCGGCTTTCCCGAGATGATGGACGGCCGCTTAAAGACACTTCATCCTCGAGTTCATGGTGGTTTGCTTGCATTGCGGGACAATGATGAACATCTAGCCCAAATGTCCAAGCACGCTATTGAGCCGATTGATCTGGTTTGCGTGAACCTCTACCCCTTTGAGCAGACAGCATCGCGACCGGATGTTGCAGACAGCGACGTGATCGAACAGATTGATATTGGTGGCCCAAGCATGTTACGAAGTGCGGCAAAAAATCACCGTTTTGTCACAGTGGTTACGGATCCAGGCCAATATGACACCATTATCGCTGAAATGGCGGCCCATGATGGCGCCACAACCTTGGCCTTGCGGCAGAAGTTTGCACTTGCGGCATTTACTCGTACAGCAATGTATGATACTGCCATCAGTCAATGGTTTTCTGTGCGGAGTGGTCAGGAGAAGGCAGAATTTTCTGACTCATTTGCGCTACGCTTTAGTCGCCATGGGGACCCACTGCGATATGGAGAGAATCCCCACCAGTCTGCAGCCCTTTATGTTGATCCAAGCAGTACCGAACCATCAGCTGCACATGCCAAGAAGCTTCACGGTATTCCTCTTGGTTATTGTAACCTGTTGGATGCCGATGGTGCCTTGGAGTTGGTCAAGGAGATTGACTCTGTTCAACTGGCTGCCGCCGCAGTGAATAAACACGCCAATCCCTGTGGATTTGCGGTGTCAACGGACTTGGCCCAGGCCTTTGAAAAAGCATATGCGGGCGACCCGCTGGCAGCTTTCGGTGGAATTGTGGCGATGAATCGTAAAGTTGACATGGCGACTGCTGAGGCGATCTGTGCTGGTAAAAAGTTTTTGCACGTGGTTATTGCACCAGGTTACGATAAGCAGGCGCTTGAGAGACTTACTGATCGCTGGAAGGATGTACGTATTCTTGAAGTGGGTGATCTACTCAATCCAGCCAAGCGGTCCTCGAGACATATGGCCCTGCGGCAGATTACAGGCGGTCTACTTGTTCAGCAGCGGGACTTGGCGCCGTTTGATCAACAACCCACGGATTGGAAGCATGTAGGTGGCCCCGAGCCCACGCAGGTGGATCTGCAGCAATTGGCGTTGGCGATGATCAGTGTTAAGCATCTTAAATCAAATGCCGTATGTCTTGTCAACGACGGATCACTGGTTGGTGCGGGTGCAGGACAGATGGACCGTCTTGCAAGCACTCGTTTGGCCATTGAAAAAGCTGGCAGGCGAGCCAAGGGCTCGGTTGCTGCCTCCGATGCATTCTTTCCGTTTCGCGATGGTCCGGATTTGCTCATCGAGGCTGGGGTGACGGCTATGGTACAACCTGGGGGTTCTAAAAAGGATGAAGACACGATTGCTGCTTGCCATGGAGCTGGTGTGACCTTGGTTTTTACTGGCCGGCGTCATTTTCGTCATTAGTCGGCTTGGTTCCCCATGAGTGCTTTTCCCCTACTGCTGACGGTTGGCCAACTGGTAATCGATGGCAGTGTGCAGCCCATGCGTCCGGCCGTTGTGGTTTTATTGATGGTTGGGGGCGGTGTCGCACTGATCCTTTTTGGCGTGCGGTTCTTACGCAAGGGACTCGATCGGCTCTTCGGTGCGAGGTTACGATATTGGGTTCAACGCATTGCACAGAATCGTGTGAAGGCGTTCATCAGTGGCTTAAGCATTGCCGTTGTGGCGCCGTCCAGTACAACTCTTTCTGCCTTGGCAGTCCAGTCAACCAAAGCAGGTCATGCATCAGCGAAGCAGATGTTGGCTCTAATGTTTGGCGCAGACCTAGGGTTAACCATCGCGGTTCTACTGCTTGCATTGCGATTGGAACAGTTCGCACCAATCCTCATTCTGATCGGGCTACCGTTCTATCAATTTACGGTTGCGGCTCGCAGTCGTGGTTTTGGTCAAGTCATCATGAGTTTGGGCTTTATCTTTCTAGGTATAGCTATTATCAAGACCACTTCAGGCCAGGTGATGCCTGATGCGCACCTCAGCAACCTTTTTAGTGCAGCCGGTCACTATCCAACCGTGCTGGTCATCATTGCCACAGTCATTGCAGTACTCTTGCAATCCAGTACGGCCACAATTGCCATGGCCATCGGGCTTTCACTAAACCAGGCCAATCTTATAGACATGCAGATCGCTGCCCCAGTCGTAGTTGGAGCCAACGTTGGTGTGGGTATTACCACGTTGCTGATCGGTTGGAATCAACTCGAATCTCGCCGACTGGCGGCTGGTAATTTGATCGTAAAGGCAGTCACCGCGACGGCGGTTCTTTTTCTGTTTGCGCCAATCCTTGCGACGCTGGAGAAGACCAGGTTAGATCTTCCAATTCAAATCGCCTTATTGCACATTGGTTTTAACTTGGTGCTTGCGTGTATTGGGCTTCCGTTGCTGGCGCCGCTTAACTGGGTGGTAGTAAACCTTGCGCCGGATCCGCCAGAGTCGCAGAACCAGGTCTTCGGCCCCGATTATATTTCTGATAGCCCGATCGACAGCGTTGCGCTGGCGACAGGCCAGTCGATGCGGGAGATTCTGCGTGTGGCGGAGATTGTCCGACAGATGTTTACTGACCTGTGGCGAGCAATCGAGACCAATGACCAAGGTCTTAGTGACCAGGTTAGTAACCGGGACGACGAAGTTGATCTGCTGGACACCCAGATTAAAAGATTCCTCTCCCGGCTGGCAGCGCAGGGCTTGGACCGAGATGATGCATCCGAACAGATGCGCCAACTTCGTTATCTCAATGAGTTAGAAAATATTGGCGACATCATCGACAAAAACCTATCGGAACTGGTCACTAAGAAAATTAGAAATCGCGTAGAGTTCTCTTTGGATGGCTGGTCTGAACTGGATTCGTTCTACCAGAAAGTTGCGGAAAACATGTTGATCGCTGAGACTGCATTCAGTACCCGGGACCATCTGCTAGCCCGCCAACTGCTACGACATAAACAAAGGATCGATCAGATTGAACGGGATTTCAGAGACAGTCACTTTGAGCGGCTTAACGCTGGCCATGCCCAATCTCATGAAACCAGCGCTATTCATCTTGATCTGCTTACTCACATCAAGCGTATTAACAGTTGTGTCACTCATATTGCGTATACGATTCTTCAAGATGTGGAAAATGAGTGAAGGCATTAAATATTAGCAATAAGTGTGGGTGGATGGGAATTAGGGCCTGTGTGCCAATGTTCCATGCCATAAAGAAAGTGATGTAAGGCCTCCTCGCTTCTTTGGCCGGGGTTTTGGAAAGACAAACGTGATCGATTTGTGTGTAACAGTTTTTAAAACAATATTTTATATCTAG
>PBAS01000043.1 GCA_002716625.1 Phycisphaeraceae bacterium | reverse complement strand
CGTAAATTGTGGTCATTTGCCATGATTGGCTACCTGTGTACCTTCACATTGTAGAACAACCTGGGGGGTTGACCAGTAATGCCACCAACCAATTAAAATTGATCGAACCCATTTTTTCCGATAAACTAAACGACGTTAATTTTTGCCTATATCAAGAGACTTGGGCCCAATACACCATGAAAGCAAGTAACTCAATTTGGACCGACCGGCTCAAGGATGCGATCGCACCCCAACTTGCCGAAGAGATTGACGCGTTTGAGATGGAGATCGAACTTCGCCGCCAGGGGAAGGTGGACGAGAAACTTTTTGCCGAGACCCGATTACGTCGCGGCGTATATGGGCAGCGATATGACAATGGACAGCGTCATGATGGTGAGCAGTCCAAGGAACTTCCCTACCCCAGCAACAGTAAAAACACCAAAGGGCCAAACACCGTCTGGGACGCACCCGGCATGCAGCGGATCAAGATCCCGTTTGGGGGTCTAAGCCCAGATCAAATGGAAGTACTGGCCGATCTTGCCGAGGAGTATTCTGATGGGATTGCCCATATCACAACCCGACAGGATTTCCAACTACACTTTGTCCACATAAATAATACCCCTGCAATCATGCGTCGCTTGGCGTCAGCCGGTATTACAACTCGGGAAGCCTGTGGTAATTCGGTTCGAAACGTAACCGGCTGCCCATTTGCCGGAGTATGTCCCGATGAGCCATTTGATGTAACGCCTTATGCACGTGCCTTGTCAGGATTTTTACTGGGCCATCCTGATGCCCAGAATTTTGGCCGCAAGTTTAAGCCCGCATTCAGTGGCTGCGCTCAGCATGCATGTGGCCTCACGGCAATGCATGATGCCGGCTACACCGCGGTAACCCGCCAGGTTGATGGCAAGGAACAGCGTGGTTTTTACTTTACCGTCGGGGGTGGATTAGGTGCAGTTCCACACCAGGCCAAAGTCTTTGATGAATTCCTGACTCCTGAAGAGATGCTGCCTATTGCCCAGGCAATTGCCCGTGTCTTCGGACGTCACGGCGAAAAGAAAAACCGAGCTCGAGCCCGCATTAAATTCCTTGTCAATAACTGGGGCATGGATAAGTTCAAACAAGAGGTGCTCGAGGAACGTCAGAAAATGCGAAACGATCCCAAGTGGACCCAACTGCTTGAGGGAGTAACAGACGAACAGGAAAAACCATTGCGAAAACCGGGTGAATTCCCGACCGGAGATCATTCACCGCAATACCAAGAATGGGTCAAAACGAATCTTCGCCCACAACGGCAACCCGGTTATGTATGCGCAACCGTGTCGCTTCCACTGGGGGATTTGACTGCCGACCAACTTCGCTTGCTTGCCGATATTGTCCGGCGGTTCACTAACGGAACAATTCGTACAACTGTCGAACAAAACTTCGTGATTCGGTGGATAAGCAAAGCCGATGCATATGACTTGTATGAAGCCCTAGATGCCGCAGGACTGAGCGATACGGGGGCAAGCAACATTGTGGATATCGTCGCCTGCCCAGGCACTGACACGTGCAAACTTGGTATTTCCTCCTCCCGAGGCTTGGCTATAGAACTCAAGCATCAACTCACGGCCAAGAGCGTCCAAATGGATCAGGCTATCAAGGACCTCCATATTAAGATTAGCGGCTGTTTTAACAGTTGCGGCCAACACCATGTTGCGGATATCGGTTTCTATGGTGTCAGCCGGAATGTCAAAGGCTTCAAGGTACCCCACTTTCAAGTCGTATTGGGCGGTCAATGGGAACAGAATGCCGGTTCTTATGGCCTGCCAATTGTCGCCATCCCATCCAAGCGGATCCCAGATGCACTTGGACAAATCACCGACCACTATATTTGTGACCGTGAGGGCGATGAAAAGTTCGCACAGTTTGTCCAGCGTGTCGGCAAGGCAAAGATTCGGGAAGGACTTGATGTATTCACCCGCGACCTACCCGAGCACGATGCTGATCCTGATTTCTATAGTGATTGGGCTGATCCACGCAAGTACACCACGGGTGACATTGGGACTGGCGAATGTGCAGGTGAAGTCGTGTCCGCATTTGAGTTCGGCGTGGCCGAAGCTGAACGGATGGTTTTTGAAGCTCAGTTGAAGATGGAATCTGGTGATGTACAAAAAGCTGGCGAGGAAGCTTACGCAGCCATGCTTAAGGCTGCCAAAGCACTTGTGCAACTACAGTACGATGATGTAAGTGATGATGCAGAAGAAGTCATTGATGAGTTTCGTGAGCGGTACTATGATTCTGAACTAATATTTGATCCATTCGCCGGTGGAAAATTCGCCAATTACCTATTTGCCGCACATAAAGCAGTCGGCACACCGTTTACCACGGAGTCAGCCCATCATACGATTGAGGAATCCCAACTGTTTATCGAAGCCGTCCACAGCTGCTACAATCGCATGCGGATGGAAGCCCCCAGCACACCATAAGCATGGACTGGTTAAGTTTTGAACCTTCAACATATTAACGTCAAAATCTACGTAGAAGACGACTCTGCAGTCGACCTAAGCCGTTTTATTGATGTGTTTCACAGCTGGATCAAGCAACAGTTGCTCGATGAACTGCTCATCGATGTGGCTGACTATCGCCATGTGCCAGCTGGCCCGGGCGTAATCCTCATTGGCCATGAAGCTGATTACGCGATGGACAACAAGGGGGGCCGCCTGGGCCTACTTTACAACCGCAAGGCACCGTTGGACGGCAGCAACGCAGACCGTTTTGGTCAGGCCTTGAGCAGTGCGGCTAAAGCTTGCCAAATGCTAGAAAATGAGTTCAAAGACAATGGGGTATTGACATTTAGCCGGCAGGAATTTCAACTGTTCGTCAATGACCGTGCAATTGCGCCCAATACGGCTGAAACCTTGCAGAATTGCCAGGATGAGATCGCGTCCTTTCTAACTGCCACCGTTGGGCACAACCAGTTTAACCTTGAGCACCACAGTAATCCTCGCCAGCGGTTTGGGGTCGAGGTAAAGGTCGCCGAAGCGTTCGAACTGGCGGCTATATCTTCCCGCTAATTTAACCGACGATATTCGCAAGGCCGCGCGGCCAACAGGGCTTGCTAAAAGCCTCTACAGGAGTGATTAAATACACTTCTGACCGTGACATTTATGAATTCAGGCCGATTATAGGACACAAGGACCTTCCGGTATGCGAATTTCCGTTATAGGCACAGGCTATGTGGGCTTAGTTACCGGCACCTGCTTTGCAAATACCGGCAATGATGTGATATGCCTTGATATCGACCAGGAGAAGATCGACCAACTCCGGGACGGCCGGTCCCCAATTTACGAACCTGGACTTGGCGAACTGATTACTCGTAATATCAAGGCCAGGCGACTTCATTTTTCCACAGACAAAAAAGCCGCATATGAACACGCCGAAGTAATCTTCATTTGCGTTGGCACACCCAGCGATAATCGTGGCCAGGCAGACTTGAAATACATACTGGGTGCTGCAACCGACATCGGGCAGGCCATGGAATCCGCGCCCGGGAAAACCGGCGGGCACCACGAAGAGCGACGAGCAAAGATCATTGTCGTAAAATCGACCGTACCCGTAGGAACCAACACAAAAGTTCAGGCAGAAATCCCCCGCCATACACGCAAAACCTTTCGAATGGCATCCAATCCTGAATTCCTCAAGGAGGGTGCTGCAATCAGTGATTTCAATAAGCCCGACCGTGTCGTTGTCGGGGTGGATGACAAGGGGACAGGCGATCGGTTGCGAGACTTATATGAACCATTTGTTCGCCAAGGCAATCCCATATTCATCATGGACATCCTGTCGGCAGAAATGGTCAAATATGCCTCCAATGCCATGCTGGCGACCAAAATTTCGTTTATCAACGAGATCGCCAATCTATGTGAAGCCTTTGGAGCCGACATTGACGAGGTGAGGCGTGGCATGTGCGCTGACAGTCGCATCGGTAATCAGTTCTATTACCCCGGACTTGGCTACGGAGGATCATGCTTTCCCAAGGATGTATTGGCCATGATTTCAATGGGTGAGCAGGCAGATGCCGAGGCCCAGCTTCTAACCAGTGTGCACCAGGTCAATCAACGCCAGCGAAGTGAATTTATTCGAAAAATCGAACATCATTTCAGCAGTTCAATGAAAACAACCACGGGGCCAAGAATCCGACCCGTCAGGACATCGCCAACCCCAACTGGCCAAACACCTGTCGATGGCCAAAGCCTGAAAGGCAAGCGATTTGCCATCTGGGGGATTGCCTTCAAGGCGGGAACTGATGATATACGCGAAGCACCTTCCATGACGATCATGCAGCATCTTTTGAGTTGCGGCGCAACCGTGGTCGCCCATGATCCGGTTGCCCACACATCGTGCCAAAAAGCTCTGGGTGATACCATATATTATAGGGATAGTGCGCTTGACGCTCTGGATGATGCTGACGCCCTGATCATTTGCACTGATTGGGATGAATTTCGTCATCCTGATTTCGAGGAAATCGCATCTCGTATGAAACAACCTGTGATCTTTGACGGTCGCAACTTATACCGTCTTGAGACCGTGCAAGAATACGGCTTAACCTATTACTCGATTGGGCGAGATCCATTCTTTCCCCAGTCATCCTCCAAATTAAAAACAGCTTGAGTCAAGTGTTACCCCAGATCGATCACTTAGATACCGGTTTGGCCTCCGCCATGAATCCTCCAGTGGTGTTTACACCCACCTTGTGCAATCAGCAGGCGAAAAGGCATTCATGGACAGCCGCTTGTTACATGTAAAATAAAACTAGTATGTTGATCGCATAGTGGCGACAGCGTTACTCATCATTTACTCAATTCAAGCATTTCACTGTATCGATTGAAACGTTCATCAATGTCCTTGCGTGTAATTTGTCCGAGGCGGTCAAGGCTGAATGCTTCGATATTGAAACTGGCCACGATTGTGCCGTAGGCCATGGCCCGACGCAATTGCCTCATTGAGATCTCGCTGCCAGAACACGTGGCCGCCAAGTACCCCATCAACCCACCGGCAAAACTGTCCCCGGCGCCAGTAGGATCAATGACATCTCGGGCCGGGAATGCCGGCAGTACGACCCTGGCGCCGGCATACTCAATAAGTGCGCCATGTTCACCTTTTTTTATAATGACAAATTTAGGTCCCATGGCGATGATCTTTTCTGCCGCACGAATCAGGTTTGAATCATCGGCAAGTTGTCCCGCTTCATCATCATTGAGTACCAGCCCGTCAAGACGCTCCAACAGCTGCATGAGCTTAGTTTTTTCGTTATTGATCCAAAGATCCATCGTGTCCGCCACCGCAAGATGGCAATCGGGAAATTGATCCAACATTTCCATTTGACTTGTGGGATCCGTATTGGCCAGAAAGACGTATTGGCTGCCTTTGTATGCTGACGGAATGGATGGCAGGGTTTCTCCTAAAACATTCAGTTGAACATCGACGGTATCACGTATATTAATGTTCTCGTGATACCGCCCATGCCATCGGAAGGTCTTGCTTTCATGACGCTTTTCCAGTCCGGCAAGGTCGATATCAAAATGCCTAAGAACATCCATGAAAGAATTTGGGAAGTCATTACCCACAGCGCCGACCAGCCTCACTGGAACAAAAAAACTTGCGGCCGCGGCAAAGTAACTGCATGACCCCCCCAGCACGTCCTCGGCATTTCCCATGGGGGAATCGACGCTATCAATACCAATACTGCCAGTAACGATCAGGGACATTAAATACTCCGTTGCCTTGGTGTTTTAACCCGTTGTTCAGGAACTAACCCGGACCATCTTGAAAATAATCTTACAGGATGACGCCTCAACCGGTTAAACCGACAGGCGTGAAGCTTACCAGCGTCAGGCGTTTGAGTTGCACTTGGGCCTTGATGTCCGCAAGCATAACCGGTTCCTCGATGGACTTGACGACCTTAAAATCAACCATACCGAATGTCTCAGTAGGATCGGTGTGGCTGGGAGAATACTCCTTGACAACCTGGACAATACCCACAACTGCGTTTTCTTTACCTGAATGATAAAAAAAGGCCTTGTCATCCATCCTCATCATGGCAAGGTTACGTTTCCCATGGTAATGACAAACCCCATCCCATTCAGCGGTTTGCTGCGGAGGCTTAAGGGGGGCCCTCCAAGGGCACGTATTGGGTTCTGATTTAACAAACCAGTATTTCATGGGGCAACTCGCATGTTCATTCATTAACGATTTCATCCGGGCTGAAGATGCTGACAGACTTCAATGCAGCGGAGGGCAATTTCACGGCCAACTATTTCCAGGGTAATGCCAATCGGTGGACTAACCGTACTGCCACTAATCGCAACCCGCAATGGCTGGGCAACAAACCGCATGCTCAGTTGCAGGTCATCAGAAACGTTTTTCAGAAGACTCTCAAGCTCCTCGGCATTCCACTGATCATCACCTACTTCTTTAAGAACCTTGTGGATTTCTTCCAGGACCCCATACCCCTGCCCTTTCTTATGATTGAGTACTTTCTCGACCGCCTTCTGATCATATTCAAGGGGAGGGCCATCAACGGTAAGAAAGCTTCCAAGTTCAAAGGGGTCTTTGAGTGTGGAGGCTCGACGATGATAAGCTTGGGCAAACAGGGTCAGCCGTTGATCATCAGAAAAAATAGACCCGAACTGCTCACGTAGATCATCCGAAAGTTCCTGGTCCTTGAATACCCGCAACCGGTCCTTGAAATCATCGTGCTCCAGTCCAGCAATGGATTCCTGATTGAAGGCAAGCAGTTTCTTGCGATCAAATTTCGCATTGGACTTGTTAATACGATCTAGTGAAAACCGTTCAATAAGAAATTCCCGATCAAATCGCTCGATATCGCCGCCGGGATTCCATCCAAGCAGCACCATGTAGTTGACAAGCGTTTGAGATAGGTAGCCGCTATGACGAAAATCAGCGACATCAATCTCTGGCAGCATCAAATCCAACCATTGCGGATGGGCCAGAATCTGAGCAATATCGGCAGAGTCGTTTTTCTTCCGATAGAAGGCCAATAACTCTTGTGGCACAATGGCAGATTCCGTTATTGCCCATGCCATCAGTTCTTCTTCTTCGGGGCAATGCTCCTTGAGTGCTTTCCTCGCGACTTTCGCCTTGTCGCGTTTGGACATTTTGGATCCATCTGCATTGAGTACGGATGGCGTATGGACAAATGTTGGACGATCAAAACCCAGTGCATCTTGAAGAGCCACATGCTTGGTTGTATTGGTTAGGTGCTCTTGACCGCGAATCACATGTGTAACAGCCATCAAAGCGTCGTCTACGACGACGGCCAGATGGTAAGTAGGAAACCCATCCGCCTTGCGGATAACGAAATCTTCTAATTCCTTGGCCTTCACCTCGATATGACCGTATACGGTATCATCAAACTTAACATCCTGGTCCATACGAAACCGAATAGCACCATCATCATGGTAGGCATGACCACTGGTCAATAGTTGATCCAGATATTGCTCGTAGATCTGCAGCCTCTGGCTTTGGCAGTAAGGTCCGCAATTGCCAACCTGGTCAGCCATGGGATCAAAATCTTTCGCAAGTGCATCGCGCCAATTTTCAACACAGCGAGGTCCCTGATCCCAGTCGACCTCAAGCCAACGCAGTTCAGCAATGATGCGACGTGCGCTCTCAATAGAGGAACGCGCCTGGTCCGTATCCTCCAGGCGAACAATGAATTGCCCCTGATGCTGCCGGGCATATGCCCAGTTGAACAGGGCCGTGCGGACCCCGATATGGAGGGCGCCGGTTGGACTTGGGGCAAATCTTGTGACAACGGACTTAACTGTCATTTGTCGGATTGTAGCAACTTGAGTTTTCAAGCACGCTGCACGAAAATGGTCCGGACACGGGAGAAGATCAGCCGATGAGGATGATGCAAAAGACTGGTGCTTTGATTGGTGAAACATTCCACCGGATGAGGTGGGATGACAAAGATATCTCCCCCCTTGGTTTATGCACACTGGTGGAAAACCCGCCTCTAGCCCACAAAACACAGGTAGCGATACATGACTGTCGCCGAACCCCAATCCGCTGACTTCATCCGTACCATTATCGCCAATGACACCAAGGCCAATAAGTGGGGCGGCAGAGTTGTCACACGCTTTCCACCTGAACCAAATGGGCAGTTACATATCGGCCATGCCATGTCAATCTGTCTCAACTTCGGTGTAGCAGCTGAATTCGGTGGTAGGTGCCACCTTCGATTTGACGATACCAATCCGGTCAAGGAAGAGACCCGCTACGTTGAAGCAATCAAAACGGACATCCGCTGGCTGGGATGGGATTGGGGTGAGCACGAATATTATGCTTCAGATTACTTCGATGCTCTCTATCAGTGGGCGTTACAGTTGATCAAAGCCGGCAAAGCCTTTATCGATGACCAGAGTCCGGATCAGATCCGTGAAACACGAGGCACTCTCACCTCACCCGGCATCGACAGCCCTTACCGCAACCGTGGTATCGAGGAGAATCTAAACTTATTCGATCGCATGAAGTCCGGCGATTTTTCTGAAGGTGCGTGCGTGCTACGGGCCAAGATTGATATGGGATCGCCCAACCTGAATCTACGCGATCCGGTCATGTACCGCATTCTTCATACACCACATCATCGTACCGGTGACAAATGGTGCATCTACCCCATGTACGACTTCACCCACGGCCAGTCTGATTCGATCGAAACCGTCACCCATTCTCTTTGTGATACCGGATATGCAGATCACAGACCACTATATGACTGGTACTTGGATGAGCTAGATGTTTATCACCCTCAACAGATCGAGTTTGCTCGACGCAACTTGACCTATACGGTCATGAGCAAACGTAAATTAAATGCACTGGTTGAGGGCGACCATGTTGCCGGCTGGGATGACCCGCGCATGCCGACCTTGTCAGGCCTCCGGCGGCGTGGCTATACACCTGAATCTATCCGTGAATTCTGTCGACGGATCGGAGTGGCCAAACGTGAAAGCCGTGATGACATTTCATTGCTTGAACACTGTTTACGCGAGGATTTAAACAAACGCGCACCCCGCGTCATGGGCGTACTACAACCACTGAAGGTAATTATTGACAACTATCCAGAAGACCGGGTTGAATCTCTTGACGCAATCAATAATCCTGAAGACCCTTCCGCCGGTACCCGACAGGTACCATTTAGTCGTGAACTTTTTATCGAGCGGAATGACTTTCGCGAAGATGCTCCCCGCAAGTTTTTTCGTCTGGCGCCCGGCCGTGAGGTTCGCCTACGGTATGCCTACTTCATCACCTGTACGGATGTGTTGAAGGACGATTCTGGAAATGTGGTGGAAGTTCACTGTATATATGACCCGGCCACCCGCGGTGGCGACTCACCTGATGGCCGAAAAGTCAAAGGCACAATTCATTGGGTATCTGCGCAGCATGCCCTTGATGCCCAGGTCCGGGCTTATGAGCATCTTTTTAGCGCCCCTGATCCGGAGAATGCCCCAGAAGGACAGGACTACACATCCAATCTTAATCCTGAATCCTTGATGGTTTACGAATCCTGTAAGATTGAGCCATCCGTGGCTGACTCCACCCCTGGATACAGGATGCAGTTTGAGCGACAAGGATATTTCTGCGTTGATCCTGATTCTGAGCCCGGCAAACTGGTATTCAACCGCACGGTCGGATTACGCGATTCATGGGCTAAAGTACAACAAAAATCCAAACCATAAATCACACACCCATGATGTATATTCAACTGGATGGAGGGATATGCCATCCCAAACAACTCCAGTCGCTATAACCCATGAAAGATTACGATGTGGTGAGTTTTCTCACCACAAACCGGTAAATTACAGTCTCATGCTGATTGCCAGCCAGTAGCTCAACCTCATAGTGGGCTGATGGTTAAAACTCGCGCGATACCAGAAAGTCCCAGCAGCCGACCTGAGTGAACGGCGATCAGCAGGTTTTTATTGGGTAAGGGGGACCACGCCAGACCGCCACCTTGCACGTTACCCCACTGTAGAGGCTCCAGTTAACGGATTTGAAGCGATTAGATCACCACATAGACACCCTTTCAAGGTCATACGCGGCGATTCTTAGGCTGCAATTCCATATCAATTTGCCGATAATGACGTCCATATGACGTTTGACCTAAAATGAGCCGAAAGTAATTCCAAGTTGTTTGATAAATAGGTGATTGGTAGCCTTGGAGCTGTTCCAGTAAAGATTTTCGCTCCGCCCGCACCACACCTAGAGAAAGTTCGTAGACTAGATTAGAGACCGATGGGCACCAACAAATAACAGTCACGCGCCAAGGCGTTGTCACAAGGGTGTTGAAATGTTTGAACGATTTACAGACCGTGCTCGAAAAGTGATGGCTTTGGCAAACCAAGAAGCCCAACGATTCAATCATGAATACATCGGCACCGAGCATATCCTGCTTGGCCTCGTTAAGGAGGGCTCAGGTGTCGGCGCAAATGTTCTGAAGAATCTAGATGTTGATCTACGCAAGGTACGCCTTGAAGTGGAGAAGCTGGTCAAGAGTGGACCTGACATGGTCACCATGGGCAAGTTACCACAAACGCCCCGCGCCAAGAAGGTCATTGAATACGCAATTGAAGAAGCCCGTAGCCTTAACCATAACTACGTGGGCACCGAGCACTTACTGCTCGGTCTATTGCGTGAACATGAGGGTGTAGCAGCACAAGTACTCATGAACCTTGGCTTGAAACTTGAGGATGTACGCGAAGAGGTTCTCAATCTCCTAGGCGCTGGTGTTGATCCGGAAGAGGCTGTGATCGACAAGGAGGGTCGCGATTCCCCATCGGGCAAAAAATCGCAGAGCAAGACTCCCGCACTGGACAGCTTTGGACGTGACCTGACGGATCTTGCCCGGGAAGGTCAGCTTGACCCGGTCATTGGACGTGCCGACGAAATTGAGCGGCTCATTCAGATACTGTGCCGCCGTACAAAGAATAACCCTGTCCTCCTCGGTGAAGCCGGGGTAGGCAAGACGGCGATCGTGGAGGGCCTTGCTCAGAAGATCATCGGTAAAGATGTACCCGAACTGCTGACTGACCGGCGAATTGTGGTTCTGGACCTGGCGATGATGGTTGCCGGCACTAAATATCGTGGCCAGTTCGAAGAACGGATCAAAGCAGTCATGAACGAGGTGCGCCGGGCGAAGAATGTACTGCTCTTCATCGATGAGCTACACACACTGGTTGGTGCTGGCGGGGCCGAAGGCGCGATTGATGCGTCCAATGTACTCAAGCCGGCACTAAGCCGCGGTGAAATCCAGTGCGTCGGCGCAACCACGCTCGATGAATACCGCAAGTATATTGAGAAAGATGGTGCATTGGAGCGTCGATTCCAAACAATTCTCGTTGAACCCCCTAACAAACAGGAATCCATACAGATTCTCACCGGACTGAGAGACCGTTATGAAGCTCACCACCGTGTTCAGATCACGGAGGAGGCGATCAAACAGGCCGTCGAGCTATCGACACGTTACATCACTGGTCGCGTGCAACCGGATAAGAGCATTGACGTGATTGATGAGGCTGGCGCACGAATCCGACTCAAAAGTATGAGCAAACCGCCAGACCTCGCAGAGATCGAGGAACAAATCGAGCGGTTGAGCATCGAGAAGGATGAGGCTGTCAAAGCGGCTGACTATGAGCGGGCCGCAGAACTACGCGACCAATCAGAAACATTACGGACCAAAAAGGAAGAGATCCAAAAGGAATGGTCAGCCAAGGCCAAGGAAGTGGATGGCGTTGTTGACGAAGAGGTCGTCGCCGAAGTTGTCTCCAAGATGACCGGCATCCCACTGACCCGTTTGGAGAAACAAGAGTCGGATCGCCTGCTCAAGCTCGAAGACGAACTCCACAAGCGAGTGGTCAGCCAGGACGAAGCCATCAAGACGATCTCCAAGGCAATCCGTCGAGCCCGATCCGGACTCAAGGATCCAAAGCGTCCCATGGGAAGTTTCATCTTCGTCGGTCCATCCGGCGTCGGGAAAACCCATCTATCCAAGACATTGGCAGAGTTCATGTTTGGTGATGAAGATTCACTGATCCGCATTGACATGAGCGAATACATGGAAAAACACAATGTCAGCCGGCTCATCGGCGCACCCCCGGGTTATGTTGGCTACGAAGAAGGTGGCCAGCTAACTGAGCATGTGCGGCGACGGCCCTATGCAGTGGTATTGCTCGATGAGGTTGAAAAGGCGCATCCAGACGTATTCAACATGCTGCTGCAAATCATGGAAGAAGGCCAGCTAACCGATTCGTTTGGACGGCATGTAGACTTTCGCAATGTCATCCTAATCATGACAAGTAATATTGGTGCTGATCTTATCAAGGCCAAAGGCGGCTTTGGGTTTTCCAAACCATCAGTCGAGGCTGACTATACAAAGATGAAACAGACGCTCAACAGTGAAATTGAGCGGTACTTCAGGCCAGAGTTCATTAACCGTCTTGATGATGTGATTGTTTTCCGCGCCCTGACGCGTGACGACTTGGATGGCATTGTTAATTATGAACTGCAGAAAGTCTACGACCGATTGCGCGAACGTGACTTAGAACTAAAACTGGATGACAACGCCAGAGACTTCCTGGTAGAAAAGGGCTATAACCCTGATTTTGGCGCCCGACCCTTACGGCGAGCAATTGAACAGCACGTTGAAGACCTGCTCAGCGAAGCAATCCTTCGTGGTGAATTCAAGTCAGGACAGACCATTCACATCAGTCGCGAGGATGGCAAGGACCACCTTAGCTTTGTGACCGCTCAAGGCGAACCCGTTAAGGATGACGAAGAAGATCTGGCCCAAGCCGGCGCTGAAAGCACGTAGCCAACCACACGGACCGCCTTACTGGATGACATTACCAGACAGACCCTTAACGGGCTGCCCACATATAATCCAAGTGGATTGCGCCCATCACGGTGGCTGTCTCAAAATTTACAGGAGTAGTTCCGCAATCTGAACGGCATTGAGTGCAGCACCTTTGCGAAGCTGATCTCCACAAACGAAGATATCCAGCCCACAAGCCCCATCGCCCTCACGGCTGATATCATTGCGGATTCGACCGACCAAAACATCATCTTTTCCGGACGCATCCAATGGAGTGGGGAAGCGGTTATTGTCCCGATCATCAATCACCGTGATCCCCGGAGCCGCCTTTAGCGTCTCGCTGGCGATCTTTTCATCAATCGGATCCTCGAATTCGAGATTGATACTCTCAGAGTGAGCCCGCATGACGGGAACCCGGACACATGTAGCGGTAATTTTGATGCTGTCATCACCCCAGATTTTGTGTGTCTCGTAAACCATCTTCAGTTCTTCAGTATTATAGCCCTCCTCGCCAATATCTGAATTATGGCTGAAAAGGTTAAATGCATACTGCTGCGGAAACAACTTGCATTCCGGAGGTTTTCCATCGAGTACCTGCCTCGTCTGACTATCCAGTTCCATCATGGCGGCCCGACCAGCCCCACTCGCCGACTGGTAGGTACTCACCACCATCCGCTTTACATGTGCCAATCGATGCAACGGCGTGACCGGCACCAACATAATGATCGTCGAGCAATTGGGATTGGCGATGATACCCCCTTTGCCAAGTTCGATCCCCTTGATCGTATCTGCATTCGCCTCAGGCACCACCAGGGGAATTCCATCAGTCATACGAAAGGCGGAACTATTATCCACGACAGTTGCGCCGACCTCGGATGCAACCGGTGCATACTTCTTACTCGCCGAGCTGCCAGCACTAAAAAGCGCCAAGTCGACGCCGTCAAAACTGTCTTCCGTGAGCTCCTCGACCGTAAATATCTTGCCCTGATATTCAATCTTCTTTCCGGCACTACGCTTGGAAGCTAACAGCTTAAGGTCGCCAATCGGGAAATTCCGCTCCGCAAGGATTGCCAGAAATTCCTCTCCAACCGCGCCGGTGACTCCAACAACTGCTACGTTCGGTGCACTTAACATTTTTTGCCCTTTTCTTCTTTTCGCTCGAAGCTTTTTGGGGGTGCAGATTATAGCGATGTAATTAAACACCACAAAATGACACGCCCAGGGTTCGGCAATCCATGGTCTATTTTACAATGCCAAGTATTGATTCCGGCAGCGTCGGTGTTGAACCCGGCACGGATGCGACAAAGGCTCCTGCTTGGTTCGCCAGATCAGCAATCTTCTGCAGTGGCATCTGAAGTGCCAGACCAACTGCAATGGAGGCAGTACAAGCATCGCCAGCCCCCACCGTATCAGCGCCTTCAACCGGCTTGCAGCTTGCTGGCACACCCTCAAAGCGATGTGACGGCGTATAGATCACCGTACCGTCCTTGCCACGTGTCAAAACCACCAAACGCAGATCATATCGACACAGCAACGCCTTGGCCTTATCGTCCACGCTGTCGCCATGCAGATTGATCTCAATTGCCAGAACGTCCAACTCGTCCAGATTCAGCTTGACGATCGTTGCCAATTCACAACTTCGTCGAAGAATGTTTTGGTTGTAATAGTGCTGACGAAGTGTCAGGTCAAATATTTTCTCCGCACCGCGTGCCTCGGTTAGAAATCGCCAAATTGTATTTCGAGATTGCCCAACACGCTGAGCAAGACTGGTAAAACAGACGACATCGCACCGATGCGCGATCTCTACGGTCTCTGGATCCCACTGTAACCAGTCCCATGCCACACCCTCAACTATCTCGTAGTCTGGTTGACCGTCATCATCCACCGTCACATAGACCTTGCCGGTAGGATGATCTGGATCATCCTGCAGATAGTCTATCGACATACCGAACCCGGCGATTTCATTGCGTACTCTGGCACCTAGTTCATCCTGGCCCACACGACTAACCACCACACCGCAGCCTCCGTGGGCACTGGCCAGTTGATGAGCATGAACTGCGGTATTCAACGGAGCCCCAGCCAATACCTGACGATTCGAGAAGATATCGAATAATGCTTCACCTAAACCAACGATATGAAACTGATACTCCATGAACTTCCCAGCTTATCAACGTAGGTGGAATCTTGGAAATCCCCCATCGTGGCAATTTCTGGATCGCGGATCCAATCCCTAAGTCACCGTGCCATAAAACTCCAACGCAGGTAACTTAGAATGATGGATATGCTCCAAACCAACCGTCAAGTTCTCGAAGCGCATATCTGTCCGTTAGTCATTGGGACATTTATTCTCCTGGTTGCGGTGGTGGCCCATGCTTCCCAACAGCAGGACCACATCTATATCGAAAATGCACCTGCAGTACAGGAACTGATTGAAAAAGCAGCTGTCCTGCAAAGGACTAATCGCCTGACTGGCTCAGCACGAACCTACCAACAGGTTATTGATAACTACCCCACAAAACTTATCAAAAGTAATGACAATATCTTTATCCCAGCTAACCGCTGGGCACAGCAGCAAGTCCTGTCCAACCCGACGCTTTCTAATACATATATCAAGCTATATGAACCAATGGCCGAACAGTTCTTGATTGAAGCTTTATATCCACGACCCGACATCCATACCTTAAAGAGAATTTGGACCAGGTTTGGTGCTTGCATATCAGGCCTTGATGCCGCACTGGCGTTAGCATCCCTGCATCTCGAGCAGGGCGAACCAGCCGACGCGGCGATGGTGCTGGATGACTTGATCAGCCATCCGCTGCTATCGGGGCGCACCAATCAATTTCATCTACTCCAAGCAACTGCCGGATTGTTTCTCGGTGACCGGGGGAAACTTCGCATGGAACTTCACAGCCAGTCACTGGCCTCCCTTGGAGAAGTGGAAAAAGTTGAATTATTGCGGACCTGGCAGGCATCCCTCACGGAATCGGTGGCGACGAATATTACAACCCGAGACAATGGACGAGGTCGATACCTTGGCAACCATCTTGATGAACCGTCTCATATCAACCTGTTCCCCACAGATATCAGTTCACAATCCGTAACACTACGCCTTAAACCATTGAGAAGGTCCCGAAAATTCAGAAAACTTTTATCACAGCCGGTGATCGATGAGGACACGGTGTATATTCAAAATGACGACTTTATTGTGGCTGTGGACCGTGGGTCTCTGCATATTCATTGGAGATTTCCCAATCAATACCAGGTAATTCCGGATTTACAAAAGCGTGTCCAAGCAACATCTGGCCAGGCAGGCCAGGAACCCCGTCAACCCTGCCTTCTTGGGAATAGTCTCATAGCGGTGATTGGCACAAATAACAGCCATACAGAACATGGACGGCCAAGGTCGGCTTTGGTATGTCTCAATCACGCTGATGGTCGCATCCGCTGGAAGATCGAACCGGGTGACCTAGGCCCACCACTGACTCACGCACAATTCCGTGGCACTCCGATCCGTTTTGGCCAATCTATTATCGTTGGAATCCGGCGAACACAAAGTTCACAATTCCATGATTCCTATATCGCAGCAATTGATCCTGCTACAGGCAGAATGCTCTGGCGGCGTCATGTAGTCAGCGCCAAACCAAACCATTTGGCATATTCAGACGAACCAATGACCATGATTGTCGATGGGACCAGATTGTATGCCCACGACCAATTAGGAGTATTAGCCGCGCTAAACTGTCGTGATGGTTCACCAATCTGGCTTGCCAAATTACCACCAGATCGCGTTCCACTGCCGGGTCACAATGCCAAAGACGGTCGACAGATTAATCATCTATCTTCAAGCTTAGTTCCAAGGCCAATTTTGATCCAGGCGGGACTGGTCGTGCCGTTTACCAATCCACTTTTTTCACCACGCCTAATTGATCCATCTACAGGTTTGACCAAGCGAGTGCTGACTGGCCCAGGCTGGACTGATGCAAGACATTTCATGGCGCTTGATCGCAATGTGCTATGTATAGCTCAAACGGATGGCCCTAAAGTTTTATTTCGCTTAATCGATGGGGTCACCATGAAGGTCCTTGGCGAACTTGAGTTGGATGGCGCGGGTGCTTTTTTTTACCACCATATGGCACCTGATAGTAAAAGCCTACTGATCGTTAATGGCACCTCACTTCTAGAAGTGAGTCTTCCTGAAATGGTTGTTTTGCAACATCATCAAATACATGAAACAGGTAGCCTCATCGCCAATCATGGACAGATATTCATTACAAGCGGACCTTCACTGTATCGCTATATGAATGTACTCGAGCGTACTAGTAGCTCGGCTATTGATCAGTACGATTTGCCAGACCTTGGCGCACCCCTGCGGCATCCAAAAATTTCCATGGGTAATGGTAAACAGTTGATGGTCACTGGTCAGGACAAAATACTCGTTGTAAGTGGCAATAACCAAGTTTCTACAACACCCAATACCGCCCAAAGGGCCCCCAATTGAATTGACATGATTCAAAACCGCTGTAATTTCACATCACGGTCAATTGCGGTTCAAGAAGCCCCTCTTTATGATCGATTAAATAGTTATCGGCAAGAATATCTGTCGTGACCTGGATCCATTCATGGAGCTAAAAACGTGGTTCAAGCAGCACTAAAAAACTTGTCTTATCTATCAGAAACCGATGCGGAGATCGCCAAGCTCATTGGCGCTGAACAGCAGCGTCAGGAAAACACGCTCGAACTGATCGCCAGTGAAAATCATGTGTCGCCAGCTGTCTTGGAGGCCGTAGGTAGTTGTCTGACGAATAAGTATTGTGAGGGTTACCCTGGCAAGCGATACTACAGTGGATGCGGAAACTACGATGAGATTGAAGCCCTTGCGATTGGGCGTGCCCGAAAGCTATTTGGCTGCAATTACGCAAACGTTCAATCCCACTCTGGTGCTAATGCAAATCTTGCGGTTTTCTTTGCTCTTTTAGAACCTGGTGATGTATTTGCGAGTATCGAGTTATCAGATGGCGGGCACTTGACCCATGGCTCCCCGGTGAATCTATCGGGCAAGTGGTTCAAACCTGTCCCTTACCCGCTGATCTATGATGAGTCACAACCTAACTATGGACACATTGACTTTGACGCACTGCGTCGGGTCTGCCTAGAACACCGACCAAAGCTCATTATGTGCGGATATTCAGTTCACTCGCGAATTATTGACTTTGCCCAGTTTCGATCAGTGGCTGATGAATGCGGTGCTTTGCTACTAGCGGATATCGCTCATATTGCCGGCCTGGTTGCTACTGGCGTGCATCCATCACCCTTCCCGCATTGCCACGTGGTGACCACCACGACGCATAAGACTCTCCGCGGCCCCCGCGGTGGAATGATCCTGACCAATGATGAGAAGTTGGCCACCCAGATTGATAAAGCCGTTTTTCCCGGCAATCAAGGTGGCCCTCTCATGCATGCGATCGCCGGCAAGGCCGTTGCCTTTGGTGAGGCTCTACAGCCTGCATTCAACGAATATTGCCGTCAAATTGTAACCAACGCCATCGTACTCGCCGAGGATTTGATGGCCCGTGGCTATCACATAGTTTCAAATGGCACAGATAACCATGTCATGTTGCTCGACCTGCGGCATACGGATCAGGAGCTTTCCGGGCATACGGTTTCAACCTGGCTCGAATCTGCCGGCATCATCGCTAACAAAAACACGGTGCCTCGTGACAGCCGTTCCCCCTTCGTCACCAGCGGTCTGCGACTTGGAACCCCGGCGTTGACCACGCGGGGCTTCAAGGAACCACAAATCCGTCATGTAGCGGGATTATTGGATCGGGTGATCAATAGCGGCGGTCATGTCGATGCCATCGCGGAGGTCAATGATCAGGTGAAATCTCTCTGTGCTCAGTTTCCACTGGCATATTGATTCTCAGCATCATGTATTACCACCCAAGTAACTGCCCCTCGTCGTGAGAGCTTGGCAATCTCTGACCCGTCATGTTGATTATTGGGCCACGACCACCGTATTTGAAATGCGGAAATCCGTTATGGTCCTTGTCAAACTGGGCAACATGTAACGATGTTGCAGCCAGTAATATTCTCATTTGTGCAGTAAGAAAAAAGGTCCTTTTATTAAGAGAGCAGTGGTATAATTTTATTAACAGTGCTGGGGGGTTGGCTGCGAGGGGTAGTGCACATTTTCCATACAACGTAGGTGAAAAGCTGGCGATCAAATTGACGAAATGAACTGTAGCCCACTTATTATCTATAGCATATTGATAGCAACATCCATTCTGGTAGTACCACCACCGGTCGTTATTGCCAACCCAACCGAGCGACCAAACATCGTTTTTCTAGTGGCGGATGACCTTGGCTGGGGTGACGTTGGTTTTAACGGCAACACGACCATCCAAACACCAAGCCTCGACGCCATGGCCAACCAGGGGCTACGGTTTAATCGCTTTTACGCCCAACCCGTGTGTAGTCCAGCACGTGCCAGCATGTTGACCGGTCGCAACGGTATCCGCACTGGCATTGAGGTACCTAATGATTCCAAACTCGCCAACCGGGACATCACTATTCCCGAACTTGCAAAAACCCAAGGTTATGCCACTGGACACTTTGGCAAATGGCACGTCGGGGCGGTGACCAAGACCGCTAACGATATGCGTCTTGGCAAACCCGGCAACCATGCGAAATATTCCGCCCCCTGGAACCACGGATACGATGTTGCTTTTGCCAGTGAAAACTGGATGCCTACCTATGATCCCTACAACAACCTACATCAATCCCAATTCCCACCCCAAGATGCAGCATTCTGGACTTCTAACACAGATCGAGTTCCAAATTCTGCCGTTGAAAACCGCTACACCTCAGATATTATAATGGATGAGGCGATCGAATTTATCACACATGCCTCGACCAACAACAAACATTTCTTCACGACCATCTGGTTTACTATTCCGCATGTTCCCATTGTTTCTGCTCCAAATAACAACCTTTATCCCAATATTTCCAATCGACCAAAGCGTGACTATTACACGGTCGTAACCCAGATGGATACAGCAGTTGGCAGGTTAAGGCAGCAGATTGATGATCTTGGCATTTCCGAGGACACGGTCATTATCTTTTCTTCAGACAATGGTGGACTGCTTCCCTATGCCGACAATGGGCCGTTTAAAGGTGGCAAGTCCGAGTTATATGAAGGTGGTGTCCGTGTACCAACCGTGGTGCAGTGGGACGGTCATATTGCCCCAGGATCAACCGATTCAATTGCCACAAGCAGTGATGTCCTGCCCACCCTCTTGAATCTTTGGGGTGTGGACATGCCGGATGATCGCCCACTCGATGGTGAAACCATGGTCCCCATTTTCGAAAATGGTGATGACAATCACAATGCCGTTAAATTCCGATATACCCGCCGAAAATCAATCGTAGGCAATCAGTACAAACTCATCACGATCAACAATGGCGAGACATGGCAACTATTTGATTTGCTTAATGATCCTGGTGAAGAGCACAACCTCATCAATGAGCCCATTCATGCCCCACGAATCACCTCGATGCATTCAGAACTAGATAATTGGATTGTCAATATTGAAAACAGCAAGGACGGAAACGACTATTCCACCGGTATCACGGAAGTCGACGGTGGGTCGATATATAAAACAACATTTCGATCTGGCGGGAACGCATTTGATGAGTTTAGCGCGCCCAACATGCAAGAAGGTGAAATTGAATCCTCTAGACCCTATGTGTTTGTCGAGCGGCAACTCGCAACGCTCACGGATGACCTGGATATCGATGCTACCGGCACACCCATGACTTGGAACGCAAGCAACATTGATCAACTTGGTGGCCAGGTACTTAGCGCGGGTACTGTTGTCGATAGTTTTCTAATCCACTTTGACACCAACAACACACTGAGAACGGCACAAATAACTGTCCGATTTAACCAGGAAATCCTGGGCGTGATTGCATCAAATAGGCAGTTGGCCGCCAGTGACTACCTGAGTTTTGGCGATCCAGACTTCGGCACAGATCCTGATGACCGCCAAACCTTGTGGGGAGAAAACTCTGATTCGATTACGATTGGTGTTGATAGTAAATCAATCACCGCCAATCTGACCGTTAGTTCAACTGGTCTCGATGAACTTCGAATTCTGACCCGCGCGTCGCTACAGAATCAGACAGCAACACCCGTTTCCACGTGGAATAGTTCCGCATCTGGTTCGTGGGATAACTCAGAAAACTGGTCAGATCATCCCGGCGAACAGTCAGCTGTGATTATCGGTTCTGATTCTAATGTAATCGTCCTCGGCCCCACCATAGACCATGAAATTTCCACACTAACGATTGGCGGTGGCGGCGGTCATGCAGAACTTAACCTCCGTAATGATACTGCAGTAACCGTGGACAATGGTGTTGTGGTCCAAGAGAACGGATTCATAACCGTCAGTTCCGGTACACTAAAAATTGATCGATGGCTCAATGTACATGATGGTGGCACAGTTACCCTTTCGGCAGGAACCGTTATTACCGGAAAACACGAGTCGCCAATGGACAGTCATACACTGCATATTGGTGACCAGGGTGGTGTAACAGGCAATGGAATTCTGAATGCCAACATGGTCAACCATGCTGGCAATGTAATGCCCGGAAATTCAATCGGACAACTTTCCATAAATGGAAACTTTACCCAGGATACCGACGGGAAGGTTCAAATTGAATTGGATGGTTCTGACCTGTCCACCAATGTAGATCGGCTTATCGTGAGTGGAAATGTCACGCTCGGCGGAACACTGCAACTCACAAGACTCAATGGTTATAAACCAGAAAAAGGTGAGCGATTCAGGATTATCACTGCAGGCACACTTACGGGCACATTCGATTCCGTAGATGGAATGTTTGTGACAGAGGACTTAATGCTTGTCCCAATTTTCAATTTCGATGGTCATACAGGCGTCACAATAACCGCAACCCCACCCGGTGATGCAAATTTGGATGGCTTTGTAGATATCACTGATCTTGGCATCCTCGGGGCTAACTTTAACCTCGAAAATCGCAGCTGGCTTAAAGCAGACTTCAATCTAGACGGAATGACAGACACAGCAGACCTTGGGCTCCTTGGTGCCAACTGGGATCCTGGCTTCAGCTTGTCATTTTACGGGGCATTTCCAGTTGAATCGATGAGCCAGTTGATACCTGAACCAACAACTCTTTGCTTGTTTGTAGGATCCCTAATGTACTTGGGGCGGCGACGGTCAACATCTTTTTGCTCTCATGAACCATGAGAATGGCTCCATGGATACTCATGAATTAATTGAGATATCTGGCGTCAATTTCTATCTCAAGACCAAATGCCGAAAATGGTTGGTATTGCCTAGAATCCATCCCAAGCCATAATATATTTAATGGACCTACGCCTCCAACCCCTGACTCCCCCACCATCAGGAATCGAAAATGCCTCTGCGGAAGTCCATCTGAAGGTTACTAGGAGACCTGAACTTCACAGACCTACCGGAGCTGGCAAAATGAGTACCGATACAACACAAAAATATGCTGAGCTGTTTAACCGCATTGAGTTGACTGATGAGCAGATGAACATGTATCGCGAGCAGGGATATCTCAATGTTGGCAGAACGCTGACCGATAGGGGACTCCAACAGATGATCGATGAAGTGATGAAGGCATGGCACCAGCAAAAGCAGCAATTTGATCCCAAGAGGACCTGGTTGCAAAATTCCCTGCTATCAGACATCCATCATTTGTCCGCTACAGTGCGTCGTTACTACTTTAGCGGACCACCTGTTGATATTGCACAACAGGTCATTGGTCCAAATATCAAGGCAGCCACAGCTCAGCTAACCTTTAAAATGCGAGGAAACACACAACCGTTTGACTGGCATCAGGACAATGCCTACGGCGAACTGGATCCCTATAACGCCATATCCACCTTAACCGCCCTAGATGATGCAAGTGAGGAAAACGGCTGCCTTTGGCTGGTACCTGGCAGCCACAAGCAGGGGCAGGCAAAACCAACCGATCGGGACCAAAAGGCTAAAAGGGAGTTTGTTGTGACTCTGGATATTGACGACAGTTTAGGCGTGTCCATGCCCATGAAGGCTGGTGAGTGCCTGTTCTTCCACTGCCACATGCTGCATAAGTCCGAAGGCAACCTGTCTGAGAATCGCGATCGCCGCATCATGTTTGCACGGTATGCAGATGCAGATGCAGTGGAGGTCTACAATGACGGTGCGCCACGATTAGGGCGTTTAGTCCGTGGGAAAACTCGTTTTCCTGAAGTTGAAGCATATGAGGCTGATCTGCCATTGAATTGAGGTTCGTAGATGCGAATCGACATGAAAGTTGGAGATACCCTATGAATCAGGCATTGGCTGTGCAATCTGGAAAGCCGATGATCACCAAGGAATTCCCTAAGTGGCCCATTTGGAATGACGAAGAGATCAACCGCGTTGAACAGGCTGTCCGCAGCGGTGTCTGGGGTGTCGAGGGGCCCCTGCTGACTGAATATGCCAACCGATTCGCTGATTTACAGCACGCCAAGTATGCACTGCCAGTGTGCAATGGTTCCATAGCAATCGACCTCGCCTTAGAAGTCCTGGATCTTCGGGCGGGCGATGAAGTTCTGGTCCCTGACTATACATTCATGGCTACGGCCGTTGCGCCGATTCGTAGAGGAATGAAGCCAGTTCTTGTCGATGTGGATCGAAATACTTTCAACATTGACCCCGAATGCATCATTAACGCCATTACCAATAGAACACGTGCAATTATCCCCGTTCATTTTGGTGGCCTGCCCTGTGACATGGAGGCCATCATGACAATTGCAGAACGGTATGGTCTCCTGGTGATAGAGGATTGTGCCCACGCCCATGGTGCCCACCTTAATGGACAATATGTTGGCAACTGGGGTTCTGTGGGAACCTTTAGCCATCAATCAAGTAAGACATTATGCGCGGGTGAAGGCGGTACGGTTGTCACTAATTCCACCAGACTTTTCACGCTAATGAAGTCCATTTATAACGCAGGCCGACATGGTTGTGAGGTCGACTACAACCACTATCGGTGCGGAACCAATTATCGGATGACGGAGTTGCAGGCAGGACTTCTCCTTGCTCAACTGGATCGGTTTGAAGCACTGGCGGAAAAGCGTGAGCGTGGTGGCGCCCTACTCAACAATTTATTAAGCGAAATCAATGGTGTCCGGCCACAAGTACGCACCGCCAACCTTGGCCGACATGGTTATTATCTTTTCACTTTCATCCTGGAAGATGATATTGATCGGGACAGTTTCAAAAACACATTACGAGCTGAAGGTGTGCCAGTGGAAGATGAATACCCCGCCCTACATTCTCTTGAATGCCTCAAGAAAAAGGATGTCACCAGAGGACATTTTCCAGTCTCACAGATGCTGGAAGATCGTTCAGTTTGGATTTCCCATAATGCATTACTCGCCAACGAAGACCAGATCACACTAATTGCTGACGCTGTCAGAAAGGTGATCAATCACAAAAATGTCCTATAGGGAGTAACCATTGAAGATTGCTCTCGGTGCAATCATGCACGAATCCAATACGTTCACTCCGGGGCGTACAACACTCGACAACTTTCGTAACACACAATATTTGTTCGGGAATGATTTCCTCACAGCTCATCGCGGTACACGTTCGGAAGTCGGCGGCATGCTGGATGAGCTGGACGAACATGGTGTAAACGTATTGTCCATATTAGGCGCATTAGCGTTGCCTTCACCCACAGTGACAAGGGCGACCTATGACCAGATCAAGCGAGATCTGATATCGCAACTTACAGACCAACTTGACGGCCTAGACGGCGTACTTTTGGCACTGCACGGATCCATGACCGTGGAGGACCTGGATGATCCGGAAGGTGACTTGCTGGAGGCGATTCGGCGGGAAATCACGACACAAGGTGTTGAACGCCTTGCCTGCTCGCTGGATCATCATGGCAACATCACAGAAAAAATGATGTCGTCCATGGATCTGGCTGTCGGGTATCGGACGCATCCCCATGTGGATCAATACAAAGTTGGACAAATGACAGCACGCCACCTTGTGAACTTGATCAAGACTCCTTACACAATCCGAAGATCGTTCATCAAATTGCCCATGATGACCCCCGCTGAGAATAGAAGTGAACCGATTCATGCACTACGCGCCGAACTTGAGGCAATCGACCGTCAAACCAACGTGGTGACCAGTTCATTCTTTGTAGGCTACCCATGGGCAGACACATCGGCCCAAGGGACCAGTGTCATGGTTTATACAAGGAATGACCAGGCAGGGGCGGATAAGCTCGCCAGGCAGCTTTCAGAGAAGATGTGGAGCCTGCGAGACCAGTTTCGTTTTCCAATGTATACACCGGCTGAAGCGGTACACATTGGCAATGAGCATGGAGGTGGACCATACGTTTTAAATGAACTGGCTGACTGTACCCTTGGCGGCGCATCAGGCGATGTCGTCTCGACAGCACGATATCTCTATGAAAATAGCATTGTGAATTCTGTCGTCGTTGGCGTGGTAGACCCTGAAGCGGCGGCCACTGCAACGCAAGCAGGAGTTGGTCAAACCGTTCAGGTGACGATAGGAGGGAATATTTGCAAGAAGAACAACCCACCACTGGAATTCGAAGGGGTAGTCAGAACTTTGAACCGGGATGTCAGTGGGCACACGGAAATACACGCCGGATACGAGACCGCCGTTGGTAAAATAGCCGTTGTTTCAGGTCGGGGCGTGCAGATCATACTGATCGAACGGGCTGGCAAGTTTGGTGGTCCAACATTCCTAGAAGACCTGGGCATCGACCCACAGAAGAAGAAGTTTATTGTGGTCAAGGAAGGGCTTAACCCGCTTGAAACTTACAAGGACGTGGCAGAAAGGATTCTCATGGTGGATAGCCCAGGATTCGATCCACAAATACCTGTACCCGAAGATTACACTCGAATCCCTCGGCCCATGTATCCCTTGGACCCAGACGTCTCATGGAGCCCACGTTAGAAACCATTCGAATAGGAAGCGCATGATTGTCAATCCTGTGAACACGGACTGGGCCACACTGGCACTAGGCCAACAAATCGAGCACTTAGAGGTCGAGGGTTATGCTGTCATTCCGGATCTGCTGAATCCGGATCACATGGCACGTCTACGGATCGAATTAACCAAGATTGAAACAAGGGGCACAGACTACACCGACAAGAAGCAATGCTTCAATGATATCCAGTGGGCGGGTGGGGCCATTACCGAGTTGATCGCACACGCACCAATGGTCACCTTTCTCCATCGAATTTTTGGCTGTGATCCTATTTTGATGACCTATGACTATGCATGTTCCGAACCAGGGTGCCCGGCCATCAACTTACACTGCGATGGTCAACCCTGGGGCTCTAAAATATTCGGGGCTGAACAAAGCTGCCCAAGATTGGTCCGTGTACTCTATTACCTTCAGGATTTAACGGCTGACACTGCGCCATTTCGTGTGATCCCTCGGTCACACTTGAGTTTCCATAATGATGCCAATCCCTACCTGCGGTACAGGGAACACCCCGAACAGGTAATGGTCACCTGCAAGGCAGGCTCAGCCGTATTGATTAATCAAAATGTTTTCCATGGCAACTACCCCAATCAGGGTAACCGAAACCGTGAGATGCTGGGCTTAGCCTACCGTCCAACATGGTCTGGGCCATGCGACAAAGTCGAACCATGGGACCCGGATAAGCTGGCCAAAGTTTCAGATGCCGTCCGCAAAGTAATGCAAGATAGAAATCAACGCGTCGAACTATACAATGGCGGTAACACACCGGCAGATATGCGTAGTGATTCGGAAGGAATCAGCCCAAGTCGATGGCAGTGGAAATGATACCGTATGACCGGTTCAAGAAAAATGTTGACCACCTGTTTTCCAGGAAGGAGCGTGTAACCCCTCTTTGCAAACTGCCAGTAGCAGCACTTGACTAGCAAGCACCTCCACATCAAAACGCCCCGACGCCAAAAGGCAACTGATCCAGACAACGTAGATGATACTACCCTTGATGATCACCTCATAAGTAACCGAGCCCAACGCATTCAATGTAGGTACCTGGCGGCACCTACTCCCATCGAACCGCATGATCAATCGAGGTGGAAACGAGTACGGCTAGTAAATTTTCACAACATTGAAGAATGTGCTGTGGATTTTTCAGACTGGGACCAATGTTCTAATAAGGAACTATGGCCGTCTCCTCGGCTGTGCGGGCCGACTCGTAGATTGCATCCATTAATTCACTTTGAATGACACCGTCGGCGGGACTGGTCCGCGGATCATCCTGGCCAAGAATCGCATCAATAAAATTATCGTCTGGATACTGCATCTTACCAGTAACCTGTGGATACTTTATGCGCCCATGTCGGTCATACACATTAATCCAACCACCAAACCAAGGATCAATCTCAATTTTTCTATGTTCAAACATAAAAGACATATGGTCCCCGACCTGGGGACAGTCACCACCAATACCAATTGCCGCAAGTGTCCCGTTTTCAAAGCATATGTTGATCGATGAGTTCACATCCACCGGACTATCGCAGTGATCTAGAAATGCAAAAACCCGAGCTATGGGAGACTGCACAACCCAAACGAGACTATTGAGAATATGCGCCCCCGAATCATAGGTCAGCCCCCCCGACAACTTCGGGTCCTGACGCCATGTACCCCGCATTGGCTCGAGCCAGTCCTGGCTCATGTGTCCCACAACAAGTTTCAGTCGACCATACACCTTGTTCCCCACTTACGAACGCAGGTACTCAAACTCAGGTGTACAAGGCGTGTTGTAGCCAACGACGAGGGTTTTACTTGCCTTGGAGACCTTATCGGATAGCTCATATGCATCTTGGGCCTGCGTGACCATCGGTTTTTCAAGTATAGACGTGACAACTAGCGTCCAGTGCCTGAACAGCATGATCGTAATGCAACGTGTGCGGCGTAGCGATAAAAACGGCCTCGGGATGAACCGAATCGTACATGTGACTTGGATCAGAAAACACCTCAGGGGGTGGGTTCTGGCCCGCTAGACTGCGATCGATCAATTCATGGGCTCTCGCCAAGTCAATATCGTAGACAGCCACAATACAAGCATCGCCTCGATTCTGTAGCCGTGTCGCATGGGCATTTTGGTAAAGACCGCATCCCAGCAAGGCGACTTTGACTGGTGGCATTGATGGAATCCTTTAATATGGTGATCGGATGTAGTTACTATTACCTAAGCTTGAAAATCAATCATACAGATTCGAGGACTCCCATGGCACATCGTGCAGATTCACATATTCATCTTATTGAGAATGGATTCGACGGTTTTTTTACCGGCCGACCGGGTGTCAATGTAGATGAGGTGAAGTGTTACGACTCACTGGCCCGTGAACATGATGTGGTGGCCACCCTGATCATTGGCTTTGAAGGCGCCCCCGGCTACGTGGGAAATAATGATTACCTTGCCCGAATCAAGCCCAAATACAGTTGGATCCAACCGATGGCCTATGTGAACCCACTGACACCGCCCACATTAAGCGACCTAGAGCGATGGCAACAGCAAGGGTTTGTCGGGTTAGTCATGTATACGCGCCCTGAACAGGATGCAGCATTACCTAATGTACCTGAAGCGATCTGGGCTTGGCTGGCTGAGCGGCATTGGTTGATCAGCGTGGTTGTCAAGGGTGGAGATTGGAGTGCGTGGAATCCAATTCTTGACCGGCATCGATCACTCCGTCTGGTCATTGGTCATATGGGTTCTCCGCCAAGGACCAGCAGCCCACCCAGTCCCGATCAAGCATCTATAGCTTTGTCAAAGGTCATAGCTTTGAGCAAGTATCCAGGTGTACAAGTGAAACTCAGCGGTTTTTACGGTATAACCGAACCACGACACGACTACCCACACACGGCTGCTTGGCCCTATGTGCAAGTTTTGGCAGATGCTTTTGGTGTTGAACGATTACTGTGGGGTTCAGACTATACGCCCTGCCTTGATTGGTTGACTTTCCCGCAAACTTACAATCTTTTCTACAAGATGCCGTTCTTCAGCAAGCAGGACTGCGAACAGATCATAGGTCTTAATTTACTTCGAACCCTAAATGAAGTGACAGGATCCTAGGGTGGAGTTCCGGCCGTGGCAGATATATACGTGATTAGACCTTATCGGATTTAAACCGATACCAAGCGCCGCCGTTCTCATTGATAAACTGGCCTTATAGGCCGACGTGCCCGATAAAGATGGCATGGCTGGCACAATTTCCTCTACCAAAAATAGTCCTCTACCAGACGATCGCCTACCGTTACCTCAACTTATTGTTCGCAGTAGTTTTGGGGGGATATTAATGGGACTTGCTAACCTAGTACCTGGTATCAGTGGCGGAACCATGTTACTAGTGGCAGGTGTCTACCCAAGATTTATTCGCGCAGTAGCCGAAATCACAACACTACGGTTTCGGATCCAGTCCCTCGTCTTGTTGATGACCGTGGCGATCACCGCAGGAGCTGCTGTTCTTTCGTTTGCCGGCCCCGTCAAAACGCTGGTCATTGAACATCGCTGGATTATGTACAGTTTATTCATCGGTTTGACGCTTGGCGGCATACCCGTGGTATGGAAGTTAATTGGGACACACAGTTTTAGTGTGTGGGTAAGTGCGGCGGTGGGATTGATCGCAATGATCGCACTGGTTTTGGCACAGAGTCAAGGAAACGATAGTGGTGCAAGTGAAGGTGGCTTGGCCATGATGTTCGTTGCAGGAGTAGCTGGCGCCAGCGCCATGATCTTGCCTGGTGTAAGCGGAGGCTACCTGCTCCTCGTTCTAGGTGCTTATGTGCCCTTGTTGACGGGGCTGGATGCAATGAAGCAAGCCCTCAAAGCACATGATCTCACGGCAGCCATACAACCAACCCTTCACGTGGTGCTGCCCGTTGGCATAGGAGTATTGATCGGTATTGCAGTGGTCAGCAACATATTGCGTCTCCTCCTAGCCCGGTACGAGAAGGCGACGCTGGGAGCCTTGCTTGGGTTATTGATGGGTGCAGTTGTGGGACTGTACCCCTTTCAAGAAGGGGTTCCTCCAGAAGTGGACGCCGTATTCAAGGGTGATATTGTAGAAAAGGTTGAGGAACAACTGGTCATGCAGACGACGGGAAAGGTCATAGCACGTGAGGATTTCCCTACCCGATATTTTGACCCGAATAGCCGACAGATGGCGATATCCGCTGGAGTCATTATTGGGGGATTAATCTTAACGTATGCAGTTGCAATATTGGGACGGGATCGGACGCCGAAAACCGAATAAGAAAATAATCTCGTATAGCGGGAGATCAAAGAAGTGGCATTTAAAACACGCGAACCCAACGGTGGATCCGTAGCCAAAAGACCAACGAGATTGAGTATATGAATGTACTGGTTACTGGTGGTGCAGGTTATATCGGATCGCATGCGGCCCAAGCTCTTCATCTTGCCGGGCACAACGTGGTGGTGATGGACAATCTATATCGCGGCCATCAACAAGCCGTACCCATGGGGGTCGCATTTTCACAACTTGACCTGAATCAAACAAATGATATTTGCGAGTTACTTTCACTTCATAAGATTGAATGCGTGATGCACTTTGCGGCATTGGCCTACGTGGGTGAATCGATAGAACAACCACTCACTTACTACCAAGTTAATGTAGGCGGCACATTAAGCCTCCTGCAGGCCATGGAGACAGCTGGCGTACGTCGAATTGTTTTTAGTTCGTCATGCACTACTTACGGCCAGCCAAAGACGATACCACTGACCGAAAACTTGCCCCAAAAACCGATCAGTCCCTATGGTTGGACCAAGTTCATCGGCGAACAACTAATCCGTGATTATGCACGTGCACATGATAGCTTTGCGTACGCGTTCCTACGATATTTTAATGTTGCAGGCTGCGCTGAAGATGGGTCTCTTGGTGAGGATCATAGGCCCGAAACACATTTGATCCCAAATCTATTGTTTGCCGCCATTGGCAAGGAGTCGAACAATGAAATGACCATATTTGGTGATGACTACAATACGCCAGATGGCACTTGTATCCGCGATTACATTCATGTTGAAGACCTTGCACAAGCGCACATCGCTGTAATGACCGCCTTAAGGGATGGTGACCAGCGTTTCTACAACTTGGGGATTGGCAAGGGCTATAGCGTCAAGCAAGTCCTGGATGCAGCCAAAAGAATCTGCGGAGTGGATATCCCATGCAGGATCGGCTCGCGTCGCGATGGCGATGCCCCCCAACTCTATGCCGATGCATCCAAGATTAAAGAAGAACTTGACTGGAACCCACGGTTCACCGATATCAATGCCATCGTTCAAACGGCTTGGAAATGGTTCCAGTCGAATCCTAATGGTTATGGCGATTAGCGCAATGTGCCCAAAGCATTTATAACAGCAAAAATCATCAGAAAACATCCCGCAGCCACGACGAACAAAAGCAGCCATGCGATTATTTTCGACTTGATACCACGAGGTGGATGCCAAATCTCCGTTTGATCGTTCTTGGCTTCATTGTCCATTAGGTTGTGCCTGATCTCGCTGTCCGTACTGGCAGCCCATATCCAAAAAGTGGATCCAACTTCAATAATAGAAAGCCAACAGGCAGGCTCATCAAAGATGAATAGATCAATTCAAAGAACCGGCGGACCAACTGGCCACTAATGTCCCAATGGGCAATGGCATCTGTCGGTAGCCATGGGATGCCTCGCAGTGTCAATAGCGCAACAGCCACCAAGTGATAAATAAGCCCAGACATAATGACCAAAACCCCAATTGCAACTGGAGATTGGCGAAACACAAGACTTCGTAGCTCCAGAACAACGATTGCACCCGCCAAGAAGCCAAGACTACTCGGCCCGATCAGCGGCACTGCAATGATCCCACGATCATTGATAAATGGCAATGGATTGACGAAATCAATACACAAACCAATTACCACGGCTGACCAGATAACGATCAACCGCGGTGCTGATAAAGCGACATAAACCATCAGAATCAATGTAAAACTTGGCGTAACACCACCATCGCGCGGAATGACCAAAAGCTGTTTAAGCCCCAGTTCTAGGGTGAGTAGCACAAACAGGGTCAAGGAAAATATGACGTGACGCATAGGCAAGTCCGCAAACAAACGTGACGCAAACAAAACTAGTCTAATATCGGATTGATCACTACGAGAACCTCGGCTAGCCGGTTCATATCGACAACTGGCTTGATCACCACCCGCTTCTGCAGCAGGGGGTGGTCTGGCTGGGGCTCCATGCTGGCCACATAACCGACCACAAATTTCTGCGCTTGCAGTGGCCAACGAACGTCAACCAGAATGGCGGCATGGCCAATCTGGATGCTGTTGTGTTCAGATGCATCCATGATGGTCACAAATGCATTGATATCGTCATCAAATAAAACCTGGGTCACGGTAACCGACGTACCTGTTGTCGATTCACTAGGTACAAGATGAACATCCAGGTGCATTTTCGGCTGGGTGATCAGCGTCACAGTAGCCGCATTGTGTCCAACATGGCTCACGCGCCCAAGAAGAGACTCTCTCAATACAACTGCCTGCCCAGTAGCAACGCCATGAAAGGATCCTTTGTCGATTGTCAGAGTCGAATGTGGCAAGTTGGTGTTTGTATAAACCACAGATGCAAACAGTAACCCGGCAGACTGGCTAAGTACGGACTTTTTGCGGACAGCGCCAAGTTGGGAGATCCTGTCGTTAGCCCGTTCCAACTGTTGTTGCAGAATCAGATTATACGAATAGAGTTCATCGCGTTCCTTGAGCAGATCTAAATCAACCGAAAATCTCTTGTCATGTGGTGGACGAATGGAAATTGAAAGCCTGTGCAATTGTTTAGTCAGGGGGGAGATTACCGCCATTAAAGGATCTTGTGGCGTACTCCAGATCCAATTAGCAGCAGATGATGGCATTATGCTACAAATAAACAGTAACGCCACGATGGCAACCAATACGCGTTTGGGATTGGTCCGCCAGTAATTCATAGGCCAATCATGACAAAACCCGAGAAATGACGAGTAAGAATGCTGAACCCAACTCTTGTTATTGGATATGAAACGGTAGATCCACAAAGATTAATCAGTGGAGTTAATCATCCAAGTCGCTGTCCATGGTTTGCTTCCATTCTTCCAGGTGCTCCAGATAGATGCTGGTACCGCGGGCAACACAGGTAATTGGATCATCAGCAATTCGCACGTCTAAACCGGTAGCTTGGGAAATGACTGATTCTATGCCTCGCAACATCGCCCCACCACCAGCTAACACAATACCATTATCCACAAGGTCCGCTGCTAGTTCAGGCTGGGCCCGCTCAAGTGTTCGCGTCACTGTTTCGATGATGGCAGAAAGCGGCTCCTGCAACGCCTGTCGAATCTCTTCACTTGTAATTATGGTCTTGCGAGGAAGCCCAGAGATCATGTCCCGGCCCCGGACATCCATCGTCCGCTCCTCTTCGTCACTCGAGGCCGAACCAATTTCAATTTTAACCCGTTCAGCCATCTGCTCACCGATCATCAGGTTGTATGCTTTTTTCATATGGTTGATGATGGCTTCATCCATATCATCACCTGCAACCCGAATGGATTCGCACTGAGCAATATCGGCAAGACTCATAATGGCCACTTCCGTTGTGCCGCCACCAATGTCAACAATCATGGAAGCTGTTGCCTCGACAATTGGCAAATTGGCCCCAATACCTGCGGCCATGGGTTCTTCAACAAGATAGACCCGCCGCGATCCGGCACGTTCGGCCGATTCAAGTACCGCTCGCTTTTCGACTGCGGTAATACCGCTGGGAACCGCAATCACCACACGGGGCTTAACCATGGGGCGGCGACCATTGACCTTGCGAATGAAATAGCTGAGCATTGCTTCTGTGATTTCAAAGTCGCTGATCACCCCGTCTTTAAGTGGACGAATGGCAGTAATTGACCCTGGCGTCTTACCGAGCATTTCCTTCGCCACCCATCCCACTGCATTACCATTCTGTAAGACGTGATTTGTCCCCTTCTTAACTGCAACCACGCTTGGTTCATTAAGAACAATCCCTTCACCACGTACGCACACCAGTGTGTTGCACGTACCCAAGTCGATACCCATATCGACGCTGAACCAACTAAGAAGGTTGTCAAGAAACAACGGTAGCTACCCCTGTCTCGTCTGGCTGGCCCTGAGGTATCACGAGGATACCAGTGATACGGTCCCCAAGTGGCTCCAGACGGTTGCATATAGCATATAAATTTATCGATTGCCCGCAGCCAAGATGGCGTTTCTAATTCTTGATGGTGGCCTAGCTATCCGGCACCATACTGAAAATGCCGCAGTTCTAAACCAAGGTTCGAACAAACTGATGGATAGCGGTGCTCACCGACTTAAGCTCAAATGGATGCGGGCTATCGAATAGCTGTGAGCTGCGAATCCATATAAAGGCAATCCCAAAAACGATTGCGGCCAAGGCGATAAACATCAGAACCGTATAGATATT